>CAVPCV010000010.1:0-180185 GCA_963702455.1 uncultured Methanosarcinales archaeon
CCGACTCTTTCTGCGCGGGCGATGATGGCTCGATCTCCTGGGGACTGCCGCGCATCGGGTCCCCCAGCGTCTTGCCGGGGAGGTGAGGCGCAGCGGCCTACCCCATGCGCCCACACCGAACCCAGACATAGCCAACTTCAAAGGCGCCTGGGCTGGGGTGACATCCCTCGCCCGGCAAGGGAATCTGGTTGGACTGAAGTCCAACCTACCCTGGGGTCTTGGTCCCTTCCGATCCGGACCCAATCTTGCCAGCACGCAATGTCGTCCACCGGGGCCCCGACCCCAGCCCAATCAGAGGAATGCCGCATGGAAACCACAGCCGTCGAAACACTCATCCGCTCGGGTCTACCGGGGGCCCAGGTCCAGGTTACCGGCGACGGCAGCCACTTCGACGCCGTGGTGGTCAGCCCGGCCTTCGAGGGCCAGACCCCCATCAAGAGGCAACGCCTGGTCATGGACACGGTTCGCAACCAGATCGCCAGCGGTGAGCTGCACGCCCTGTCCATCAAGACCTTCACCCCAGAACAGTGGGCGGCTCAGACCGGTTAGCCCCAAGCGGTTGCAAAGGCATTCGCTAGGGTCATACTCAGATCGGGCGAGACAACCAACACAGGAGGCTTAGCATGTTCCTCAAGCACAGTTCTACAGGCAAGCTGGTCGAGGTCTTAAGTATCCGCGACCTGTTCAATCCGATGCACCCTAATCTGGTCGGCCGCTACCATGCCGGCGAGGAGCTCCAGGACCCGGAGGCCTTCGCCAAGGCCGATCTGGCCTTCTGCTCGAATGAGCCCCTGCCGCGGTGCTGGACCGATGTGCACTACCGCGATGACGAGGCCCTGCGCCGCTGACTCAGGCGCGTCCGGTCTCAAGGCCGGGCGGACTCCCCCCGGCCCCCCGCCTCGGCTATAGTGTCGGGCGCCGCTGGACCACCGGCGGCGCCCGCTGCATATAGAATCGATCCGACAACCCCACCCATCAGGAACTCCCATGAGCGAGACCGCTTTGCGTGGCCCAGAGCCCTCCCCAAGGTCCGTCGAGCACCCGGTCGCCGACGTTGCCAACGCCGCCCGACTGGCCGCGGCCATCCCGGGGAAGAAGGACACCCTGGCCCGGCTGCAGAACCGCCACATCCTCTCAACGCGGGACCTCGACCCCGAGATCCTGCTGCAGGTCCTGCGCCTGGCCGCCCACTACGAGTCACAGGGCCGGCCGGACGCCTGTCCGCTCAACGGTCGTATTCTGAGCAGTGTCTTCGTCGGCGGGGCACTGAGCGAGACCCGACTGTCCTTTGCCAGCGCCTGGCTGCGCCTGGGCGGCAGCATCCTCGACTTCGAGGAGTCCCCGACCCGGCCCAGCGGCGGTCGTTATAGCCCCGACGAGCTCGCGGAGCTGTGCAGCAATTATGGTGACATCGTGGTCTTGCGCACCGCCGTCAGCGATTCCCTGGAGACCATGGTGGACAACTTCCGGGTGCCGGTGATCAACGCCGGCAACGGTGACGACGAGCACCCCACCAACGCCATGGCGGACCTCTACACCCTGCTGAAATGGCGTCCGGACCTCTTGGCAGCGGCCCCGGAGCGGCCCATCAATGTCGCCATCTCCGGCGACCCGGCGCGTACGCGCACCATACGCAGCTTCCTGTTGTTGTTGTCGAAGTTCCCGCAGATGGTGGGCAAGGTCATCATCATGGACCGCCTCGCCCAACCCTTCCGCCCTGGTCAACGCGAGGTCCTGGAACAGGCGGGGCTCAA
The DNA here is from genome assembly GCA_963702455.1 of uncultured Methanosarcinales archaeon. Taxonomy (GTDB): domain Archaea; phylum Halobacteriota; class Methanosarcinia; order Methanotrichales; family Methanotrichaceae; genus Methanothrix. Next base: position 1,755 of record CAVPCV010000010.1, read on the forward strand.
GCTCGAACTGGCCAGCGAGTCCTACCCCAAGGAGACCATCCTCGGCGGCTTCAAGCGTGTCCTGCCGGAGGTGGACCTGGTCTATGTCCACCATGTGGTGGCCGCCCGAGCCCCGCGCATGGACTTCGTGGAAGGTATGTCCTCCATGCGCCCGGAGACCATGATTCTGGCCCCGGAGCTGCCCGGGCAGACCTTTGGCGATTACGTCAACGCCTCGCCCCACAACGGCTACTTTGCCCAGGCCCGCGGGGCCAAGTTCGTCCGCATGGCGCTGTTCTGCAGCATCATGGGCAAACTCGCCGCTTAGGGTCAGCGGCGCGGACCAAATCCCGCGATGTCGCCTTGGGACCGCCGTCCCCAGGGCGCGGGATTGCACCACAAGTGACGGGCAATACAAGAATCTGCTAATCTGCTCGGACTTGTTTCTTGCTAGCGGTGGTCAAGCCCCATGGAACTCAACTCAATCGAAGAGATCATCGAGGACCTCCGCCAGGGCAAGATGGTCATCGTCATGGACGACGAGGATCGCGAGAACGAGGGCGACCTCCTCATGGCCGCGGACAAGGTCACCCCCGAGGCCATCAACTTCATGGTCACCCACGGGCGCGGCCTGGTCTGCCTGACCTTGACCCGGGAGCGCTGCGAGCGCCTGCACGATCTATATTTCTGACCCATTTGTCCAGAAGTTCTGCGGTGCAAAAGGCTAAGAAGGTCTTAATGGTAGGTACGTGACCTGTATACTCTTCAAAAATTATGCTTGATAATTGCATACCCTCATGTACTTGATCCTCAACAAAATTCTTGAAACAGGCAACCTGGTCGTCATTGCCTTCGATCCTCACCACGAGACCTCGCGAACCTTCGAATTCCGGATGAAAGAAATGAACCTCTCACAGCCCAACTCTACCGCCTTATAAAGAAAGAAGAACCTAAACTCCATATCATCTATTTTATCGCCGCCAATCACGGCTTGAAGCTTCATCTTAGAACTGGTGGACATGAATCATTAATAACTTCTGCCATGTTTCATCGTCCAAATGAGTCTACGATCTATAACTGATTCGGAGATGCATCTGACAAATGAAGCACTTCGCAAGCTGGTCCAAGGGAAAGGAGCAGAACTTTGTCGATTGTTCCCCGCGGCCGCGGGGTTAGGGGGGCCGCCACGGCCGGGAGTGGGCCCCGTCACCTAGCGCGTTAACCGCGCGGAACCCGGAAGAAGTTGTGGGTGATTTTTTGCGAAAGAATTAATTTGGAAAAGGTGAGTCATATCTGTGCTTGCAGGGACAACATTCGCACATTCTTCTGGGGTGCCGGAGTCGCCTGCGGGCCTCGCGCTAGGTCGGTCGGGCGCGCTCAAGGCCGCGGCCGGCCAAGCGACGGCGGCTAAATTGCAGACCTGTGAGGGGTACAATGTCATTTGCAGACTCTTTCGTCATGGATGTCCCTCTACCTCTCGACGGGCCCCCGTTACCCCAGCGCGCAAAACCCGCGCGGAACCCAGAAGGCTTGGTGGGATGATTTCTGCGACTGATTAGAAGTCATTCAACTGCAGATAGGACTTGTCTGATGCATGCAAGGAAAACTTTCGTACTTTCTATGTGAATTGCTGCGAGTCCATCTTGCGAGCCTGGGGTCACAGGCACCATTCCAACTCTTGGCCATCTCAACCGCCCCAATGATCGGATTGAGATGGCCTTATGGACGTTTCTTTACGCTCTCAGCGCCTTCGCGATCAATGGCGCCACAGATACCGTGCTCACGCCCTTGTCCAGCGTGTCCGTGGCCAGCACTGCCTCCACACCGGAGCGGTAGAGCTTGAGCACCGCCGATCCTGTCAGTACGGGATGGACCGCCGCAAGATAGACCCGGCGGGCCTCCTGCTGGCGCAGCAGCCTAATGGCCATAGCCATGGTGCCGCCCGTGGCGATCATGTCGTCGAAGATGACCACATCCCTGCCCTTAACTGCCACCTCTTTGGGGGCCATGGAGACCTCCGTGCCGGACAGACGGGTCTTTTGCAGGTAGTCGCAGTCGCAGCCCAAAAAGGAGGCGGCCGTTTTCGCCATGGCTATGGCCCCCTTGTCTGGAGAGATGACCACCACATCCTTCAGGCCCAGGGTTTCGATCCGCTCGGCCAGAAGGGAGGTTGCATCCAGATTCTCAATCGGGCACTGGAAGTGGGCCATGACCGATGGGGCATGGATATTGACCAGATGGACCCGGCCGTTCTTCAAAAAGGGATTCAAAGCCGTGGCCACCGCCCGGGCAGTCATGGGCTCGCCGGGCTTGAAGATCTTGTCCTGGCGGGCATAACCAAAGTAGGGTATGACCAGAGAAACCTTGCTTTCCCGGCAAACATCCAGGAGCTGCAGCAGATAAACGAGGTCCTGATCGGTTGGTGTGGACTGGATTATTGTCACAACATCCTCTAATGGCGTCACCACTTGAGTGTAGGATTCGCCATCAGGAAATGTCTTATAATCGCAGAGAGCAAGCGTCTCATTTAAAATGGCCGCCACCCTGCCACCCAGAAGCTGGGAGGCCGGTCCTCCGATAATCATCAAAATCCTCCTTTAGCTTCCTACTACTTTCATATTGACTTTTATGGTCGGCGTGACTATGGCACCAATGGCCCGCACATCCGTTCCTATCTCGATATTTTTTAAAATCTCATAGATATTTCCAGCCAGCATCAAAGAGCGGATGGGCACAGCAGCCTCTCCTGGTGAGACGCGGAAAGCATTTCTCGCTTCCACTGAGAAGTCGCCGGATATGGGGTTGGCGGTATGGGCCCCTATGAGACCGTTTACCAGATATCCTTTCGTCTCCGCCAAAAGATCATGAGCATTCGGGGAGCTGAGGATCAGATTTCGGATGCCCACCCTGGGAACATCGGAGTAACCTTGCCGCATCGCATTGCCTGTGGATTTGACGCCAGCTTTACCTGCCGTATAGCTGTCATAGAGAAATCCCTTCAAGATGCCCTTCTCAATCAAGACCGTCCTTTGGGAAGGTACCCCCTCGCCATCAAAGGCAGAAGTGTCTATTCCCCCTGCAAGCAGGCCGTCGTCATGTATATTCAGACCCTCGGAGGAGATCATCTCTCCCACCCGTCCTTTCAGAGAAGAACGACCTTTTTGCACGTTGTCGGCTTCAAAAGCGGACAGAATTGTGCTCTCCAGCAGCTCTGCCACGGCCTGAGGCTTGAGAAGTACATCGAAGGTCCCACTCTCGGCTTTGCTTCCTGCCAGTGATGCCCTGGCCATCTCAGCGGCGGCCTTGCCCACGGCTTCCATGGAGGGCTCAAAACTCCTAGAATTGAAAAACTCGCTGCCTGTGGCCACATCACCGGCTTTGGCAATGGTCTCCATGGAGGCCTGCATGAGAGTGGACGTCTCCCGCAGCTCGAGTCCTCTGGAGTTGATCACAAAACCTGTGCCGCAAATGCATGCCACCCCTCCCGAGACTGGTTCTGCCTCTCTAACCATCCTGCAGCCTTCAAGCATGCTCGCCGCAGCCTCAAGACATTCCTCGGGACTGATTCTCTCCAACCGCGCATCAAAGATACCCTGCACTGGCGTGAGCTTCGCAGAAGCGGGAAGAGAGAGCCAGGATTTGTCTGGGCCGCGAGCTTTTGCAGACTTCACAGCGCTTTTGGCGACGTATTCCAGGAGCGACATGTCGCTTGTGCTGGAAAATCCTACGGCACCATTCACAACCGCCCGGAGTCCCAGGCCGCGGTGAAAGCTCTCGCTGGCCATCTCCACAGATCCTTTACGGAGATCGACATTCACGGAGCGGCCCACCATGCCATAGACCTCTGCCTCTGCCGCCCCCTCTCGAAGGGCCAGGGCAAGGAGCTGATGAGCATATTCGAGGAGACTATCCGATATACCTGAGGTCTTCATCCCCGCCTGCCTCGAAAGGAGCCTGGGCCCTCTCCATCTCCTGGAGCTTGCCGATGATCTTCTCCATCTCTTTTGCCCTCTCCTCCAGTGCCTGCATGCCGACTTCTATACCCAGAATTTGAGAGAGAACGCGCAAAACTTCTGAAGCTGCCTTGGGATCGACGAGATAGCCGCTGGTCACACCCATGAGACAGATGGCATCTATCCCCCGCAAGGCGCCCAGGCCCAAAAGGAGCCCTGAGACGCCGATGATGCCCCCGCCCGGCTCGTTCTCTTGAAAGACTACGCCCTGCTGCTTCATCTCCTCCACGAGCTCAAGACTTGTGGCCGCACCCATGACCGTGGGCTTCTCCACGAACTGGCCCGTGCCATAGCCGCCCAGAGCGTAGATCCTTTTCACATTGAAGCTCTGCGCGATATCCAGGAAGATGCTGGTAAGCTCATAGTGCCCCTCGTTAGTGGCGCTCTGGTAGTCTCCAATGAGGATGAGCAGATCCGGTTCGCCATTAATGCCCTGGCGTGCATAGATCTCATTTCGGACTTGCTTGATGGTGCCGTCTTCTTTCACCATTACCTGGGGCGGAAAATGGGGCGAATAGATCTCAATGATCTTCTCAGCATTCAGCTCTTCTACCATATGATCCGCCACCAGTTTTCCCACGTGGCCGACACCGGGCAGCCCCTCCACCAGAATAGGATCTTTAAGCGTTACTTCTTTAGTACGGTGAACCAGGGTCTCCTTCATTTTGCCTCCGGTTTGAGAGCTCTTCGATATTTTCCATAGGGGTCGTCAGGAGAGAATCTTGCCGGCTTGGTAATCGCAGCATAACCTCCGCAGACGGGGCAGATGTCCAACAGGGTGTAGCGGCTGCAGGCCGTACACCTCAGGATCTTGGATCTCATGCTTCTCGAAGGAAGGTGCCTTCTCCGCCGTGTTGTTCGATGTATTTTACAACAGCCTGAGCAGACTTTTTGAGAACAGATTCTGCACTCTTATAATCAGGCGCTGTTACATGAATGCGGTATCGCGGCGCTCCGATATAGGAGATGGAGAGCGTGGCATCTTTGTCTTTGACGCGTTTGGCCTGTTTGAGGGCCTTGCGAATGACCTCGACCCCATCCGGCGCAGGGGAAGTGATATCCACATAGCCGCTAATGTCAACGGATGGTATCTTGACATTATCCTTGGATAGACTCTCCAGCATCAACACATCTTCTTCCGTCAGATTGGCATCTTTCAGGGCTTCGGCTCCGCAGATTGCCGCCTCCTCCATGGCCAGATAGAGGCTATCGTAAGCCGCCACCAATGCATCAGCTACTCGCTTTGCATCCTCAGGCCTATCCTTGTAGGCCATCTCCAGCCATTTCCAGGCTTTCTGGTCCGCCTTCCACTCCTGAATCTTCTCCCGTCTCTGATGCTCGTTTACGTCCTTCAGGGAGAGATCGATGTGGTGCCGGGACGTGTCTACATTCAATACCTTGCAGACGATCTTCTGCCCCTCTCGCACGTGGTCGCGAATGTACTTGATCCATCCGCTGGCCACTTCCGAGATGTGAATCAGGCCCTGCTTACCGGAATACTCGTCAATTGAGACGAAGGCTCCGAAGTCCACCACCTGAGTCACGGTGCAGACCACTAGAGATCCGGGCTCTGGCCAGCCCTCACGTTGCATCAAAGATCACTCTAACACTTCTACTACCTGGGTTTTGATCTCAGCCTTGCCGCCGGTGGGCTCAGCTAAAGTGCGCCCGCAGACCAGGCACTTGACGACCGTGGCAGCATGGGCGAATATGACCTGCTCATTCTCGCAGTCGTTGCATTTTACCTTGACGAATTTGGATGGCATATTCAGCTCTCCACCAGATCGAACTTGCCAGCCCTGAAACCTGGGCGGTTATGAGCCTTCTTGCAAGTGTTACAGCGGTATCTCAGATTCAGTCTCTTCGTCGGCTTGTCGCCGCCGGGGACCTTGGAAAACTTACCCTGATTCCCTATTCCATTGGCTCTGGCCTTCTGCCTCACAATATGGGTCAAAGAGGAAGCCCGGCCTTTTCTCACCCGCTCCACCGTTTGGGGGGTGTGTTTTTTGCAGAACGGACAGTAAGCGTTAAGCTTCTTTGGCATCTTCACAACGTATCATCTCTCAATCTTCACTTCAGACGCTAAATTCTTGTTGCGCAGATTTCTGGCATGGACGGCGGGGAGCACGACCACATCATCCTTCGCGAGAAGGTAATTTTTTCCGTCAACTCCCGCAAACATAGGAACACTATCCAGCAACCGCACGACTTCGTATTCCCGGGATATATCTTTCTTGCCCATTAAAGGCCTTTCGGTGTGAGCTACATGGGCAAGTATGGCCTCGCGGCCGCTGGCAATGGCAGACAGCATCTGCCGAAAGACCTCCTCTTCTTCTTCAGTCATGCCCTGGAAGGCCTCTTCCCGGGAAGCGGATCTTGCATTGCGAAGCGCCCGGCGGACGATCTTCTTAACCCTCTGGTCGATGAGCTTGTTTACGCTATTCTTCTCGCTCTTCAAGGTATCCTGGAGGATCTGAGCCTCTACGCTGAACGAGTCCTCTACACGGGAGAGCTCCTGCCCCAGGTCGGCCAGATATTTGCCAACCTGCTGGTAAAAATCCTTATCCAGATGCTGAAGCTCCGCGGATTTGCGCTCTTCTCTCAGCGCATTGGCCAGATCCAATCTTCCCACCTCAAAAACTTTTGGCGCGGACTTGTTATCAGGTATCAAATACTATATAGATTTTTCACTGACTACAGCTTCGCCCGGGCTTCAGCCACACCCCGGGCCATGAGGAAGACCGCAACGCAGGCAGGCAGCTCAGTCGGGCCTTCCGTCAGATGGTAGCTCTGCCCGCGCATCTGGGTATTGAAGGGCTTAAGGATCTCCAGGGGCACGCTCTCGTCTCCAAAGACCACGGCATCTTCAAGGGGATCGAAGTCCTCCAGGTCGTTGATGGACAGAGGCGTCACCCTCAGGCCTGAGCCGCCATGCAGGCTGCCGGGACAGCGAATCAAACGGCGCACATCGGCAGTGACTGGCTCGTCAGTCTCACCACCCAGGACTTCTACAAACTGGTCTGCCAGATAATATTTGATAACAAATTCCCAAATACCCTGAACGCCTTTTAAGCTATCCAGATTACCCGAACGTATATCATCTAACACCCGATCGCTCTTGATCCGCATATAGAATTCGGCCGCCCGAACATCTCCAATGCTTTTTATCTTGGTGAGCTTTTTCACAGCGCTCTTTTCATCTAGATTGCGAATTTCTTCAGCAAATCTTATAATCGCCTCATTAAACCTGCCACCCCATCCAGGCGAATTTTCGGACTGACATCTGAGAGCTCGCACTTTCTTAGCACCAACATCCCCCGATATCGATACCTTGAATTTCAGCCGTTCGATATCAAGGCCTCTGCCTGTTAGGTAATCTACTACTTCTCGCCGCTCATCGCCACCTAAAGTAAAGATTCGCGGATCGCGAATATGGATGTGATAGCCTCTACCACCAGAAAATGCGACACTAACCACCCTTTCTGAAAAACCAAAGTCGGCAGTTAGAAATCCCAGTAGCTTCAGAGTCTCCTTCTTCACCAGCTCCAGCATCTCGCCATAGCTCTGGGGGGCATTGCGCAGATGATCTGCATCCAGGTCGAAGATGAGGTCCGCGCCCTGCCAGATCTTCTCCTTCATGGTGGGTGCACCGGGTCGCTGGTAATAGGCAGCGGAGTGATAGACGTGGCGCGGCACCATGGCACGGACATAGTCTGCCAGCTCCCCCCGGCTGAAGAAGGACTTATGGCGGCGCATGCCGGAGTCATCAAAAAAGAGGAAACCCCATTCCCTGGACTGGAGGCCTGGCGGAGCTTCCAGGGATGATTCGATATAATACTCCCTGAACTTCGAGACCAGGAAATTATGGGTTCGGGCGTTCAGCTTCTCACCTCAGTATATCTCCGGACGCCGGTCGGCAAAGCAGGCGATCTCGCGGCGCACATCGTCCCTTTCCACCAGATCGACATCGCCCCAAATAATTGTCTCTCCGGCGCGGCCTCCGCCATCACTATGCCCCGGGCATTGATGATCAGAGAGCTGCCGGCATTCGCCCAGTTGCAGGCCAGATGAGGAATCTGATTCTCTATGGCTCGCGCAAGAGCCAGCGTCCGCCACTGCTCCCTGCGGGGCGCAGGGAACTGGGCAATTGTAACCAGGAAATCTGCGCCCTGCAATGCTAGTGAGCGCGCCACCTCCGGGAAGCGAAGGTCGTAGCAGATCTGAAGGCCCACCCGGCCCCATTTTGTGGCCACGGGTGAGATGAAATCTCCGCCATCAAAGTGCTCTTTCTCCTCTCCGAAAGGATGGATCTTGGGGCGCAGCTCCAGCCCCACCGAGTCCAGGCAGAAGCCGAGATTCCGGCGACCAGAGCGGACGGAGCCGATGATTAAGCACTCATGCACTTCTGCCAGGGCGCGAAAAGGATCGAGCGCGGAGAAAGTGGGATCCTCAGCTGCTGCTGGCGAGGGCTCGTAACAAAAGCCGGTCAGGAAGAGCTCAGGATAGACCAGGATCTGTGCACCCCCGTCCAGGGCGGCGCGGGCCATCTGCAGAGCTCTGCTGAGGTTCTTTTCATTCTTGCAGGGCTCAACTTGTTGCTGGAGGCAGGCGGCACGCATAGCAAAAAGAGGGAAGGTTCGTATATATTAAGGTAGACGAGACTATTGCGAGACCATTCGAGAATGTGAGGTGCAGGAACGCCTCGAAAAGAGGTTCATGCGAGCTCTGAGGCTCTTCCGGCTTTTCCGGGTGCTGAAGCTGGCCCGCTACTCGATCGTCTCTGCAGACATTCACGGATGTACTGAAGCTGAAGAAGGAAGAGCTGTTGCTCATGCTCTTTGCCATCATGATTCTGCTTATAATCTCCTCCAGCTTGATGTATAACGTGGAGCATGAGGCTCAGCCTGATAACTTCTCCAGCATCCCTGAGGCCATGTGGTGGGCATTGTTACCCTGGGCACAGTGGGCTATGGAGATATCTATCCGGTGACACCATGGGGCAAGTTCATCGGCTCGATGGTGATGATTTTGGGGATCGGCCTATTCGCTCTGCCCGCGGGAGTACTGGCCTCCGGCTTAGCCGAGGTGCTGGCCAAGAGAAAGGAGGAGGAGAAGAAGGCAGGAATGATCTGCCCCCATTGTGGTCGGTGTATCGACGAGGGGCACATGCAGTCATAAATCGCTTCATTTCGCATATAATCGAGTTAATGATGTCAAAAACGTCTCGAATGGTTCTCCATCAATAATGGCGTGTCTAGCTGTTCGGATATTCACCCATCGAGGCCTTTTCAAATATGTCCCAGAATAAAGGGAAGGGCTTCACAGATTGTCCCCCGCGGCCGCGGGGTTAGGGGGGCCTGCACGGCCTGGAGTGCGCCCCGTCACCCAGCGCGTTTTACCGCGCGGAACCCCAGAAGAAGTTGTGGATAATTCTTAGCGCCTAACTAAAGATATGCCAATGTCATTGAACTGCAGACTGGACTTCGCAGATCTAATGTAAGGACTGTATCAGAGCTATTCTTCCGGGGGTTCCGCGAGTCGGCCTGCAGGGCCGCGCCAACGAGCCGCTCAAGGCTGCGGCCGGCCAAGCGACGACGGTTAGCTGCAGACTTATTGATGGCGATGTCTTCGATGAACCTCTAGCATTTCACGTATCCCCATTGCATTTTATTCCACCTCATCTCCAAAGATATATTGGCGTTGGGCCTCAATGTAAGGATATGAAAGCATCTATGGATATCAAGAAGATCGATCTGTCAGAGGAGTTTCGGATCTGTCCCCAGTGCGGCTACGAGCTGGGATTTCACAGCTCATTTTTGCGGTCGAGTGACGGCTATCGGATCATTCTCATCTGCCCGGAATGCGGGGCGAGGTACGATGTGGGATGGATTAAATAAAGGGAACATAGAAAGCTGCAGGCAATGAAAAAGAGAGTGAGGGGCACTCGAGGGCTGTCCGCGATTGAGGATATAATCCTGGATTACGAGCAGATGTTCGCAGATCCTGATAATCCATCGACTCTAGTGGTCCAGGGAACCATTCTCGGCAGAAAAGGCCGTTTCGAGGATGCAATACAGCACTTCGACAGAGCCATCGAGATCGACCCGAGATACCTTGATGCCTGGTTTAACAAAGGAGTCGCCCTGATCAACAAAAGGGATGATCCAGGAGCACTGGAATGCTTCCAGAAGGCGGCTCTGCTGGAGCCTGACCAAGCCGAAGCCTGGCTCAAGATGGGCGCCATTTGCCGAAGGATGAAAAATTACGAGAAAGCCCTTGAGTGCCTGGACAAATGCCTGGAGCGAGAGCCTGAAAATATCTCTGCCATGACGGGAAAAATAGAGATACTCATAGATGATCTGGATGACAAGGAGAAGGCTCTGCAAGCGATCGATAGAGCTCTGGAGACAGAGCAGGATCAGAGTTACTTCCTGGTGCGTAAAGGAGAAATTCTATCATCACAAGGTCGCCATGACTTGGCCCTTCCCTGCTTCGAAGAAGCTCTGCAATCTACCCCCGATGCTGTCGTGGCCTGGCATGGAAAGGGAGCGATTCTCTTCAAGAGAGGTCTTTATGAGGATGCTTTGCAGTGCTTTGAAAAGGCTCTGAAGGGTAGCGAATACTATGAAGCATCTCTGGCCAAAGGCTTTACTCTCATCGCTCTGGAAAGATATCATCAAGCTTTGAAGGATTTCAAGTTTTCCACGCGTACGTTCTCCGAATCCTTCGAATTATCCCTTGGCAAGGGCCTGGCCCAGATGGGCTTGAGACGATATCCTGAGGCGCTCAAATTCCTCGACAGAGCCATAAGGCTTCGCCCCAACGAGGCGTGCATCTGGCATGAGAAAGGAAGACTGCTCGGAAAGATGGGTCGCGAGGAGGAGGCAAGAGCGGCCTATGTGGAGGGCACGAGGCTGAGGCAGGCAGGAGAAATGAGCCTCTCATTTTGGCCATATGAATTGGCGGAATCGCTGAACAAAGGAGGCTAGACTGCCAAATTGTGGAGAGGATCTAACATGAAGCCATACATTCAATCCAGCCAAGCTCTCATATGTAAAGACATTGATATACTTGTAGCTCATTGTAATACGAGGTGATGAGATCTCCACTTCTGTATCGATTCGGCTTCCAGACGACATGGCAGAGAACCTGAAGAGCCTCTCCGAAACCATAGATCGTTCCAAGGCGTATATCATCAAGAAAGCATTGCAGGCGTATCTGGACGAGTACTCGGATTACCTGATTGCCCAGGAGCGTTTGAACGACAAGAACGACAAAGTGGTATCCAGTGAAGAGATGAGGGAACTGGTTGGCCTGCATGATTGAGTACAAATCCTCTGTGGCCCACGACCTGAAGAATCTGGACAAGGCGGCTGCCAAGAGAGTAATCAAAGAGCTGGAGGAGGCGCTATCCTGTGACACGGACTGCGGAGAAGCGCTTACGGGGCAGTTCAAAGGGTTGTTCAAACTACGCATAGGAGACTACAGGGTCGTTTATCCCAAGAAACAGAACGGGGTATTGGTATTGCGAATCAGGAATCGAAGCAAGGTATATCGATAAGATGATCTTTTCGTGGCCTTCGACTTATCCGGCAGTGAATGGCAGAACCAACTATCTCTCCATCGCCTTTCTTTTCATCTCCACCGGCATCTTCTCAATGGCATAGCGCAATGCCGTTCGCGGCATCTTTGCCTTCCACTTCATTACGTAGTCGAAGACCTCCGCCTGATGCTTCTTGCTCGCCTCTTTCAGCATCCAGCCGTAGCCCTTCTGCACCATGTCGTCCCTGTCTTCCAGCAATATGTCTGAGATCTCAAAGACCTCCTTCAGGAAATCACCCTTCCGGGCGGGAAGGATGAGCGTCACCGCCGAGGCGCGCCGCAGCCATCGGTTCTCCGATCGAGCCCAGACCGCCAGGCGCTCGATGAATTCCGGGTACACCTCCACGAAGCTTCCAATGGTATGGTTGCAGAGGGTGTCGCACTTGGCCCAGTTGTCCACATACTGATCCACCCATCTCTCGAATACCAGGAAGTCCTCCGGCTCGTACGCGCGTCGCAGCGAGTAGGACCATTCGAAGGCGATGAAGGCCTCCTCGCCGTATCCGGCCTGCAGGAGGTTTTCGCACAGAGAAAATATTTCATTTTTGTCTCTCTGCTTTATCTTCCGGAAGTATTTGGCGGCAATTTTCTTGACCAGGGCACTCTTCACGCCGTGGAACTTGACCTCCTCTTTGAAGAAGCGTTTGGCGCTCTCCCGGGTCTTCTCGTCCACGCTCTGTAACAGCTCTTGCCTAACCGCCGTAAGGATGTCCCTTTCCATATTCCACCATTGGATTTATCTTATCATTTTTTGCCTAAGCATAACGAAATAGCGAAACGTAGGTGACAGGCCAGCCAGTAGTAATACTAACGGCTTTTTTTCCTATAGATTGAAAAACTCGTAGGGAACCCGGTCTTCCGGATAAGCAGCAAAGCTGTTCTCCTCGCAGTGGTTATGGATATCGATTATCGCTTCTCTGTCCTAGATCGAGACCGGCTCAAGCCTGAAGTCCAACTCTCAATTCACCTTTCCTGATAATCCCCAAACGGCCAACCCTAAGGATCCGAAGTCATACGAAATGGGCTTTTCAAATATTTAGCGGAGAGATCGACGGATGATTGTCGAATGCCGAACCATTCCCGATATTCCTGGGCAGGTCGCAGAATCCATCATTGTTGGTGTCATTGCAGCCTTCACTCGGCTCGTCATAATCGCTGTAATGGTTTCCAATAACCTTTGCCCCGGTTATAAGACTTAAGAGGCCCTGCAAGCCCCCTGCCTTCTCACCTTCACTCCACCGATTGCCGCTCGTTTCATTTGCAGTTAATATCTCGTTCTCCAGAAGATCATTTGACAAAAATGTGTTATTCGTCTTTTCAGGCCGGACATATATGCCGTACTTATTCTTGAAAATAACATTATTACGGATAGTATTATTGTATGACTCCACCATTATGCCTGCATTCCCGCATCCGCAATGGCCCGAGCCTGTGAGGTTGAAGCCGCTGACCGTCGTGTCATTGGACAATACGGTAATGGCACTTCCAGATCCATTTGCATTTACTACAGGCAATCCCTTGCCGGTATCGACGCCCAGGAGTTTTATAGTATTGAAGACATAGACGTTCTCGCGATAGACTCCACTCTGAACTTCAACAATATCTCCCGTGCTGGCGTTATCTACTGCCTGCTGAATCACGGAGTAGTTTGCATCCTTTGGCCCTACGGTTATTTTGGCAGCATTCGCAAATCCCAGGATCAGAATTAGTATTATTATTAAGCACGCCCGCATAAATTCTTCTTATAGTAGCGTTTTCCTATTAGAACTTTTTCGTTAAACATTATCAATTGAAGTGAAGTATTTCCCTATGGTCTTCAAGCCAACATTTCTTTCGTTCCGAAGGTATTCGAGAAGACTCACCATCGTGCGTAATACACCGAAATTGTTATGGACAAAATGATATCTTGCAAGCAACTATAAATAACTGTGATGCATAAGAACCAAGAGAGGAATACATATGGGACTTGCAAGAGCGGCTGCGATAAAGCATCACCATGAAAAGAAGGAAGACAAGAAGGAAGCAAAGGAGCAGGAGAAGGAGAAGGAACAGAAAAAGACTTAGACAATCCAATGACTCGAAGGACAAAAATTACAATTTCCAATACCCCGTATTGTCCTTAAATTGCTTTACGGGTGCGGTTTTCAATTTTTGTTCCTTTTTATGCTTTCTTTCAAAACCAATACTTACCGAATGAATTCCTTGTTTTCCTCGTGACCTTAGGACATTTTCCTTCCTGCCCGCTACAGAATACCTTTTACCAGTTATCCAATCCTCATTGATATTTATCATGATGCAAACCGCTACTCTTTGGAGCGATTGGTCATTTGAGTACGCTCCTGATATGCGACTTCTTCATTTCAGCTCCTTGTTGATTCTCTTTTGTTGATCTTCCTACTCATTCATAAGCAGGTTAAGGGCTTCTCGGCAGGAACTGTTAAATTTGACCTGGAGCTTCTGGTCGTCTCCCTATTTTGTGTTGTCGAGACTGGGGACTACAACTTTCATCATGAGTTCCTCGTTTGTCCATACATGATTGGTCAATCCTGCCACCATAGCTGTAGACCAGGGTTGCCAGTGCCGTTGTTCGTCATATTGGTGAAATGATTCCGCGTCTGGCTTTTCGGGTATCTTCCACAGGGCTGCCCGCATCACCATGCGCGCGCCGGCGCTCGCATGCACCTGGGCCTGCCCTCTGGGGCCGGAGGGCGAATGGTGGGGAAGGGAGGCCCCGGAGCCTGTGTATCTGTGGCCGGGTGGCAGTAGGAAGCGGGATGTAGGGGGTGGGGTGGAGCGCCAGTGCTCCTATGCCTTCTGGCCTTCCCTGTGTCGCAAGGGCATGAAGGATATTAGCTCACAGATTCTCATCGACAGATTCATATACAAAAATGGTAAACATAAGCATTATGTCGACTAATGTTTACAGCATTCGGATAGATGATCGCGTTCGTCGGATGATGGATGAGATGAGCGACGTCAACTGGCAGGTCGAGATCAGACAGTCAGTGGAGAGGATAGTCCGGGAAAAGAAGAAGCAGAAGCTTTTGGCAGAGGCAAAAGAGCTATGGGAGGACCAGATTCCTAATAAAATTGGGGCGGCAGAGATGATAAGGGAGGATAGAGATGCCAGATAAGGTGGTCCTTGATTCAAGTGTAATCGCTGCTATGTTCTTTAAAGAAGATGCTTCAACGCGGGCATTGGAAGCCGCTGCAAAATCCGACTTGATCACCCTGGATCTTGCTATTGCTGAGGTTGGGAATGTGGCCTGGAAGCAAGTCGCCTTCTGTGATGGGGATAAAGACCTGACATTAGCGGCCTTTAAGAAAAGCCAGAGTTTCATCTCAGAGGCGTGTGAACTCATCCGGGCAGAGGATCTGACCATGGAGGCATACATCATCTCTTTAGAGGCCAAGACTGCTTTCTACGACTCACTCTTTCTGGCTGCGGCTGAGGCAGAGCATGTGCCACTCTTGACGCTGGATAGAAAGCTGTACGAGAAGGCAAAATTAACAAGGAATATGCAGCTAATTTAGGAGGCTGAACTGCAGAGTTGCTTCTCTGCCCATTGCTCAAGGATGCCGGAGTCACCGCGGCCTGCTGGGCAGACCAAATCGTGAGCGAGCTATGGAGCAGCTGCTCCTGGCACCCGGAGTGCTCTATCGTGGGGGTGACAGAGTATGCATGGCCGATTATCCTTTCATGATTGGCGCCTTTTGCGCGCGCGTTCGTGCGCTCGCATGCCCGGAGGCCTGCCCCTTGGGGGGTAGGGGGGAGTGGGCTAAGCTTCTCACCTGAGCAAGTCGGATGATTCCGGTCCCCGATTGGCTGCCGTGATCCGCACCAGGATGTCTTCCGGACCGGCTTTGGCATACTCCATGAAGACGTAGAAGTAGCGGTCGTCATTGAAGACACCGGTATCGAGCAATTCGTACTCAGACTCGTTCCGAGTACGGCGGCGGTTTGTCTCTACCAGGTCAGCATAGGGATAGGCCGCCTGCGGGTATTTATAGAGGTATTTGATATGAAAATGAACCCGCCTGCATTTATGCAGTCACCGCCCTTGTCACCGAATATCCGGCCTTCTCAAGCGATCTAATCATTGAACTCTCTTTCCTCTTTATTGTTTTTTCGTGAACAGCCTTAGCACCCATATCCTGATAAGGCTCACCTGTCTTGAGAACAAAGTAGATATCGATAAGCATACGATGCGCCACAGCAACAAGAGCTCTCTTTTTGCCTCGCCTTCTTACGATATTATGATAGATGGCACTATAATGAGAGTCTTTGGTTTTTGAGGCTGCCCATGCAGATTCAGTCAAGGCTCCTTTCAGAAAGGAATTTCCTTTCTGCGTTTTGCCGCTTTTCTTCTTTCCAGCACTTTCGTTATTTCCTGGGCATACGCCGGCCCAAGAGGAGAGATGTGCCTCATCAGGAAACTGAGCCATATTGACTCCAATTTCCGCCAGGATCGCTGATGCATTCACGTCACTGATCCCTGGAATCGTCTGAATCAGCTTCGATTCTCTCTGAAAAGGGACCATCTTTCTCGCGATCTCTTCATCCATCTTCTTTATCTGCTTAGCAAGATGGTCTATGTTTTCCAAATGCATTCCCAAAAGGAACCTATGGTGATCGGTTAGCTTTCCATTAAGAGCTTTTTCCAGTAGATCTACTTTCTTTTTGAGCTTGCCTTTAGCCATCTGGGAAATCTCATCTCTTGAGAGTTTGTCCTTCTCAAGAAGAGATCGAATCATAGCCAATGAAGAGACACCGTAGATCTTAGTGACAACAGAGCTGAGCTTTATATTGGCTGCCTCTAATACCTTCACAAGTCTATTTTTCTCTGAGGTCATCATTCCAACAAGTTTTCTTCGAGTGCGGTTAAGATCCCGCAGCTCTCTGATCTCTTTTGGTGGTATAAAGCTGCTAGGAAGTAATCCGTATCTCAGCAAGTTCGCGATTCGCCTGCAATCCATGATGTCCGTCTTTTTTCTGGGAATAGCTTTGAGACGTTGAGCATTGGCAAGAACTATTTCGAACTCTCCCTCCATTACATTAAAGATCGGCTTCCAATAGACACCGGTGCTTTCCATGCCAATCGTCGTGACATGATATTTTTTCAGCCATATTTTTAAATCCTCGAGATCCGAGGTCATAGTTGGGAATGTCCTGATCTCGAATTTCGGAGGTTTATCAAAAGGCCCGTAAGCAATGCATACATCTACCTTCTTCTCGTGAACATCCATTCCGGCACAAATCTTCAGAACTGGCTCCATGATAAACGCTCCCTGAGACAGGCAAAGCAACATTGAGGTGCGTAAATTTGATACGCGTGCCTAATATGGCGACATTCATGGGTTCTAAGTGTTGCATAGGTAGTTTCATGTTCGGGGATATCATATCCTCCAAAAAACCTCACCCTTTACTGCATGTCTCATGATCGCGCTGAGTGCTTTCCTAAATATATATGTTTACTCATTTTCATGCCTCATGGGTGCCCAATTGGGCATGAAAGTTTCATGTACGAGTGGGTCGGCACGCCATCGAGGTAGAAGTAGTGCTCCTTCACATCCTCGCGGTGGTTGCCTTCGCTCTTCGTGAGGCCGAAGAGCCGTTCCTTGAGAATCGGATCCTGGCCGTTCCACAGGGCCAGGCTGAAGCAGAGGCGCTGTTTGTCGTCGGAAATGCCGACGATGCCGTCCTCGCTGTAGTCCTCGCGAACCGTGCCCCACGTTCGTTCACTGAGGTAGGGCCTCCACTTCTTCCACGGGATTCCTGCCTCACGCGCGTCATTCAATCGCTTTTGTTCCTTGTGTCGATCATTTTTTCCTTTGTCATGGTTTCTCCTTTTAAAGCGCTTCTTCTTCCAACTCTGCGACGGCGAACGCGTGGTGATATAGCGTGCGTAAAATGGCCTCATATAGATAACTCATTTCCAGAATTGCCACCAATGCTTAAGGCTATCAGCCATCACATATACGGAACAGCGACCACCCAAACTTTTATTCCACCACTGACAGTATCTTTCCAGGCATACTAATCGTGTTAGCGGGCAAATCTTTTCAGACATCTTATAACTTCCAACGGTTGGTTGTTGCTTGTATCGCTGCACGGCAGCCACTTCGGGGGAGACTACTGTAATCTCCGAGGCTTTCTTGGCTTCGGCAAGAGCGCTTTCATCAATCAACGGCTGGTGGCCAGTAGCTGGTGTATTGGCACTGGTTTCTGGCATCTGGTTGCTGGTAGCTGGCGGCTTGTCGCTGGTGGCTGGTGATAACCCCTCAAAAATCGCGGCTCTGCCTTTCCCGATTGCTTCTTTAGTCATTCAGAAATTCCTCCGTGAACTGTTGGTATGCCCTGGCTCCAAGAGAAAAAGGAGCATAAAGGACGACAGGCTTGCCGAAACTTGGCGCTTCGGCAACACTTATGTTACGTGGGATTGTGGTCTTGAATACTTGTTCTTTGAATTGCTCATGCATCATGTCAATAGCCTCGCGGCTATGAATAGTTCTAACAACCATAGTAATTAGAAAATGTATCTGCGGGCGGTGGCCCATGTGCTTCTCAACATCCTTCATTGTCTGTATCAGATCTGCTGTGCCTTCAAGTGAGCTGTACTCCGCTTGCATAGGTACAATGACCTCACTGCAGGCCAACAATCCGTTTAAAGTGAGTACGTTCATGCCTGGCTCGCAGTCGATTATTACAAATTCATAAGGCTGGTGGCTGGAGGCTGGTAGCTGGTCTAATAGCCTCTTCAGAATAGACCCGCGGGCAATCTTTCCAACCAGCTCTTCTTTTGCGCCGTCTAGCTCGATGTTTGCAGGAACGATGTCCACATTATCAATAGGGGTGGAGCAGATTATTTCGGAAAGAGGTTTCTCATGCACTAGAGCGTCATAGATTGTGCTTTTCAATTGCCGTTTATCCAATCCAATTTGGACGGTTGCTCCTCCTTGAGGATCCAAGTCAACGATTAGTACCCGAAACCCTCTCTGAGCAAGGCAGACAGCCAGGTTGTCAACGGTCGTGGTCTTGGCTGTCCCTCCTTTACGGTTGATTACCGCGATTATCCTCATTCAGTGTATATGACATCTCTATGATTTAATAGGCTTTTTGCTGGCATCTGGTAACTGGTCACCTATCTCCCAGCTCGTGAGGCAGCCCGCCAGCCTCTGTCCGACAAAAGATGCGGCAAGTCCGGAATAGGTCCTGCAGGCTCCTTTTGAGACTTAAGAATGCCGGTTTCAAATCGCTCATTAGATTCTTGTTATCATCCCACCAGGGCAGCCTATCCTGGTCGACCATCATTCAGAAGGCGGGGACAGGCGAGATCTGTCCGGGGTGGACCGCTATTTCGAAAGGCCAGGGAGGTCGCATGATTTCCTTTAATTGAACCAGTGCCCTGGCTGGCTATCTCAACCCACTGGTCCACGCCCAGTTGAGCGGACCTCCGTGACAGATGAAAGGATGACCGGTTAAGTTTACTGGAGAGCTGGATTTCAAGCGGCACCTTTCAGCACTATAAGGTGATCTATAATCTGGCAGGAAGGGCGGAGTCATCCCGCCGCTGGAAAATGCATTCGGAAGAAGAGGGACTCGATCTTGGTCACGGCCCCGGCATCTGAAACATCTACCGGATATTTATACTCAGAGACTATCTCATTGTCCACTCGGAAGGGTTCACTCCAATATGTAATATGAAATATTTTCCATTGAAAATTTCTTTACTATTTTAATGGACCCAAAGACATAAATATAATTGAGTATTACTTTGTCTAAACTGAACGATTTAGGGAGTAAGACTATTAAAACAAATAAATTTGTATTGGTACTTACCTTTGCTATGCTATCCATTCCGGTTATGGCCCAGGGATTTGGCGGGGACGGTGGCGTAGATATCCTCGGGAAGGATGGAGGAATATTTGAGACAGAAGGATCCGCCTTTAGGTTCCCAGAATCTGCTGGTGTCAATTTCGATGGTCTGATTGTCGGAAATGATAGGGCTTTGGCCATTGGGCCGGGAAAAGATCCTATTGCAACAAACAATCTGGTGATCAAGAAGAATCAGGATTCTGGTGCGTGTGAATGTTGTAGCAGTGGCAACGTTTCCTGCCAAGACTGCTGCATCAAGGTCAATCTTGAGCAGGTCAAGGTAGGAAACAGGGATGCAATGGCTTTCGGACTCTCAGAAGCCACCAACAACGTCAAGATAGTTACTAACCAACAGTAGACCAAATCCCGTAGCAATGGCATGACATATTGGCAATGAATTGTCGAAACACATTGGCAAAGTGCTGCTGGTGTTTCTCTTTTTTTATGTAATGTACTTTGCTCGAACCTCTTTTGCCATTGTCTCTATTGCGCGAAGTTCGTCCAGCCCCCATCCTACCACAAGACCATGTCCAACGCCATCCAGGTATTTCTGGACATGCAAGGCATTGAACTTCTACAGGGCGATGTATTAGGGTCACAGGAAAGACCTGGATATCATTCATGCAAAAAAATTGTCGACATTTTGCGCGATATAGTTTAAATACTGATTAATGTTTAGTAATACTGTTTCGATAAGATCTGTTTAATATTATGATAAGATCTAGACATAATCGTCTATATGATTCATAGAAAGTACATCATATTTTATGATACAGGCTACGAAATATCTGCTCACAATCATGGCCTCTTGCACCCTAACAGCCTTCATGAAACCGCCTCAGCCGTGCTTGAGGATGTTCAAATTTAAAGGAACTCATCTTGTCCAACGGAGAAACTCACATGATGGTAAAAAGCCGGGATTATGCGACATGAAGTTCTCGCTTGCCTTTTATTCTTAAACCAGTAGGAGGGGAAATAAAATGAGATCAAAAATAAAACCAAATGATTTGATAACATCGCGGATTCTGAAAATATGCGCAAGTGGCGCGAGTAAGTCCATTTGAACGGCTTTGCCATTGTCTTGTTGAAGTACTCGACAAACGCCAGAACCTTGGCATTCAGATCATTGATAGAAGCAAAGCTGGCCCGCCTGAGCAGCTTCCGGACTAAAATGCTAAACCATATTTCGACCTGGTTCATCCAAGAAGCGTGTATCGGCGTGTAGTGAAAGACAATCGAGTGAGATGGATCGGCCAAGAATGATTCGCGAGTTTCGATTGACTGCAGAATACCATCTCTGCCTTTGATTCCTAAGTCGATGTCCAAGTCGGATACGTCGGCCACATACCTCACAAGAGACTCTGATTTATGGATATTGAGGTTGTCGGCGACAAAGTGCCAGCGGGATGTGGATAAAGAGCTTTCTACCACCTCCTTGATATGGGATACGAAGTCATCTTCATTGCGCGTATCGCCGCAAGAAATGGTGTCAACCTTTCCGTTGGCTACTGCAAAGCTCACGATGAATGATTGAGTTCCATGCCTGATGTATTCAAACTCTCTCCGTTCCACTTTTCCTGGTGCCATTGGCAATCCAGGGTGTTTTCGTTCGAGAGCTTGTACCCCTGTCATTTCATCGATGCTCATTACGACTTCACCTTTTTGAGCCAAATTCTGGGCTTGTTGATACAGTGAATTGATGTCGTCTACCTTTTCGTCGAATTGATCGTCCGGAGCAGGTGTTAGCCAGTAACGAATCAAATGCGGTCGGAGGTCATTTTTTTTAGAATCCTGGCAGAATGACGAGCTGAAATCGTATCTACAATGCCCCGCTTCATTATTTCTGCAGCAATCTCACGGCTTGTCCATTGGCTAATTGGACGTCCTGATTCTTCAGGTTTCTCACAAGCCAGCTGTTGGATCTGACAAATCTGGTTTGCAGTTAAACGAGGTGGTACTCCTGGTCTTGGCAGGTCATCCAAGCGTTCTTCAACATTCAGATCGTCCAAAGAAATCGGCTGCAAGTCCAGCCATCGTTGCCGCCATAATCGAGCAGTGTCCAAGGAAACCTCTAATTCATTAGCGATTTCACGATTGTTCTTACCCATCGCAGCCAGCAGAACAATCCGTGCTCGGATAACTTTTTGCTGTCCTGTAGTGTACCGACGAACAAGCAATTCTAAACCTTGGCGTTCGATATCGTTCAAGTTGATTGCTAAAGGTTTCGGTCCCGGCATGATACTCCCCTTTTGCAGAGTATCTGTCACCGATTATATATAAAACCTTATCATTAGGTTTATCTCAGCCCAGATGTACTAGGATTACGCATCAAGCCAGTCCGAATTCTATGAAAGTTATAGGAGGATGGGCTATGAAATACTTATTAGCATTGATGCTGATGGCGATGGTGGGCACATGCATTGCAGATATTGATTGTCCCCCAGGAAATTTATATTATACTATTTCTGTGCCAGAGGGCTGGAATGTCGTTGGCGTGGGATGCTGCGGGATAGCCGCATCAGATTCAACTGACCTGGCAAGAGGAATAGTTGCCCTGAACCATTTACATCAAGGCTTCAACATGCTGCCAGCATACACCACTCCTGAGACTTACTTGGAGAACTACATGCCACAGGATTTCAGTCTAGGAGAAAGTAAGGTAACTGACATGAGAATTATCGGCTATGAAGATGACCAGGATTTGGCAAACGCTCTTGCTTCTTATGCTGGCTCTTTGGCTTCAGGAAAGTCGATGCGATGTTCCTTCACAATTAATGGCATCCCTGCAAAAGGATCTTTTGCTATTGTAACAACCGATCTAATGGATTATGGTACAACAGTTAACTTTCTCGGAGGAGTTTATGCTCCCGCGGATCAATTCGATATGGATGCACCAATGCTCATTGATGCATTTAAATCCATACAATTGATCCCTAGTTATAGAAATATCTGCACTCCACCAGAAGCGTGTTTATCGTGGCAGTATTCCTGCAGAGACAAATGCTGCTCTGAACCATGTAATGAATATGGGTACTGCGATTAGAAATGAAATGTGAATGGTGAAGTCAATAATTGCTATTACGTATCTGCGCAAGCTATTACCTTCGTATTGTGTAGTTGAAATCAATACGCAGAGATTGTGTTACGCAATCTACGCAGGTTTCAGGGATAGGGAAGGATGTCTTGAATACCATCCAAACTATTTCCTTTCCTTTGAAATACTACGCAGATTGCGTAATTGGTCTTAATGATGTCGATTTTGCATCAATTAACTGCGTTACTACAAATGCCACGGCTCTCTTGCTCCCTTCCGAGCCGATAATTGAAGAAGCGGAGAACTATTAGGGAATGAATATTTGGTACTACTCCATCTCCTCTCCCTGCCCCGCAAATGCTTCCTTAGCATGGATTCTAACCAAGACATCCTCATCGTTCAGAGCGCTTTCAATGGCATCTTGTGCTCTGGGATCGTTGAAGTTCGTAAGGGCATCGATTATGTAGCATTGAACCTCATCCACCTCATCACTAAGGGCGGAGATCAGAGGCTCTAAAGCTCTCGGGTCTTTTATTCTTCCCAGAGCTCTGGCCGCCTCTCCCCGTACTTCAATGTCCGGGTCCTTCAATGCTTCGATCAGGGGCACTACTGCCTCTTCATCTCCGATCCTTCCCAAAGATTCGGCCGATGCCGTTCGAATCTCAGCACTTCCATCCTTCAAGGCCTCAAGAAGTGGCTTTGAGGCGGAGACATCACCCATGCTCCCCAGAGCTACGATCGCCTCTCGCCGGACTGCTTCATTCTCATCCTGTAAAGCCAGGGTCAAGGGGCCAATGGCCAGGGCACCCATTTTGCCAAGAGCCTCCGCTGATTGTCTTGCTACCCAGTGATTCTCATCCCTCAACGCTCCAACCAATGGTCCAATCGCTATGAGATCAGCTCTGTTTCCTAAGACCTCTGCCGCCTCTCCCCGGACTATTGGATCTTCGTGCTGCAAGAAATCGATGATCTTGATGCTTTTCAGGTCATCCATCTTCACAAGAGCCCTGTCCAGCTCCACCCCAACTCCTTCTCCTCCCGGAGAGATGAAAAGGGCGGATCTCATGGACGGCATACCGATGCGTTCTATAGCTATCTTTGCCCTGCCTCTCACTCTGGGATTCTCGTCCTTTAGCAATGGGATGAGATGTTGAACCGCTCTTGCATCTTTAATGCTTCCAAGGGCCTCCGCTGCCTTTGCCCTAACCCATGGGTCCTCATCTTCCAAGGCCCCAATAAGAGGATCAATCGCCTTAGAGTCTCTGATTCTAGCCAATCCTTCGGCAGATTTTAACCGTACCCAAGGATCCTCGTCTTCCAGGGCAGAGATGAGCGGCATCAGTGCCCTCGGGTCACGAAGGCTTCCCAATGCCTCGCATACCTGGCCTCTGACATCCGCTTCCTTGTCCATCGATGCCTGTACTAAGGGCTCAAATGCCCTGATATCGGCAATGATCTGCAGGCCTTCCACTGCCTGTATCCGGACCCAAGGATTAGGATCATTTAGAAGCGCTATCAAAGGCTCAACTGCCCTATAATCCCTGATCCAGCCTAGAGAGATCGCCGCCTCTCCCCTGACCTCATCGTAATCGTCACGCAAAGCTAGGATCAATGCCGGAACTGCTCTTTGATCTCTAATAACACCTAAAGCTCTTGCTCCTCCGATTCGGGTCGGGGCGTCTTTATCGCTCAAGGATTGAATCAGGGGCATTACCGCTCTTGTATCTCTTATTCTTCCCAGGGCATCGGCAGCAGCAGCTCTTATCTCTGCATCCTCATTTGAAAGAGCAGCTACAAGCGGATCTACGGAAGGTGGGCCAATCTGTATTAGCGCCTCTTTAACCGCTTCTCGTACTTGCCCGCCTTCTTCCATGGCCAGCGTCAGTGGCCAGGCAGCTGGCGCACCGATGCGAATCAGGATCTCTAAGAGGCGGACTCTTTCCAGGGGATCATCTTTAAAAAACTGCATGATGGGACCAATAGATGGTGCTCCGATTCTCACCAGCATTTCTTCTTTTTGCGCTCGAACGGAATCATCCTCATTAAGACTCTGTACAAGAGGGCCCACAGCCGGCGCCCCAATTCGCACCAGGATCTCCACAGCTTCCTGACGTATGGATTCGTTTTCATGGGATATGGCTTGAATTAGCGGTGCAACAGCCGACGGGCCGATAAGCACCAGCGTCTCCGTGGCAAGGATTCTGGACTCATCGTCCTTTACCAGGTTTCCAATCAGGTAATCTACTGCCAGCGCTCCCATGCCTGCCAGGGCTCCGACGGCCTCAACCCGGACCATTCGTTCAGCATCTCTGGATGCTCGAATTAAGGGCCACAGGGCCCTTAAATCTCCAATCTCGCCCAGAGCTTTAGCCGAGCAGACTCTTACATCTCTCTTTTCATCGCTCAGTCCCCGGATCAACGGCTCTACAGCGGGCTCTCCTATGCGCACCAAAGCCATAGCTGCAAAGGCCCTGAACCCTTCGTCTTTATCCTCATCCTTCAAGGCCTGAGCAAGAGGCTCTACTGCCAGCGCTCCGAGTCGCGCCAGGACCACTACAGACTCAGCTTGCAGATCTTTATCTCTGTAATTCAGAGCCTGGATCAAAGGCTTCACTGCCGGCTCACCTATGCGGACGATCAACTCGGCAGATAATTCCCGCATACCCTCATCCTCATCTTTCATTGCCCAGATCAGGGGCTCTGCGGCTGGCTCTCCAATTCGAACCAGGATGTCTCCTGCCATCTCCCTTTGATCCCGGTCTTCCTTCTTCATAGCTAAAACCAGTGGTTTTGCGGCCTGCGCTCCTATTCGAACCAGCACTTCTCCTGCCTCAGTTTGCAGTAATGGATCCCCATCTTCTAGCGCTGAGATGAGAGGCTTTGCGGCTACATCGCCCATTTTCACCAGGACCCCTCTTGCCTCCTGCCTCCGCTGCCAATCTTCATCTCTTAGTGCCATTACCAGTGGATCAATGGCCGGATTTTTCAGCCTGAGCAATGCCTCTGCAGCCTTGTTCCTAACCCATGGTTCTCTGTCACCCAAGGCTTTGATCAGGGGCTCAGTTGCCTTTGGCTCTCCGATCTTCCCCAGGGCTTCTGCTGCATGGAATCTGACTTCGCCATCATCATCATTATTCAAAGCCTTGATCAGGCCTTCCACTGCCCTTGCATCTCCCAATCTTCCCAGAGCCTCAGCGGCTTTAATTCGAACCGCCGGATCTTCATCGTTTAAAGAACGAATGAGTGAATCAAGCGCATCAAGAACTCCTGTTTCCCCTAATGCCTCCGCAGCCGCTGCTCGCAAAATGGGATTCATTTGATTAAGAAGGGCATTTTTGAGCGCCAAAACATCATTTGCATTTTTAAACCTGGCTAGATCGTTGTTCTCCATATTTTCACCTTTATAATTCCAAGACTACGACAGGGGGATGTTTTCCACTAGGCAATATTCTGATTTAATTTGTTTGTATTAATAGATATTTGAGAAGCCATCAGGTAGCGTGCCATAGTTGCTGTAAATTTGCAGTGGCCTCGTATCCTGATTCTACTCAATCCTCTGAGGATAAATACCTATCACCAGTTACCCAATCCCATTGATATCCGTCATGATGCAAACCGCCACCCTCCGGAGTGATTGATCATTTGAGTAGGCCCCTGATACGCGACTTCTCCGTTTCAGCTTAAGTGTTTATTTCCAATCCCAATGAAATCCCAAATTATAGAGTAGAGGCAAAATGCCTAAAGAAACCCATATTAATATATACATAACTGCCGCATAAATTTTGAAATACCTTATTTTGGCACTAAGCAGCAGCTTCTCTTCGAATCTCATTGTGGCTACCTTTTTGGCTGCAAGAGCATAGTCCTCAATAGGGTCATTCGCAGGGCCATTTTCTTTGTTATTTCTAGTATCCGTTTGATTAGCCAGCTTGTCGACCTGTTTTCTATCTTGCTCATCTAAATCGAGGCCGCCTCGAATGCTATTCAAATCCGTTATCTTTTTTTTCTGTCAAACTACTAGCTATCATGTTGAGCTTTTTAATTCTTCGAGAAAGCTGCTGCTCTTTCATATTGAGATCGACTGCTAAAGTGAGGATTAAGATTCCCAACGGAACAAGAATAATAATTGACCCAATAAGAAAATCAGAAAACATAAATATCCTTTGGTATATCTTTATGAATATATTCCTTTTGTTCTTCTCATTCTTTTTCCTTCTTGATTGGTAGAAATGCCCATTTCATGGCATAATGCCCGCTTTCATCCGGAATTATGAAATCTTCAGCAACCTCTTCGTAAGTCCTTTTTTTAAGGTATTTATTTACATCCAAAGATACGATAATTACTCCTGCGATATTTGCTGCTGCATCTCCGAGGCCGTCCTGAAAATCCCAAAAGAATTTAGAACCGAAATAATTATCGCTAAATATCTCCCACCATTCCCAGAAGAGGGCGAAGGATGCAGTCATGAGGATTATGAAGACAATTATTCGGGGTATTTTCCATTGCAGCCCATAGTAAAGCTGAACTAAAATGATAAAAATAAATACCAGATATGCTATTCCGGCAGCGGAAAACATGTGAGAGATTTTGTCGAAATGAGGAAAAGTATAATACCATCTGTGAAACTCTCCTGCCGTATGAAGAAGCAGAGAAAGAACTAGCAAAATTTTGATTTCCCATGGAAAGTACATTCCGGTCAGCTTTTCAAAGGCAAAGGGGATTAATATCAAAGAGAAAGCAAACAACGTCCATAGGTAGCGACCTGAATCCATGTAAAAAAACTCATATAAGAAATATAATAAATAAACAAAAAATAATATATAGAAAATCGTGCTAAGTTTGTTGACCCCCCCCAAGGACGTTCTAGCTATCATTTTAATCCCAAACCTAATCAGATGATATTAGTATGACGTTTTAGGGTTGATAAAAAGTTTTGGGCCCATCAAGAAGATGAGCTTTCCTCCTATCCGGTCGCTGCCCTCTGCACAGGTGGGTCTAGGACTTGGATGATCAGCTCTGGCAAGACGGGATTACCAGGCAATGCATCAATCTTTTATTCGTTCATATTAATGCCGAATGGTCCGAAAAGTGCTAAGGCGGGGTAGCTTTGCCTCGGTCAAAGACTTGAAAACGAAGGTTTTGGCCTTTATCGAGTACTTCAACCAGACAATGGAGAAACCATTCAAATGGATCTACCAAGGAAAGGCGCTTACCGCCTAAAAATGGGCTTATTTAGGCCCAGCTGTACTAGTTCACAGAAAGCATCTCTCAAGGTATGCCGCCAGATCTTCTACCGTCTCAATCTTCTCTTCGATTGGAAGACCATCCGAGATGCGTTCGTATACTACATCCCAGGTGGTGTATGCCCGGAGCCTCAGGACCGGCTCGCCCTTAGGCGTTTTGGCGAGATCGGTCTCGAAGCGTTTCCACTGGCCGCCTTCCTGCTCGACCTCGAAGTTGTTGCAGGCTGCACAGGTGCCGCCATAGAAGCCAGCCTCCTCGACATCGATAAACAATCTTATCCAGGAGATGCACTTCGAGTAACGGAAAAGGCCATCGGCGATGCAATCGGGACCATCCCATCCTGTTATGGGCTTCATAGGAGATACATATCGGAGCGGCTTATGCCACTTGCGGGCAGGCTATAATTACCTTGCATGCCCTGTGCAAAAGCATTTGTAGATTCCCCACCAATTATTGTTCATGCCCGAAGTCGTGCAGCTAACCGAAGAGAAAGCAGGAAAGACGGAAGAGGGCAGCCCGGATGAGAGTTCGGCGCCATCCGCTCCCCCCAGAACTATTTGGTCGGGCAACCTCCGCATCGGCCTCATTAACATTCCCGTGAAGGCATTGTCCATGACCAGGGATCTGCGCATCAGCTTTCGCATGCTTCATCGGAACTGCAAAACGCCTATCTCCTTCAAGCGCATCTGCCAGGAAGGAGAGGAAGTCCCCCTCGCAGATACCGTTTATGGCTATCCGCTGGGCAAGGGCAAGTACGTAATCCTGGAAAAGAAAGAGATCGATAGCATGAAACCCAGTTCGAAGAACACCATAGCTCTCGATCGTTTTGTGAACTTCTTTGAGGTCGATCCTCATTACTTCGAAAAGACCTATCTTCTGCTGCCGGATAGATCCGAGGATGCATACTCCCTCTTAAGAAGCGTAATGGAGAAGACAGGAAAAGCGGCCGTCGGCAAGATCACCATGCACTCGCGGGAGAGACCGGTCCTGGTGCACTATTACCGCCAGGCAATCGCCGCCACTACCATGAAGTATCCTGATGAAGTTTTGGATCCAGAAGGCTATGCAGTTCTAAAGGAGCTTCCCGTGCCAAAGGAAAAAGAGCTGGAACTGGCCAATGAGATAGTAAAAGGTCTCAGTGGAGATCTTGATTTTGATGCTTATAAGGACCAATACAGGGAGCGAATCGAGGCCATGGTCAGGTCCAAGATGGAAGGAGTGGTTGTACTCCCGGAGAAGAAGAAGGCCAGGCCAGCAGCCAAGAGCCTCATGGAGGCCCTGCGGATGACTGCAGAGTCATTGAAATGATCGCGACAATTTGCCAAGGTTAACTGAAATGGATGCCGTCAAGCCCATGCTGGCTGTTTCCGGTCAACCTTTCAACAAAGAAGGCTGGATCTTCGAGCCCAAGATCGATGGAACGCGATGCATCACAGCAGTCTCAAAGGATGTGCGACTGCGGAATCGCAGACTCGTGGATATCACTTATCGCTATCCTGAGGTGGCCGGGGCCCTGGCCGGGACGGCCCGGGAATGCGTTCTGGACGGAGAGATCACAGTCTTCGTGAAAGGCCGGCCAAGCTTTCGAGCTCTTGCCGAGCGAGACCATCAGAGTGAGAGAATGAAGATAGATTATCTCTCTCATGCCATGCCGGTAAGCTACGTTGTCTTTGATATCCTCTATGCGAAAGGGAAAAGCGTGATGGACCTGCCTCTTCGCGAAAGAAAGAAAATTTTGCATGAAGAGCTGTGGAGAGCGAGATCGTAAGCATTGCGGATTCATTTCCCGAAAGGGGCGAGGATTACTTTCAGGCTGCCTTGAGAGCGGGAATAGAAGGAGTCGTTGCCAAGCGGCTTGACTCCCAGTATTTGCCGGGAATCAGAAGCCAGGACTGGATAAAGATCAAAAAAAGCCTCAAGCTCGACCTGGTCGTGGGAGGCTACATTCCAGGAAATGGAGATCGCGAGCCGTACTTCGGCGGCCTGCTCACTGGAGCGTACAGTCACGGCCAACTGGTCTATATAGGACGGGTTGGATCCGGCTTTTCTGAAGAAGAACTAAAGGAGATCACAAGTCACTTTTTGCCAAGAATTCAGTCTCCGTTCTCCAATCCACCGCCGACGCGGGATGTGATTTGGATCGAGCCGAATCTGGTGGTGCAGGTAACCGCCCTGGAGGTCACGCACGATGGTAGTCTCCGGGCGCCGGTGTTCTTGCGCACCAGGGATGACAAAGAACCTCAAGAATGCACAATAGACCAGCTCGAATAATCCCATTAGAGGCAGAATTCCAGAACATGGACCTGCGACGCGTTCTCATTACCGACCGCTGCCTCAACCGAAAGCGATGACCTCAACAGCTTTAAAACCCTCATAAAGTCCTTTGAAGACACCCGGTTGAGCTCCACCGATCTGGCCTTCTTACTAGCTGCTCACAACTACGACGAAGTCCCAAGAGATGATCAGGTGGATCTGTTCCTGAACGGAAAGATCCACAGGCTTGTTCCCAATGGCAACGCCCCTGGTCTATGCGATATAGTGATTTAGAGCCAGTTTTGATCTCGATATAGAATGATGTTTCGTCAGGATACTGTTTCGCTTCCCGCCCGAGACTCCTCCCAAAAATGACTGAGGGTGAATGTATGAATCTACGCCATCACCTGCTCCTTCAGAATATATCGGATCAGGTCTTCTGAGAGCTTGGTCTCTCTCTGCAATTTCTTCACAGTCTCCTCGATGCTGTTGCCTTCGGACATGAGGCTGGATATCCGGTTCACAATCTTTTCGCCTATGGCATAGTACTCATCGATGTCCTTGCGGTGGCCCCAGACATCTCCTCTCAAGAGCTGTACACCCTGTATTTCCAGGAACTGTTGGGCGGCCTTGGACATGGTTTCATGGTATGAAGGCGGGATCTGCACAGCCCGCAGACGAGGACAGGACTGTACCAGGTTCATCATATCCATGTTGGAGGCTCTGAATGCCAGATGAACCAGCTGCTCATTCCTATTCAGATCAATAATCTCTTTCTTCGAACTAACTACCCTCAGCTTCATGAAACTTACTAATGCTCTTAAAATATTTATAGATAATGGTAATCATAGTACTCCTTAATTAGATATACTGATATAAGAAACTGATTTGATAAAATATTTATGTATCGAAGCTACCTGCCAGAAATATTTTCAGAATTATGTTAAATAGTTGGGTCTGTTTTTCTGATACACTAATTTTTATATTTAAAAAGCTACCTTTTGCTGGGTTAGCGATAGTACAGTCAATTGAGGTTCATTATGGTTCACTCAAGGAGAAGGATCTTACCGCGGCAGCACAGTTCGCCAGGATTTTGCCTGCCAGTTCCTGGCTGGGCCAGGACCCCAGGCCGCAGTCGGGACCCGTCGCGCGGAGCCGATCTCCGAATTGGGCATAGGCTTTCTCCAGCCTCTTCTTCATAACCGGGGGCGATTCCAGGTCGATGATCTCTTTCTCCAGCCGAACCACATCATCCCAGAGATTGATGCCGTATTTCTCATTCAAGCGGGCAGACATAGAGAGAATATCAGTGCGAGCGATGCCAGCCCGCAGATAGGTGTCTGTCTCTTCCAGGACCTTCTTGTCGATCAGCTTCAGATAGTCGGGATGGGCCGCCGACTCAACACCGAGGATGTTGATGCCGGGAACGCGGGCACAGGTCTCAGCATAAAGGGGCGAATGCAAATGAACCTCACAGTCCATGCCAAGGCATGGAGAGCTGGCAATCTCCAGGGCCCGAAAGATCTCGTCTTCAGAGAAGACAATATTGGAGCTCATGCCGAGGCTCGGCTCGTCTATTGACGCCACAGTCATCTTTTCCTCGCCCTTAGCCCCGGCGAGGAACCTGGCCACGCTCTCCGCCATAGTGTAGAGAATATCTGGGTAATGCGTGGCCCCAAAGGCGGATATATAAAGCTCGATGGGTCCGGTGACACAGACGCGCGAGCACTCGGCCTGGAGGCACCGCCTGCAGCTCCATGATCTTGGCATGCTCCCTCTTTATCAGGTAGGGGCTCTCCGAAAGATCCGGATTTTCGATGGGGTCAAGGAACATGCGAATCATATCCCGGAACTGAGGATAAGTGGGAACCTCGACCCCGGCCCGCAATTTTTGATCCAAGACATCGCGCACAAGCTGCAGATACTGATCGGGAGATAGACTCTCCAGCCGGACACCTTTGGGCAGGGGAAAGCTGCCGATATCATCGAAGAAGATGCCCTTCAATTGCCGCGACATCCTGGACACCACTAAAAGAAGCGCCCCAGGTAATTCTTCAGAGAGGCATAATTTCCGTTCATCTTCTCGAAGTGCTCCTCCAGCTCATCCAGCCGGGCCATGGCCTGCGGCAAAGGCGGATTTATGCCCGTCAGTCGCACGATCTCCTCCGGGAACTTGGCCGGGTCGGCCGTCTCCAGGGAGACGCATGGACTCCAGTCCCCGCACTCTTTCAGATACTTCATGAGCCCTGCCCATCCTACTGCCCCGTGAGGCTCCAGAAGGACTTCATATCGACTGTAGGCTTCCTTGATGGCCTTACGGGTCTCTTCATCCGTGATAGAAACGGCATAAAGGTCTTTACGCATAGCTATGAGGTCCGGTTGCCTGGAAACCAGACCCATCTCGTTCATCCTGCCGCCATAAAGATAGAAGAGCCTTGCCAGGTTGCTGGGGTGGCCGACGTTCATGGCATTGGAGATGCAATTCCTGCTGGGCCGGATAGGCGCATAGACCCCGGTCTGCATAAAGGCTGGAAATTCATTATTCTCGTTGGTCGCCACCACAAACTTGTGCACGGGAAGGCCCATATTCAAGGCAATGAGCCCGCCCATGAGGTCGCCGAAGTTTCCACTGGGCACGGAGAAGACGACCTCTTCCCCATGCAGAGC
Source organism: uncultured Methanosarcinales archaeon (assembly GCA_963702455.1). Taxonomy (GTDB): domain Archaea; phylum Halobacteriota; class Methanosarcinia; order Methanotrichales; family Methanotrichaceae; genus Methanothrix. The sequence goes on from CAVPCV010000010.1 coordinate 34,424, forward strand.
CGCGCGCGAGGAAGCGTAGAAGTAGTAGACCGCCTGGGGCAGCAGTCTGCCTATATTTATGGAATTGGCTGAGGAGAGGTTGAGCCCTCGCAGTTCTGAATCGGCAAACGCCTGCTTGACCAGAGCCTGGCAGTCATCGAACTTGCCATCTATCGCCAGCGGGAAGATATTCTTCCCCAGTGTTGTCATCTGACGGCGCTGCCTGACCGTCACCTCCTTTTCAGGAAATAGTACGACAACTTTAATGTTTTCCAGGCCAAAGAAAGCATGAGCTACCGCAGAGCCGGTATCTCCCGAGGTGGCAGTGAGGATAATGATGCTTTTATCGTCCTCCTTCAGGAAGTATTGTATCATCCTGCCCATGAGCCGGGCGGCAAAGTCCTTGAAGGAACATGTGGGGCCGCGATCCAGCCGGAGCAGGTACTTTTCGTTGTAGACGCGCTCCAATGGAACCTCGTAATCATAAGCCTCCTGCAGCATATTTCTTAGAGCACTGTCTGCAATCAGATCGCCCAAATAAGGCTTGACGATTTCATAAGCGATCTGTGGATAGCTCATCCTGGGGAATTCCTCGATAGTAGTCCCGGGAATCAAGGGAATCTGCTCAGGCATAAAGAGCCCCTTGTCCGGGGCCTGGCCCATCAGGAGAGCCTGCCGAAAGTCCACACGCTCGGGGTGGCCGTTGGTGCTGAAGAACTTGATAGGAGACATGGTCTAATGAAATTAGGTGGAATTGATCCTTAAGCCTTTGCCAACAAAAAATATTTTAAGCTGCAATCTTCTCGCAGTGATCCACCAGGGCCCACAATATGTCGGTGTCTTTTAGCATCCCCATCAGCTTCTGACTGGATGTGACCACAGGCATCTGGTCTATTCGGTTCTTGCGCATGATGGCCGCGCAAACGCTTACCGCATCATTTTTAAAAGCCGTTTTGGGCGGAACCATCGCCTCGCGAACGGGAATATTGTGGAGACTGATCCGAGAAACGGTGTAATACTTGCTGATGGTCTTCATCACCCGGTCCCACATCCAGGTGTCCTCTCCATCATCAGCAGACATATCCGTCTTCTCTACGGATTCCTCGATCACACTGGCTTTTATGAGGTCCCGGTCTGAGATTATGCCCACCAGCTTGAGGTCGGTATCTATGACAGGACATGCTTGCACGGCTGCATACTCCATAATCGATCCGGCTACGGGCAAAGGCATCTCGCTCCAGAGCACCACAGTCTCCTTTTCCAGGTACGGCTCGATGCTCTCAGTTATATTCATCTCCTCTGCAACGCGTACGATATCGGCGACGGTAAGTATCCCCACCAGTTCCTTGCCTTCCACCACAGGAAGGCGTCTTATGCCGTGCTGGATGAGCAGTTCGGAGGCCTCAACTATGCTCTTCTCCGGGCTTATCACAACCGGATCTCGTGTCATGAGCAGAGCTGTCTGGTCTTCCTCGCGATTGCGGAGGAGGTCGGTCCTGGTAATCATTCCCACCACCTCGCCTTTCTTCACCACGGGAAGTCCGGAAACCTTCCGGTCCTGCAGCGTCTTGAGAACATCGTCCCGGTTGCCAGGGATGGCGACATAGGCCACACTCCTGACCATCACGTCCCTGACTAGAATGCTCAAGATCATACCCTCGGAACCGTCAAGACAGAAATCTCGGAGTTGCGAACCACTTTCTCGGCCACACTTCCCAGGAGGAACTTATCGAGACCGGTGCGTCCCACAGTGCCAACAATTATTACATTCATGCCTGCCTTTTTCGCGTAATCGATGATTTCATTGCTGGGATGGCCCTCAGTCACAACGCTCTCGAAGGCCACACTCTTTTCCTCGGCCAGCTTCTCCACCACTTCTACGGCTTCCTTTCCTTCTTTGAGGAGAAGCTCTCGCATGCTGAAGAGAAGCATGTCATCCGGCAAATGGGCCGTCCTCTCCGTGTCTGCCACATAGAGGGCAGTTACCTTTCCACCCGATATCTTGCCCAGCTCCAGGGCCACCTTGGCAGCTCTCAATCCGTGCTCTGATCCGTCGGTTGCAACCAGAATCTTCTCAAACATGATTTACCTCTAAATACCTTAAATACCACTAAAAGATAGCTAATATGTCAGATGGCCCGGCTCTGCGCACAATGCTGGCCAACGGATTTCTCGATCCCCACAGATTGTTCGAGTTCCTGTTTATGACCATCACTCTAGCCTCTTTACCTTCCCGGATCGATCCGAGCCTCTGATCGAGTCCCATTATTTTTGCACCATTTAGCGTGCACATCTTAAATACCTGTCTATCGTCATGCAGCAGGGCCTTGGCGAGGACGTGCATCTCCTCGAATATATCCGGCGAGTTGAGCATGACGTTGTCCGTTCCGACCCCCACAGTTATGCCGAGCTCCACCATCTTTTTGACATTAGGCAGACCCACGCCGGTCACCAGATTGGATCTGGGACAGATCACCACAGGAATGTTGGCGCGAGCCACTTCTCTCAAATCTGACTCGTCTGCACGGCTCATATGCACCAGGAAGTCGGGCTCCAGGGCGATGGAGTCGCCTATATCATCTCGGGCGGCCTCTCCAGCATGGAGGGCCAGCGCCTGACAGGCTTTGCGAGCCGCAACCGCTATAGTCTTGAGGTGTTCGAGATCATGATCTCTGATGCTGCTTATCCCCAGACCCCAGCAGCTTTGCGGAGCATTCGTCTCGCCCTCACAGGGCCGGCCGAAGATGCGCATGAGAAGCGGCAAATCCCGGGCCGCCTCCATAAGCCTCCTCAGGCCCTCCTCTCCACCTTCCCGAAAGTCGGCAAAGGCATAAATTCCTGAGTCCGCCATCTGCATCAGGCTCCTTCTTATGCCCTCCACGATAAGCTCCCGCGGTGTCTCCTCTAGCAGGCGCGCTTTTAATCCTCCCGGGCCGACCAGCTCGGAGAGAGGCAAGAAGGGCGGATCCTTGAAAGCAGAGTCGCCCACGTGGACGTGAGAATTGACGAAACGGGGGCAAACTATGCCTTCAAGATCAGCATCTACATCCCCCGTGCCAAACTCCTTTATAAACCCGTCCTGAATGCTGATGTAACCATCCTGCATCTCAAAATCATCACCATAGATTATGGTTCCCTGGAGCAGGATCTCGCGCGATTGGGGCATCACTCACCGTTGGGCAGGTAAGCTATTTAGCTTCTCTTGGGCATACTTGGGGCATCTGATGAAAGATGCAGACTGCAGACTTTCAGACTATTTGCGATTGCAGACTACAGGCGGTGCAGACAATTGGCCAGGCCCTTCGTATTCATCAATAGCGCCATGAGCGCGGACGGAAAGATCAGCTCAGTGAATCGCACGCAGGTGAGGATCTCCGGCCGGGCGGATCTGGCCAGGGTTGACGGCCTGCGGGCCTCCAGTGATGCCATCATGGTCGGGATCGGAACAGTGCTGGCAGACGATCCCGGCTTGAGGGTGAAGTCGAAAGATTCTCGCCAGGCGAGACTTGATAAGGGTTGGCCGGAAGACCCGCTGCGCATAGTGGCAGACAGCCTGGCCAGAACACCGCCGGACGCCAAAATTCTGGGTCCAGGGTGCCTGATCGCCACCACCAGTTCCGCCCCGCAGGATAGACTGGAGAGGCTCTCACCAAGGTGTGAGATAATTAAATGCGGTGCCGAGAGGGTAGATCTGGCGGAGTTGATGGCAGTGCTTTATGAGAGGGGCATAAAGCGTCTCATGGTGGAAGGCGGAGCCCGGCTCAACTGGTCTCTTATCAAGCTGGGCCTGGTGGATGAGCTGTATGTCTACATTGGAGGCCTTGTCATCGGTGGAGGGAGTGCACCCACCCTCGTGGACGGCCAGGGATATCGAGAGTCTTATCCCCGTCTGAGGTTGGATTCTGTGGAGAGGCTGGATGAGGGTGTGCTTCTCAAGTGGGGCCTGGAAAAGGGAGAGGCACACGGATGAGGGCGGTCACCAAACAGCAGCAAGCTCTTAAGTGTTCATGTATAGTCTAACATTTCATCTGAGAGATGACGAGTGGTCACTTATGATCAGGTCCAGACAAAATCAAATAAGAGAACTCTGCACTGAGCAGTCCTTCCAGAGGGGATTGAGATACTTCGAAGAAGGCCGCGTGAAGATCAAGGAAGCATCATCGTCACAGATAGTCGCGACTGTGATCGGAACGGACAGCTACCGAGTAGAGATAGATCTGGATGATTTCTCTGCTGTCTGCAATTGTCCATATGACCTGGAAGGATACGGCAGAACAAAGCTCACTGAGATCTATCTGAGGGAGCAGATGTTTGATGCCGCCCTTGAAGAGGTGATGGCCCAGAAGAGTATCCGCAGCTTGAGAGGGTATCATAAGAAGCTGGTAAATATGTATCCGAAAGAATATTTCGGGGCATACAAGGAGCTCATCTATCCCTTTGCAGAATGCCATATGGGAAGAGAGCACTACCAGGATGTGGCCTCAATTCTTAAGGATATGAAAGGGATTAAGGGCTTTGAGTCCGAGGTCAAAGAGATCATCGAGCGGCTGAGAAGAGAGAATAAGAGGAAGCCGGCGTTCATCGATGAGCTGAAGGCGCTATGAGATTTGGCTTGGTGATAAACTCCAAATACGAAAAGGAATAACAGTTAAAAGGATGTTTAAGCTCATCGCCCATGTCTCTGGAAAGGTCCAGATGGCTGGCTACAGATCCCGGGTAGTGATCATAGCCAAGGCCTTTGACCTCAACGGATATGTTAGGAACCTGACGGATGGCAGAGTGAAGATCGTCGCGGAGGGCTCCGAGGCCGATTTAGAGAGGTTTCTTTCGGCCATAAGGATCGAGAATTCCCTTATTAAGGTTGAGGATATCAAGGCCGAGTTTTCTGATGCCGAGGGAGCTTATGATGACTTTTTCAAGGTGGCCGGAGAGAGGGAGACCGATGCCCGGCTGGATGTGGCCGCGGAGCATCTCAAAGAGCTGATCTCAGCCGTAAGAGATGGATTCAAGGATAATGGTTCTAGGCTGGATGGCATAGGCTCCTGCTTAAAGGAGATCTCAGGAAAGCAGGATCTATTGATCGATAAAATCGATGAGACCCGCGAGGAGATAGTCTCCACCCGCAAGGAGATAGTTTCTGAGGTCCAGGGCCTGCGCTCGGATCTGAAGGGCCGCACCGACGAGAGGCTGCAGAGGATCGAGAGCGATGTGACGGAGATCAAGGCCAGGATGCGGTCTTAACCTATTGTATTAATCAACAAATGGTCATGGAGCCTGTTGAGCCACACGCCCGGGCTTAGGCGGGCGGGCACGAAACGTGAATAATACTGGCTTTCGGCGATGATGCAAATGGTCATTGCATTATTTATAGCGACAGCCCAGGAGTATGGGAGAAGTCACGAGGATGTGCAGGCGGCGATCGGGTACGAGGCCAGGATCATCACCAGAAGAAGCTATTTAATCCAAGCGGATTGGCTCAGAGGCAAAACCTTTTTTAGCCTCCAGTGGCCTAGATTTTAGCAGGGAGGCGTCAGACTTTATACCCAGCTATATCCGGCTAGGCCAAATCCATTACGCCGGAGGTTCGAGCGGAATGATCAAAGCCCTGGCGGTGGATATCGACGGCACTTTGACCGATCAGAATCGGGTGCTATGTCCCGCGGCTGTAGAGGCCATGCGAAAGCTGAAAGTACCAGTAGTTCTGAGCACAGGCAACACCCACTGCTTCTCCAGGACGGTCTCCATCCTCCTGGGCACACCTCGCATATTCATTGCGGAGAATGGAGGCGTGCTCTCCCACGCAGAGGATGATATGGAGATTCTGGCAGACCAGCAGATCTGCCTGGATGCCTATCAGAAGCTGGCAAACGAATTTCCCCTGCATAAATTCGAGACTGCTGGACACAGATACAGATTTACAGACGTTACCTTGCAGCGTGACTTCGATGTAGCGGCCGTTGCCAGGCGCGCACAGGAGTTCGGCCTGCCTGTGGATATTGTAGACACCGTCTTTGCCGTGCATATCAAAGATAAGAGAGTCGACAAAGGAACAGGCCTTCAGCGCATTGCCGAGCGCATGCAGATCGACCTTTCTGAGTTCGCAGCCATCGGCGACAGCTTGAGCGACGGCCCCCTTTTTGAGCGGGCAGGCTTTCGGGCCTCCGTCGGGAATGCCAGCCCGAATTTGAAGGCGATATCCGACTACGTGGCCAGGGCCAGGTACGGGAACGGATTTGCAGAGATAATTGACTTCATGATTGAGCAGAAAATGTTCTAGTTCCTCTGCATTTCCCCAAGCAGCCTCGCCCAGTTGTTCTCGCAGATGATCCACCAGCCCAGGGTCTCCTTGGCAAAAGTACGCGCCGCCGGGCAGAAGGCATCGACGGCTAAATTGTAGGGCATCTCCTGTAGCGGAGGATGAAGCGGATATTTAGTGCAGGTGAGGGGCCTGATATCGTAGATCTTGCAGCCCTTTAACTCCAGGTCATAGAAAGGGCAGGGTTGTTTGAGCACCCAGATGTGGAGGGTCTTTTCGTATCTGCAGAGCGTCTTGAGCTTCTTTTTTCCCACCCGTCCGGCAATTCTCTCAAAATCCTCTCTCTCCAGCAGGAGGCCGCCCCCGGGTGTATCGCAGCATAGACCGCACTTCTGACAGCGGAATCGTTCCCAGAAGAGCTTCACCCCCTGGTCGGAGTCCTGGCGCTCATCGCGAGCAGGCAGGGGCAGGGAGATGTCGAAAGGGATCTTCTCACCCTGGTCAATGCGGCGAAATTGCTCCTGCTTCTTCAAGGCGGACCAGTGGGGACGCATGTCGAGCAGAAGTTCGTGGCGTCCCTGGCGCTTCTCTTCCACGCAAGAGGCTAAGCATAGCTTGTGGCAGAGCCTGCGCACCCGGGCGATTTGTTCACATCGATCGTTCATATCTGGCTGCAATAGATGCCTTCTTCATAATTAACGCCATACGCCTGAATAGTAGCGCTATACTCCTGGATGCTATACCTAAAGGTACATCACTTTCGCTCCGCACGGCTTGCCTTTATCTTTCTTAGATGTCTCTGCAATTCTATCATTAATTGATAATTCAAACTTTGGTGATAAAGATGTCCAAGAACCCCGAATTTGCCAAGTATGCAACCGACCTTGCCCGCAGTCAGGATGCCATTCGCTCCGCCAACGAGGATCTGATCAAGCTCTCCCAGAGGTTCGGGCGCATGATGCCCAAGCTCCAGAAGCTGGATTCCTCGGCCATACTAACCTGGTTTGGCCTTTATAACAAGATCAAGGACGCGGCGAAAAGAGCGGACGATGAACTCTCCACCCTGACGGGCAATGATCAGGCGAGTTTGAACGCTGTTCTGCAGTTGCAGATCAATTACTACTATGCGCAAAGGCAGCGGCTTTACTCCAAGATGGAGGTCATGGACGACATTCTAAACGGCATGATGGAGGACCTCCTGGAAAATGGGAACTTTGAGGAGACGCAAAAGCAGGAGATGCGAGTGGCTCTGGATGGAACTATGGAGAAGAGCCGTCAGCGCGCAGAGGCGGCGCCTGCCTTGGCCTGAATAAATCCGGGCCAAATTATTATTCTTATTTATTGACAGGTTGCATGCAGCCTTCTGATTTGATGCGATGTATGCAAATGCATGTAATTGATACTTATTCCATATTTGAATGAATATTCAGATCAGATCTGCACAGTACTGTGATAAGAAATGAACATAATCGTCTATATTATTCCCGAAGATACATTATTGCTTGGGAGGCAGAGATATATGAGTTCAAGAAGAAGAACTAGTGACTTAATTGCATTGCAGATTCTGAAGGTGTGCGTGGACGGTGCGAGCAAGACCAGGATTGTGTATCAAACCAATTTGAATTCTGTGAGTGCGAAACCGTATATAGAGCATTTAATAAATAAAGGATTCATGGAAGTCATCCCTGTGGGCTCCAGATTTATTTATAAAACCACGCCCAGTGGACTGGAACTGGCAAAAAAATTTTATCACTTTCATAGCGAGATGGATAAGCTCTATGCGTGCGTGTGAAGCTCAGTAATGACGACCTCCTTCTCTTGAGCCGGGCCAATTCCCATACCCAATTCGGGAAATCATAGCCGATTACGGTCAATATCATCTATCGCTCTCACCACACTCTGCCACTCCGGGCAGTAAGATACTTGATTGGAGTAGCATTCGATGTCCGTCTCATTCAGGCTCCAGGGGTGCACGAATAGAATTCCACGTCGATTGGGATCGCTCTTTACAAATTCCACGATATTCATGTCCAGGTCGTCGATCAACACATCCGAAGGTATATTGTGCTTGGTGCCTGTCTTTGCAGTGTAATAATGCTTCAGGCACGGGAAATGAGCGCTCAGCCAAAGCTTTGTGGCCGCCTCTGCATTTGGCCTTCTGGCGGTCACCACAAACACATCGTGAAGAAAGAGCTGCCTTATGGCATTTTGCGAACCCTCAATCAAGGGCACTTGCAGCACGTATTCCGGGTCGGCCAATAACCTTGCTATCTCTGACCAGATCTCTCTTCCCTCGAAGCACCAGTGGGCACGATTAATATCGCTTCTAGAATACTTCAGACCATATTCTTTTTCAATTACTTTCAGTACGGCTCCGACCTGATCTGCCAGTACTCCGTCAATATCCACAGCAATCTTCAAATCAGTCCTCAGTAGATAGTTCGAGCTGAATAGACTATCAAGGTCACTACATAATAAATCTTTCAGCCGGGATATTTTGAGTGATCATTGAGCGACCACGAAGTCTGGTGGTAGATTATATATATCCGGTCGCTGCGAAGCACTCTGCCTCTGGCTTTCTCCATGAGCCTCTCGATCAGTTTCTCTTCAGGGTGATCCTGTTCCATCACTCTTTGCCTCATAGGTCTCTATCTGGCTGCTCAGGATGGGTTCGAAGGCAAAGGCGCGCAGTCTCCGGAAAGGCGGAACTGGTGTCCTGACTGCATCCAATTGCGGCATCATAGAGGGCTGCTCCTCACTAGGTTCAGGCATCAAACAATCACCAACCGATAAACTAGGGTTGTGTATATATCTTATATTTCAATATTAACTTTTTTCAAGAATATGAATATGCAAAGGCCAGCATATCGAGCAAAAAATCTCCAAGAACGAACTGACGATACTCAAACCTCTGACCGCTTTTCGCGCACGGATTCGAGCACAATCGTTTCTCTTGAGACAGCTCTCGGATCTCCGCGATCCGTGTCAGAGCCCTTCTGTCCACTGGTCCCAGGAGGTCGACGAAAACGATCACCATCAGCTCATCCCGCAATGATTGAGACAATCTTGGACAAGTTTATATATCAAAATAATAGCTATAGTATAAGAATGAAATATGTTTTTTAAAGAGTAACCAACCGAGGTTTCATTATGAAGAAGGAAGATGTCAAGAATACGGTTCTAAAGCAGGTATTGGGGAATAAGAGGGGAGTAAACGTCTACATAAGCCCGGCAAAGCTTACAGCAAATTCGGTGATAAGTAATTGGAGCGGGCCAATCACGCCCCCATCAAATGCATCCCTGGAAATATTTTGGTTTGCATTTGTGGATCCTGATCCCAATGCAAACTGGGAGCATCCAGTAGAATATCTATTTGTGAACGATAAAACAGGAGAAGTTGAGACTGTGCGAGGGACCACTCCGCCGACTGATATAGACAGCTTGGATAAGATACAATAGACATTCAGTAACTGAAGACGTGGAGGGAGGAACGATGAATAAGTATGCTGTATTAGTCTCTGGAGGCGTAAACGCCTCGTATAACTATGGAAGATATCTAAATGATCTTGCTGAGATGTACAAAACCCTTGTAGGAAAGTATGGATATGCGAAATCCGACATAACTGTCCTTTATGCTGATGGCAGTTCTCATGATTTGGATGGAGATGGGAAGAGCGAGATAACTAAATCAGCCACCAAAGCAGATCTAACCAAAACCCTTCAGGATCTAAAATCGAAGTTAACTAAAGAGGATTTGTTCTTCTTCTTCAGCACGAACCACGGTGGGCAATTAGCAGCCGGTTCAGACAAAGCCCGTCTATGGCTATGGAATCAGGAATTCATGGAAGATGCCGAGTTCGCAACCCTCCTGGATGCATTGAGTTATAAATTAGCCATTATCACCATGGAGCAGTGTTTTAGCGGTGGTTTCCTGCATAACCTTCAAGGACCCAACAGAGTCATCGCAACAGCCTGCGACTGGAACGAGGTATCTTATGCATGTGACTCTGAAGGGAACTATGACGAATTCGTATACTACTGGACTGCAGCAGTGAGAGACCAAAAGCCTGACGGAACTCCAGTGTCTGCAGGAGGGTCTGACGGCAAGGTATCGCTAAGAGAAGCCTTCGATTATGCCAAGGCCAATGATAGTACAAAGGAGACACCGCAGTATTACGAAAACCCAGAGGGCATCGGCAGCCAATACACCCTCGGTGGACCAATAGCTGCAGTAATTAAACCGTGCAGCACTGCCTTGAGGGAAATGTGTTTCGTTGTGAGAGAGCATACCCCCTGCACTGTATCCAGACAGTTCTGTCTCGCCACCAGAGAGACCCCCTGCACTGCATCCAGACAGTTCTGTCTCGCCACCAGAGAGACCCCCTGTTCTGCATCCAGACAGTTCTGCATCGCCCGAGAGACCACCTGCCCACTCAGAGATGTAATCACGTGCTATGGGGGAGATATCCGCGGAGGAGGTTGCCTTGTAGAGGGGGTTAAACCCACCAAACCCGATGAGAGAGTCATTTTACCAGAGATAATACGGGGGATGTACAGTGGAATGCTGGCGGGCATACAATCTCTCTCCAACTCGGGGTACGGCAACGAAAATGTTGCAGCTGTATTGGAAGGACTGGCCGGTGAAATGGAGGCGGACTTGAAGGAGATCCTGGGATTCTTGGATGATCTTAAAGGTGGACAAGGATCCAATTGTTCCATCCGTGAGGCATCTCTTTGTCTTCAATTAAGAGAGAGCCCATGCACTGCATCCAGGCAGTTCTGCACCACACAAAGAGAGATTTGTACTCAATCCAGACAATTCTGCCTCACACCCAGGGATATCCCCTGTGCTCCATCCAGACAATTCTGCTTCTCACATAGAGAGATCCCCTGTCCTATGAGAGATGCGATCGGATGCTATGGGGGGGATATCCCCGGAGGTTGCCTTGTAGAGGGGATCAAACCCACCAAACCGGATGAGACAATCATTTTACCCGTGATCATAAATGGGATGTACAGTGGAATGCGGGCCGCCTCCCGGGCAAGTATACAATCACTCTCCAACTCCGGATACTCCAACGAGGATATCGCAACAGCACTGGAGGGGCTGGCTGGTGAGATTGAGGCGGAACTGAGAGAAATTCTGGGAATGCTGGACGATCTTAGAGGAGGACAAGGAAATCATTTCAAAAGGTTGACTAGAAGATAGCATGGTTGGCTTGAAGATGGGCATTTAGAGATCAAGTACAAAAAAGGGGTGACCATAACCGAGATTTGATGGTCGCCCGTTATTTCCAAGGTGTACTCATGAGTGGTGTTGCTATAAATGATGATAGTTCTGTCCAGAATCCTGCCATACATTTATTTTCTGTGGCAGGAAAGAAGTTCGCTTTAAACATCAATGGAGGCTATTTTTTCGAAATAGACGATTTAGCTGAGGAGATACTTGAATCGATCATCCAAGGCAAGAGTGCTCAAGATATCTCTCAGAATTTGGCCGGCAAATACCCGGAGGAGGCTGTATCTGCTGCTTTTGAGGAATTCGAGGAAATGAAGGCCAACGGATTTCTATTCTCCGAGGATCCTTTTTCAGACTATAGTGCAGATCATGGGCGAGCAACAACATCGCTATGCATGATGATCTCCCAGGATTGCAATCTTCGATGCAGATACTGCTATGCTGAAACAGGCTCTTTTGGTCAGGATAGAAAGCTTATGTCCAAAGAGGTCGCGGAAAAGGCTGTGGAATTCCTGATAAACAGTTCTGCCCAAGCCAGACATTTGAATTTGATGTTCTTTGGTGGGGAGCCCTTGCTGAACTTCCCTGTGTTGAAGCATACGGTAGAATATGCAAAGAGCTTGGCAGATCGATATAAAAAAGAGATATCCTTTACTGTAACAACAAATGGAACTTTGCTGACTGAGCCCGTTCGGGATTACTTGATCCAAAATAGGATAAGCATCTTGATAAGCCTGGATGGACAACCTGAGATCCACGACAAAATGAGACCTTTTGCCGATGGCAGAGGCTCTTACCAGGTTATCTACAATAATTTAAAGGAAATGTTAAAATCCGTTCCAAATGTAGCTGTTCGTGGCACGATGACCTGTGATAACCTGGACCTGGAAAGAGCGGTCAGGCACATGGCTGCCATCGGCATCAGGGACATCGCCGTGGAACCATGCTATACCGCAAACGAATGGCCCGGTTTAGGCCTTGAAGATATAGATGCTCTCAAGAGAGAATATCTAAGCCTGGCGCAGGCGTATATCGAAGCAGCAAGAAAGGGAGAATATCTATCCTTCTACCAGTTCGAGGAGATGGTGGGACAGGCAGGTCGCGTAGACTTGCATGTAAACTCCTGCGGAGCTGGAGTTAGCTACCTGGCAGTATCCGCAGACGGGAAGCTATATCCATGCCAGAGACTTGTTGGACTCGAAGAGTACTCACTTGGTAATGTTTCGAATGGCATAGATCGCCCGCCCGTCGTTCAGTTGTTCGAAGATACTCATGTTAAAAACAAGAAAACGTGTTTGTCTTGTTGGGCTCGCTATCTATGTGGCGGGGGTTGCCGAGCTTATTCCATAAGATTCAATAAAGACATATACGAACCCTATTGGATGGATTGTGAGTTAAGGAAACACTTAGTGGAATTGGGGGCGTATATCTATTCGGAGTTAAGGGATAACCGTCAGTCTGTTGGCACGCAGATATCTTTGCCCTGCAATGTGAGACAGCCTGGCTACAGCTAGGCCATATTTTTTCAAAAAGTCGGATAGGATTTGAGATGGATTTATATTTGGATGGTCTATTTAAATTTGTACCGCATTACAAAGGCATCCCCCACATGGGGTACCACTTGGCCTCGTCTTTCTCTATGGGCAGCTCCTTTTCCATCAGGGACTTCAGCCGGAACTCCCGGGAGGTGTCGCGCTTCTGGCCGCTCTGCGGCACAAAGGGATAGTAAGACCCCAGCTTGAAATTGTAGATCCAGAATGCTGTGACGTCTCCTCTGAAGCGGTAGACTGCGGCCAGTAGCTGCGTTCCGAAGCCCTGCTCCATCAGGGTCTGGCAGACCATCTGGATGTTGGTCACCAGATCCTCGAAATCCGGGTCCGACAAAACCACCCAGATGTAATTGTACTCATCCTTCTGAATGCTGTACACAGTGCCCGTCTCCTTGAAGCTCAATTTGAGCAGCTCCTCTATCTCCGTTCGGGCCGCTTCATAGCGCGAGGACTCCATGGGCTTGATGCAGACTCCTGCGGCGCCATCGGGCTTCAGCCCCAGGCTCGCCTCCATTGTCACCGCAGCGGTGGAGATGGCAAAGAGCCGGTCCGTCTTGGCCTCAGGAAGGCGTGGTCTTTCCCAGGATGGAGTCCAAGAACCCCATCTCAGGCCTCCAGCTCTTGTTCAATATTCTTCAGAGCGGCGATCCTGGCTTCCAGGGTGGGATGCGTTGAGAACAGGTTCATGATGGCCGAGCCGGAGATGGCAGGCACTATGAAGAGCGCGCTGACCGGCCCCTCCACTTTTCTCAGGTCCTGGGTGGGCACCTTGGAGCCGCTGATCTTCATCAAGGCCGAAGCCAGGTTGGACGGCTGGCCGGTTATGACCGCCGCGCCGCGGTCGGCTGCAAACTCCCGGTATCTGGAAAGAGCGCGAATGAGAATGAAGCTCACTATCCAGACCACCAGGGAGACCAGAAACAGCACTATGAAGCTGCTGCCGGAATCGCGATCGCGACTGCCGCCTCCGCCAAAGAACGGCAGACACTGCACCAATATCTGGGCAATGGAAGAGAGGAATGTGGCTATGGTTATGACCATCATGTCCCTGTTCTTCACATGCGTCAATTCATGGGCCAGCACCGCCTCCAGCTCGCTTCGGTTGAGCTGCTGCATGATGCCCGTGGTCACCGCCACCACGGCATTCTTCTGATTTCTGCCCGTAGCGAAGGCATTAGGCATGCTGGTATTCACTATGGCGATCTTGGGCATGGGCAGATCGGCAATGGCGCAGAGCCTGGATACTATCTGGTGAAGTTCGGGAGCCTCGCTCTCCGAGACTATTTTGGCGCCCATGGATGGCAGGATCATCTTGTCGGAGAAGAAATACTGCAGGAACATGAACCCGCCCATGAACAGGACTATCACAATACTGCTGGTACGCATGGACAATAAAACTGCCAGGAATGCCAGGTAAAGCACCGCCAGGAGGACCATGGTCAGCAACATCCTGGCTTCAAGCCCTCGATCAGACTTCCACTTCATCATATCTTAATTTCACCCTGATATACTATCTTGGATTATCCCTTCTAAACAGACTTTCTCGCTACTAGGATATTAGACCAACGCATAGTTTCTTCTAAATAGAGGAAGCTACAATTATCACAACGAGCATTTTCTGAATAAAGGGAAATGAGAGGCAGATTTCAATGGCACAAGCGAAAATGGGTGACACTGTAAGGGTGCACTACAACGGCAAGCTGGATACCGGCGTTCTCTTTGACTCCTCAGAAGGATCCGATCCCCTGGAGTTCGAATTGGGCTCCGGCCGTCTCATCCAGGGATTTGAAGAGGCAGTTATCGGAATGAGCCCGGGCGAATCCAAAACGGTGCAGATTCCTCCTGAGAAGGCTTATGGCAGATACAGAGAAGATCGGGTGATGAAAGTGGATAAAAAGGATCTTCCACCGGAGATCGTACCAGCAGAAGGCATGACTCTTGAGGTCTGTGCCTCCAATGGTGTCATGGTCCCGTGCAGATCACGGAAATTGGGGATACGACAATTACACTCGATGCCAACCACCCGCTCTCTGAGCAGACTCTGACTTTCGAAATAAAGTTAGTGGAGATAGTGGAAAAACAGGAAGCAACGGGCCAGTGAAGACGATTTCGACTCTAAGAAAGATCAAAGGCCCCATCGATAGCTCTCATCGATAGCTCTCATCGATAGCCTTTATTGATACTCGGCTAAACTCGGGATCTGCAGAGTGTCTCTTCCTTCGCGAAAGATGGAATGAGTCGAATGGCAAATCCCTGAGTTTCCCTGACTGTAGACCCTCGGGTCCCATGGTCAGAGAACCGGATGGGATCGCATCCTGCCTTGCTGCGTGGCTGGATCTGCCAGTTAGAGCCGGAGATATCTAAAAGTATTGAGGCCGGATAGTTGCTCGACGGAATCAATTATTTTAACCGCTGAGCTGATCAAACATTTTTATGTAGATTCAGAATAATGTCGATCTTATATAGGTCTGAGAATTGCCCCAACACAAGTTAGATATATCATCAAATGAGAAAGTAGGTAAGGATAATGGCCACTGCCGTTCGGAGAGGATGGCAGTAATTATGGACTTCAGGTGGGACTCGTTTTGGCTGATCGTGCAGCGGTATTTATTGATGGCGCTTACTTAACTAAAATTCTGGATGTTGATTTCGGCAAACCCAAGATAGATCTGGGCGGTTTTTCGGATATTCTCTGCGGCAATTATGAGCGGCTGAGGACTTACTACTACAATTGCATGCCCTATCAGAGCTGCCCTCCCACAGAGGAGGAGAGCCGCAGGTTTGCCTCCATGGACAAGTTCGTCTACACTCTGCGCAAGCTTCCCAGGTTTGAGGTGAAGCTGGGGCGCCTGGGCCGTGTGGGCGGAGAGTTTGTGCAAAAGAGGGTGGACATTGCTCTGGCTGCGGATCTGGTGCGGCTGAGCTGCGGAAGGATGATCGGAAAGGCAGTTATCGTCACAGGTGATAGCGATTTTTTGCCGGCAATTGAGGCGGCGAAGGAGGCGGGTGTGCTGGTCACGCTCTTTTACTCGGAGAGTTCAATTCACGACGAGCTCCTATCTGCAGTCGATGAGAGAACAGTCATCGATCAGGATCTGATAAATCAGGTAGCTCGATGAAGGAATATTTGAACTAGATTTGATTAGTTAATAAACTGAAAAAATTAATGATTATCGCATGAAGATGCTCAGGCTGCGATTATCGCAGCCCTCAGATCTTACTTCTTCGCTTTCTCGTCCTTGGCGTAGACATCCCGTAGATCCACGACCTTCTTCGACTTTCCGGCCGTTCTCGGGATGGACCCCTTCTCCACCAATTCAATCTTGCTGCGCACATTCAGGACGGACTTCAGCTTCTCTTCCGTCTTCTTCTGGATCCTGGCCAGGTCGGACAGTTCGCCGGTGAAAGCTTCATCCTTCAGCTCCACCTGGATGCTGATCTCGTCCAGACCGTGTCTTTTGCGGTCCACGACCACCTGGAAGTAGTTGCCGATCTCAGGAATGCTCACCAGCACGTCCTCGATTTGGCTCGGGAAGACATTGATGCCGCGCACAATGAGCATGTCGTCCGCTCTTCCCAGGAATCTATGCAGCTTTCTGCTGGTGCGGCCGCAGCTGCATTTTTCTTCCAGGATGTAGGTCACGTCGCCGGTGTGGTACCTTATCAGCGGCATGGCTTCCTTCGTCAGTGATGTCACGACCAGCTCGCCCGGCTCTCCCGGCGCGCAGGGCTGCTCATTCTTATCCAGGATTTCGATCAGGAAGTGGTCCTCCCAGATATGCAGGCCGTTTTGCTCCTGGCATTCGAAGGCCACGCCCGGCCCCATCATCTCCGACAGGCCGTATGAGTCGTAGGCCTTGATGTGCAGTGACTCTTCCAGCTCCTTCCTGGATTCGTCTGACCACGGCTCAGCTCCAAAGCAGCCGATGCGAGAGCTTAAGCCTGTCCACTACGCCCCTGGCCTTGGCCGTCTCCGCCAGGTAGAGCGCATAGGAGGGCGTGCAATGCAGGACGGTCACTCCAAAGTCCATCATGATCTCCAGTTGACGCTCCGTGTTGCCCACTCCGGAGGGGACAGCCATGGCGCCCATGCGTTCGATGCCGTAGTGCACACCAAGGCCGCCCGTAAAGAAGCCGTAGTTCACAGCGTTCTGGAAGATGTCGCCCTTTTTGACCCCGACCATCACGAAGTCCCTGGCCATGAGGTCCGACCAGGTCTCTATATCCTTGGCCGTATAGCCTACGACTGTGGGCTTGCCTGTCGTGCCGGAAGAGGCATGTACCCGCACAACCTCATCCAGCGGAACGGCGAATAGGCCGAAAGGATAGTTATCCCTGAGATCTTGCTTTCGGGTGGTGGGGAGCCTGGCCAGGTCCTTGAGGCTCTGAATATCCTCAGGAGCAACTCCGGCCTCCTTGAATTTGTTACGGTAAAAGGGAACGTTATCGTAGACCTTCTGGGCGACGCTCTTGAGCCGCTGGAGCTGCAGCTCTTCCAGCTCTTTTCTTTCCATGAGCTCCATTTTCGGTTGCCAGTAATTCATTTTCATACCCTGGTGAGTTTGATTTATTGCTGTTTGATTTATGTGTCTGGTGTGTCTAGATGCCACACGGTGCCAATGAGAAAACGTCAGGGTATATCAATACTTCCGACGCGAACACTTGAAAACGACTATTATCCTTAAAAATGATTTTGAATCGATGGGCACTATCTAGATTTCCAGTGATTAAGTGAAACTCTATTGGACCACAATGGCTCAAACTCCCACACCAAGAGATGGCTTAGAATAGTCAAAATTGGTGAGATTCCGAGACGATTTATGGGCTTAACAGATGACCGATGAATAGTAATAGATCATACCTTACTATCTTTATTAACAAGGTAAATTGGCATAATTGGTAGCGTGCCGTAATTGCTGTAAATTCGCAGTGGCCCTGTATCCTGATTCTACTCACTCCTCCAAGGATAAATACCTATTACCAGTTATCCAATCCTCGTTGATATCCATCATGATGCAAACCGCCACTCTCAGGAGTGATTGATCATTTGGGTACGCCCCTGATACGCGACTTCTTCGTTTCAGCTCCTTGTTGATTCTCTCCAGGCCGTTCGTGGTTCGGATCCGTCTCCAGTGTGATCTGGGAAATGATTTGTAATTCCAAAGGTCGAATCGGAAACTATCAATTGTATCTGCAGACTTTTTATACCCTTTATCGTCAAGAATAACTGCCAGTTCCTGCATCTTGGCCTCATCTTCAAGAGCATCCTTCAGCATATAGGCAACCTCCTTTTTATCTTTCTTCGGTATGTTCTTGAGCACGGCGCGCATGAAGTGAACATTACACATCTGCCAAGAAGCTCCAAGAAATGTCTTTTGGACAGCCGCTTGTATCCCTTTATGACCATCAGATATCACTAATTTGACGCCTGTGAGTCCTCGAGCTTTTAAACCTTCAAAACAACTTTCCCAACAGGATTCGTCTTCGCTATCTTCAACAGTGGCACTAAGAATCTCGCGATAACCATCATCGTGAATAGCAGTAACAACCAGCAATGCCTTATTTACGTATCTGCCATCCGTTCTGACCTTGAAGTAGCTTGCATCCACGAACAGATAAGGAATTGATCCAACAATAGGTCTATCCAGAAACTCTTTGACCAATTTATCCAGCTTTTTCGCGATTCTTGAGACTTCAGAGGCAGAGATATTTTCCAATCCGAATTTCGAGAATACTTTCTCGACTTTTCTCGTTGATACTCCTTCGAGATACGATTCGGCTACAGCAACTCTTACAGATTCTTCCACGCGAGAATATCTCTCGAATACTTTGGTTTTGAATGGGAACTCCCGGATTTGGGGTTTATCAAGCTCTATTTCGCCGTGAATGGTCTTGAGTGATCGCGGTCTTGTTCCATTGCGATGCGCTTTTCTCTTGCCGGTGCGTTCATAGGGTCGGGCCTGGATTTGTTTTTCAGCCTCGAGCTGCATTACCTCATTGAGATAACCGGCAGTTAACTTCCTCATTCCCTCTTTTGGATCGATAAGATAATCTTCTGCTAAGTCCGATATATTCATGGCTCTGTGTCCCTCCTAAAGTTTCGACGACTTGGGGATACAGGGCTAAATTATTATATCTCGTGAAGAAATAACTTGCTGTTATCTCGTGAACAGCAAGTCAGTTCCTGCTACTGGATATTACTATGAATTTACATCAAAACTGGCACGCTACCCATAATTTATGCCAAATGGGTGCCAAATGATAAGAAACCAGTGGTATGCAGTACTTGAATCCGGAGAGATAAAGGCCGGGAAGATTACCGGAGTAACAAGGCTCGGTGAGAGGCTTGTGTTCTGGAAAAACAATAATAATGAGATCGTCTGCCTCAAGGACAAGTGCGCACACCGTGGCGCGTCGCTTGCTAAAGGAAAACATCACGGGGATACTATCGCCTGTCCTTTTCACGGCTTCAGGTATGACAAAACAGGGCAAGTAACCCTGATACCGGCAAATGGCCGGACTTCCGTGGTCCCCGAGCAGTTCAGGGTGGATTCATATCCCTGCCGGGAATCCCAGGGCATGATATTCATATGGTGGGGCGACAGGCGCGACAACCTCCCGGATATTCCCCGTTTCCCTAACATAGATGACAAATTCCACTACTGTACGTCGGTACACCATTGGCCCGTCCATTACTCTAGGGCCATTGAGAACCAGCTCGATATGGTCCATGTTCCCTTTGTCCACCCGGATACCATAGGCAGGGGTTATAAAACGCTTGTGAACGGCCCAGTGGCGCTGTCCAAAGACAATCAGTTAGAGTTCTGGGTATACAACGAAAAAGACATAGGCCAGACCCCGAAAAAGGCGGAACAGTTGCCTCCACCGGACGAGTACAGGCCGCATCTGCATTTCATATTCTCCAACATCTGGCAGAATTATGTCAGTAAACCGTTCAGGGTTTTTGTGGCTTTTGTACCGGTGGATGAATCGAACACCGTCATTTACCTGCGCAATTACCAGAGGTTCGTAAACGTACCCGTGTTGCAGGAACTGACTGACTGGCTGCTGATGATATTTTCCAAAAAAATACTCAACCAGGACAGACGAGTCGTGGTAACGCAGCTGCCGATAAAGACGGAACTGAATATGGGAGAAAAACTGATCCCGGGCGACCTTCCAATAATTACTTACAGAAGGATACGCGAGAACCTGAAAACAAAGAATCCGTGATGTTATTGTAATTATTCAGCCGTGCCCTTCCTAAATCTTCAAATACGAAAAAAGAAATTGTATCTTGTTAATACGATATTTTATACGAGGAGTTTTCTTGAGCTTGAAACGAATACCAAGACATATCGGGATAATTCCAGATGGTAACAGGAGGTGGGCTGTTGAAAGAGGACTATCGAAAGAGGCCGGCTACAATGCTGGATTAGCCCCTGGATTGGCCCTCTTCAGATTAGCCAAGAAAGAAGGCATAAAGGAATTAACCTTCTATGGGTTCACACAGGATAATACGAAGAGACCTAGGGAGCAGGTCAAAGCCTTCAAGAGCTCTTGCGTAGATGCTGTTAGGTTAATATCCAGTGAGGATGCCTCATTGCTTATCATGGGCAACTCGAACTCGCCAATATTCCCAAAAGAGCTCTTGCCATACACTAAAAGGACTGCCTCAGGATCGGGATCAATTAAGCTAAATTTTCTCGTAAACTATGGCTGGCAATGGGATTTGAGCGGCGCAATGGAAGAGTTCAATGGTGGACGGGAAAATTTCATAGAGAAAATTCATTCTAGAGATATTTCGAGATTGGATCTAATATTACGCTGGGGTGGCAGAAGAAGACTCAGCGGCTTCCTGCCTGTTCAATCTGTTTATGCAGATTTTTATATAATTGACGCGTATTGGCCCGACTTTAAGACCGAACATTTTTATGAAGCTCTCGATTGGTACAACGAGCAAGATATAACCCTAGGAGGATAAAACACAGATGATCGAGCCTAGGACGATCTTCCCGAGAACGGTCGATTTAGTGGCCGCTGGACTACCTGGTGCTGGGGCGGGGGCATTATTCTTTGGTTATCGTATTACTGGAAGCATTTTTCAAAAAAGTATCGAAGAAAATCGCTTCATGATACAAATATTCGGGTTGTAAGAACATCCTCCACAGGTCTTCTGGGTGTATGTTTTGAAGGCTCAGCATAACCCATGCGTATGAGTATCTGCGGATAATTAGTGTCCAATATCTTTGCCATCTTACTCCTCAACTGCGGAATAGCAATGGGCTGGCTGAAGAGATCGAACCTAACGCCTAATTTTGTAGCGGTCAGGAAAAGAGATTCCAGCAAAACTCCGG
The DNA here is from genome assembly GCA_963702455.1 of uncultured Methanosarcinales archaeon. Lineage (GTDB taxonomy): Archaea > Halobacteriota > Methanosarcinia > Methanotrichales > Methanotrichaceae > Methanothrix. Next base: position 55,805 of record CAVPCV010000010.1, read on the forward strand.
CCTTGATCCAGGTCAATTTGTCTTCTTTTTGCGTGGATAATACAGCTACAGCAGGAGATTCCTCCATGTAAGAAGTCTCTATCCTGGCCCGAGATGTCGACATATCAAAAGTTCCAAAAATAAATGAACCGAAGAAGGACTCGAAGTCAGAGTAGCCAAAGGAGTATCCCGGCAGTCCATCCATGGCATCGGAAGTATTTGGCCTTACCCAGGATGCTAGCTCCTTTCGAAAGGCCTTATTCCCTAGCTGAATCTTGTGAGCCGCAGCCAGGATATCCGCCATCTCAGTTCTGCCTTCTTTATCGGTTATGATATCCAGCTTGAATCCATCCCGATTGACGCAATCTTTCAACCTCAGAAGCGCCTCATCCTCGATGGCCCGATCTTCATATTTCATTCTGTTAGTATGGCGTTTGGTAATCTCGCGGAATAAACCGGGAAACTTTTGCTCGGCAGGTTCTTTAGAAAATTGTACCGCTGCGGTTCTATCCCCGGTGAGGCCTTCGGGCAAGCATTTCAAATCATAACCAAAGCCAAAATGCTCTGCTGCCACGAGAAGATTGGTGAGAAGACATCCATGGCTCAGATATAGCGTTCTATCGGTGGGGTCTACCCTTGGAAGTGATCTATTGAAGTCAGCAATCAGAGATACTTGGTTTTCATTAATCGAGAACTTCCAAGGCTGGGTATTGGGCCCTGAGGGAGCCAATACTGCATATCTTAGTAGAAACTTTAGCTGATCTGACAGGTTGCCAGATGTTGGGAAATCTGTTTCTCGTACGTTCCATGCCGCCAATTTATCGCTCATTTGTCAATCTCCTCAATTCTGCTATTACGACTAGCTAATTGCATTCAATCTATTTAGACTATCTTTATGGGCCAAGCGAATAATTCAGGCCAAGAAAGTAATGGGTACAAGCAGCTTGATCTTCAAATGACCAATTTATTTTTATAGTAATACCCCGTCAGCTTGCTGCGGGGTCCGCCGCCGCAACGTTGATTAGAAGGCAGCTCCATGTTCTTCTCAAATGGACGAAGTGGCGCTAGTATTTCCCCATCAGCTTTTCGATCTTCATCCTGCATTTTCCGAGGGTAGAAGCATCTTTCTGATCGAGGAACCTATCTTCTTTCAAGGCATAACCGGTCGGATGAAATTTCACAAAAAGAAGCTGATGTTTCATCGGTCGACTATGCAGGCATATAGAGATCGGTTGCTGACAAAAGGATACATCGTGAATTATCTAATGTACCAGCAAGACCTTTTCGAAGCTTTGAAGCATGAAGATGTCTTGAAGATCTATATCGCCGATACCGTAGACCATATTTTAGAGAACAAGATTTCAAAGATCGCCAAGATGGTAAAGGCGGAGCTGAATGTCCTGGAGTCTCCTGGATTTCTGACCCCTATTGACTGGATAGAAGAGTTCTTTCAAGGTGCTATTCATCTTTCCCAAACTAAATTCTACGTCGCTCAACGCAAAAGGCTCAAAATTTTGTTGGACAAAGAGGGACATCCTATTGGCGGAAAGTGGAGCTTCGACACAGAGAATCGCAAGAAACTCCCTCATGATATTCGCATACAAGATCTGCCTAAATTCGAACAAAGCAAATACATTCAAGAAGCTAAGAACTATGTAGAAAGCAACTTTTCCGACCATCCTGGATCTACAGAGAATTTCCAATATCCAATTACCCATGAACAGGCAGATTTTTGGTTTCATCAATTTCTGGAGACAAGGCTGAATCAGTTTGGCGACTACCAGGACGCCATCTCTCAGAACGACTCTTTTCTTTTCCATTCGCAGCTCTCGCCACTGCTAAATATCGGCTTGCTCAGTCCCGAGAAAGTAGTTGAGTACACTCTGAGATATTCACTTGATCATGAAATTCCTTTGAACTCTCTAGAAGGATTTCTCCGACAGATAATCGGCTGGAGAGAATTCATGCGTGCTGTTTACGTTTTAAAAGGAAAACAAGAGCAAGAAGAAAACTTCTGGGGTCATATCAGACAGTTGCCTACGTCGTTTTACAGCGCATCGACGGCTATTGAGCCGATTGACAGATCAATTCGACGTCTACTGAGCACATCCTATCTAAACCATATAGAACGGCTGATGATTCTTGGAAATTTCATGCTGCTTTGCGAGATTAATCCCTATGAGGTCTATAGATGGTTTATGGAGATGTTCATCGATGCCTATGATTGGGTCATGGTGCCCAACGTTTACGGCATGAGTCAATATGCAGACGGTGGCAAGATCACTACCAAGCCCTATATCAGCTCCTCCAGCTACATCTTGAGGATGAGCGATTATGAGAAGGGAGATTGGTGCAAGATCTGGGATGGCCTTTACTGGAGGTTTCTTTACAAGCACCTCGACCATCTGAGCAAGAATCCGCGCATGGGGCTAGCCATTCGAAATCTCGATCGGATGGACAAGAACAAGCTAGAAGATCATCTGGCCATTGCTGAGAAATTCCTACAAGGCCTGCAATAATTAAGGAGAAAAAAAATCACCGAGACTGCCGTGGGCTTTAAGACATGGCCTGCATATGATAGATGAAAATCGAAATGCTTCGGGATTGTAAATTCCGATTTGCTGGGCCAAGAAGATCTTGGAATGGACCCAGTCACCGCAAGATGCTCTGCAGGTCGCCATTTATCTCAACGACAGGTACGAGCTAGACGGCAGAGATCCAAGCGGCTACACAGGAATAGACTGGAGCATTGGGGGAGTGCATGATCGGGCCTGGAAGGAGAGGGCTGTATTTGGAAAGGTGCGCTATATGAGCTATAAGGGAGCAAGCAAAAAGTTCGATGTAAAAGCCTATATCCGCAAGGTGGAGTCAACTATGCAACTTGAGGGCTGAAGCAAGACATGATTTCAATCGACAAGGCACAATCTAGAAATCTAGTGAAATCTTGCTCTGCGATGGTAACAAATACCCTTCATCTTTGGATTGCTGCAAAAGTGGTTCACAGCCAGACAGAATTTACCCAACTTTTTTAGTTTTAACGGTAATAATTGATACCGCTGACATATTGGCCGTGCATGGCGGCTTGAACTAAGTTGCCATCGGAAAAAGAGTTCAAAAAAAAGGTCGCAGGTGCAGTATATTCGGCTGCTTCAAGGCATCGGCACTGTATCAATGGCGTATATGACGCCGTTTGTATATTTATTCTATGTCCGCCCGCACTACCTTGGCGTCATTTACCTCTCTCCATTGCTGCAATGGCAGCCACATATATGGCGGACAAGCCTACCAAAATGTAAACTGCCCGAGACAACATCGACATATCTCCAAACAAGGCGGCCACTAAATCAAAATCAAATGCTCCAACCAAGCCCCAATTAAGCCCGCCTACTATTACCAGTACCAGAGCTACAGAGTAGGCTATATTCTTCTCCATTTGAATCCCACCCTGACCTATTTGGGCATCAGAACTGTGTCTATCACGTGACAGACTCCATTAGAGACTTCTATATCCGCCTGGATGACCTTGGCACCGTCCACCTTCACGCCATCAGATGTATCGATGGTTAAGCTTCCTCCTTGAAGGGTCTTGGCGGATTTCATCTTCATGACATCTTTGGCCATTACCTTGCCAGAGACTACGTGATAGGTAAGAATAGCGGTCAGTTTTGCCTTATCTTTAAGCAATCCATCTAATGTTGCTTTGGGTATCTTGGCAAAAGCAGCGTCATTGGGAGCAAAAACCGTAAAAGGTCCTTTCCCGCTCAACGTCTCAACAAGGCCAGCGGCCTTAACTGCCGCTACCAAAGTATTAAATTGTCCAGCTTCGATAGCTGTCTCTACAATATTTTTCATACAAAAACTCCTTTCCTTTTTATATTCATATCTGCCTTATTTGGATTTATAGTTTACGAATCCTTTGGTACTTTAATGCCAAATGATTTCCTCTCGTCTTTTTCAAAGCCTCAGCATACCAGACCAATTCAGACAAAAGGCGCTCTGCTTGCCTGTATTGCGATCGGCCCTTTATGAGGTCATCCTCGCCGAAAAGCTCCTGTACCTTGGGGAAATATACCGCTTCGCAAGTAGGGACCATATGAAATGCGATGCAAACAATACGAAGCTGTTCCACCATCCTCGCTCCGCCCCAGGGGCCTGAAGATACGCCGCAGATGCCCACGGGTTTGTGGGCATATTGAGCAAAAAGCATGTCCAACAGCATCTTCAGCTCTCCAGGATAACCATGATTGTATTCAGGGGATACTATAATGAATCCTTCTGCCTTCTCAGCTTTCTCTGCTAGCTTATGCGCTGGTTGGCTTTTTTCTGTATTATCTGTAGCTTCTATCCTGTAGTCTCTAACATCGATAAGCTCGCTTTCAAGACCAATCTCCAGAGCTCTGTCAAGCATGAACTTCGCAGCCTTCTCCGACTGACGACCAAGTCTGGCAGTTCCAAGAATGATCGGAATAAACATATTCGATAATTTGTTGGTCTCTCTCTTAAACGCTTTCATAGCACAAAGGACTGCTCTTTTGCACATCATCAGGATACAGAATCTAGATTGGAAGTTGCTGAAAAGAATCGATTTGCGACACAAGAGATTCAAGATGCTTAGGTAGGATAACGTAAAAAAATATATGCATCGCCATTATATGGCTCTGCACCCCCAAGTCTATGTTTGCCACTAATATGATATGAGAATCATATTTGGCCATTGCATTAGTAGCGATGGCCAGTCGCCTTGAGAGCATATATCCAGAACTTGGACGCCGGAGTCCTACTTAAGCAGACATACCTTCACAGCCATTGCTCCTCCCGAAGTCTTCGATTTTGCCATTTTGCATATCTCCTTCGAAGTTACTGATTTACTTGAATTGCAATCTCGTTTCTGCGAGAGAATGGTGGTGTCCAGGGATCATTGTACTGCATCAATAGTGGCTCTCCAATTGTCGAGATTCCCCTATTCTCCAGTGTCTTGTTCAGCTGCTCCAGATTCTTTTTATAATTCTCCTGGGTCACATAGCCGGAGAATCTGATCGTAGCTAGCTTTCTTGGCTCGATCAACTCGATCTTGACTCTGCTAGATGAAGGCTTTGGAGTGTTGTTGATATCGAACCGCTCTGGCATTATAAAAGCCATGAATTGACCTTTTTCAGTGTTCATTGACACAACAGGTGCAGTCATCTCGATCTTTTCACCCTTGGTGGAGTCCGTTCCAGCTGGTTGTGGTGTTGGCGTCACAACAGGCGCAGTCATTTCGATCTTTTCGCCTTTATCGTTATCTCCGGAGATGTATCTGAACAATGGGCTAAAGGCATTGTTCTGATCCTCTGCAACGGTGGTGGCCCAAATCTCCTCGGGGTAGGACCTGATTTCCACTTCATTCTCCAAGATTTCCGAGACCTCATAATGAGTTTCAGGTACAGACATAGAGATAAACACTCCATAAAGGGTCCATAAGAATAATAACCCCAAGAGGATAAGCCCAGCCTGAATCGGCCTTGATGATTTCATGAAAAATACCTCAGATTCTTTTAAATTTGGCAATGAAATATAATCAGTTCCTGAGATTTAAGGCTTTTGAGCGGATAAAAGATAGAAGTTTGTTGTGTACAAAAAAATTAGCATCCCCTAAATGCACACCATAAGAATCGAAGCGCTATCTAAATGTACCAAGTGCACTTATAGAATCTTCAGTACTTGCAGCCATAGCAGGAATCGTTAAATCTATGAGAATCAAAATACTCAACGACGAGCGAAAGCGACAGGAAAGACTCCGGGTGGATAAGGAAGAATTTTGCTGATTCGGATAAGATCTTATTGTTGGAAATAGCATTTTAAAAGGTATCAAACGCTTTAACATTAAATTGCAGGAGGAAACAAAAGTATGAACAAATTAGCTCTGTGTCTGCTGATGATCTCTCTGGTGGCGATCTCGGGCTGTGCCCAAACGGATAGAAACGAAGAAACTCTTGTTTCAAAGCAGGTAATAAGCGCGAGCATAAATATTTCCAGCGGTAACATGACCTTTCCTGCATACTTGGCAGCTCCCGCCGCAGAGGGCAAATGGCCTGGCATTGTGATGATTCATTCCTTTAGAGGCCTTGAACCAGGCTATGAGACCCTGGCGGATCAATTCGCCAAAGAAGGCTATGTGGTCATCGCTCCCCAGTGGCAGACATTCAACAAAACTCCTAGCGATGAGACAGTAGGCCAGCTTATTGAGGAGAGTTCGGCCTTCTTGAAAGAGAGAGCCGATGTCGAAGCCAAGATTCTAGGCCTGACTGGCTTTTGCGCCGGGGGAAGGTATACCATGCTCTTTCTCCCCCAGATGAACGAAACCTTCAACTCGGGAGTGGCCTGGTATGGATTCCCTTACTCAGGTGGCTTCCTTAATCAATCCAAGCCGGCCAACTTCATATCCCAGCTAAATGATCCCTTGCTAATAATACATGGAACCTATGACGTGCCCAGCAGGATCTCGGATATTTATCGCTATGCAGAAGAATTGAATGCCACCGGAAAGTACTTCGAGATGAAGGTTTATCAGGGTGAGCCGCACGGCTTCATGATCGAGGACGGTCAGCTATCCGAAAGCTTCGCGGCAGAAGATGCCTTCTGGCAGATGATATCATTTTTCAACAGGACACTAAAGCAGCTCTGAAGTTAATAAATATTTTTTTCCCATACGCATTAGGTTCAATACACGTCGTTAAAGATGTTCCCTCCTGATTGAGATTCCTTACCAAAGTTACGACAAAGCATATAATCGAAAGAAGACGCTATTGAAAAGGAGATGAAATCATGAAAAGAGCAATCTTGTATGCATTGTTAATCTCAACCATGTTCCTGGTTGGGATGTGCTACGGTGGGTCGAATTCAATGGCCGCTTCAGAAGCAATGGCTGAGGAAAAGGATATAGTTGATACGGCAGTTGCGGCAGGAAATTTCACTACTCTGGTTAGCGCCGTCCAGGCTGCGGGATTGGTAGAAACGTTGAAAGGCGAAGGTCCCTTTACGGTCTTTGCCCCAACAGATGCTGCCTTTGCCAAGATACCGAAGGATCAGATAGAGGCATTGCTGGCAAACAAAACGCAACTGACTGCTGTTCTTACCTACCACGTGGTTCCAGGCAAAGTCATGTCCACCGACCTGAAGAATGGCATGATGGTCAAAACGGTTCAGGGAGAAAATCTTACCATCAATACCACCATGGGCCCCATGGTAAATGATGCGAAGATCGTGCAGGCAGACATTGTTACCAAAAACGGAGTCATTCACGCCATAGACACAGTGCTTATGCCCTGATCGAGTCCGAGGGCATACTTCATTTTTTTCCAGGCTTTATTCTGTTGATGGTGATTACTCCCAAATAGCCGTCGACCGTCAAGATATCTCCGGTTTCAATCAGCTCGACCGCTTCAGGGACGCCGGTAACGCATGGAATTCCATATTCTCGAGCGATGATGGCCCCATGGATAAGCATGCCCCCTCTTCTTTCCACGATAGCTGAGCAAAGAGGCACAATGAATGTCATATTCGGATCTACGGCGTCGCAAACCAGAACTTCCCCCGACTTGAATAAATAAAGATCAGAGCTCTCTCTTAATACTCTGGCAGGACCGCTTCCGATGCCTGAGCCTGCAGGCTGGCCCACTAACTGCCTGGGCGTTACTTTGTCTGATCTTTCCGGCGGGGCCATATCATTCCTGGGAATATAATGCGGGTTTCTCAGGGCTTTCGTGATCTCCGCCCCGGATATACTGTGCCAGAGCCCCAGCCTCTTTACACCTTCTTTTTCCGCTTCAGCCAGGTTTGCCTGGATCCGTCCCAAATAGATGTTATCATCGTCTCTTAGCCGGTAGCTTGCTTTGGCCAGGTCTAGAAGCTCTTTTGCGTTCTTCCTTTCCTCTCCCCGGAAATGAGCCAGGAAGGCTTCTCTGGATTTAGCTAAGCCATTAGCATCGATTTTTCTTTTCTGAGCCTGGTAATTGGTCATCTCTAGTATTATTTTTAGCAGTCCTTCCTTTGCCAGAAGATCTCCTCCAAAAGATCCTGAGAACTTTTTCAAAAAGTCGTCCATAATTTTGTTAAGGTGCTCATCACTACTCAAGGGCAAGCTTCTTGGCAGATCTGAAATCTCTTTTATTCTGGCAACCATTTCTTCCATCATGGCATTTCTCTGCAGGCTTAACATTTCGCCTTCTGCCAGAAGCTCCACGAACTCAAAGGGATCTTTGGGCTTCATGAGATCGTTGTAGACCTGCCCAAACAACCTGACTCCATGGGCAAACGGTATGAACTCCTTCCTATAAATTTCATCCCATTTCTGGAAAATTTTGGCTCTACGTTCTATCTCTTGTGCAAGATTTTGATTGGTGAGCCCTTTCAAATCCCCTGAAACAACTGCTTCATTTATCATTTCTGGAATCAGGTCCTCCTCAATCCTTCTGCGCAGTGTCTTCAGGCTTTCAAATGACCGGCGCAGACTTATATACCAAATACGGCTGGAATCATTGTCTTTTGCAGGGGTGGTTATGGGCCTGGATTGAAGGGTATAGAGATCGCTTCCGTCAAACGTCCATTCCATATCCTGGGGCGCGCCAAATATGGACTCGGCCGTTAATATGAGGCGATATACCTGAGTCAATTCATTTTCATTTAGAGGGGGAGGCAAGGCCAGCTCTGCAACCAATGGTTTTATGGCGACTCCACTTGAAGAGAGAGTCACTATCTTGTCTCTGGTCGGTTGAAAGTGGTTAACTATTGATCCTGTCTTGCGATCAAGAATCCACCGATCGGGCTCTACAGATCCGTCAACCAGGCCCTGGTTCAGGCCATATACAGCTTCAATCACAGTCTGGTTGTTGTCGTTAGGATTGACGCTGAACGCAACACCCGAGCGCTGTCCTTGGATCATCTCTTGAATTACCACGGCCATGGAACTCTCCTCGACTTTCAGTCCCAGCTCATTTCTATAAAGCATAGCCCCATCCGACCATAAGGAAGCCCAGACCAGCTTTATATGGTCAATTATCGATTCCAGACCTCTAACATTGACGAAAGATTCATGGATTCCAGCAAAAGAGGCATTTGCTGAGTCTTCTCCGACGGCGGAGGATCTCACTACTACTGCTTTATCATTGAAGGCAGGTTCAATAACCTCCTGCATAGATTTTTTAAGATCATCGGGCAAGGGCGTATTATTGAATAAAGCTCTAATCCTGAGGGAAGTATCCCATACCTCCTCCCAACGCATGTCCTCGAATCTCTTTCTGCCAAGCTCCAGCATTATCCTGCCTCTAATCCCCGTTGAATCGACGAATTGGTCATATGCCTTAGTGCTCAAGCAGACTGCAAAGGGAACTTTAAAACCACCCCGGATCATTTTTCCCAATGCTAAGGCCTTGCCCCCAAAGAAGTTGTTATCATGATCCGTGGCCAGATCCGCGGGGACAACCATTTCATTCATCAACATCCATCTCCAATACTCGCTGGAAATTGCTGACTACAATATATTTAGAGACTTTAACTCTTAATAAAGCCTGATTAGGCGAGCTTATGAAATCAGATAGATGAGGATGTTTGGCTAGATAAATCGATGAAAATTTTTCCTTTTCTGAGCCATTTACCTCCATGGCCTTCCCTATTGCCGTAACAGCTAGTGCATCCTTAAAATCTGCCGGACTATTTAATCGATTGTCTACTAATAAGGCCACCAGTGGGTTGCCCTGAATATTTGAAAACTTGCGAGTAGAGCGAGAGGTAGCAAATAGCATGATTTGTAAATTATCCGAAACCGCAAACGCCACCAGGTTCGCATAGGATTGACCATCTTTTTGGGAGGCAAGCACTGCTAGGGATTGAGATGTGAGCAGATTGGAAATCTTATCTTGAGGATTAAAAGCATAGATCATAAAATGTTCTTTTCTTTGATTGGATTTCTGTTTTTCTCTTGGAATTAAAGCCTTGCTCTTTATTTTCCACTCTTAAGCGCTCTATTTTTTTTTAAATGAGATAAATAAAACGATTTTCTTTTTAGACTCTGGAAGGTATTTCAAGAAAAAAAGCGGTCTGAAGAAGGCAGCAATATTTAAATCCCTAAAATGCCATGTTACTATAATCGTGATATGTAAGAGGGTGTTTTATGAAGGTTCTGATAGCTCACTACTCATTGTTGGGGCACACTAGTCGTCTAGCAGAAGCCGTTATGCAGGGCGCGAAGGAGATCGAGGGCGCTGAGGTAAAGCTGATGCGTGTTCCTGAGATTCTAGCAGAGGAGGAGATACAGCGCAGAGGAGCAGGGGATTTTGGCAAATCATTTGAAAATATACCTATCTGCGGTCCGGATGACCTTGCCATGGCCGATGCCATAATTCTAGGAGCACCCACATATCTGGGAAATATGTGCGCACAAATGCAGCATTTCCTCAATTCTTTAGGAAAACTGTGGCGAGATGGCGCCTTAGTAGGAAAGGTAGGCAGTGCCTTCACCAGCTCCGGCTCGCAGCATGGTGGTCAAGAGGCCGCCCTTCTAAGTGTTCATACAACAATGCTCCATCTGGGGATGATTGTGGTCGGCCTTCCCTATACCTTCCAAGGTCAGCTTCGCATCGATGAGATAACAGGAGGTACACCTTATGGAGCCACGACTATAACAGGCCAAAAGGGAGAGCGCATGCCAAGCGAAAACGAGCTGGCTGCAGCTAGATTCCAGGGGAAGCACGTGGCGCATATCGCAGCTAAGTTAGTCTAGCGATCCAGGATGCGTTCCAGCCTGATCGCCTTTCCTATCTTGCTCATGGCGAGAAGCATGTGAATACTAAGATTAAAGATGATGGTCGCGCAGGCAATTGGCTTTCTTCCCAGAGTTCCATCCCAGAAAGGTCCTCCGGCTTCAACCGAGTGCTTTAATATCTTTGGACGCTATCCGTAAATGGGGATTACATGAAGTGGTTAGCTATCATATTCTGCATTTTGATCTCCGGGCCCATGGCAATTGCACAGGGTGCGGAACATACCATAACTATGTTTGGCGAGGGAACGGAGACGGTTCCCGCAGATACCGCTATGATCTCCGTCTCAGTGGAGAGCGGCAATGAAAATATGACCGAGGCCCAGGCTGAGGTCCAAGAGAAGATGGACCATCTGCTGGATGTCCTGATGAAGGCGGGCGTCAAGGGAGAGGACATATTGCCTGGACAATCCAGCGGCATTTCCAGCTTTCAGTCCAGCAGTAAGGTCTGCAAAACAGTGAACAATACTACGGTATGTGAGAATAATACGCAAAAAGCCTCTTCTCTGCAAAGGTCGACTGTAGTTCGTCTTAAGACCACTGATGAGTCCATGATAAACCAGGTGCTGGATGCAGCCAGGTCCGCAGGGGCGGATGCATATGTAGCTGCATACAGCCTGAGCGATAGCAGCAAGGCTATGGCCGAAGCTCGCAAGAAAGCCATGGCAAATGCCAGGGAGAATGCGGCAGGAGTCGCAAGCGAGGCCGGCGGGAGACTGGGAAAAGCTCTTGACATCTCAGATTATGGCTATCCAGGTGTTGAAATGGGGAACACCTATAGCAGCAACGGTGAAATGAGCATGATAGACGTCATATCCCGTGTGGTAGTAACCTATGAGTTCTTAGCATAACGGGGAACGGCACCTTTTTTTAATATCTTCTTTCATCTTTTAATATGATCCTACCGTACGACGATCTGTCGAGGAAAATCTATAAGGCACTTTAGAACCATTTCATAATGAGGTTTAATATGAGAAATTCAAGTATTGTGCTTCTAGGGATGATTCTGCTGTCTCTGGCTATACCTTCTGCCATTGGAGCAGAGGAGAATAATGTGTCTAAGCTGACAGTACAGGGTGAAGGCAAGGTGAGTGTAGCTCCGGATATGGCGACAATCGTGCTGGGCGTGGAGACCCGCAATGCCAGCGCTGCGGCTGCCGTCCAGGAGAATGCCGGTTTGATGACCGAGACCATCAAAGCCCTGTTGGCTGCAGGAATTGCTGAGAATGACATCCAGACCAGCATTTTTAGCCTAACCACAATGCCCGCGGAAGAGCCCAAGGAGGCGAAAGAGGAGGCGAAGCCACCCGTCTTCCTGGCTACCAACCAGGTCACTGTAAAGTTGAATAATACGACAGATGTAGGCCGGGTTCTGGATGCAGCCGTATCCGCGGGCTCAAACAGCATTCAACAGGTCAGCTTCGACCTGAGAGACCCCCAGCCTCAAAAGGATGAGGCAATGACTCTGGCCATTCAGGACGCGCAGAGAAAAGCAGAGTTGGCAGCCAGTGCGGCGAATGTCCAGCTGGGCCGTATTCTGGAGATCACCGAAGGCTACGGATATGTAGCACCGATGGCGAAGAACGTTGCATTTGCCGAATTTGCCACACCCATCCAACCAGGGGAGCTGGAGATAACGTCCAGCGTGACGGCGATCTACGAGATTTCTTGAGGTGGATGGCCCCAAAGACGATCCTCAAACCCGAATCTCATTTCATTTTTTGATTGAATTCAGCTATACATCGGCTCCGGCGGCTTTGAGACCCTATTTGCCAGGCCCTCGCCAAAGATCTCCTGGAACTTCCAGACCATATAAAGCTCGCATTTGAAGTTCTCTCGCACAGCCTCCATCAGCTTGTTCTTGGTCAATCCATCGTAGTAGATCTCTCGCGTAAAACGAATGCTTCGCATATCTGCCCCGACCGGTTCGATCTCGAAGCTCGAATCCTGGAAAAGAAGGTCATAGCGCATCCGCCATAGAAGTTGCTCTTTCTCCCTTGGAGGCAGGGCGGAAAAGGCCTTTTGGTGCACCTCCGCAAGCATTATCCTGCTGAAAACCACGATCATGTCTTCATGATCCCGGGGCTGAATGATAGACAAATGTCTCCCTGACGAAGCCGGAAACTCTGCTGCTATCTGATAATAAAGATTCTCGCCCTGGACTTCTTCCTTGAAGAGGCCCTCCTCTGTGAGCCAGCATTTTATCTTATCGCGGGCGTCAACAACTTCCTGGGCCATCACTGCCAAAATCTCATCTCCTAAAAAAGAATGCTTCCCGGCTGCCCGGGCGTTACTCAAGCACCTTATGCAATGGAAATTGATGGATACCTAGCTTTCCTTCGTAATTGGCCGCCGTTATCTTCAGAATGCCGGGCACATGGCACGCTGCATTGATGCCTGCCTTCATGGCCATTTGAATGGCATCCTGGCTCACGCCATTGATCACGATCTCATAGACGCTGGAGACATCCTCAGCCAGTGTGCAGACATTGTCCGATCGCAGCGATGTGCAGAAGGCTGTGTTGGTGGAGGCCTTGAGGAACTTGTATTTGGAGCCTACTTTGGAGCCGCTGGACACAATGCCGCCCGGGAAAGGAGTGATGGTGCCCTTGAGTTTGCGAATGGCATCTACTGCCGCCTCGGCCGCAGTCAGAGCTGCCATCTGGTTTTGGCCCAGGATCAGAAAATTGCCGCCTGCAATTCCTTCTATGGCTCCAAAGCTCTGCTCGACGATGAAGTCACCGGACATGAGGGGTATCGTCCAGACATTCCTGCCAAACATCTCAGCCTGCTTCTGGTAGCCATCTCCAAAGAAGCTCAGCTTCTTGCCGGTATCAAACTGCTTTTCCGCATCCTTCATGCCGCTGAAGGCGGCCGTGGTGGGCGCGGTAAGGACGCACTGGCCCAGACGGAAGATCAGGGAGGTTTCCAGGTTTTTGTAACCCATGTTGCATATCAGGATATTTACCCCGGGCCTGCCATCGACGGTCTCTCTCCCGTCTGCAATGCACTCGATGCCCGCCTCTGCCGGACATCCTATGACAGACGTCCCAAATCCAGTGGCTTCTCGCGCCGCTTCCAGAGCCCAGTGCTCTGTTACTGCGGTGATTTGCACCCTTGCCATCTTTATGGGAAATGCTTCGGCAAAGGTGTCGTCTATTTGCACACCATTGATCTCCATAACATACCTCTACAACGGATTATAAACCGCCAGATCAAATCCATTCCCCTGCGCCATGGCGCCTGCCATCGCTGCCGCTGCGCAGACCGGCCTCTCAAAGGGTAGATCATAGGCCTGGCGGGCAATTTCGCCCGCATTCTTTCCGTCAAAGGAGACTGCTTCGAAATCGGTCTTCTCATAGGTCGCGACCAGAAAGGCCCGGGTTTCTGCAAGCTTGAACTCGCGGACTCGAAACTCATCTCTCTTGGCAATCCCAAGCCACGCTTTCTCCCGGCGCACCGCGCCTGCGATGCGAGGCGTGTCCAGCTCGTCCCTCTCATAGCCATAAGCTACCAGGCTCAGGGCGATGGCATCAATTGGGCTTCTGTCCGTCCTCGATCCTCTCCAGGATCATGTCCGCTTGCGTGCCATTCGCTACAACTGCCACATCATCAACCACGCGGATGCAGTTGTAAGCGATGTAGGGGTTCCTTGCCAGGTCCGCCGGGTCTTTTGGCGAGACGAGTATGCTTTTATTGCGCACTTCTGCACTACGATTCGGAAAAGATCGGGAGGAGACTCTGTAGGCGACAAAACTCCTTCCCTGGACACGGCCTACTACCACGATTCGGCCTACATACATGTCTAGTCAACCAGCTTGAACCTGGCGATATTCGCATCTGCCAGGTCTTGAATCTGCTTTAGCATATCCCCGCAATCGGACTTCTTGAAAAGGTGCTTGTAGCGGCCCTGGATCTTCAGATACTCCTCTACCGGCTTTGGCCGGCGAACTTTCTTTACATCAACCAGCTCTCCATTGACGTATTCCGTGAGGGGCCATAGACCCGTCTCGACAGCCAGACGCGCCAGCTCAATCATGGTGCCCGCTTCAAAGGTCCAGCCGGTGATGCAGGGCGCATTGACCTGAATATAAGACGGCCCATTCACCTTCAGAGCCTCCTTGACCTTTCTTCTCAAGTCCACTGGATAGGCCACCGAGGCCGTTGCCACATAAGGCACTCTATGGGCCAGAGCGATGGCAGGCATATCCTTCTTGGGCCGGGGGTTTCCCCGAGATTCAGAGCCCGAAGGAGTGGTCGTCGTATGCGCGCAGAAAGGCGTGGAGCCGCTGCGCTGCACTCCGGTGTTCATGTAGGCCTCATTGTCGTAGCAGACATAGAGCATCTTGTGGCCGCGCTCGAACATTCCTGAGTTGGAGCCCATGCCGATATCGAAGGTGCTTCCGTCTCCGCCTATTACCACCAGGTTGGTATCCTGGTGGCGGCGTTTGAGCATAACCTCTACGCCCGAGGCCACTGCTGCAGCATTCTCGAATAAGGAGTGAATCCAGGGAACACACCAGGCGCTCTCCGGGAAGGGCGTGGTGGTAACCTCCAGGCAGCTCGTGGGCGAGACCACAATAGTATTTGGTCCGGCTGCATCGAGAACCAGCCTGATGGTGGTGGGCATGGCGCATCCCGCGCAGGCCCTGTGACCGGGTGCCAGCAAAGATTTTTCCATTTTCTTGAGCCTCCTAAAGAATCTCCTCTCTCAGATCGAGGAACTCGAACTCGGATTTTATTCCCTTGCGGGCAGCTTCAGCCTTCTCCACGATCTTCCTGATGTCCTTGATGGTGATGTCGCGACCGCCCAGGCCGGCTGCGAAACCGATAATTGGGGTGTGAATATTGCTATTGTAGAACGCCGCTTTGAGATCAGTCACGAGACCTGCTTCGTTGCCTATGGAGACATCCTTCTCCACGACTGCGATTACACTTGCATCTTTCAAGGCCTTGCGCAGTGCCGGAACCGGGAATGGCCTGTAGCTTCTGACCTTGACCAGGCCTACTTTCTTGCCCTCTGATCGCATTTCATCAATGGCGTCCTTGATGGTGCCTATGACCGAGCCCATGGTGACCAGTACCACCTCAGCATCCTCTGCGTAATAGCTGTCTACGAGCCCGCCATAATTCCTTCCGAATGCCTCCTCGAACTCTCTGGCCACCAACTCGATCTTCCCAAGTGCCTTTTGCTGAGCCTCGAACTGCTGATAGCGGAACTCAGTGTAGGTGGAGGGATCGGCAAAGGCTCCGAAGGTCTTGGGGTTGGCCGGGTCCAGAATATTGGCCGGCTTGTAAGCGGGCAGGAACTCCTTGGCCAGTTCCTTGTCCAGAAGCTCCACCGGCTCGTAGACGTGCGTCAGGATGAACCCATCCATGCAGACCATGATGGGGGTCCTGATCTCGGCACTTTCCGCGATCTTGTAGGCTTGAAGCGTGGCGTCAACTGCTTCCTGCACATCCTCGACATAGATTTGCAGCCATCCTACATCGCGGGCTCCGATGGAATCCTGTTGATCGTTCCAGATGTTCAGCGGCGCGCCCAAGGCACGATTGGCCACATTCATGACGATGGGCAGCCTCATGCCGGAGACGTTGTAGAGAACCTCATACATCAGGGCCAGACCCTGGCTGGTGGTCGAGGAGTAGCTTCTGGCACCGCAGGCGCTGGAGCCGACCAAGACGGACAGGGCAGAGAATTCGGAATCTACCGTCAAGAATTCACTATCAAGCTCACCATCAGCCACCATCTGGGAGAGGTTCTCCACGATATGGGTCTGAGGCGTTATGGGATAGGCCGAGATCACATCCGGCCGGCAGCACATAACTGCGTGGGCCACAGCATAAGAGCCCTCCACTACTTTCATATTGGCAGTATTCTGGCTCTTACCTGAATCGTTTCCTTTGCTCATCACTTCTCCTCCAGGACCATTGTAATTGCCAAGCGCGGGCACTCATGAGCGCACACGCTGCAGCCCTTGCAGTAATCCAGGTCGGGCACAAATTGTCCCTCTTCCTGGTGGATGCAGCCCTCGGGGCAATAGATCTCGCAGAGGCTGCATTTTATGCATTTCTCATGATCGAATACGGGCACGAAAGTCCGCCAGGCACCGGTCTTCGTTGCACGGGTGCTGCACGGATCTACCAATCTCCCTGCCTTTATTTCCATCAAGATAACCCTCTCGTAAGCCGCTTTAATGGCGAGCAGGTTCTTCCTGCCTAGCTCTCCCTTGAAGCGATCGGAGATGGCTTTGTTCAGGCTCTCCAGACCCACCTCTTTGCTAGCTCCACAAAATGCACCCAGCATGGTAGTGTTGACGATAGGCCTTCCCAGGATCTCCATGGCGATCTTGGTGGCGTCGATGGTGATTACCTCGGCCTTTGTATCGAGCTTAAGCATCTCACGGGACCGATCGGTGTTTATTATTATCTTGCCGTCCGGCTTAAGTCCGCCAGCCACATTGACCACATCAAGCAAGGTAACATCCTGCACAATGACGTAATCCGGCTCATAGATCTGGCTTCTGATTCTAATGGGCTTGTCGGCGATTCTGGCAAAGGCCATTACCGGCGCACCCCTACGTTCTACTCCAAAGGCCGGAAATGCCTGGGAGAACCTCTTGTCCTCAAAAGCCGCAACGGCTATCATCTCGGCCGCCGTGACAGATCCCTGACCGCCACGACCATGTAAGCGTATTTCCTTCAAGGGCTGACCTCCTATATTTGCGGGCTGATCTCCTCTTCCACGCGCAAAAGAGATGAGTAAATATATCTCTTTCGGAGCCACGGCAAGTTCTTATGTATGATGCTCTTCTTTTGTAGCGAACATGTCGCCGGAGCAAGACTCTGGCATATGAAGGGCAGCCTATGGATAACAAGAACGAAATACTCTTTGCGGTCCGAGAAGCCAAGAGAATCCTTGGGGATTGCGCGGACTTTCGCGTCGCAGATGTGCTGGCAATCTTAGAGGGCATCGCGCCTTTCCTGGATAAAGGAAGTCATCATTGAATTGAAGTGCAAAGGCTGTGATAATTATGCATCTGCATCATTTCCTTTGAGCAAAGATTTCTGTATGGTGGAAGATAGCGATCATTGCCATGCAAGAGATGTATCCCTCAAGAATCTAACTGCCATCAAGCTCGCCGGCTGCCCCCAATATTCAGCTAAGGATCAAGAGGATCTGGCGAATCTGGGCCGGGCCATAATGGAGGAGGACCTCCGGCCTGCCTTCAGTGAGCGAAAGCTCTATGATCGAAGCAAATTTGCCAGCTACAGCGTGGCCTTCCGCATGCTGTCCAACCCGGGAAATGTCTGCATCGAGTTTGGGCATAGAACGGATGAAGGATTTGCTTGTAGCGATATCAAGCTCTGCATCTTGAGGAGATTGGACCCCGGATTTGGGGCCGCAGACTCCCAAAAGATATCAGAGGCCATGAAGACTGGTCCTATCATGGTGGTGAAGGCCGGCCTTCAGACCCGAAGGCAATTGGATATCGACTACATGCTGGAATGGATTGCTAAAAAGCGAAAGATGGATATAGTATATCTCTAGCTTTATTTTAGATTTAGCCGATAATTGATAATTAAAGGATGTTTTAGACAATGGCGCAACCGTTAGTGCCAGATACCAGTGTGGTAATAGACGGCAGGGTTTCTGCGAGGATCAAAGCAGGAGAGCTCCAGGGCCGGAGGATCGTTGTGCCCGAAGCAGTGGTTGCGGAGCTGGAAGCACAGGCCAACCACGGGCGAGAAATTGGCTTAAGAGGATTGGAGGAATTAAGAAAGCTCTCAGAGCTTGCTAAGATGGGCAAGATCGAACTGGAATACGTGGGCATCAGGCCGAACCTGGACCAGATCAAGCTTGCAGGTGGAGGAGAGATAGATGCCATGATCAGGGATGTAGCCCTCGAACTTGGGGCATCTTTTCTTACCAGTGATCAGGTCCAGTCCCGCGTGGCTGAGGCCATGGGGCTGGACGTGGAGTATGTCCGCCCCCAGCGCGAGCCTATCAAGCCCTTATCACTGGACAGGTACTTCACAGAGGATACTCTCTCCGTTCACCTCAAGGAGAATGCGCTGCCCATGGCCAAACGCGGCCGTGTGGGGGACTTCACCCTGATAAGATTGGGCGAGCGGCCTCTATCCGAGAGGGAGCTTAGAGACCTCTCCCGGGAGATCTACGAGCGAGCCAAGGCGGATCCAGAAGGATTTATCGAGATGGAGAAGATAGGTGCCGCCATAATCCAGATCGGGCCTATGAGAATCGCCATAGCCAAGCCTCCATTCTCCGATGGCCTGGAGATAACCGCAGTTAGGCCAGTGGCCAAGGTGAGCTTTGATTCTTACCGGCATAATGCGATGCTCAAGACACGGCTCAAGGAGGGCCAGAGAGGAATTCTCATCGCCGGGCCGCCGGGTTCGGGCAAGTCCACCTTTGCGGCCGGTATTGCCGAGTACCTCCTGAACTGCAACTATGTGGTCAAGACGCTGGAATCGCCTCGCGATCTGCAGGTTCCTCCCGAGATCACCCAGTACGGGCCTCTGGAGGGCAGTATGGAAGCCTCGGCCGATATTTTGCTGCTGGTCAGACCGGATTACACCATCTACGATGAGGTCAGAAAGACGCGCGACTTCCAGGTCTTCGCAGACATGCGGCTCGCCGGTGTGGGCATGATCGGTGTGGTGCATGCCAACAAGCCCATCGATGCCCTGCAGCGGCTTCTGGGCAGGGTCGACATGGGCATGATACCGCAGGTCGTGGACACGGTGGTCTTCATCGAGAAGGGAGAGGTCACCAAAGTCCTGGATGTGGAGTTTGTGGTCAAGGTTCCATCAGGCATGGTGGAAGCGGACCTGGCCCGGCCGGTGATTGTGGTCAAGGACTTCGAGACAGGTCTTGCCGAGTACGAAATGTATACTTATGGCGAAGAGATCGTGGTCATGCCCGTATCCAGGGAGAGCAAGAAGCCTTCCTGGAAGCTGGCAAGCCGCGAGATCGAGAAGGAGATATCCCATCATGTGCGGGGGCCCTTCAAGGTGGAGATGCTCACCGACTCCAGCGCCGTTATACACGTTCCCCAGGATGAGGCGGCGAGAGTAATAGGCAAGGCCGGCAAGAACATCGACCAGATTGAGAAGAACCTGGGGATGCATATTGACGTCCGCACCAAGGATGAGGCCGACCTTCCTGCACCCAGGATGGAGGAGACAGCCAAGCACATCATCATATGGCTGGAAGGCATGGCTGGGGAGTCGGTGGAGGTCTGCGTTGGCGAGGAGCCAGTGTTCACAGCTACCGTGGGCCGCAGAGGAGACATCCGGGTCGCCAAATCATCGGAGATGGCGAAAAAAATTCTGAAGCAATTGAAGAAGGGAGAGAAGATCGGGGTTCAGCGCGCGGGGCCTGAATGAGCTCTTTCTTCGAAGGGAGGCTTATAATGAATTGGATGAACTATCTGGCTATCATTTTGCTTTTTGTCTTCCTGGCAGCAAACGCTAATGCCCAGGAAAACGATCCACTGGGCCGCCGCAGCGAAGGCGGACATTGGAGAAACCATGGCGGATGATCTCTTTAATCCCCTGCAGGATCAGAAAGGCAGCGCCACACCGGTGATAATGGGAAGGAATGTGCCTGAAAACCTGGGGTCCTCTCAGCCCAAGGCACGCCTTTTGAGCCCCTCGAACAAATGGCATCTGGATCTGCGGGATACCGCGGATAGAGTCGTCGAGCTGGAGATGTATCAGTCAAACGACGTCATATTTGGCAAGGGCACAATAGCGGTAGAAGGCGATGCTCGGAATGTCACCGCAACCGGGACCACCACAGGAAATAAACTGAATCTGGATATTCTCACCGACGAGCTCTCACTCTTCCGCCTCGCGCTGACTATGAATGGAAAATCTCTGTCGGGAGACTATCATATCTACAGTGCCAGTTATGTGCCGGGGAAGGGGATTGCCATGGGAAAGATCGGCTAGAACCTGCGTTTCCATTTTTAACGCTATTTGTCGTATAACCATTAAGCTTATCAACTAATAAATTTCATAGCAATTGCGAATGGGGCACCAAAATAGCATACAGACGGTCAACTTCCAGAGAACCGCATCCATTCATAAGGATTCAATCTATTTGAAAAGGTCGAGATGTCATGAGATTTAAAATGTTAATACTATCATCAATGCTTTTCATTGCCTTTCTGGCGATGACGGCTCTTTGCGCTAATTGGGATGATCAACAGTCTCTAACTGCGGATCAGTTGCTTGAAGGAGGGGAGGAGATCGTTCTTATACCGCCGCCAGGACAGGCTGCAACTCCTCAGCTATCCAGAGAGGCACAAAAGGATAAGGTCTCGCAGAACTGGACCATGCCAAACAGTCTTTCAGAAAGTGGAAAGACTCCCTGGGCCTCCCGGGATCAGGCCGAGACGTCATCCAGTAATACCGCAGAGGATGCAACTTCAGCTTCCCAAGACACCACGTCAACTGAAGAAGTAACCCCGGCAGCAACATCGGAACTGCCGCCTGCCCAAACAGTGGTAGCGGCATCTTTGGGCGGAAGCTGGTCCTTCACACTCAACGACAGCGTCCTGAGGGATCTGGCCTTGACCCTCTTCCAGACGGACAGCAACCTCTTTGGAGCCGGCAAAATCAGAGAGGGCAACAACACCCTCGATGTGACGGTATCAGGAATGGTTCAGACGGATGAAAGGGTGCAATTGGATGTAACCACCGCGAACCCAATCAGCCTCTATAAGCTCAATCTCACTCGAAATGGAGATATGGCCTCCGGAGACTACCAGGCATTCTCTCCCAGCGGGGACTCCTGGAAGGGAAGCGTCGAGGGCCAGAAGACGGCTTAGCTAGATAAACCAAGTGCCGGGAGACCGGCATTTGTTTCAACTATTTTATTGCCATCGCATTATTGTGATATTATAAACCATAATCGTATTGCTGGGCAGGGTGATCTTCTACTATAGCATCAAAGCATTCAGCATGCCGGATTGGCAGCTTGCCGCCAAGAGGCAGATGCTCTTCGAGGCAGCCATATTGGGATAGCATCATGCGAGCAATGCGCGAAGCCCGGGAAATTGCACCAAACGCAAATGGTCCAACGGCTGGCGCACACGCGGCCGAGGACCGCAGCAGAGGCCCAGATTGTAGCGTAGATCGGATTGTCTCGGGTCCTGGCAGAGAGCTACTCCCGTGGAGCGAGGGCTCGTCCATCACCCGGCCGGCATCCGCCTCTCCTTGCAAGTCTCTGCAAAGCCCTCGCAAGATGTAGCCCGAGTATTTGCTGAAGGTGTACAACAGGAAGAGACTTCATTCTGTCCTCACGCCATTAACTTTCTTAATTCATTTCTTTTTGGATCGACCGTATTGCTTGTGTGCCTGTTCGATGGTGCCGAGCCATAAGATCTTCACGGTCTTTTCATCGAGAAAGATGTGATAAAAAGCAGTATATGATCGGGCAATATGGAGTCTAAAAAGTTCTTTGTGTTTCGGAGAATTAAGCAGCTCTTTGTCACCGCCTTTACCCGGGAAACGGATCATCCTCAAGGACCCGGAGCTTAG
This sequence comes from uncultured Methanosarcinales archaeon, assembly GCA_963702455.1. Lineage (GTDB taxonomy): Archaea > Halobacteriota > Methanosarcinia > Methanotrichales > Methanotrichaceae > Methanothrix. The sequence goes on from CAVPCV010000010.1 coordinate 78,150, forward strand.
CTTTGACTATATCGTGACTCTTCTTTGGTAGATTATCGAGGAACTCCTGCGCATCTTCATCGATAAGAACACCGAAGTTTACCATTTCATTGCCACAAACCGGCCTCTTTTCTCGATGCGATCCATATCCTCAAATAGCCGGTTCTTTTTTTCTCTTTCTATCATCCCCTCTAAGAGGTGATCGTAAGTTTCTCCTGGTTTCTTGAGCCCAGCTAGCTCACCCCAAACAACTTTCGATACGGGAATTCGGCTAGTTGCGGGCATCCTCGCGGCTGCGTGATCACTTTCAGGTGCAAGTACGCTCCTGGCTTCAATTCCGCCCGCTTTCTTGTGCATGGCAACGCTGTAAGGACTGTAAACTAGATATATCTTGCGATCTCTTCGTTAAGCCAAAATATATTTAGGAGTTTCCTATTTTAATGATATCGATAATCTATGACAGGACAATTGTTTAAAGATCAATCCATAGTATAAAGAAATATGTCTCTTGCAGGAGGCAATTTTTGGGCCTGCTGGGCAAGGCTGGAGACAGGAGGGCAACAAGATTCCCCTGGCGGGCGTGCCCTACCATGCTCTGGATGCATACCTGGCCAAGCTCATCTGGGCCGGGCATAAGGTGTTATGATCTGATTCACTGAATTTCCAGGGCATACCTTTTCAGAATTTCGGCAATTTCTCCCTTCTGCACAGGCTTTGCGATATAATCGTCCATGCCTGCTTCGAGGCACCTCTCTCTATCTCCGGATAGTGCATACGCCGTGATTGCTATGACCTTCGGCCCGTTGACGGGCCAGCGTTTGCGTATCTCTTGAGTGGCCTTGAGCCCGTCCATCTCAGGCATCCTCACATCCATGAATACTATGTCATAAGGCCTGCGTTCCAGGGACTCGATCACCTCTCGTCCATCTGCTACGGCATCAGGCCAGTAGCCCATCCTCTTGAGCATCTCCACCAAAACCTTCTGGTTGGAGGAGTTATCCTCTGCCACCAGGATCCTCAGAGGGTGTCCTTCAGCCATATTATTGAAGGGCTTGGCTGGAGTCACCGATCTGCGGGATAAATCCTGGACAATTTCGGAATCAATTGTGAAGTGGAAGGTCGAGCCCCGTCCCTCCTCGCTATCAGCCCAGATCTGGCCGCACATGAGCTCTATGAGATTCTTGCTGATGGCAAGGCCCAGGCCACTACCGTCATATCTGCTGCTCATAGTGGTGTCTACCCGGCTGAAGGGCTGGAAGAGTATGCTCATCTTGTCAGGAGGTATGCCTATTCCCGTATCCCTAACTGCGAACGAAAATCTATGCTTTCCCCCATCGATTTCCCTGGCGAAAACAGACACAGATACCTCTCCCGCATCTGTGAACTTGACGGCGTTGGAGAGCAGGTTGACAAGAATCTGCCGAAGCCTCCCGTGGTCTCCAATGATGGCGTCAGGGGTGCCATAGCCAATGGTGTAACTCATTTTCAAGCCCTTCTCTTCAGCCTGGACAGCCACCATATCCATGGACTCCTCCAACAGAGTCCTGATGGAGAGCGGATTGAGCGTGATGATCGTCTTTTTCTTTTCCATCTTGGAGAAATCCAGTATATCATTTATGAGGGTCAGGAGAGCCTCGCCGCTTGCTCTGATCCTCTCTATATAATCTCTATGATCGGGGGATAGAGGCTCCTCGAGGAGGAGACTTGAGAAGCCGATCACTGCGTTCATGGGCGTCCTCAGCTCATGGGACATATTGGCCAGGAATGCTGCCTTGGCCTCGACTGCTGCCTCAGCTGTCTCTTTGGCTTTCACCAGATCGGCGGTCCTCTCCAGGACCCGGAGCTCCAGCTCATCTCTTGATCTGCGCAGCTCCATCTCAGCCTCCTTGCGCTCAGTGATATCGCGTATAACCGTCACACGCACAGGTTTCCCATCTCGCTCTATAATTCGCCCGTGCGCCTCGACTGCAAACGTCGAGCCGTCCTTTTTCAGGGCAGAAAACTCACCCATGCGTTCTTCGCTGCTCCTCAGAGCCTGAATAGCGCTCTCATGTTCCTCAGGGACGAGGAAGTCTGTCACATGTCTTCCAATCAATTCAAAGAGTTCATAACCGTTGGTTCGGGCAAAATCCTCATGAGCTTCAACAATGATGCCATCCACGCTGATGGCGATGCTCTCAAATGCGGTCTTTATAAGAGTGCTGTAGCGGTCATCCTCCGCTATTTGAGACCGAATCATTTTTTCATCATAAAAAAACTGCTCCTCTCTTTCTATGGAATGATCTTTTTGGGTGGCCCGGAGTGCCTCGAGTCCGTTATCCAGGATCTTCTCTGCACGAATGGGATCATTTAGAGCACTCGCTTTGAGTTCATCTATTCGTCTGCAAACCTTGGACAGTCTCTTGGGGTTATGATCATCATTAGCCATAGCACACCTCGCCAGAGGCCTACATTTTGACCGCACTATTAGATGTCGAATATATCCTTAATTTGATAATTCAGCTGATGTTACAAGTTCAAGGACATCAATCTTCCGGTGATAATTGGCGGTGTAGAGCAAGGTCGTAGGCGAGGCAGGACGGGGCCTTGGAACAGCGCTCCTTTTGAAGAGATCCGACAATCGATGCTGGACCTGCCGTCTTACAGTGTTCGCCGCTCACTTCCGAGCTAGAATGACGATTACCCTGATGCTTAGCCTTTCTCGCCGAAGACCGATACTAAATTGCGACGGTGTGCATCGTCGTCGTTTTGACTTTTCAAATTTTCACACCTATTAATAATTGTGAAGAAAGATTTACTCGTATATGCCCAGCTCAACATATGACCAAAGGCTATGACCAGGAGGCCAAAGAATCGCTCGAGCCCGGATGCCAGCAAAACCCCCGGGACCCGGCTGGCGGAGCCACGCGCGCGCGTGCGTGTGCGGGAGTGCATGCGTGGAGGCGCGAGCGAGCGTAAGACCGCTGCAGATCTCTGGCCTTCAGGGACTTCGGGCATGGATGCAGTTCGCGTTCCTTCTGTATTCTTTCCTATAGTCTGCTTCTGGTGGTATTCCGCGCGCGGGTATTACGCGCGGGTGGATCTGGGCGCCCTCAACGCCGGGCAGGCTTGGATACATTACGACGGAGCAGTTGATGGATTGTGTAATCGCAGCCACTGCAATAATCTACCTACTGCCCTTTCAAACCCTTTCCCTTGAACAGGTAAAACCTGGCTTCCCCCGCATTGACCAACCTTCTCGCAAATCCGGGCAGTTCTGCCACTTCATCTTGCAAGGGCCGGATCAGGACATCCGCACCCACCTGCGCGGCCAGATCGCCCATGGCTATCTGCAGCTCCAGGGGAGGGCGGATGGAGTAGAGGAGGCTTGCCCCCCGGTAAAGCTCCATCCGGGGCGCGAATACGTCGTCTTTCTCCACGCGCGTGCCGTCCAAAATGCGTTCGTCTATATCCGTGAGGACTACATCCAATCCGTGTGCCAACAAAAGTCGGGCGACAGCCGATTCATGGCCTGCTCCCACCTCAACTATGCGGCCTGAGTAGTATTTGCATATGAACTCTGCCAGGTCCTCCGCGCCCCTCAGCGATGACATTCAGAGTCCCAATAGCGCTTTGATCATTCTTATATCATTTGGAGACCCGGTTGGGGCCACCTGTCCGCAATTATTATTAACATATACCACTAGTTGGTTATGAGCAAAGCAATTGAAGGGGAATTTGGGATGGAAGGCAATTTAGGGGAATCTCTAGAATTTTCTGAGTATGCTGACGGTTTTGGCATGCCCAGGATCCTGGTCTTGGGCTGCGGTGGGGCAGGCAATAACACCGTGAGCCTCTTGGTCAAGATGGGCATCAAGGGAGCAAAGACCGTGGCCATAAACACGGACAGCCAGCACCTCAAAACCGTGCAGGCAGAAAAGAAGATTCTGATAGGGCGGAAGCTCACCCGGGGCATGGGCGCAGGAGGAGACCCGGAGGTGGGCAGAAAGGCGGCCCAGAGCGCAAAGCAGGAGCTGGAGGAGCTCATGCGGGGCGCGGACCTGGTGTTCATCCTGGCTGGCATGGGAGGAGGCACGGGCACAGGATCGGCCCCTGTGGTGGCCCAGATGGCCAGAGAGCTGGGTGCTCTCGTGGTGGCCATGGTGACAACTCCTTTCCATGTGGAAAGAGCGCGGCTCTTTGTGGCCGAGGAGGGGCTGGAGAATCTACGGACCTATGCCGATACAACTATCGTTTTGGACAACAACCGCCTCCTGGAATGCGCGCCCCACCTGCCTCTTAAGCAGGCCTTCTTCGTGGTCGATGAGATTATAGCCGAGATCATCCAGGGAATCTGCGAGACTCTGACCTCTCCTTCGCTCATCAACCTTGATTATGCTGATGTGCACACCATCATGAGCACCGGTGGAGCTTCTTTCATGTTCGTAGGTGAGGGCAGCATGAAGAACAGCCCGGAGAAGATCGTGCGCTCGGCTCTCAAGAATCCGCTGCTGGATGTGGACTTTCGGGGCGCCAAAGCCTGCCTCCTGCATATGACCGGCGGGCCGGATATGACCCTGAAGGAAGCTGCCTCCATCGCCGGGGCCCTCACATTGGACCTGGACCCGAGGGCCAATGTCATCTGGGGAGCCAGGATCAGGCCCGAGTTTGCAGGAAAAGTGAGGCTTATGGCCATAATCACCGGCGTGAAATCGGCGCAGGTGCTCGGCCCGGCAGAGTTTCAGAGGGGAATAATCCCGGAGAGAGAAAAGCAAATGGATCAGAAGCACGCCAAGATAGATGTGATAAAATGATCGATGTATTATTCGAAATAGTGGCCCTGGTGGTATCCGTGATCCTGGGGATTATCACCATCTACAGCATTCGCCTTTACCTGGAGATCTGAGATTACGAAAATCGAGGCCCCATGGCCAAATGAGCCGCAAAAAATTCAAAACATAAAGGGCAAAGCTTCATTGATTGTCCCCCGCGGTCGTTGCAGATTGGATCTATCCGATGCCAGCAGGGACAACGTTCGTACAATCTTCCGGGGTGCCGCGAGTCGGCCTGCGGGCCTCCCGCGCTATGGTTGGGGGCACCTTTCCCGGGCCGCGGCCGGCCGAGCGACGGCGGTTAAGCCGCAGACTAGTCGAGAGAGCTAATGTCTGGACGGATCCACGACTTTGGCATAAGGTCAAGTCGATGATGTCAATGCATCTTGATTTTCATCCGTTACGTATGACCCTCCATCCTAAGTTAATGGGCGTTTCAGGTAATTTCAGCCCTGGCCTGCTGGCGTAACTCTCTGGAACTTCCAGAGGCGATCCAGCTTGGCCGTTGCATCGACTCCCACTTTGGTGGTGATGCCGTCCTTGCTTCGGGGGTCAAGAGTGCTGCCCCTCACATTCGGATAAAACACGATGTCCTCGTCCCCGCGCATGCGCGTGGCAATGGCATACTCCAGGTCCAGAGGATCGTGGATATCAATATCTGTGTCCACAACCAATACATGCTTCAGAGAGCCGTGCGCCTGCATTGTGGCGTCTATCACCCTTCGCGCATCAACCTCCGTCTCCTTCTCGATCTGCACCACAGCGTGGAAGTAGCAGCATCCGCCCTCCGTTAGCAGGACGTCCTTTACTTTGGCCACTTTGGAGACCGCCCTGTAAATGAGCGGCTCGTAAGGCACTCCCATGAGCATCTTATGCTCGCCACCGGCGGGCAAGAGGCCGTGATAGATGGGGTCTTCGCAGGTCATCATCCTGGTGAGCCGGATGACTGGCTCCTGACGAACGAGATCCCGGGTGCCGGTGATATCGACGAATGGCCCTTCTGCCGCTTTTTCGCCTGTTATATAACCTTCCAGCACGATCTCAGCGTGCGGTACGGGCACACCGTTCTCCAGGCGCACCAGCTCTACCGGGGCGCCGCGTAAGGCGGCAGCATACTGGAACTCCATCTCAGGGGGAACGCGAGTCGATGCCGCCATGAGCACCAGCGGGTCCACGCCAATGGCGATGGCTACGGGCACCTCCTCGTTGCGGGACCAGGCCGCCTGGCAGAACTGATGAGTATGCCGGCCGGGAACGAGCCTTGCCGCCAGATGGTCTTTGCCCGCAACCATCAGCCGGTGAACGCAGGCGTTGATCCGGCCCTCAAACTGAGTTACCACCACAGCAGAGGTGATGTAGGGGCCGCCGTCTCCCTTAAAGTAAGTCAGAATGGGCAGACGGGATAGATCAGGCTTGGAGACGCACTCCATAAAGGGCGAGGAATTCACCTCCCGGACAGGACCCTGGTAGCCGACGGAAGACAAATGCCTGACCATATCTTTGACGGGAATGCCCAGAGCTCTGGCCAGCAGATCTCGCGTCCCGAGTATATTCAGGCAGCACCTGTGCCCCGCTACATTTTCAAATGATATAGGCCCGGCGCCCCAGGCGCGATCCGTGACCTCAAGAATGGGAGATACGGATTCCAGCACATTCTTCATCTGTCCCGCACTTTCCAGATCCTGCAAAAAACCCCTGAAGCTCATATTTTCGGCCTCTGTCCTAAATCCTGAAAAACCATTTTTCCAACCATTTCGATCACACCAGGAGCACAGCGATCAGGCCGCTCAAGAAGACTCCGTCGAAGGTCCCGGCTCCACCGATGCTGGCCACGGGCGCCCCCAGATCGCGGATCTTGCCCAGGTTCAAGATGTCCGCGCCTATAAGCGTTCCCAGAGTTCCGCCTACATAGGCGATGAGGAAGATCAGATCATGAGAGGCCCCCCATACATAGACCATTAAGAACGCCGCCAGAGCCGCAATCACTGGGGGAAGAAGCGCGGGAGTTACAATTCCCAGGCCAGGCACGGGTTTCGCAACACGGTTGGTTATGATGGCGACGAATGCGATCCCGGCCAGAGCATATGACAAAGATGCAGGGTACCTGTAGACGAGCGCGATGGAGATCAGAGACGGAATCACGGCCCCACCAACATTAATGGCCAGCAGTGTGTCGCAGCTCATGTTCTCCACCACAGGAATTCGATATGGGATGCCGAAGGCCCGGACGTATCTTTCCCGGACCATAGGAGCGCTGCACTGCATGTCAGTCACGGGTATGTTTATGCTGCTGCCCAGGAGCGAAGCGAGCAGCACGAAGAGCGCCTCGCCCCAGGAGAAACCGATCTTGGTGAAGGCAGTCCTGGCCAGATTCAAGAAGAGAAAGCCCACCACTATGAAGAGCAAGAATGCCAAAAATAGCATGAGAAGCATTCCCACCGGGCTGTAGACCAACCGATTATCCATCGAAATCCATTTCTCGCCCGAGGGTATAGTTTTTTCGACTTAAAAATTTGCTTTCTTTCCGGAAAGAATAATAACCCAAAAGGCTACTCGTTCCTCTTCAACAGGAGTTTAAGATGATTCGCGTCATATCCCTGGACATGGATGGCACCCTGGTCAAATCCAGGTTCGTGGACAAGGTCTGGATGGAAGGCATGCCCCAACTCTATGCAGAGAAGGCTGGCCTTGACTTTCCTGCCGCCAAAGAATACGTGGTCGGCGAGTACATGAAGATCGGCAGCGACCACCTGGAATGGTACGACCTCAAATATTGGATCGACAAATTCGGCCTCGCGATAGCTAAAGATGAGCTGCTGGAGCTCTACGAGGATGAGATCGAGGTCTATTCTGAGGTGGAGGAGGTGCTGGATCTTCTGGCCCAGGACTATGAGCTGGTGGTGACATCCAACGCCGCCCGCGAGTTCATCGATATAGAGCTGGACGGCCTGCAGGACTATTTCCGCGAGACCTTCTCTGCCACCAGCGACTTCCGGGAGGTGAAGAAATCACCTCTGCTCTACGGTGCCGTCTGTGCCCATATGAAAGCCAAGCCAATCGAGGTCCTGCACATCGGCGACCACTACAACTACGACTACGAATCTGCTCTCGATGCGGGCCTGGATGCGCTCTTCCTGGACCGCAAAGGCGAGCGCCAGGGGAGCGAGGTGGTGGGCGACCTGCGCGAGGCAGTGGAGATGATTGGCGATTTGTGTTATTTTGAAAGGCAGGGTTTCATAGATTTCCCCTCAGCCGCGGGGTTAGGTGAGGTCGGCACGGCCTGGAGTGCCCCGTCACTAGCGCATCACGCCCACGGCCCCAAATATGGTGATATGATTTTATGCGTTTAAATGAGGAAATCAACTATCTTTGAAGGACAATCTTCGCACTTTCTTACGGGGTTCCGCGAGTCGGCCTGCGGGCCTCCCGCGCTATGACTGGGGCGCCCTCAACGCCGGGCAGGCTCGGATACATAGCTTTGTACGGATAGTCCGGTATTGAAGCATCTTCCCTTCTGGATGCTTTGATCCCGATCCTCTTGTCATCTAACTCGCACGATATCTGTTTGTATAATGGCCGTTTTTGATCACAGACCGATCTGGTTGCAGTGGCAGCGCGAGAAAGCCTAATGGTCGCGGCCAGCCAAGCGACAGCGATCAAGCTTTTCTTTTTGCATCTTTTTGCACAAGATGAAAGTCAAATCAGAACTCTCTTTATACTTTGAACAATATAATACCTTAAGGTTTTGATATTTGACAAGGGAATGGAATGAGAATGGAAGGATTTGAAATTTGTTCCAACCACCTGCCCATACTGCGGCACAGGATGCAGTTTTTATCTGGTGGTCAGGGGCAACAGGGTTCTGGGGATAGAGCCCTGGCACAGCCCTCCTGTGAATGAGGGCAAACTCTGCCAGAAGGGACGGTACGCCCACGAGTTCATCCATAGCAATGACCGCCTCACCAGGCCCTTGATAAAGAAGGACGGAGTCTTTGTTGAATCCACCTGGGAACGAAGCCTATCAATTGATCGCGGAAAAATTCCAAATCCTACAAACCGGAGGAGTTCGGCTGCCTTTCTTCTGCCAAAGCCTCCAATGAAGATAACTACGTCATGCAGAAGTTTGCCCGCGTGGTATTGAAGACCAACAGCGTGGACAATTGTGCCAGATTCTGCCATTCTTCAACCGTTGCGGGGCTTTCGGAGGTCTTTGGCTCAGGAGCCATGACCAATTCCATACTGGATCTGGAGAAGGCATCGTGCATATTTGTCATTGGAAGCAACACCTTTGAACAGCATCCCCTGATCGCAAGGAGGCTGGTCATTGCCCGAAAGAATGGTGCCAGGATCATCTATGCCGACCCCAGGCGCACGCCTACAGCGAAGCAGGCAGACCTCTGCCTTTCCATGTATTCCGGTACCGATGTGGCACTGCTCAACGGGCTCATGCACCATATCATCGAGAACGGCTGGGAGGATAGGGAATTCATCGACAGCAGAACAAAGGGCTTTGATTCCCTGCGAGAGACGGTCATGTCGGAGGAGTACAACCTCAAGAACGTATCAAAGATCACCGGTGTTCCTGAATCCGACCTGATCACAGCCGCGGAATGGATAGCAAAATCCAAGCCCTGCGCCCTTATCTACTCCATGGGGATCACCCAGCACACCACTCGGGGTGGATAATGTCAAGTCCGTTGCCAATCTGATGATGCTGACTGGCAACATCGGAAAACCGGGCAGCGGAGTCAACCCCCTCCGCGGCCAGAACAACGTCCAGGGCGCCTGCGATATGGGCTGTTTACCGAATGTGTACAGCGGCTATCAGAAAGTGGCAGACGTTGTTTCCCGCAGCAAAATGATGAGTTTATGGGGCGTGGATGAAGTCGCCGGGGACGCGGGCTATACCGCCACCGAGATGATCGACCTGCTGGCAGACCAGCCCGGCAAAATAAAGTGCCTGTACCTGATGGGCGAGAACCCCATGCTCTCCGACCCCGACCTGAATCATGTTCGAAAGGCATTGGAGAACGTTGAATTCATGGTATCCCAGGAGATCTTTCTCTCCGAGACGGCAGAGTTTGCAGATGTCGTCCTTCCCGCGGCCTGTTACGCCGAAAAGAATGGAACCCATACCAATACGGAAAGGCGGGTGCAAAGATGGAGGAAGGCCATCGATCCGCCGGGGGAGGCAAAACCGGACTGGCTCATCGTCTGCGAGCTTGCCAGGCTCATGGGATTCGAAAAACAGTTCCCTTACAGTGATGCCCGCTCGATCTTCGACGAGATCGCCGAGGTTACACCCTCTTATGGGGGAATGAATTACGAACGGCTGGAGCATCCTTACGCACTGCAGTGGCCGTGCCCGGACGCGAGTCATCCGGGAACACAGATACTCCATACAGAAAGATTCTCCACCAGCCGACGGCCTGGGCATCTTCACAGCGGTGCACTGGCGGCCTCCGGCTGAGGTCACTGATTCCGAGTATCCAATGATTCTGACCACGGGAAGGAGCATCTGGCACTGGCATACTGGAACCATGACCCGCCGCTCAGAGACTCTGGATAATGAGGTCAAGACCGGCTGGGTGGAGATTCAGACGACGACGCTGTAAGACTGGGCATAAGCGACGGAGAGATGGTTCGGGTCTCATCCCGCAGGGGCAAGATCGAGATTCCGGCGCGGGTGACGGAAGACATCAAAAAAGGAGAGGTCTTCATACCGTTCCATTTCAAGGAGTGTGCCGCCAACATCCTGACCAACAATGCAGTGGACTGCATAGCAAAGATTCCTGAATACAAAGCGTGTGCCGTTTTGGTCGAAAAGATTGGGGTGTGATGTGTGATAGTAGTGTATGCAAAAGGGGATCTGATTCACGTCTCGGCCAGCGATCCTGAGATCAGAAAAAACGGCGAATCAGGAGGTGCAGTCACAGCCCTGCTCAAGTTCGCTCTTGAGGAAGGCATAGTGGACGCTGTGCTCGCCGTCAAGAAAGGCAAAGACGTATACGATGCCTGGCCCGTTCTCATCACTGACCCGAAAGAGGTCCTGGAGACCGGGGGGTCCATCTATGAGGGCACGCTTCTCCTCTCCAAATTTTTCGGGAAATATCTGCAGGGCGCAAGAGGGCTGAAGATCGGGGCAGCCCTCAAAGGCTGCGATGTGATGGGAGTCTACGAGCAGGCGAAGAGAAAGCAGCTTGATCTGGACAATTTGTTGATGATCGGCCTTAATTGCGGAGGGTCTACGACTCCTGCCATGATGAGGCGACTGGTTTCGGAAGTCTTTGAGGTTGATCCAGAAACGGTAACAAAAGAGACGATGTACAAAGGGCATTTGTACATCACCTATGACGGCCAGGAGAAAGATCAGCAGAAAGATATCTCCATTCCCAAACTGGAGGAAGCAGGTTACGGCAGAAGAAGCAATTGCAGACGCTGCAGGATGAAGGTTCCGAGATATGCGGACCTGGCCTGCGGGCAGTGGGGCGTCAGGGAAGACCTGGTGGGAAAGGCCACTTTTGTCGAAGTATGCAGCGAGCGGGGTGCGGAGCTGATCAACAGAGCCCTGGAGGCAAAGGCCATAGGAACGGACGTTCCGGACGCTTCGTGCATCAAGGCCCGAAAGAGAAGAGAGGACGCAGTATTGAAATTGGCAGACACCTGGCGTGAGCGCGATTTCGCACCACTGCAGAGCAGCCGGGAGCGACTGAAGATGATGATTGAGGAGACAGGTCGATGCATCAAGTGCTACACCTGTGTGGAGGTATGTCCGGCCCTTTTCAATACCATCAAGCCTTATATGACCTGCATTTCCTGGCAAGGTTCCACCAGAGTTCGGATTCCATCTGTTGCGCTACGCCCACGTTGCTGATTCCTGCATAGACTGCGGCCAGTGCGAGGAACTATGCCCCATGGAGATACCTAATGCTAGATTTATGCATGCAATCGAAGCCGACCTGGAAGCTCTCTACGGTTATCATGCAGGAGAGGACATGTCACGACCAATACTTGCAGTCATGGAGGAACCTGATAAGGCATAAATACGAGAGCATACGACGGTTCAGGCGCGTATGAATCGAGATACTTCAGCTAATCCTGGCGCTGGATGTCGTCTCTCGGGATAGAGCCCTGACGCTGGCAGAGCAGTTGAAAGACTACTTCGATGCCATCAAGATCGGCTACCCCCTCATCCTTCCTGCGGGCTTGAAAATAGTCAAAGAGATCAGCGCATATGCACCCGTTATCGCCGACCTGAAAGTCGCTGATATTCCTAACACCAACCGGCTCATATGCGAGGCAGTGCTGGAGGCAGGAGCAAGCGCCATCATCGCCCAGGCCTTCCCGGGCAAAGACTCCCTGATCGCCTGCGCCGATTGCGCCGCAAGTTATGGCGCGGATCTATATGCCGTCACGGAGATGAGCCACCCCGGGGCCGAGCAATTCATGGCACCCCAGGCAGAGAGCATGGCCCGGATGGCGGTGGAGGCAGGCGCCAGTGGTGTGGTGGCCCCGGCCACACGCCCGGAGAGGATCAAGCTCATCCGTTCCATCATCGGGGACAGGATCATCATTTCACCGGGAGTGGGAGCCCAGGGAGGCTCGGCCCAACTGGCTCTGCAGGCAGGGGCTGATTATCTGATTGTGGGCAGATCGGTCTATGAGGCAGAGAACCCGGCAGCCTATGCAAAGAGGCTGATCAGCGAGATTGGCCGGGCGTAAGAATCGTCTGCTCCACCAGTAGAAGAGTCTATTATGATAGTCGCAGAATTCTCTACCATCCCCATGGGCGTGGGAACCAGCGCCTCCAATTATGTGCTGGCGATCCATGAGCTCCTGAGGGAATCCGGGGTTAAGTTCGTTCCCGGACCCATGTCTACAGCCATTGAGGCGAACAGCTTTGAAGAGCTCTTCAAGACGATAGAGTTGGCGAACAAAAAGCTGGCCGAGATGGGTGTACAACGAATTATAACCTCTATTCGCATCGATTACCGCCTTGATAAGGATATATCCATCGAGTCCAAACTGCATAAAAGCATCAAGAAATAGGCCCCGTCTTAAGGAGTAGATCTCCAAGTTAGAGTAATATTTCCTGAGGTATTTAAAGGCGGTGCGGCTTGTTCCGGAGCTTTGAGGACAATCATTGCAAGGACAGTCGTTACAGCGACAGATACGACGGCTATCATGCCGACAAATGCTATGAAAGGCAAACGTATATATTCATGCTTAATAGTGGTATATCGAGCGGAGGCGGGCCGGAAGCAATCGGCTCTGAAACGCCCGATCCGAGCTTGACGTGACCATGGCTCATCCCACTTCAGATTGCTGGCGAAACTGGGAGGTTTGAAACATAACCGGATTAAGAGGAAAAGGGACGGAGAAGCTGAAAGCAGATTCAGGGATTGTCTTCAATGAACACACCTGGATGGCAGAAGAACTTGAGAAACGGCTGCACTGCCAGGGATGCAGGATCGGCGTTGCTAACCGATAGGCTGGCGGCGGCCCGATGCAGTGATCTGCCCATCAGTGACAGCTCTTTGCGAAGACTCTGAAACGATATTAAGCCCGGCTCTCCAGGGCGTCATGGTGCTATTCTTTCAAGAAAATCGAGAAGAGTCCCCTGAGGTGGCCTAATGCGGGATGCTGACCAGAAGAAGCTGGATGAAATATTAAGTAAATATAATGGGTCCGAAGGATTTTTAATTCAATTGTTGCTGGACTTGCAGAGCGAGTTTAACTGGATTCCGCGAGATGCCGTCTCAGAACTCTCCGAAAGGCTGAAAATTCCCCCCAGCCGGATATTCAGGATTGCCAGTTTTTATAAAGCGATGAGCCTCGGTCCAGTTGGAAAGCATAAGATAAGCGTATGCATGGGCACTGCTTGCCAGGTGCGCGGCTCCCAGAGAATACTGGACCTGACTGAATCAAAACTGAAGGTAAAACAGGGCGAGACAACGCCGGACATGAACTTCACACTAAGAAGGGTGAACTGCCTGGGCTGCTGTGCCATAGGCCCGGTAGTGGTAGTAGATGATGATTATCATGGCCGGGTGGCATCCGAAAAAGTGGACAGGATATTGAAGCAGTACAGCCGGGAGTGAGTGGCAGGATGGCGAGGCTCAAATCAATAAAAGACCTGGAGAGGCTTCGATCTGAAATCGAGTCCAGGGGAGATCAATTGAAGCCCCTGGTCGCAATATGTGCCGGCACGGGCTGCATAACTCTTGGGGCCAGGTCGGTCGTCAGCGCCTTTCGTAAAGATGTGCATATGAGAGGTCTGGACAGAGAGATAGAGATCAAGGAGACCGGATGCCCCGGCTTTTGCGAAAAGGGAACGCTGGTGGTCGTATACCCACAGGGAATTTACTATCTCGGGGTCCAGCCGGATGATGTGCCAGAAATTGTGGAGGAGACGATCCTCAATGGTGGGCTGGTAGATCGCCTTCTTTATAAGGACCCGGAAACCGGCGAAAAGGCAATACAGGAAAACGATATTCCATTTTATAAGTACCAGATGCGACATCTCATAAAAGATAATATAAAAATAAATCCCAAAAATATTGAGGACTACATAGCTCTGGGCGGCTACCGTGCCCTAACCAGGGCCTTATCCGAAATGACCCCTGAAGAGGTTATCGGAGAGGTGAAAAAAGCCAATCTACGGGGGAGGGGAGGAGGAGGATTTCCCACGGGACAGAAATGGGAATCGACTCGCCAGGCTCCTGGCCAGCCCAAGTATGTGATTGTCAATTGCGATGAGGGAGATCCCGGTGCTTTTATGGATCGTGCGCTCATGGAGGGTAATCCGCACAGCGTTCTGGAGGGCCTGATCATTGCAGCGTACGCTATTGGATCGCACAGCGGTTTCATCTACGTGCGTATGGAATATCCACTAGCCGTGGAGAACGCAAAGTTCGCCCTCAGCCAGGCTCGAGAATACGGCTTGCTCGGCAAGAATATACTGGGCACCGGCTTTGATTTCGATGTGTCCGTGCACCAGGGCGCAGGTGCATTCGTCTCCGGAGAATCGACGGCCCTGATGAAGGCCCTGGAAGGCAAGGTGGGTGAGCCCAGACCGAAATACGTCCATACATCCGAGTGCGGTGTCTGGAATCTACCCAGCGCCCTCAACAATGTGGAGACCTTCGCAAATGTGCCTCTGATAATCAACAGGGGTGCTCAGTGGTTCAATTCCATTGGAACCGAACACAGTAAGGGGACCAAGATCTTCTCACTGGTGGGCAAGGTCAACAATACAGGTCTGGTGGAGGTTCCCATGGGAATGACACTTGCCGATATAATATACAAGATTGGCGGAGGAATACCTGGGAATAAGAGGCTCAAAGGAGTCCAGACCGGAGGACCATCCGGCGGGATAATTCCTGCTCAATATCTGGAAACGCCCGTGGATTTCGATGAACTCAAGAGGCTCGGCTCCATGATGGGGTCGGGCAGCATAATTGTCATCGACGAGGAGACATGTTCCGTCGATCTGGCCCGCTATTTTGTGGACTTTCTCTGCGACGAGTCCTGCGGCAAATGCCTGCCCTGCAGAGAGGGCCTGAGGCGAATGCGAGAGACACTGGAGGGTATCGTCTCCGGCAGAGGGAAAGAAGAGGACCTTGAGACCCTCCAGGAGATAGCCGGTTTGATGAGAACGGCCTCGCTTTGTGCTTTGGGGCGAACGGCAGTCAATCCGGTTTTGAGCACGATTCGCTACTTCAAAGATGAGTATAAGGCCCATATCATTGAGAAAAGGTGCCCATCGCTCTCCTGCAAGGCTCTGGTTTCATACTTTGTAGAACCCGAGATTTGCATAGGCTGCGATCTGTGCCAGAAGAATTGTCCCCAGGGGGCAATCAAGGGAGATAAGGACGGCATCTCCGTTATAGATCAATCAAAATGCACCCGATGTGGTATCTGCTTTGAGGTCTGTCCTGCAAAGGTGAGGGCTGTCAAGAAGGAATCCCGCGGCCTCTCGCAATCCGAACCGAGTCAGCCTGGCCAGACTCAGCCCGAAACGACTCCGTCCGACCGGACTCGAGCTGATGATTCCAGCTCCCAACCGCCTTCGGAAAGTGAACTCTTCGCAAAAGGAAAGAGGGGTGACTGAGGGTGACGAAGTTGAAATTGTCGATCGATGATCATCAGATAGAAACAGAGGCCACCATCAGCATCCTTGATGCTGCGAGGTCTGCAGGGATCTATATTCCTACCTTATGCCATCATCCCTCTCTTGAACCCTATGGGTCTTGCAGGCTTTGCACTGTGGAGATAGAAAAAAATGGCAGGAAGAGATTTGTTACCGCCTGCAACTATCCCGTGGAAGAAGGGCTGAGGGTGATAACCTGCTCTCCTGAGGTTCTGGATATTCGTAAGATGATAGCAGAGCTGCTTATAGCCAGGTGTCCCGGGGAGAAAAGAGTGCAGGATCTGGCTAGAGAATATGGAATCACTGAGCTGCGATTCAAATCAGATGATGAAAAATGCGTCCTCTGCGGGCTGTGTAGCCGGGTTTGTGAAGAACTGGTGGGCGTTTCGGCAATTAATTTTCAGAACCGGGGCATTGAAAGGGATGTGGGCACCCCATACGGAGAATTATCCGAGGACTGCATCGGCTGCGGAGCATGTGCGCAGGTGTGTCCCACCAATGCCGTATCCGAGCAAAGAAACATCTTTCCCGTCACCTCCCGGGATTGCAGAGAGATTGAAATGAGATTTCTGAAGGGGGAGCTAGACGATGATTTAGGGTATAATAGCGAACTATTTGCTGCCGAGACAGGCATAGAGGGGCAAGATGGCGGAGTTGTCACTGCTCTGCTTGCCAGGGGCATTGAGACGGGCCTGCTCGATGCTGCTGTGGTGGTGCTGAATAGGGAGATTTATGGAGCGAAAGCTGCTCTAGTTGATGATATCCAGGGAATAATGGCGGCAAAGGGGACGAAGTATATGCGGGTGCCCGTAATGCCCCGGCTGATTGACGCCCTGAAAAAGGGAAAGAGAAAAATTGCTGTTGTCGGCACGCCCTGCCAGATCAGAGTCATCAGAAAATTGCAGCATAAGGGATATTTCAATGATGAATTTGCGGATGCAGAGATTTTCCTACTAGGGCTCTTCTGTTTTGAGAGTTTCGATTACAGAGATTTGAGGACTCATATTCAAGAGCTATTGGGAATAGATCTTGAGGAGGCAGACAAGATTCAGATCGCCAAAGGAAAATTCATCGTCTCCCATGAGGACCGGGACTATTCTTGCAGCGTGCGAGAGCTTGTGAATGATGTCAGGGAAGGCTGTCGATTTTGCGGCGATTTGGTCTCAAGGTTTGCCGATATTTCCATTGGCTCCATCGGAAGCCCCGATGGATGCTCAACTGTGATCGTCAGATCCGATCGCGGGAAAAAATTGCTGGACGGCCTGCAATTCACCAGGAGAGAGGCGAATCGAGACGATATCGTTAAACTGGCCAGATTGAAGAGAAGAAATGCCGATAAAAACTTCCAGAAGATCATGGAGGGTTTGGCGGCTCAATTCGATTCCAAAAAGATAGTGGATGAAAAAGAACCGGATCTCATATCATCAGATCATCCCCCGTCCACTCAATTCTAGGTGGAAATTTGGTCTCTGATCCTTGGACCGTCCAGGAGAGATGTCCGTATATAATTTATAATTTATTTTATTTGAAATATGGATTAGTAAAGGCAAGAGTTATATAGTTTATAACGCTTAATGATTATGTATTGTGCGTATGCTGGCCAGAGTAATAGCTGCCAGTGGCAATGATTCAGATCCTGAGTTTGAGCCGTCGGGATGAACTCATCAACAAATCTGCAAATTGATGCCAGGGGTTTGGAGAATATGTGCGAATTCGCAGAAAAGGGGACGGATTATCCGAAGATCGGCCAATTAATCTTCTTTGAACATACCTGCGGTGCCCAAGACGAACGAGAATGCACTTTGATGAAGCATATCATCATGGCCGAGATACGAAAATCCAATGCCCCTGCCTGGGTTTCCGAGGAGCTGGAGAAAAAACTGGACTGTCGCGGCTGCTGGAACGCTCTGGGAAGGCGGCCTGCAGCCAGCTCTTTGAAAATCCAGTCACAGGTTCGTTATCCATAAATTCAAAGTGGTGTGAGACCAATTCTTCCGGGAATCGAACCATTCCGCTAAAGGCCTGAGTTGAGGGCATAAATCAGGATTGCCACTGCAAATCAGAGCGGATTTCTCTATTTTGTGAATGCACCTAATTATTCTCAGAGTTTTTTCATGTAATTATTATCTATAATGATTTATTAATCTCGGATGTTTCTCATGGGCGGACAATGGATCTGAAATCGCTGGTAAGTCTCATATGCAAGGATCGAGATCCCAGTATCATGTTCAAGGTGGGAGAATACTATGAGGATGAGGCCAAGTCCGTCGCCAGTTATCTGAAGGATGCCGGATTCAAGGTGGATATCAAGGGCCTGGTCGTGGCCAGTACGGATTTCACAGCTTCCTTGCAGGGCAGGATAAGCGAGTTGAAAGAAAGGGGCAAGCTCATAGTGAAGCACGAGAGCTTTCTTTCTGCCATCAAGGTTTCTGCGGAAAAAGCGACCACTGAGGAGGGCTTCAGGGATCACTTTTTGACTGAGCTGGACCCGGATTGGAGGAGTAAGAGGGACTGGCTCAACCTGGAAACGGGTGTTTCTGAAGAGACGGATGAAAAGACCAGAAAGGACATCGCAAAATCTTTGGCAGGATATGTAATCGCGTTGGATTTTGCAGAGAATGTCCTCGATCTCAACGATATCAAGCTCGGTGAGCCAATAGGCGTACGCCTCGATGATCCATTAGTCAGTATTCCCGTCGACCCCAGAGACTGCGACCCTGAGGACCCCATGTTCAGGGAGAGGTTGGATGTAGATCTGGATAAAAAGCATGAGATCACCATCGACGAATCCTCTGCCCCCTTATTCCGGGATATCGATGAGGAGTTTCAGGATGAATATTACCAGGAATATCAGAAGATCATGGCACTGGGATTGGTGATAGAGGATCTGATCGAAGAGTCGGGAAAGGGAAAAATGGATATCGAGGACTTTGCAGCCAGGTGCATTCTTGATGTCGGGGACAGGTTTGTCATAAGCATCGATGCCAGCCTGGTTGCGGAAGAGATTGCTCGATCCCTGGAGAAGAGGGGATTGGTGAAGATGAAGGGCAATACCATAAAGTGGAAAGCCTAGCTGAGTTAGAGCCCTGCGCGCCAAGACCAAGAGCAAACACAAATCTTTTGCCAACAGCCCAAACGGGCCCCGGTTCACCTCTTTTCCTCTACCAAACCTTTATCTCCTATCAGCCAATTTCCCCTCTAGTTCCGGAATGTGACCCGTTTCGGGTCGAACCGGCATGGGTGAAAAGGAATGAAGTCTTTTTACAAGTATATCAGTGACGCCTGGTCCTCTCCCCGAGAGGGATACGTGGGCGCACTGCGGCAAGAGAGGCTTAAGGCCTGGCGCCAGGATATGACCGTGCAGAAGATCGAGAGGCCTACCCGCCTGGACAGGGCGCGGGCTCTTGGCTACAAGGCCAAGCAGGGCATCATCGTGGCGCGTGTAAAGGTAAGGCGGGGCGGATTGCGCAAGTCCCGTTACGAGAGGAACAGAAAGACCAGCAAGATGGGCGTGAACACCATCTCCATGGCCAAGTCCATTCAGCGCATAGCAGAGGAGCGGGCTGGCAGAAGGTTCCGCAATATGGAAGTTCTCAACTCTTACTGGGTGGCCGAAGACGGCAAGCAAAAGTGGTACGAGGTCATTCTGGTTGACCCCTGCGCTCCATCCATCATGAATGACAAGAACCTCAAATGGGTCTGCAACGATGTCCACCGGGGCAGAGCCGTGCGGGGCAAGACCAGCGCCGGTCGCAAGGGCAGAGGCCAGAGACACAAGGGCTTTGGCACTGAGAAGACAAGACCCGGCATCAGGGCTCACGACGGCAAAGGAAAGTAAGTGAGTGGTAAGTGATCGACAAGGTCTCTTTCCGGGCCTTTGTGGCAGCGACGGAAGACGAGGGCCGGGTGCGCGAAGCGCTCAGCATCTTCGTCCCCCTGGATAGAATATCCTCCTCGACCGCAGAGGGCCATTTCGGAAATGAGATCAAAATCCTGGAGGCCAGCCTCAAAAAGAAAGAGGGGCAGGCCTTCTTTCAAATTCTTAGAGAGCAGCTATCCATCGACGATCAGCTCCGGCTGCGCCGCGAGATACCGGAGAGATTGGAAGGGGATAGCCATTTCCACATGCGTCTGGACAAACAGGCCGCCTACAAAGGCCTGCTCCGCCTGACGGACTCCAAAGATGCTTTGGATGTTTGTGCTCTGGTCAAGACCTATCCCGCCCGGCGCGAGTCGGCCTTGAAGATTTTGAGTGAACTCATATGAGCTTTTACGAGTGCCTGAAGGCCTATCCTGAGGGCTCGGCATCCGCCAGCCGTCTCGCCCTGACAGCAAAGCGGCTGGGCTACCCGGGTATTATCATCTGCAACCAGGAGCCCCATAAGCTCTTCCGGCCAGAGGCAACCGAATTTGTAAAGGGAATTGAAGTTGCCATCGGGGCAGAGGTGACGGCACAGAACGCGAAGGCGCTTAAGAGCCGCATCTCTACTCTACGGGCAAGATACCCTTTCCTGGTGGTTCGTGGAACGACGGATGAGATTATTCGGGTCGCCAGCGAAGACCCCAATGTGGACGTGCTTCTACACCCCTGCGACGGCCGGCGCCCTTTGGGGATAGCCACAGCCAGAGCCGCCCGGCTGAATCAGGTGGCTATAGGTTTTGACCTGAGTCCCCTGCTTCATCTATGCGGCAGCCCGCGAGCTCGCTGGCTTGAGGCTCTCAGGCGCAATCTGTTATTTTCCCGAAAGTTCGACCTCAGCCCCGTTATCACTATTGGTGCTAGATCGCACCTCGACTTGCGTTCTCCCCGGGACCTCATCGCCCTGGCGGAAGTGGCGGGCTTTGAGCCGGATGAGGCCAAAGAAGCACTGCGCCGCCCGGGAAAGCTGTTGGAGCTGAATCGCAGAAAGTGGCAGAGTCCGGGAGTGGAACTTCTTTGAGAAGCAGATTGCCGGTGCTCCGCAGCAGAAGAAGGTACATGATATTTGAGCTGGAAGCAGAGGACGAAATCCAGGCCAAAGATCTGATGAACGAGATTCACTCCAAACAATTCTCTCTCTTTGGCGACAGGGGCGCCTCTGAAAATAGGCTCAAGCTCATCGCCTTCAACGGTCGCTACGGATTATTGCGGTTTCACCATACCCATTCCACTGAGACCCGGGCCATACTTGCCACCATTTATTCGATCCATGAGTGCAGGGTTGCACTGCATGCAAGAGGCGTAACGGGGACAATTAAATCAGCCACAGAAAAGTATTTACCGCGTCTAAGTAAAATAAGTGCGGAAAGCGACGGAAGAAGAATCGAGCTGGAAGAAGTTTCCGGGTGCATAATTCGCACCCATGGCCTGGAAGTCGATCTCTGTCCGGACGACCGCAATTGGACCAAGGGATCAGACACCCGATACCTGGGGCTGACCTCTTTTGATTTAAGTGGAGGACACGACGATGCAGATGGCACCGCAGATGGGTTACGATAGGGCTATTACCGTATTCAGCCCTGACGGCAGACTATTTCAAGTTGAATATGCCCGCGAGGCTGTTCGGAGAGGAACGACGGCGGTAGGCATTAAAGTAAAAGACGGCGTAGCCGTACTGGTGGACAAGAGAATCACCAGCAGGCTCATGGAGCCCAAGTCCATTGAGAAGATCTTTCAGATAGATACGCATATAGGCGCCGCCACGTCGGGCCTGGTTGCAGACGCCAGAGTCCTGATCGATAGAGCAAGGGTGGAGAGCCAGATCAACCGGCTGGTCTATGATGAACCGATCGGTGTCGAGGCCCTGGCCAAGAAGATCTGCGACTTCAAGCAGCAATACACTCAATACGGCGGAGTGCGGCCTTTTGGAACGGCGCTCCTCATCATCGGCGCAGAAGAGGATAGAGCCCGGCTCTTTGAGACCGATCCGTCCGGAGCTCTGCTGGAATATAAGGCCACGGGCATCGGAGCCGGCAGAGCGGCAGTGATGGAGGTCTTCGAGGAGAAATACAGAGAAGACTTGACGATGGACGAGGCAGTGCTCCTGGGTCTGGAGGCGCTCTACAAGGCGGCCGAGGGCAAGGTAGAGGCGGCTACAACGGAGATCGGTATCATCAAGCTCTCCGACAAGAAGTTCTACAAGCTGACGGAAAAAGAAGTAGCCGATTATGTTGAACGCATGAAGGCAACTGTTGCAATCAGCAAAGGTGAGAAAGGAGAGGCGTAGGAATGGTCCGACTGGATGACGCGGTTCCTGCCAGGCTCAAGACCCACGGAACCACCTTCGAAGTTTTAGTGGATCCCGATGGAGCTCTGGCCCTGAAGCGAGGAGATAGCGTCAACCTCGAAGAGATCCTGGCTGTAGAGGATGTTTTCGAAAATGCTTCTCGGGGCGATAGGAGCCCGGAAGAAGACCTGCAAAAAGCCTTTGGGACCACAGAAGTTCTCCCCATTGCCCTGATACATCATCAAGAAGGGCGAGATCAGCCTGACGGCTGAGCAGCGCAAGAAGTTCCTGGAGAACAAACGGCGGCAAGTCATTGAAGTCATAGCCAGGAATGCCATCAACCCTCAGACCAAGACTCCTCACCCGCCAGCGCGAATCGATCAGGCCATGACCGAGGCCCGCGTTAACATCGATCCCACGAAATCCACAGATGAGCTGGTCAAGATCGCCATGAAGGCCATCAGGCCTCTCATACCCATCAGATTCGAGGAGGTAGAGGTGGCAGTCAAACTTCCGCCAGAGTATGCCCCCAAGGCTTACGGCGAAGTCGCAGCTTTCGGCAAGCTCACCCGCGAGGCATGGCAGAACAACGGCTCCTGGGTCGGTGTGGTGCAGATACCCGCGGGCATGCAGACAGAGTTCTATGACCTTGTCAACCGGCTGACCAAAGGCGAAGCTGAGACGAAGCTTCTTAAGCATTGAAGAATGGAGTAGGAAGCGCATGGATCGCAAGGTGGTAGTACCAGGTGATCTTCTCTCTGAGGATGCCAAGAGGTCGGGCGAGGGGACGTACATAAGAGATGGAAGCGTCTACTCCTTGCTATATGGTCTTGCGAACTACAGGGATAAGATAAATGTCATACCTCTGGCGGGAAAGTATGTGCCCGCACCAGGGGACAATGTCATAGGCGTGGTGAAGGATATAACCTTCTCCAATTGGATCGTGGATATAAATTCGCCTTACGACGGGCTTTTGCACATCTCGGAGTTTCCAAAAAGGATCGAATCGGATGAGATGTCCAAATATTTGCGCATCGGCAGTTCTATCATGACCCGGGTGAAGGATGTAGATCCCACTATGAAGGTGGAGCTCACTTTGAACGACCGAAAGCTGGGCCTGATCAGGGCCGGCCAGGTCATCGAGATCAGCCATACAAGGGTTCCCAGGCTTATCGGTAAGGGAGGCTCCATGATCAGCATGCTGAAGAAAGAGGTAAACTGCAACATCTTCGTTGGCCAGAACGGCAGAATCTGGATCAGCGGTGGTGCAGATGATACGGATCTGGCACTCAAGACTATTGCTCTGATCGAGAAGGAAGCCCATACCAATGGTTTGACGGACAGGATAGTGGACTTCTTGAAGACAGAGAAAGGGGCCAGAAGTTGATCACTATGGATGAGACTGATATATCATTTTTCAAAGACGGACTCCGCCTGGATGGCCGAAGAGCAGATGAACTCCGGCCTGTGAAGATCGAGGTGGGAGTCCTGGAAAGAGCGGACGGCTCATGCTACATCGAAATGGGCGGAAACAAGGTCATAGCTGCAGTATACGGGCCACGGGAAGTACATCCCAGACACTTGCAGGAGGTAACGAGAGCCATTGTGCGCTACAGGTACAATATGGCCTCCTTCTCCGTTGAGGAGAGAAAGCGGCCGGGGCCCGATCGCAGGTCTTACGAGCTTTCCAAGGTGAGCCGGGAGGCATTAGAGCCCGTGATTCTTACATCCTTCTTCCCGAGGTCAGTTATAGACGTCTTCGTGGAGGTGCTGCAGGCGGATGCAGGAACCAGGACCGCCGGCATAAATGCAGCGGCTGTTGCCTTAGCTGATGCGGGAATACCCATGAAGAGCATGATATCATCCTGCGCCGCCGGCAAAGTGGCCGACACCATAGTTCTGGACCCCATGAAGGAAGAAGACAACTTTGGACAGGCGGACCTGCCCATCGCCATGACTCCCAATGGTGATATCACACTGATCCAGATGGACGGCGGGTTGAGCCCGGAGGAGTTTCACAGGGCAGTGGAGATGGCCATGAAGGGGGCAAGAGACATCTATGAGCTGCAGAGGAAGGCCCTGGTGGATAAATACAGCCAGCTAGTGGCAGAGCCCGGAAGGGAAGAGGTGCATGCCTGTGACTAACGTCATCTCCGAGATCAAGAAGGACTTTATCTACAACCTGCTCATCAAAGGAGAGAGGGTCGATGGCCGGACTTTTGATCAGTATCAGGGAGATCTCCATCGAGAGGGATGTCATCCGTAAGGCGGAAGGCAGCGCTCTGGTGAAGCTGGGCTCAAGCCAGGTGCTCGTGGGCGTGAAGATGCAGCCCGGCGAGCCATTCCAGGATTCGCCCAATCGCGGAGTTATAATTACCAATGCCGAACTGGTGCCTCTGGCCTCGCCCAACTTCGAGCCCGGACCACCTAATGAGGTAGGAATTGAACTCGCGCGCCTCGTGGATCGCGGTGTGCGTGAATCAAAGGCAATGGACCTGGAAGCGCTCTGCATTGTTCCCGGCAAGCAGGTTTGGATCGTATTCATCGATGTGCATATCCTGGATGACTGCGGAAACATCCTTGACGCCGCCTCGCTTGGCGCTATTGCCGCGCTTCTCTGCACCAAGGTGCCGGCATCCAGGTTTGGCCTTGGCGAGGACTACATCTTGCCCATAAGGGACATTCCCATAGCCACAACGGCCATGGAGTTCAGCGATGTCTTGATGTTTGATCCCGGCGTCGATGAAGAGGCAATAGCCAATACCAAGCTCACTGTCATCACTACTGCAAGCGGGAATATCTGCGGCATGCAGAAGAGCGGCACAGGAATGTTGAAGCCTGAGCAGATCTACCGCATCATTGATATAGCATGTGAGAAGGCGAGAGAAATCCGGGAAAAGTTTCTGGAAGCATAAACGGAAGTAAAGATCATGGTTAAGCAGACTACAAAAGGACGGAAGAGCAGATCAGCAGCCCGGTTTGGTCCAAGGTACGGTCGCAAGTCACGAAAGCTCGTGGCCGATTCGGAAGAGAAGAGCAAGGCTTCGTATGACTGCCCGCAGTGCGGAAGGAATAGAGTAAAAAGGACAAGCACAGCCATCTGGAGCTGCAGCAAATGCGGCTACACCTTTGCGGGCGGTTCTTTCCTGCCTGAGACATCTTTAGGCCGCTCTGTGTTGCGGTCTCTCAAGAAGACCCTTGAGGTAGTGTAAAAGATGGCTTATAAGTGCACCAGATGCAAGAAGACTGTAGAGATTGATTACGAGTACAGCGGCATACGCTGTCCTTACTGTGGGCATAGGATCCTGATGAAGGAGAGGCCCACTACAGTCAAGAAGATGAACGCCGTCTGATGTTAGTCACCACCTCGCGAGATCCGTCTGCTAAGGCGAGACGGTTTGGAAAGGCTCTGGCTTCTTTCCTCTCTCTCCCTTACCTGAATCGCGGGAAGAAAGCTCCGGATGAGGATGAAACCTGGCTGGTGGTGGTTGAGGACCATGGCAACCCGCGGGGCCTGGTCAAGCGTTCTCCTGAAAAAGAGGAGCATTTGGCCTTCCGGTTATCAGGCGAGCCAGAGGTGGGACGGCAAAAGAAGTGTGTGCCAGTAGTGACGGGAGCGGGCCCGGATGCTCTGCCAATTGCTCAATTCTTCGAGCTGGAGTGGGTGGAGACATCTTTGTCCCGCCCGGAACGCACGCTGTCGGTAGCATCTGGCAGGATCGATTTCATTGATGAGGGCGAGGCCAAGTTCAGGCTGAAGATATGAAGGGCTGTGCAGAGATCGTCTTTGAGACAGCGCATTATAAAGAGATCTATCAGGCGCTCGCGCCGGAACTGGACGACGAGCTTCATAGGTCTAATGTCGAACTGGACCCGGGAGCGGGTTTCATTCGATTGAAGATCCGGGGTGAGGATGTGGTCTCTCTCCGGGCAGCCTTAAATACCTGGATAAGGTTGGTCAAGATCGCATTTGAGATGGTGAGTTTATGAGTGGCGAATTGCCTCCGCAGATACAGAACCAGTTGGCCCAGCTCCAGCAGCTCCAGCAGCAGGCTCAGGCCGTTATGACTCAGAAGACCCAGATCGAGGGTCTGATCAGAGAGACTGATGCCGCGCTGAAAGAACTGGAGAAGAGCGCAGACGATGCAGTTATATACAAGAGCGTCGGCGAACTTCTATTCAGAGCTGATAAAGCAAAGCTTACAGAAGAGCTGAAAGAGAGAAAGGATATGATGGATATCAGGCTGAAGACCATGGCCAAGCAGGAAGAACGTATTCAGGGCCGGTTCAATCAGCTTCAAGAGCAGCTCAAGCAGACACTAGGTCAGATGCCGCCCAAGGGCGGCTAAAATCCAGTGTGGACCCGTGGCTTAGCCAGGATATAGCACCGGGCTTCTAACCCGGGGGTCGCGGGTTCGAATCCCGCCGGGTCCGCCTTATTATTCTCGAGGAACTATGTGCGAACTTACAGTCTACACTTTGAAAGGCAACGCCCGTGATAAGGCGATGGAAGGAGTAGTCAGGCTCATTGCCCATAACGGTAAAGTGCTCATGGAAGGCATCTTTGGCGATTCCATGGAAGTAGAGGGAAAGCTTGCCGAAGTGGATATCATGGCCCAGTCAGCAAATATCATAATCGCGTAAAGAAGATAACAAGTGCTCTGGCTTCTAAAATGGGTGCCAGAAAACGCAAAAAATATCCCGGAAGCGATTGAATGCAACCGGGACGAAATAGATGGGGCAAAAGACCTGATATCCTATCTGAAAGCAGCGATAAACCCTCTTATTGATATCGGAATTCGAATCTCACCCTCGAATTCTATGATCCGCATTAAACGCCTTTAATCAATGCTAATTAGCAAATGAACAGTTATTATATAATTATATTGTAATTAATTTTTTATCGTAGAGCTATCGAACTACATTTATCGGACTGTTAATAACTTATAAAGTTAATTTAAATTGTTTCGAAACATATAAATATCATCGAAAGATACTTCGTATTAGTCGAGTCTTGCCATTGGGATTCGGAAAACATGATGAGTGATATGATCAAGCAATATTGGGGATCTGAAAATCATTCAGGGTTTTATGCCAACAACAAAGACGGGCTTTAACTCGGCACGTATTCTGCTCGCCGAAAATAATGAATCAAACCGGAAGGTAACCTCGCTAATGCTCAAACGTCTGGGCTACCGTGTGGACGCAGTTACCAATGGCAAAGAGGTCCTACTGGCCTTGAAACACCAGCCTTATGATATAATTTTGATGAACTTAAGGATGCCGGAGGTAGACGGCTTCGAAGCTACCCGAATGATTCGCGAACGCTGTCCTGAAACCGTCCAGCCCACGATAATAGCCCTTACAGCCTATATCCTTCCCAACAGCAAAGAGAGATGCCTTGAAGCTGGTATGAATGATTTCATGGCAAAGCCGGTGAAGATGGATGATCTGGCTGCGATGCTGAGCAAGCATGCAAGAATTTTGGAGCTTCAAGCTGCGTTTACACAATTTCAAGAGGAGGCGTTTTGTAACCGTGGCCCATTCCCGAAAAATGGACTGCCGAAGAATGGACAGCCGATTTTTCCATTTGATCAAGACCATTCCCTAAAAAATTAAAAAGGCAAATGTCGAAGATCATCTTCGTCTCACAAAGCTTATGCACTTGAAAATGAGATAGGACTCTTATGCGATCGAAAAACATAATTTGCATACTATTCATATCCTTGCTTCTGGCATCCAGCGCGGTTTGCCTGGCAGAGGATAGTGCCAGCCCAGCGACTGCGAATCTGACCGTCCCCAAAGATGGGCTGCCAGAGGGTTTCAAGCTCCTCGCTGCTCTCCCTGAGATGGACTCTCAAGTGAACATGACCAATTACATCAAAGAATTCTACGGTGATTTGGATATCGGGCCTGCCAATGCTTCCGTGGGAATATACCAGTGGGGCGAACCAGGGGAGTCCTATGATGCCAAGATCACCCTGATCCGATTAATGGACGAAGAGCATGCCAAAGCTGCCATCTCCAACTTCAAATCCCAGGAGACATACAAAGATCAGCTGGCAAGAGGTCTGCCGATCTTCGGCAATGCTACCGTCAATGGCCAGGAAGTGTTGGAGGTAAAGGATATCAGAGGAGATAACAGCATAAGATATCTCTACCTCTGGAATGCTGGAAGCACTGTGGCATTCGTTGAGGGCAACGGGGATATAAATCAGAGCCGGATGCTGGCTAATGCTACAGGGCTTTAAGCTTTATATTTTTTATTTTTATAGTTAGGTCTTTTCGTACCGGAGCCCGAGGCCAAACTCGCTCCAGTCGTAAACGGGATGGCTTATGCGCCTGTGTCCCGAAGCCTGCAGGGCCTGCACCACAATCGGCACGGTGATGGTAGCATCAGAGAAGACCTGCACTTTGCTTGCCTCCTTCTTCACCTTGCCCCAGGAGACTGCCTCCTCGAAGGTGCAGCCGGACAGGCCGCCCCAGTGCGGAGCGTCTGTGGTGTACTGAATAGCATAACTGTGGCCTCCGGAGTAGTTGCCTATGAGCTCGGCAATGACCTCCGTCTGCTGGATGAAGTTCTTGGGCACTCCGCCACCGATGTAAATCACTCCCGTCTTGGCGGACTTCTCCACCATTCTTGTGATCTCATCCACGTCCTTGATCTGGTCGACCATAACGCTGTTGCCTTCGCGCAAAGCCAGGACCATGCCTATGCCCCAGGAGCTGTCTCCCAGAGCTGGCACGAAGATGGGGACTCCTGCCTTGTGGGCTGCGCCCAGGATGGTGGTATCCGGCAGCCCTTTGCCCACCAGGTACATCAGCTCGCGTGAAGAATAGCGGCGGTTCGGGTCGAGTCTTTTCACAAAATTGGAGATATAGTTATCAGCTTTATGCAGCTCGACCTCAGACACAAAGACATCATAGATCCGATCGATCTTGCATTCATTGAGATAGGCGTCGTCTGCACAGGCGCTTCCGCGGTAGTGGATTATGCCAAGGCCCTCGCATAGGTCGTGAAAGAGATTAGCTCCCGTGCTCACCAGGCAATCCACCTTTCTCTCTCGCAGGAGGTAGGCGATGAACTCGCCCAGGCCCGCAGGCACCATTGCGCCTGCCAGGCCGAGGAAGATCGTAACATCCTCATCCAACATGCGCTCCCAGATGCCCAGGGATGCGCCGAGCTGACCTCCCTGAAAGCCCATCTTGCCCATATCCCTTACCAGATCGGCTACACCCCGGTCCTTCACGGGTATCGTAGTCCTTATCCTTTCACCATTGCAAACGAAATCCTGACCGAGACCGTGATCCATTTTACCCCTCCGGAGCTGTTCTCAATAGTTCATCCTGGAAATGTTTAAAGGTTATCCCATCATGCTAAAGGACTTCACCATGAAGCTTTATATACCAAAGAGGTCTCTAAAGCAAAGTTCGATACGAAGCATTGAGGAAGACGCGATGAAGACGGGTTCAGGGCTGGGGAGCAGGCAACAATTGGGGAAGGCTGAGAATCATGGGGGAGGCTGAAAATCATGTGGAAGGCTGAAGATTCTATCGAGCTCTATGGAATAGAGAATTGGGGCAATGGCTATTTTTCAGTTAATGATAAAGGCAATATTATTATATTTCCCAATAAGGATCGCGCTCAGTCCGTGGATATTATGGATCTCATCGACGAGATCGAGAAATCAAAGGATCTGGAGTTTCCCGTGCTATTGCGATTTCCTCAGATGCTGGACGATCGAATCAATGAGATAACTGGATCCTTTTTAAAATCCATAGAAGAATTCTCCTACAAAGGCACTTATCAGCCCATCTTTCCCATGAAGGTCAACCAGAGAAAAGAGGTCATCGAATACATCATCAAATACGGCGCCAAACATAAGATCGGCCTGGAGGTAGGAACGAAAGCCGAGCTGCTGGCAGCTCTCTCTTTGGGTCTGCCCAAAGAGGCGCCCCTCATCTGTAACGGCTACAAGGATGAGGATTATCTGCGACTGGCCCTGAGCATCCATAATATAAATAATATAATTATTGTAGTAGACCTGTTTGAGGAGATCTTCGATATCCTGAAGTATGCCGATATCATGGGCATCGTCCCCCGCATCGGTATGAGGGTGAAGCTCTTTGCCCGCGGCTCCGGCAGATGGGTGGAATCAGGTGGCGAGTCTGCCAAGTTCGGCCTTTCCACCAGCGAGGCTCTGGAGCTGATGAGAATGCTGCAGGAGAGAGGTATCACCGATAGCCTGAAGATGATCCACTTCCACATCGGCTCGCAGATCACTGATATCAGGACCATCAAGAACGCCATGAATGAAGCGGCCAGAATCTATGCCAAGGCGCGCAAGATGGCCAATATCGAGTACCTCAACGTGGGGGGCGGCCTTTCCGTGGACTATAACGGCTCCAACACGGCCACGCCCTCCAGCGCCAACTATTCCCTCCGCGAATATGCCAATGACGTGGTCTATACCGTGCAGAAGATCTGCGAGGACGAAGATGTGCCCTGCCCCACCATAGTCTCCGAGAGCGGAAGGGCTATCGCCGCTTATCACAGTATGCTGATCTTCAAGATCATAGGCAAAAAGAATGCCAAGGACTCACGGCTGCGAACACCCATCGAGGAGGATCCTATCCAGATCGACGATCTATGCAGCGCTTTCAAGGAGATAAACATCGATAACTACAAAGAGCACTATCACGATGCCCTGCAGTACAGAGATGAGCTGTACGATTCCTTCAACCTGGGCAATATCGGCCTGGAGGAACGGGCCAAGGGCGAGACGCTCTTCTGGATGGTCTGCAAGAAGGCAGCATATTCTGGCCAAGCAGGCCGAGGATGACTCGGATGAGTTCCTGGAGCTGAAGAAACTGGTAAGCCAGAAGTATATCGGCAACTTCTCTCTCTTCCAGTCCGTCCCGGATATGTGGGGCGTGGAGCAGATCTTTCCCACCATCCCTCTGCACCGCCTGAATGAAATGCCCAGCGAGCGCGGCCGGATTGTGGACATCACCTGCGACTCGGACGGGGAGATCAAGAGGTATGCAGGCGAAAGCGAGGGCCTGGAATACCTGGAGATGCACACCCTCATGGAGAATGAAGACTACTACCTGGGCATCTTTCTCCTGGGGGCATACCAGGATACCCTGGGAGACTTTCATAACCTGCTCGGATGCGCTCATGAGGTGCATGTCATGGCCGAGGGCGATGACTGGTATATCTGCCAGAAGGTGGAGGGTGACACCTGCAAAAAGCTCCTGGACTTCTTCAATTATGAGACCAAGGACTACATCTGGGAGATCATGGACCGCTGCGTGACGAAGAAGGAGTGCATCCACAAGAAGGAGCTCGAGGTGATCGAGGCAGAGCTCAACAGGACGCTGAAGGGTTACACCTACTTCATCACCAAACCCAATGGATCAGCCAGGAGCAAGGAGATGGACAAGGACTGCAGCATTCTGAAATATTGAGAGAGGCCTGATGCATTCGACGGCCAAGAGAAACAGTCCTATTCTGGCGCTGCCGGGGTTCTTAGCAAGCGCATTTGCGATAATCATAGGATGCCTGGCCCTTCTCACCTCTATTCCTTCTCTGGGCCGCCAGACAGAGTACGGTTATTTGCTCTCCCCCGCAGCAGGTGGTTTTCTCTTCATTCTGCTGGGGCTGGCGGGTGCCCTTGGCGCGGGTCTATATCTGGAAAGCCGGAGGGCCATAAGGGCGTTGGCGGCTCTTGTCATCCTTCTGGCCTTGCCAGGCCTTTTGGCAATGCTTGCCTCTTCAGGGAATGGGCGGCCTGTTTCCTGCTGATAATAATCATGGCCGCGACTCTTTATGCGGCCAAAACAGATAAAAGCGCTATCCTGCTGCTCTTTGCCGGATTTGCAGGGTTTCCCATCGGCCAATGGGCCATAATCACCTTGCCTTATGGATGGAAGACCTGGGCTATCCCGGGGGTTCTTTTTGTCTTCGCAGGTCTCCTCATTGCCGGTCGAGGAGATTTGTTGCGCCTGCCACATCTAAACGACAGGAGCGGCAATACCCGGCGGGCGAGCCGCTTTCTCTATACCCTGCTCAGCCTGGTCCTGATAATCCTCTCCACGGCCGCGCTCATCCACATTCCTGCAGACACGGGTCCTGGATTGGCAGGGACGGCTGGCGCTCTTGCCCCCGGGCAGGCGAACGAAGCCGCCAATTCCTGGAGTCCAAACAGTACGGAGGGGGTGGCTGGGCTGAATAATTGCGATTGCGTAAATGTGTCTCTCGCAAACACAAGCTCCATGCCCTTCGATCAGAGCTGCCAGGAGGAAGTTCTGAGGGCAAAGATTCTCTCTCCAGAAGACGTGCAGACCTTCCCGAGCGGGGAGACTGTTCTCTTCCGGGCCCTGGCTTGCGGAAAAGGGCCTTTCCAATACCTGTGGTGGTCCAACCTGGATGGCATAATAGAGAGCCGCGAGTCGTTCCAGAGCCGTAATCTCACGCCGGGATGGCATACTATTACCCTTGACGTTACAGATAGCCACGGCTCCTCGGCCTCGGCGTCCATAGAATTGGGCATCGCACCACAAATGGTCTGCAGCAAAGTCAGCCCCCGGCCGAAATACTATCCAGTAGACACCCCCTGCCAGGACATATGGCCCAATGGCACGGCCCAGTGCCAGCAGATTGAGGTCTGCCATCCTGATCTGGATTATATCGTGGTCGATGCTGTCAAGTGCTGCAATGGAACGGCCAACCCAGGCTCGGCCTGCGCTTATGCTCTGGCCAACTCCGCAGGCGACAAGAAAAAGTGCCGCGGCCTTTACATCATTCGCGCCTTCGGGCCGGAGGCCATCTACATGCAGGGCTATGCGCTCTTCAAGGCCTGCTGTTCCGGCTATCCGGAGTGCACCCGCACCTCCTGGCCGAGCCTGGCCGGCACCTGCTCCTTCCAGGAAGGATTCAACCAGAATGTGCAGAACATATCCTGCCGGCCGGAGGAGTGGGGCGTCTCCGCCTGGCATTCGGACACGAATATGAGCCTGAACAGCGCCGTGCTGGGTCTCTTTCCCACACACGCCACTGTGAACATCCTGAGAACGGGCGTCTGCATCGATTATGCTGCCGCAGTGACCACGGCCTTACGGAAAGCCGGTTACAACCAGACGGAGGCGCTGACCACCTCCAGCACGGGCTACGATCTGCCCCTGCTGGGAGACCATCCCGGCCATGCCTATAATCTGGTGAAGCTTCCCGGTGACGATAGCTATCACATCGTGGACACCACAGGCAATGGCGAGGGCATCAACCTGGGTGGAGTGCCGCACTACTTCAGGTTTACGGGCAACTTCATGGGGCAGCCGGTCAAGGTCCGGGTCTTCGACTGGTGGGTCGGGTATTGCAGCAAGATCTCGCCGAACAGCTTCAATGATGCAGGATATACGAAGACGCCGGAGAACTCCAGCATTTGCGGATGTTCGGGATAACTTGAATAAAACAAGGCAATGACAAGGATATGACATCTATGGGTGCATGTTCAAATGCTCAAATGCATTCCATCAAGCCTCGACAGTCCAAAATCAATAAAAACTTGTCATTGAGCTGCTGTTTTCGCGAAGGCAAGAAAAAGGAAAGAACTATTGCAGGTTACACGTACTTATATTCAACGTTTTTATGGCTGACATCTAGGTAGTCTTGCCACCTATATTAATCATCTGGCCGATCCATCCAAGGTTTGTACTCGAAATCTGGATCTTTTGCCCTACGTTGTAAGGCATTGGCTCGTTTAATCTCCCAATTTTCAAGAAAACGCCCAATCAAATAGTCTTGAGTCTCTTGTAGATAGCAGATCTCCTGCCAATCGCTACTACCAAGATGTTCATCGATTCGTGATATCATCTCAGGAAAATGGGGGAGATCAATATTGAGTTCAAACCGCCAGTAATCAATGTCCATATCAAATAATTCATAATCCTCGATCACCATGAACAGTTCATCAAATAGGTGAGCAAAGGCTTTCTCTTCAAAGCTCATGGATTCATAGTCTGCGGTGCCATCTTCATTGTAGTGTTTAAGTATGCGTTGGAGCATTTCACGATGAGCGAATGCCGCCTCTTCTTCTTCGTTCCTGGGCGTCTCACCTAAATGGTCGAAATCGCCCTCGGGACCGAAATTCCTAAGAAACATCTCCCACCTAAGGCGTTCACTATTTTTCACTCTCCAGGCCTGGAGCTCTTCGGCTTCCTTTTGAAGCTTGAGATGGTCCCTGCGATCGAGTCGGTCTTTCGACATTCTTTAGATAAAATCGGTCCCAGTCCATCTAACATTTCATGATAGAAACGATATGAACATCCTAACCGAGAAAGGCACTTCCGGTCTTCGAAAGCATAAAATTCTTCGCATGACCAGCGAGGCTTTGGATCAAGACGGTCTTCTGACACAAGAGGATCTGGCGGTCCTTCTCTGCAGCTCCAGGAGAACGATCAGGCGCGATGTTAAGGAGCTGAAACAACAGGGAATCGATGTGCTTACCCGTGGAACACTTCAAGATATTGGTCCCGGAGTAACGCATAAATCGAAAGTAGTGAAGATGTGGCTTGAGGGATACGAATACACAGACATCGAGCGCAAGACTGGCCACTCCGGCTTTTCTGTTCAAAGGTATCTCACGGGCTTCTCCAAGTCAGTCCGATTCTACTGTCGCGGATATTCTTTGCCTGAAATACGCGAACTGACTGACATGTCCGAGAGGCTCGTTAAGGAATATCTTGATCTCTACGAGACGTATAAGGATAATCCTGAATCTCAAATCAGGCTTGAGCAGATTCTCGCTGAGCCATTGCCATTGAAAAAAAGCTCAATACCTTGGCAAGAAAGCAGCGGAGTGATGAACCCATGAAAGATTCAAATGCAGAGCGAATGCTCCGGAAGTACAAAGGGTTCGCCAACTCCGTAAAACAGATGCTTAACCAGGAATACAAGTTTCTTGGAGGTGACAAAATCCAGGATATGTTCATCAAAGATTTGCTTGAAGAGTTCAACAGGCATCTAAAGGATGGATGGAAGATTGATGCCGGTCAAGTGGTATGGTGGGCGGCACATAAAGATGAATATCCAGGACGGAACAAGACCATCGAGAACACTAAGATGGTTCCAGTTATTTTGTCCATCGCTAATCAGGATGACTTGAAGCTGAGGCTTGATGGTTACTCTGCCAAAGAGATCAGAAAGTGCAAGGTGGCTAGGATACTCCGTGAAGCATATGAGCAGGATGGAGTCCTGAATCAAGCAGATGTGAGTCTCTTGATTGGAGTGAGTGCAGGCACTATCGGCAAGGACATCAGAGAATTCCAACTGGAGCGGGGCGTTATCCTGCCGTACCGTGGGACTATCCATGATATCGGTCCGACACTAACTCACAAGAAGATTATCATTCAGCAATTTGTCAGGAACGTCCCAACGCCTGAGATCGCGCGGAGGACTTCCCATAGCGAAGAAGCATGCGACCGGTATATCAAGGGTTATAAAAAGGTTCTAAAGCTTCATGGCGATGGGATTCCTGCAGAGAACATTGCTTCAGAGCTGGAGATGAGTAAATCCCTGGTCCGGCAGTACGTCGAGATTATCAATGATCTAGCTGAGATGAAGAAGGGATAGAAAAGATGATATTTAAGAAAATCGGTAACATGGAGAATGTAGAGGCCATTTGCCACTATTATCTTTGGCATCCACGGGTAGAGATTTCATCATGCTCTATAGACGCTGCCCTAAAAAATGGCTTTATAGGGCCGAAGTTGGCAGGACGAACGATCTCTGATTTTCGGATAGAGTGTTATTGACCTGATTTATGGTATTCATTAAACATATGCCCTTTTCTGTGGTTTCGTAAATTACATGTCGTCCTTCTTGAATTTTTATCAGGTCGTTTTTTATCAGGAGCTGCAAGTAAGGATCAACGGTTCTGAAATTTAGGTTTGCTTGATATACTACCCGGGTTTTGCTGGAACCTTTTATGCATATATTCAGGATTTCCGAGATGATCTCATTTCTATTCCTTTTCATAGTTTTCTCCTCTCATTACTGATCTTCTTGTTCAGTATTATAGACGATTATGTTCATTTCTAAGAGAAGTACTGTACTGGATCAACTATGGATTCTATTCTTATCATCTATACTTATTATAAGCGAGGATTTTCTTGAAAGTTCTTTAGCGACTTATGCTAAGAGTCATTCATATCAAGAAGCAAAGAGATCATACCAGTGGACGACAACTTGGCATGTCCATCATTTGAAATTATGAATAGTAAGAAAAATTTCAAACTGATCTAATGAATAGCCCACCAGCAGACGGCGATATCGATACTCGATCTGATTGGAGCAGCAGCGAAAGGCTGGGTGGCAAGAGAAGCTGCCCAATACCCTTCTCATCTACTTCATATTTTAGCGTTAATATGCCTCTATTATCCATGTATCCCCCACCGTTCTCTTGGGCATACAGATCTTGGTCAGAGGCCCTGTTGCTAGTGCTAGGGGCGGCTTTCCTGGCAGATTTCTCCGTTTTCTTCACCTCATCATTAGACCTCATTCTTCATCCACTCCATCTAAAACAGGGGTTCCTTTCTTACGACATGGACATCCTATACTCTGTCTGTTTTCCATACATTTGTATAAGTGTTTTATGACACAGATCGCGAATTTTAGTACAAAGCATGAACCATAACCCGCATCATTTCTTGATGTTTATCAAAAGAGTTCTCTATAATGAATGCAGAAAGTTAAATATGAATCCAAATAAGCCCCAGGGAATTCGACAGCCATAATAAATACAGCCAAATAGTGGCTTATCATCATTGCACCGGCAACCTTATACTGGATTTTCCCGCCTCGCTTACCGAGCTTTTTTCAGTGATAGATCGCCGCACAGTAACACTTTTTTAAGCTTTCAGCAAAACTTATCGCCTCGTCCTTCTGCTGACTTGCGGATAGGACAATATGATGGAATGGTCTGGAGAGCTCCGAGGAAGAGAAACTAAAGCTCTCCAGTAAGGAAGGAGGTTTTCCAAAATGGCCTGGCCACACGGGGCCAGTAATAGTGGTGCTATCCGAACGTATTTAAAATTTTTGACACAGATTGTGAATGATAGCACAAAGCGCGAACAATGGGTCGCAATTTATTCCTCGGAAACGACCAGAATTACCATCAAATGAGTAGACAGTAACCTACCACCTAAGGATTAAAAGCAAAAGCAAAGATTAAATCTATCCCTTCATTTCTGGAATAATGTATTATTGATCTTATTTATGCTTTCCAGAAGATACGTGCCCTTTGAGGTGGTTTTGTATAGTATCTGCGCTCCCTGACCGGTCTCTATTAGATGCTGATTTTTAATTAGAATGTCCAAATACGGATTTACGGTTCTAAAGTTAAGGTTAGCCTGATATACGATTTTTGTTTTATTTGCACCGGTCAAGCATATGTCCAGGATTTGGGAGAAGATCTCTTGTCTGCTTCTTTTCATGGTACCCCTCCTTGCTGGTTTATAATGCGATTGTAGCATGACCCCGTCGGGAGCTTGATTTATAGCCAGCGTCTTTTAATTCCATCTTGATGCCTCAGCGTTTGGGTGGCATCAGATCCATGAGTGCGAAGAGAACGCACCGATTCTGGTTATAGATATATAGCAAACATGAAATCCAATATGATATATAGACGATTATGTG
Organism: uncultured Methanosarcinales archaeon; assembly: GCA_963702455.1. GTDB lineage: Archaea > Halobacteriota > Methanosarcinia > Methanotrichales > Methanotrichaceae > Methanothrix. The sequence goes on from CAVPCV010000010.1 coordinate 115,995, forward strand.
AAGTTTGAACGAAATAATGTACAGATCATACCAAAATATGATCTGTTCGATGATTCCAAAGCACTGCTGCACAAAAAATGTCATGTATCAATCATCAGCAAGTTGGATTCTGCTTGCTTGATTGTGCGGTATTGACTCGCCGGATTTTGGCTATCAGTTGGGAGGCGGTCGATGTAGTTGCATTATAATTTGAGTTGATTCTTACGCTTTGTATTTATATAGATTATGGTACTTTAAAGTATTAGTATCTAAGCTTACATTAACGATAAGGTTTCTGGATTTAGGGCCACAAAAGAAGCATTCAAACTGCAAAATGCTGATTTGAAGTGGCAATTAATAGTTCATACCTTGTGCCAGAAATTGTAATTTGTGCCATAAAATCCTTATTAGTGCAGAACACCTCAGTAGAGTGGAGAACTGAACTGATCTCCAGAAAAATGGAACGCTACTAGGTGAAAAGGAGTTCATTTATGCCCAAAATAATTGACTTCGATCTGTCGGAACCATTGGCAAAAACCCTTGTCGGTTTTGCTGCCCAGAACAGGAATAGTATGAATGCTCAAAGCCAGATTGTGGAAGAGGCCCTAATTGAGTTCTTCGAGAGGCATAGAGTCAAGATCGAGACCTAGCTTCATACGACCCGTGACGCGAAAGTGCATGACTCGCAATAATCTATCCTAATTTTTGGGCTTTTGTTAAGCCATCAGAAATCCAAGCCATCTTTTGGTGTGGGAGTTCAAGCCATTTTGGTCATTAGAGTTCCACTCTAAAATTTTCTCTAAATTCTCATCAGCTTCCAATAGCCTCAACCGGATCCATCATGGAAGCCTTCCAGGCCGGATAGAGCCCTGCCACGAAGTTGATGATAAGGGCGAAGATCACTGCGTAAATGAAGAACTCGGGCTTCATGGAAACCGTCATCCTGGAGACCATGTAGATCTCGGAAGGAAGCTCGATATTGTAAGACATTATGAGCCTGGCGGCGAGATATGCGAGAACGCTCCCGAGCAAGGCCGAAGGCGGAGCCAGGATGAGGCTCTCCAGCATAAAGATCTTGAGAATCGACCATCTCGTCGCTCCCATGGCCATGAGGATGCCGATCTCTTTGGTCCTGCGGGATATTATCATGATCATGGTGTTGGCGATGCCAAATCCTGCTATCAAGAATATCAGAATATAGAAGATTGATGGAGAATATATTTCTGTGTCTGGATCAGTTCGAGGATGTCGGCGTTCATGTCCTGCCAGGACCTGGACTGATATGGGAATTGATTCCTGAGATCTGCAGCGATGTAGGGCGCCTGGTAAATATCCGAGACTCTGGCGTCCACCTCTGAGACCACATCTCCTTTTTCTACCAGATACTGGGCCGTTGTCAGAGGAATGTAGATCAGTGACTTGTCATTGGCCGATCCCGTCTCAAAGAGGCCGGCGACCTTGAGCCGGATGGATTTGTTTCCTCTCGCCAGAATAAAATCGTCTTCCGGATGCAGTTTCAGCTCGTCCGCCAGAGCCGATCCCATAAAGGCGGCATACTTCCTGTGGTGAAGGTCCTGAAAGTTGCCGATGACGATATCTTTTTGAACGTTCATCAGCCGGTCTTCATCGCCCGGGTCGACGCCCAGGAAATCGACCCCGCGGACTTTGTCTTTGTACTTGGCAGCCGCCTTTCCTGCCAGCCTCGCCGAGACCGCTTTCACCTCGGGATATTTCCATAAAATGGCAGAGACGGTTCGATAGAGGTAGACGTACTTCTCATCCTCTTTTGGATGGATATAGATGTGAGGATTGTTCTCAACCGTTGTGGTGATGACCTCCTCCTCAAAGCCGCTCATCAGGCCCATGAGAACGACAATGACGGCCACCGCCAGGGTCACCGCGGCAACTGTGAAGAATGCCATCTTGGGGTTTCTCAAGATATGCCTCTGGGCTATGGTGAATTCGTACATCTCTGCCCTCACCCGTTGATGGCCAGAGCAGGATCAAGCCGGGATGCCTGCCAGGCAGGATACAGACCTGCGATGACGCTCAATGCAACAGCCGCGAGTACAACGGACAGGAAGCTCTCGGGGTTGATCACCACGGGCAGGCTGATCTGCTGCCCACCCGGCGCCTCCATCACGATCTTCAGGCTCCGGAGATAAAGGGCCATGATAAGGCCCAGAACGGCACCTATCACCCCGCCCATCAGACCCAGGATTCCGCTCTCCAGGAGGAAGATGTTCATTATGTTTTGTCTGCCCGCCCCCATGGCCATGAACATGCCAATCTCGCTGGTCTTTTCATTGACCAGCATGTACATCACGCTCCCAATTCCAAAGGCGGCGATGATCAGGATCAATAACATTATCAACCGGTTCTGGAAGTTTTCAATGGCCAGCGTTTTCAGGATCTCAGGGTAAAGCTGCTGCCAGGAATCCGCCTTGTATCCGTACTCCTGCAGACTTCTGGCCACGGCATCTGCCTGGTAGACGTCTTCCAGCTTCACATCCACATTTGACGCCACATCTCCTTTATTCAGAAAATCCCTGGCGGTGGAGAGGGATACAAAAGCAATATCCTCCGGCCAACCGGTGGGCGCATTGAAGATTCCGGATACAACCAGGCTGGTGCCCCGGGCATCGGGAAAGCTGGCAAACACCGTCTGGCCCAGTTTGACCTTCAGCCTGTCGGCCAGCTTTTGCCCCATAACCACCTTCTTTCCGTCCTGTATGGAATTGAGATCCCCGTGGACCACATACTTTCCTATGTGGTAGATTTTATCCATATCCACCGGGTTAACGCCCGACATTCCCACATTCTCCACGTTATCCTTGTAAGTGAAGGTCGCCTCGGTGCCCAGTCCCGGCGAGACTGCAACCACTCCAGGAATAGCCCAGATGCGATCCGTGAGGATTCGGTAGAGGTAGATGTAATCGTCTCCCTCCTTGGGTGTGACGGTAACATGAGGAAGATCCTCAACTATGATATCAAAAAGCATCCCCTGAAATCCATCCTGGAGAGAGACGGATGTCAGAGAAATGGCCACCGCCAGGGCTATGGCTGCCACAGAGAGAAAGGTTCCTCTCTTTCTGTAGGCGATATGTCTCAAGACTACGGAGAGCTCAAAGGCGGGAATGATGCTCCTCTTCAGGGCCGGCACCTCTGGTAGAACTTATGCCGTCTCACCGTTATCAAGTTAGTGGATTGATGCCGTATGAGAGTTCTCCCGAGCGTCCACACCGCGTGCCCGCGCGTGGGAGCGGGTGCCCGGCCTGACACTGCTCTAGCATAATCTTGATCTCACTCTGCGAAAATAGGGTCCATCTCCAGCATTCTCGCCACGGCATAGGCAGGGAAGACGTCCGATATCCTGGGACCATACCTCTCCGAGAGCCAAATGCACTCCAATCCCAGGAAACTGGCCGCATCGGCAATCAAACTCTCTCCTATTCCCGCCGCGGCCACCCTGGAAAGCCCGTGTTTCTCTGCCTGCTTCTCCATGGCATCAACCAGGATTCTCTCTTGCCGCTCGCAGGCCTGCTCTGCTATGGCCAGCGCTCCGGCCTCGCCTATCTCCTCCAGGTCGGCGCAGACCGAGCGCGCCAGACGGCGCAGAGCAGAGACGCGGCTCTTATCCATTCCATCGGCCGTCTCGCAGCTATAGCGATCCTCATCTATCCGGCCCAGAGCCAGATGGGCATCGGCGATGATGGCGAAAAATTCCGGTGCAAGCGGCACCCTGTCTCCTCTGATCCTTGCCGCAGGCAGCAGGGCATCCAGACGGGTGCGCAGCAGCCCCATGTAGACCAGCTCGCCCCTCGCCAGGCGCAGGAAGTCCGTCTTTGCAGCCAGCGGCCTTCCCTTGATGGGTATCAAATCCGTGGTGGTGCTGCCCATATCCACAAAGAGGCAGTCTCCGACCTCGCGCGCCAAAGCTCGGCTGATGCCGCCCAGTTGGCCGCGGCTAATTTCCAGGGGGTCCTTCCAGCCAAAGCCGCTCCCGCCCCAGAAGTAGGTCGGGCAGGAGAAGGCCCGCTTCACGGCGGCCATGAGGCTCTCAATGCCCTCTCTTTTGCAGGAGAAGCAGTCAGCCAGCTCGCCCGTGATGACGACGGCTACCGCCTGCGGCTGGATGGCAGCGAGACGGCCCAGCACCTCGTCCAGGGGCGCCTTCTTCCAGAGGGGCAGATAGATGCTCTCGGCATAAAGGCCGTCTGAGCTGGCGGCTTTGGTGTTGGCTCCGCCGATATCCAGGCCTAAAATCATCCCTGGGCCTAAGCCCTTCGAACCATAAAAGCTTTAGGTCGGGAGGTAACTTTAAGCCACCAACTTTTGGAGATCTGGATCATGGCTGCCAAGGAGAAGTTTGCTGAGCCCACTTACTTAGAATGTGGATTCGGAGAGCTGGAACATAAGGTCATAACATCGATGATATGCTGCCGTTGCGGCACCTGCGAGGCCTTCTGTCCCAAGATTGAGCACAAAGAGAACAGGCCTGCCCTGGTGGAATACGATCCCCTCTGCGGCCTGTGCTTTACCTACTGCCCCAGAACATTCCTGGATATGGGCGATATGGAGTCCAAGCTCTTCGGCCAGGACCCGCAATGTGGATGAAGCCCTGGGCATATATCAGAAGGCAGTCTCCGCCCAGGCAGTGTCCCGTGAGGGCAAAGCCCAGGACGGTGGCGTGGCTACCGCTCTGCTGGTCCAGGCGCTGGAGTCGGGGATAATCGACTGCGCCATTGTCACAGATAGAGATGAAGAGTGGAGAACTGTGTCTCGCGTTGCCACCACCGCAGAAGAGATCAGGGCCGCTGCCGGCACCAAGTACGTCATCAACAACAGCGTCATAGCAGTAAAGGAGGCCATGGAGAAGGGCTGCCAGAAGATCGGATTTGTGGGCACCCCCTGCCAGATTCAGGGCTTTGAGAAAGGTCCAGCTTCTGGATGAGCCCTATCAGTTCGGCCAGGAGAAGATCGCGCTATTGGTGGGCCTATTCTGCATGGAGAACTTCTACTACGAACCACTCATGATGGGGCTTGTAAAGGGCAAGTTCGGTCTGGACCCCAGGGATGTGGCCCGCTTCGAGATCAAGAAGGGCATGTTCCGGGTGATCGATAAAGAGGGCCAGGCCCATGAGGTGAAGCTGGAGGAGACGGACCAGTACAACTTCAAGGGATGCGGTCCCTGCTTTGACTTTGCCAGCGAGCTGGCGGACATCTCCGTGGGCAGTGTGGGCTCGTCTGACGGCTGGTCCACCGTTCTCACCCGTACGGATGTGGGCGAGAAGCTCTATTCCTCTGCTCTGGCAGCGGGGGTGGTGCAGGAGAAGGCTGTCTCCGAGAAGGGTCTGGCGCTGGCGAAGCGCTTAGCCGAGAGCAAGGGCAAGCGCTTTGAGAGCAAGTCTGCAGAGATGAAAGTCACCGACATCACCCGATAAGATGGAACACTGACCTGATATGCTCTCCGTCGGGCTGGCTGGAAAGCCGAACTCTGGCAAATCCACTTTTTTCAAGGCAGCGACCCTGGTGGAAGTGGATATCGCCAACTATCCGTTTACAACCATAGATGCCAACCACGGTGTCTCCTACGTGCGCGTGAACTGCCCCTGCAAAACGCTAGGCATCGAGAAGGGGTGTGGAAAATGCCATGATGGCGTCCGCTTCATCGCCATCGAGCTGATCGACGTGGCCGGACTCGTGCCGGATGCACATCTGGGCAAGGGCCTGGGCAATGAGTTCCTGGATGCATTGCGGGTGGCGGAAGCCGTCATTCATGTGCTGGATGCTTCGGGAGGCACGGATGCAGAAGGAAATCCGGTGGGCACAGGCAACTATGATCCCGTCTCAGATGTCAAGTTTTTGGAGTACGAGATCAGCATGTGGCTCAATGGCATCCTCAAGCGCAATTGGGACAAACTGATGAGGAACTATAAGGGCGTTGGAGGCAAGCCCGAGCAGGTCCTCATAGACCAGATGGCAGGCGCTGGTGTCTCAGATAATCAACTCCGGCGTGCTCTGACGGAGATGAAGAAGGATCTGGGAAGCTGGAACGATGAGGATGTGAAGAGGTTTGCCGGGCTGCTCCGCGAGTACAGCAAGCCTATGATCCTGGCGGCAAATAAGATGGATGTCGCGCCTCCTGAGAATGTCCAGAGGCTCCTGGCCCTCAAAGAAGAGCTGGTGATACCTGTGAGCGGGGCAGCGGAGATAGCGCTGCGTATGGCTGAGAAGGCGGGCCTCATCAAGCTACAAGCCCGGCGATCCTGACTTTGAGGTCAAAGGCCAGCTCAGCCCTGCCCAGACGGCAGGCCTGGAGAAGATCAGGGCGCTCATGAAGCAGTATGGCGGAACGGGAGTGCAGCAGTGCATCAACCGGGCCATATTCGAGCTCCTGGATTACATCGTCCTCTATCCTGTGGAGGATGAGGGCAAGTTCACAGACCGCAAAGGTGTGATACTGCCCGATGCCTTCCTCATGAAGCGGGGCAGCACGGCCCGGGACCTGGCGTTTCGGGTGCATTCTGACATTGGCGAGAGCTTCCTCTTTGCCATCGATGCCAAGACGCAAGATGCGTCTGGGCGAGAAGCACGAGCTGAAGGATGGCGACGTGATAAAGATAGTCTCGACGAAGTGAAAGCCGAGACTATCAATATCCTTTTCTCATTTCCTTTCATTTCCTATTGCGAAAGGCCTCTGCGATGCAGGGCTGGCACTCTGCCTGAGCCGGATCAGAAATCTCCTTGGGTCGTTTAAGAGCACTCGTCAGATGCGCTTTGATTGAAGCTTCCTTCTCGTGGGCATGTCCTGATGTTCAGATATCTCGTACCTATCCCATTCCTGCCATAGTTAGATTTTCGGCGATGCAATCACATGCCTGCTCGATCAAGTCCTCTGTTAAGATACCGGCCAGATGCAGGCAGTACCGTCATCGCTGCCGGTCAGAACCTTGAGTACCGTCGGGGCTGAAGGCCACGGCTTTCACCGAGTCGTCATGAGGCAGCTTATGAAGCTCCTGGCCGCTCGATACATCCCAGATGCGGGCCGTGTTGTCATCGCTGCCCGTCAGGACTTTGGTGCCGTCGGGGCTGAAGGCCACGGCGCTACACCGAGCCATCATGAGGCAGCTTATGAAGCTCCTGGCCGCTCGATACATCCCAGATGCGGGCTGTGTTGTCATCGCTGCCTGTCAGCGACTTTGGTGCCGTCGGGGCTGAAGGCCACGGCCCTCACCGAGTCGTCATGAGGCAGCTTATGAAGCTCCTGGCCGCTCGAAGCATCCCAGATGCGGGCCGTGCTGTCATCGCTGCCCGTCAGCGACTTTTGTGCCGTCGGGGCTGAAGGCCACGGCCTACACCGAGTCCTCATGAGGCAGCTTATGAAGCTCCTGGCCGCTCGATGCATCCCAGATGCGGGCCGTATTGTCACCGCTGCCTGTTAGCGACTTTCGCTGCCGTCCGGGCTGAAGGCAACGGCCCACACCGAGTCCTCATGAGGCAGCTTATGAAGCTCCTGGCCGCTCTGACGCATCCCAGATGCGGGCTGTGCTGTCATCGCTGCCGGTAGCAACTTTGCTGCCGTCCGGGCTGAAGGCCACGGCGATTCACCGAGCCATCATGAGGCAGCTTATGAAGCTCCTGGCCGCTCTCCACATCCCAGATGCGGGCGGTGCTGTCATTGCTGCCCGTCAGGACTTTGCTACCGTCCGGGCTGAAGGCCACGGATTCACACTAGCCCTCATGAGGCAGCTTATGAAGCTCCTGGCCGCTCGTCAGCATCCCAGATGCGGGCGGTGCCGTCATCGCTGCCTGTAGCGACCTTTGCTACCGTCGGGGCTGAAGGCCACGGCATGTCACCGAGCCCTCATGAGGCAGCTTATGAAGCTCCTGGCCGCTCGCAACATCCCAGATGCGGGCCGTGTTGTCATTGCTGCCTGTCAGGATCTTGCTGCCGTCCGGGCTGAAGGCCACGAGCTTCACCGAGCCCTCATGAGGCAGCTTATGAAGCTCCTGGCCGCTCGCTACATCCCAGATGCGGGCGGTGTTGTCATTGCTGCCCGTAGGACTTTTGTGCCGTCCGGGCTGAAGGCCACTGAATTCACCGGGCCCTCATGAGGCAGCTTATGAAGCTCCTGGCCGCTCGCCGCATCCCAGATGCGGGCCGTGCTGTCACTGCTGCCCGTAGGACTTTGCTGCCGTCCGGGCTGAAGACCACTGCATTCACCGAGCCCTCATGAGGCAGCTTATGAAGCTCCTGGCCGCTCGCCACATCCCAGATGCGGGCCGTACTGTCATAGCTGCCCGTAGAACCTTGCTGCCGTCCGGGCTGAAGGCCACGCGTACACCGAGCCATCGTGAGGCAGCTTATGAAGCTCCTGGCCGCTCGCCGCATCCCAGATGCGGGCCGTATTGTTATAGCTGCCCGTAGCGACTTGCCACCGTCCGGGCTGAAGGCCACGGACAACACCGAGTCCATCATGAGGCAGCTTATGAAGCTCCTGGCCGCTCTGACACATCCCAGATGCGGGCCGTGTTGTCATCGCTGCCTGTCAGCGACTTTCGGCCGTCCGGGCTGAAGACCACTGACATTCACCGCGCCATCATGAGGCAGCTTATGAAGCTCCTGGCCGCTCGCCACATCCCAGATGCGGGCAGTGTTGTCACCGCTGGCTGTCAGCGACTTTGCGTGCCGTCCGGGCTGAAGACCACGGAATTCACCGCGCCCTGGTGAGGCAGCTTATGAAGCTCCTGGCCGCTCTGCCGCATCCCAGATGCGGGCATTGTTGTCATGCTGGCCGTAGCGACTTTCCGTGCCGTCCGGGCTGAAGGCCACGGAATACACCGAGCCAGTTGTGATCTAGCTGAGCCAGAGGTAGGGCCCAGCAATGAAATGCTGCTCACGCAAGGCCAGGTCGCCCTGTGCCGTACCTTTATGCCTGAGAGACTCGACGGCCAGGAGGACCTTTCGCATATAGTCGCTCCCGTACGATGCGATCTGATCTGCATCGGATGGAGATGCCAGATAAAGGCCGAGTGCCTCCTCAGCTCTTCTCCTCCGCCAGATTCCACTGCCATACTGCCGCTCCTGCCAGCAGAAGCGCCAGGGCCGAAAAAGCGGCCAATCCGATTGAAGTGATGCGCTTTCGCCTCTGCTCCTTTCTCCCGACTCTCTCCTCTCCTGCAGGGCCAGGCTGGCAGCGATCATGCCTCTCCTCCTGCCTCTCCCAGATCCGACCCTCTCTTTTCTTTGCCAGCTCTCTGGCCTCGGTCGAGATCCAGTCCCCGCAGCAGTCGCCCTTCATCATGCTTTCCTTCTTCCCAGGCTAGCCGCCTTCTTCTCCATCTCCCGCTTCCAGGTGAGGAAGCTCCTGTCCTCCTGGAGCCACTGCCGCAGCTTGCCCCACTCCCGGATGAGGGAGTCGTGGATGATCTCCACAGTCTCATGCTTGGTTTGCTGATCGAAGGAGGTGGCGACCAGCCGGGCGTCGGCCAGCCTCTTGATCACCTTCCCCGTTGCCTCCCTCCCGGCTGGATCGTTGGCCGAAGTCCTCCAGGCTCCGCCGCCGCCGGCTGTCCGGAATACCCTGCCTCTCATCTCCCAGGTTCACACAGCTCGTCAGAACCCGGCGGGCCGTATCCCCCAGGCCCTCCTTGGCCAGGCTCTGGTAAGCCTGATCTGCCCACTGGGTCAGGCTTCCTGTGACCCCGCCAATGCCATTGTAGGCCTCATGGGTGAGATATCCCTCCCGGCGGCTCATCCACAGCTGGGTCAGGGCGAACTCCAGCAGGGGCAGAACAGTGCTCCGCCCGGCCCGCTCTCCCTACCGTGGTCTCCAGGACATCCCTGAACGATAGCCTCGCACCAGGCCCTCCTCAAATTGCAGGCCGACCTTCTTCGCCGGGCCCTCGATTATCTCGGCAATCTCATCTCTCTTCCAGGGCGGCAGAGATGTGCACGAATCCCCTCTGCACCCATTCGAATAGAGCGCAGGCGGTGCCTCCCTGGCCAAAGCGGCTGAAGAAGTCGTCCCGCATGATGAGCATCAGAGTGAAAGGCAGATCGGACTCCAGGAGGTGACTGGAGCTGGCTTAAGAAATCCTGAAGCATCCGCAGGCGAGGCAACGGCGAAAAGCTCCTCGAACTGGTCGATGATCAGCATCAGACCTCGATCTTTTCTGGATTTGCATGCCAGCCAGCATCGAGCAGCCTCCGACCAGCCCGTCTTTAGCCTGAGCCAGTCCTCCGGCCTCCAGATTCTGCAGGGGCTCGATCTCCAGGCCGGGCGGTGATGAATCCCCCAGCGGTCGCTTCCCGGCACGGCCGCCTGTCCGCAGCTCCGGTATCAGCCCGGCCTGGACCACGGAAGATTTGCCGCTTCCCGAGGGCCCCAGAACCGCCAGGAACCTGGGCTCGCTTTTCAAGCTATCCAGCAGCCTCTCCACCTCTCTTTTTCGCCCAAAGAAGAACTCGGCATCCGGTCTCCTTGAAGGCCGCGAGACCCAGGTAGGGCTGGACATCCGAGAGCATGAGCTGCGGGCAGATCTGGCGCAGTGTCTCTGAAGGGAGTGATGAAGGCAGTCTCTGCCAGCCTGCCATACCCATCCGGAGGGGCGATGGCTATTGACCATGCCACCACCCGGCGGCTTCATGAGTATCGAGAACCGGAGCCCCGCTGAAGCCGGGCGTGATCTGAGTGGCTGCTTTCAGCTGCAGCACCCTCATTTCCTGCATCACGGGTCTCATTGAGGATGCGCCCGTCTCCCCAGATGCCCTCCTCCGGGCTGCGAGCAGGAAAGCCAAAGGTCTGAAAGGCGATGATTGCTGGTTCCGGCAGAGGAGCCCAGAGCGCAGGGGCTGAACCCCCTCCGGCAAGAGTCACCTTCAAGCTGGAGAATGGCCACGTCCTCTCGGTCTGCCGGGCGCCACCATTCAGAGCACCACATGAGCCGATCTCAGCTCATTGCGAACTGCGGAAGACGAGCGTCCACCTTACCGGGTGGTGAGTCCGCCTTGGGCTGCGAGTCCTGGCTGGAATGACATGGGCACAGGTGGCGATCAGGCCTATCTGAGACCACAAAACCCGTTCCAGAGGTATTTCCGTCAGGACGGAGGATCCGGACTATGCCGGCGATCAAATTCGATTGCATGTCTTCAATCTATTTTTCTTTCTCTTTCTTCCAGCTTAAATTCACCTTGAGGTTTGCATCCGCTCCCAATTTTGTGAGAACCGCATTTGCTTCCGCCTTCATCGACAGTCCAAACTCCACCCCAATCTCATCCGGGGGGTTGTTGATATGGTTGAGCTTGGTGATAATGGCATTGGCAATGGGCTTGATGCTGTCCAAAGCTGACTCGAATGAATTGGCGGCTTTGATCGGAAGATCATCAATGCTTCCCACCTTTATAATCTGGCCTTCAGATTCAGGAACGGTAACTTCAACAAGTATCGATCCTCCTTCCTCAAGAGGGAATTCCACCAATCGGTTCATGCTTTATATTGTGGCGCTAGAATAATAAATAACTTTTGTTCATTATATTTAGCACAATATTAATTTTAGGGATGTTTTATAATAATATATTCATGACTACTTCTCTTTTGGCTGAAATGTGGGACAAAAGTAGGAGCGAGGTGCAGAGCAGAGCTTATAATACAAAACAACCTAATATCTCCATGATGAAGCTCGGATCACCATCACAGGCCCCAAGGTGCATGATGTGGGCTACAGGTATCTCCTATTGGGCGGCGCCATGGGTCTGCGCCTACCGGGATTCGATGCCAATAACCTGACCGATGGCGAGAATCAGGTGGTCGATATCGTAGTTGAAGGCAAGGAGAGCCAGATTGAGGCGTTTAGGGAATACATTGAAACCAACAGGCCCTCCGGCGCAGAAGTCTCCAGTATCAGTGTATCCGATTACGATGGCGATGTCATGCGAATGGCCGAATACTCCCAGATCCTCACTGCCTTGCTGATGCTCAAAGCATTCCGATAATTCTGGAGATTCGGGACTCCACGCGGAGGATCGATGAGACCACTCGGAGGCCTCACGGATTCTGAGAGACCTACAATCTCCTGCCAAACCGTTCTCCACAAGTCCCGCCTATAGCGAACTGCGGGGCCCCCTTCATATCGCCTCTCCAGGCACCGGCGCCATGGGATCGAACCCGTTATCTGCACTGTCGATCAGTATCGTTCCCGGCTCTTGATAAGGATGGCCATAGCCTTCCGGCATTGCATTTGGGTCGAAACCTGCATCCTGGCTGTCGATCATTATCTGGCCATGAGAGGGCAGACCTGATTGCGGCACGTTTGCGGGTATCTGCGAACCGCCATATGCAACCACATCCACCACTACCGGATTGCTCGCCTGGCCTTCCACATAGAATGCGATGGTATGGCGGCCCAGGGTGTCTGCCTCGAAGACGAGCCTTGTGTATCCGGGATAGAAGACATATTGCTGAACTGACTGATAGCCATCCGGGTATCTTTCTACCACCATCACCGACCCGCCTTGTGAGAGGGCGAGCATGCCAAACCGCGCATTCAATGGGCACTTCATGTACTGAGTCCAGCTGCTTCTTCCCTGGATCCAGAGAGAATTGGCCGGCACATAATAGGGATCATATGGCAGTGACTGTCCGTCCATGATCAAATAGGCGGGCTCGTTGCCGTTGAGATCGAACTGGACAGGGCCAGACAGAACCTGGCCTGACCCCAGAGCTTCCTGATTCTGCAGGTAGAACTCCCTGTACATTGCCAGAGAATCCGCCGATTCAGGAGCATTGACGTCACCGGCATCAAGAGTCGTAATGACAGTTGAGCCCTCATCAGAATAGATCGGAAAGACATTCACTGCCAGGATCAATGAGACCAAGAATCACAGACCTTTCGAACATCAAAACACCTGAAAATAATTATAATTATCGCTGCAAGAAATCTTTGCCTGATAAGAGACGACCAGCATCCGCCATACGGTTTCTTGTTTTTTAGAGACACGCATGCGTCTTAAATAGAAGGTAACCAGAGAGATAATTGAGGTAAGGCGAAGTCATGAAGCCGATTACATTGTCTATTTTATCTATTATCTTTATCCTGATCAGCCTTGCCGCTGCAGATATGCCTGCCTCATTCTACCAGGCCTTGAATAATATGGATACAAAAAATACACTCTGCATCAAGAACTACGATGCCGGTGCGAGTGTCACCGAGTCCTACACCGATTTCGAGCATCTGGACAAGGAAACGGAGGTTGTGAGCCGGTCTTTTAACACCTCCAATAACGAAAATGACAATAGCAGAGGCAACGGCCACCCTGGAAGTCAACATAAATTCCAATGTCGTCGGCAAAGCCCACGTCGCCTGGCAGTCCAGAGACGTGATGCCGGGGACATCAGGCCGCCATGCCGTCTATGGCCTCGCCACTGAGGATCTGACGGGTGTATTCAGCATCGAGAAGTTCATTATGCTCTGGAGCAACAGCACTATCGGCATTGTCAGCCCCAATTGGCTGCCCTGCAGCTAGCTGATCTGATATAGTGGCAAACGATGGACGAACCCGATCTGATCGAAGTCGGACGCAATTTCTGTTCGGGGCTGCCATCCTCAGTGCTCCGGCAGATCAGCTGCGACACCGAAACCTTTATATTCGATTATTGTCTACATCGTTTCGTCTAATATCGAAATAAATAAGACTGCTTTGCAAACTACCAGGCCCACAAATCGGGAGGAACCTTGCTTAGACTCGAAGAGGATTTCTTATTTGAAGATGCTACAAGCATCCGCACAGGCGTGAGATTGGGAATATGGGATATCCCCCGGGGACCAGAACCTGGGCCCGAGATGCCCAAAAAGAAAAGACCGCAGATCTTTTGAAGACGAAATCGGGTCTGGATGTCCTTTCTGTCCAGGCCCAAATTACAAATTTGTTTTAGATCCTGAATTTTACAGACGCCAGCCAACTATGCCGCAAGGTTTGGATGGTTGGGCCTGGGAAATTGGATATTCTGGCGATTTTCCTATTTTCTTCCCTGCCGCAATTATCCGGAAAAAGCCGATGGCGAGGTGCCACATCAGGAACGATAAGGGCGACTATTTCAGATCATTGTTTCTTATGAGCTTCGTCGATTGGGATGCGATTTCAGGCGACGGCTAGGGAATATTTAAGTATTAGTTGTCAGGTAAGTTGGTCACAAATGATGGTTGTATCGCCCCGATATAGTGATAAATATAAAGAGGAGGAAATGAGATGGCGTTCTACACGTTGGGCCTCACTTTTAATCTTGTGATACTCCTAACAGTTATTGTACTTGCTGTTTGGATATATGGTATATATTTCAACTTTAAGAAATGGGGCCTCGGATCCACCGGCTACCACGACCAGTTGCGCAATAGCTTCTGGCTCTTCCTTGCCACCTGGATTCATGAGGCATTTAAAGACGGCATTTGGGTATTTTTGAGGACAGTTGTGCTTGATGTCCTTCTTCTCAGGAGAACTCTGGCCAGGAGCCCGGTGCGATGGGTTATGCACATGTCCATGTTCTATGGATTCCTGATGCTAGCGGCTCTTTCTGGCCTTGGACTTATGATTGATATCGTCGAGCACTTCAACCTGCTGGGGTTGGAAGAAGAGGCCGTGATGGCCAAAGAACTCCTGGCGCTGCCCTTCGATATCTTCGGCTATTTGCTCCTATTCGGCGCAACCATTGCCATATCCAGAAGGATCCTGATCAAGTTCGTGCGGGATAATACCAGCGCCTATGATGCCTTCTTGATCGGCGCAGTATTCCTTATTACTGTCACCGGATTTTATGCCGAGTGGATGCGCGGGAACTCTTTCCTGGTGGGAAATGCCTTTGAGTATCCCATCTACGCACCTCACTTTGCACTGATTCATACCGTGCTGGCTCTTGGTCTGTTCGCCTTTGTCCTGCCATGGAGCAAGTACATCCACGTGATAGCGACACCCATGACCCTTCTGGCAAACAGAGGAGGAGAATAAAATGGCTGATGAAAAAGGCTCCAAGCCCTTGATGACGGGCTATATGATGTCCACCCAGCTCATGGAAGTAGACGGCTGCAACAGATGCCAGGAGTGTATGAAGTGGTGCCCGACCTTCGCGGTTAGACAGGATAGGCCCGGCATTACTCCCATGTATAAGAACGCAAGGTGGAGAGAGCTGCAAGCCAAGAGCCAGAGCCTGCGCGCCAAGATCTTCGGAGCCAAGCCCCTCACCGAAGATGAGATGAAGGTCTTCACAGAGGATACATACAGCTGCACCACATGCGGTGTCTGCGGAACGGTCTGCGAAGCAGGAATCAAGACCGTAGAGCTCTGGGAGGCCATGCGGCCTAACCTGGTAAAGCGCGGCGATGGACCCGTGGGAAAGCAGTCCTTCTTCCCCAAGCTCATCAAGGGAGATAGAAATCCCTACCAGGCCAAGCAAGATGAGAGGTTGTGCTGGGTTCCAAAAGATATCAAGGTACAGGAGTCTGGGGATATAGTATACTTCGCAGGCTGCACTGCCGCATACCGGCAGCAAGCACTGGGCGTCGCCACTGTAAGGATTCTGGATAATCTTGGCGTGCCCTTCGCCATGCTGGGCAAGGATGAATGGTGCTGTGCTTCGGCTCTGATCAGAACCGGCCAGCGCGAGGTCATGGCCGAGCATGCTGTGCATAATGTCGACGCCTTGAAGGACGCCGGAGCCAAGAATGTGCTCTTCGCCTGCGCCGGCTGCCTCAGGAATGCAGCCGTCGATTGGCCCATGTGGTACGAGGGCTACATCCCCTATGAGACCATGCCTCTCTCCGTATTCCTGAGAGACAAGATAAAGAATGGCGAGGTTGAGTACAAGATACCTCTTAACTACAGGTTCACTTACCACGACCCCTGCCACAACGGCAGACATCTCATGCACCTCAAGGGAAGAGATTGGGCCTTTGAGGCGGCCAGGGAAGTCGTCCAGTCCATCCCTGGCGTCAAGTTCCAGGAGATGGTGAGAAACAGGGCTCTGCAGAGGTGCTGCGGAGCAGGCGGCGGTGTGAAGGCAGGTATTCCCGACCTGGCCCTGGATTGCGCCAAGGCCAGAGTTCAGGATGCAACGGATATTCAGGCAGAGGTAATCTGTTCCACCTGTCCGTTCTGCAGGCTGAACCTGATCGACGGCCGCAATGCCGCTCAGTCCCCCATAAAGATGGTGGATATAGTTGAGATGATGGCCGCCTCCATGGGCCTGGACACGACCATACCCGAGAACCCGTACACCAAGTTCCAGTCCCAGGATGTTCTGGTCTGCAGCCCCACCGAGTGCAAGCTCGACACCGTGGAGCGCAAGGAACCCGGCAAGGATCTGGTGGGCGAGGCTCACTAAAGGATGCCCGGAATACCGGACATCTTTTTCACACTTTTTTTAAAATAATGATTATTTAATTACGATTATTTTAGGCACCGGGCGGTGAAGGCTCTGGGCAGCAGATCAGTTACCGACGCCGTCATTGCTTCACCCTTGACATTGGCCATGATAACCAGAATATCCTCTCCGAACTCTATCAGGCTTTGCCGGCATATGCCGCAGGGTGTTATGGGCTCTATGGTATCTCCGACTATAGCTATTGCCTCAAAATCGCTCTCGCCAGAGGCGATGGCCTTTGCCATGGCCGCCCTCTCCGCGCAGATGCCTGCCCCCGAAGAGACATTCTCAATATTTCCCGCGGAATAGACCTGGCCACTTCGGGAGAGAAGCGCAGCCCCGACCTTGAATCCGGTATAAGGAGCATAGGCCAATGCCCGTGCCACTCTAGCCTGCTCAATCAGATCGTCATATCCTCCGGTATAAGGACGGGGACCGAAGCCCAGAGCGCCGATGTACATGCATTCCGCGGGCGGGATGGTAGGAATCTCGCCGCTGACTTCCCGAATGGAGACGGACGAGTCTCTTACTATCGCCGCCGGAATCCCTTCATCGCCTTCGCCCATCACAATCTGAGCGGCCGATACCAGATTATCGGCCACAGCCTTGCGGGTGATCTTGAGCTCCCGGCCGAAGAGGTCCTTCTGGCCTCGCGCGTCCTCTACCGCCTCCAGGCCCGCGCATGCCAGTGCCACGCCCACACACCCCAGCCGCAGGGGATGAGTCCGGCTGTCTCCGATGATGACTCCGATCTTCTTGCCCTTCGCCATGCGTTCACGAATCAGCTGCGCAGACCTTTCTGCATTGGCCGGAAACAGCACCACATGTCCTGCCGGTGCATTGGAGTTATCGATCCCGGCATTGGGATAGAGGAAAGCCTTGATTCAGCGTCAACACCACGCCCGGGATGCCTCCCACTATCTCGTCCGATTCCCTGAGGATCAGCTCCATCTCTCGCGGGTCTTTGCCGTACCTGGCGGCCAATGTTTGGGCCATATCACCGGGAGTGACATCATCCAGAGCCACAACTCGCCCTTCGGCCGTAGCTACGGTGCTCTCCGAGACGACGAGGATATCACCATCCTGGAAGGCCAGGCCTGATTTTGCCATTGCTTTATCAAGCGACTCCGCCAGGTCATCGCCCGGTCTTATCAGATCCGTCTTTATGCCCAAAACCTGCAACTAACTCACCTGTAGCGCTCAAGGCTTTCGATCGATTCCATTGCCTCATCTATGCACCTGGCCAGGCGCGAGAGCCGGAAAGGCTGGCCTTTCAGGTTCTTCACCAGGCCGGATATCTGAGCTATGGTGCCAAATATTAAAACCTCTTCCGGCCGCTTGTCACAGCGCAGCGCAAGCTTGGGAATGGCAGCATCTCCGCCGCGTGCCAGCATCTCCTGCTTTATTATCAGGGCCTCCATGCTGCTTACGCCCCGGACGATTCAGGACGCGAAAAGATCCTTTCCTGGAGAGCACACCCCATCCCCGCTCATCCACCTCTGTTCTTTGCATAATCTCGAACAGATCTTCTCCCTGGCCCAGATATCCCAGGACCTCCACATCCAGATCCTCATCGTCGGCTCTGGCTGGACGGCCTCTGATGGCCTTTGCCATGGCCACCGTATCCCTGCTGGCGGAGATATCATGCGTCCGGACGATATGCGCACCCAGATAAACGGCTATGGCCGTGGCCGCCAGAGTTCCGGAGAGCCTCTGCTAAGGGATCGGGCTGTCTGAGACGCTCTCCAATGAAGGATTTGCGTGACAGGGCTGCGACCACGGGCTTCTCCAGAAGGCGCAGCCGCTCAAAACCATCCAGAAGGGCCAGATCGTATTCAGCCGTCTTCTCTGGTATCCATTTGCCGATCCCAGGGTCCACAGAGATCTTTGCCGGGGATACACCCGCCTGGACTGCAGTTCGCACCCTTTCGCCGAGCAACGGAATTATCTGATTCAGATAGAGCAGATCTCCCGCTCTTTTCTCGGAGGCCATGATGATCAAAGAGCCATCGCATTTTGCCACATTTGCCGCCATCTCTGGGTCGCAGAGGCCCGAGACATCGTTTATGCAGTCGGCGCCACAGGACAGAGCATCATTTGCAATAGCCGACCTTTGCGTATCTACGGAGATGGTGATATCCAGGTTGTCCAGGATCTCTTTTAAGGCGGGAAAGAGCCGCTCTCTCTCTCGGCTTCGCTTACAGGAGGGGATCCGGGCGCCGTGGAGACTGCCCCCAGATCTATAATATCTGCGCCCTGCTCCTGCATATCCTCGAGCCATGGAAAGAACCTCATCTGGGCCGGCCACAGAGCCCTTGTAGAAAGACTCCCGGCTGAGGTTGATAATGCCCATCAGCCGCACAGGCTGGTCGTCTCCCACACGGACCTTTCCCACCATGCCTTCTATCAAGCCCAACACCCAAAATTCATGTGATCATATCTTCTGCAAAGAATTCTGATGACTATTCCGACAGACGCAGCAAAATGCCCGTCCTTCTGGCCCTATCAATGGCTCGATCGAAGAGGATCAGCCCCAGTATGAGGTAGAACGCGGCCAGAATTGTTCCCGTAACCAGATGGTGCGGGCCGGGAATAAATATTGTCCTGTAGTATTCCAGGAAGTAGGTCAGCGGGATGGCCCAGGCCGCCTTCTGAAGCAAAGGGGGCAGCACATCCACTGGATAGTAGATTCCGCTGACGAGCAGTATCAATCCGCTCAGGCTCCAGGCTGCAACATCCGCCTTCTGGCCGAAGGTGAGAATGGATATGCAGACAGTGATGCCTATAATTGCAGCCATGGCAAAAACTCCTGCCAGAAATATCAGCACCGGCAGGAGGCCGCCTGCCAGGAAATCGAAGCCGAAGAGGTAGCTGCTTACGACTATCAGGATGCCGAAGACAATGCTTCCCCGGACGACGCCAAAGAGCAGAGCTCCAAAGATCAGATGGTAACTATGCACGGGGGCAATGAAGGTGTTCTTGATGCTCTTGGACCACATGTCGAACAGAAGAACATAGGCCACATCGATCTGGGCCACCTGCAGAATGGTAAGGGCGATGGAACCCACCAGCAGGAAAGAGACCATCGAGTCGTCCACCTTCAGGAATCGCGTGAGAAGACCGATGGAGAGCAAGCTGATCATGGGCCAGAAGAAGAGCTCGAAGATGGTGAAGATATTCCTCTTGGAGATTATCCAGTTCTTATAGGCCGACGCCAGATACTTATTCAATTCACCTTGCCAGTTCAATAAAGACATCCTCCAAATCCGGCTCTTCTATGTTTATGTCCAGGATCTTTGCGCCTTGAAAGAGCTTGACGATCCGGTCCAGGCTATCCTCACTCCTATCGATCACTATCTCCACCCTGCCTGCCTTGGATTTGAGCCCGAGAACCCCCGGCAGATTCTCCAGAGCCTCGATATCCGCCTGGCCGGAGTAGGTTACCACAACCCGTTCTCCCAGACCGAGATGGTTCTTCAGATTTTGGGGCGTATCCAGAGCCACGATTTCACCCTTTCTTAAGAATGCAATCCTATCGCAGAGCATCTCCGCCTCGGGCATGTAATGCGTGGATAAGACCACGGCTATGTTCTCTTCTTCGTGAATTCTCCGAATCAATGCCCTGGTCTTTATGGATATGTCAGGATCAAGGCCGGTGGTGGGCTCGTCTAAGAAGAGCAGACGAGGACGGTTGAGCATGGCTTTTGCCAGAGAGAGCCTCTGCTTTATGCCTGTGGATAGATCCTCAAACTTCATGTCCCGAAACTCGCCCAGTTCAAAGGCATCTATCTGGTCCTCAACTGTCCGGGAGAGGCCGGAGCCGTACAAACCATAGAGCATGCCGTAGTGGCGCAGATTCTCCCGCACCGTCAGGCTCCAGGGGAAGTTGGGCTTGGCAGTGCTGATGTTTATTATCTTGCGTATCTCTCCCCGGTCGCGGCGTGCATCGAGGCCCAGGATGGAGAGACTGCCCTGTTCCGGGTAGATCAGAGTGGAAAATATGGAGATGAGCGTGGTCTTGCCGGAACCGTTGGGGCCCAGCAAGCCAAAGATCTCTCCCACTTCTATATCCAGAGATATATTCTTAAGGACAGTGGCGCCGGCCCCAAAGAATCTCTTATATCTCTTGCAGATCCCATAGGCCTCGACCGATTTTTCTATCATTGTCGCGATCTTCCTTTATCTCTTTGCCAGAATTGCTGCAACCTGGGACGTCTTCCTTTGCGCCGATAAAGATGCTCATAATTTTTGAGGAGGAGAAAGGCCGCCAGGGAGGCGAAAATCAAGCCCCCAAATAGCAGCACTGCTGGGCGGCCGGGGAAATAGTCGGATCCGGTCAGGGTCAAAGGAATAGCGAGTTCCATACTTCTTTCGCCGGATCGAATCAGGCAGCCCAATTGATAATCCTGCAAGCTGGCGTTTGCATCCACGGCAACGGTGAAGCTGGCCAGAGCCATAGAGCCAGGCGATAGGTCTCCCAATAAGATATCCGGGCTTTCGACATGGAAAGGAGGCGCAGCCAAAAGCCGGGCAGAACAGTTTTCGAGGTCTTCAGCCCCATTATTCTCGATCACCAGACTCAGGGTCCCTGATCCTCCTCTCAAGAGTTCGGACCTGATCGATAAGATACGTAAGGGCTCCTTGTCTCCTGCCACAAATACTCTGAGGTTGAGGCTCTGATTGAGTGATTGATAGAGGGGCGAGACTGTTCCATTGCTCACGCTCACATCCACCTGCCGCATGAATTCGACCTGAAGAGGAAGCTCAAACCAGCCTCGAGCGCTCTTCTCCGCGGTGATATTGAATTGCAGCAGAGAAACGTCTCCCGCGCGAAGGATAGCGATATGCTGCGGCCCTGAGGTCACGTGTATTGATTCCGCCCCATCCAGAGCGGCATTGATGTTCAGGGCATCGACACTATGCATCTCCTCCTGCATCTCCCGTCTTATGTCATCTCCTGAGCCGTTATCGTTTATGGGCATCAGCTCCTCCAGCTGGCCGATATTGGCCAGGTTAATTCTGAGGATGTGATCGCCAGGGGAGAGAGCGGGATTTATGACAGATGCCTTGAGCTCAAGAAGTCCAAGGGATTTGTAATGATCATCCGCGAAAAAGATGAGATCTTCTGCCAGACAGGTCCCGGCAAGAATCATCAGGATGCAGATGATCTCGAAGAGCTTCATGCCCAACAGGTTAGTCTGCATCCATTAATTAAGCCTATCTGCATCTATCTGCCTGCAATCGTGCTCAGGAAGAAGAATGCTGCAGCCGTCAGAATTATGGTCGCTCCGGAGGGAACATCCAAAATATAGGATACCAATAGGCCGATGGTCACGAAGACGGCGCCCAGGAATACGGACCCGGCCATGATGGCGGGCAATCCCTTCATATGCTGCCGGCTTATGGCTCCGGGAATGGTCAGGAGGGCTATGACCATGATTATCCCCACAATCTTGATCAAGACGACGACGCTGAATGCCACCATTGTGAGGAGCAAGAGCCGAAGACCCTGCACAGGAAGGCCGATGGCCTCTCCATAGACTGGATCGAAGCTCATAATGAGAAACTCTTTGTAGAGAAGGAAGACCAGGACCAGGATGATCAGGGTGAGGGCCAGGATCATCAGCACATCATTCCCGGTCACCGCCAGTATATTGCCGAACAGATAGCCGTAAAGGTCTCTGGCATATCCCTGGGAGAGCGTCAAGAGCATTACTCCCAGGGCCATGCCCGTGGCCATGAAGACGCCGATGGCCGTGTCCTCCGAGACGCGGGCCCGGTGGCTGACCACTCCAATACCCAAAGCCGTCAGAATCGCCGAGCCTATTCCGAAGGCCAGAGGGTCGAAGCCCAGGAAGTAGCCGAGGCCAATGCCGCCAAAGGCAGCATGGGCTATACCGTCGCTGATGAAAACTATTTTATTTAATATTACATATATTCCTATTATGCCGCAGAGCACCGAGGCTGCCAGGCCCGCGGCAAGGGCGGTTCGCATGAAGTCGTACTGGAAAAAATCCCATTGCAGCTCAATCATGTTCCCTCAAGACCCGATGAGGCGTGCCATGGGCTATCATCTCCACCGGGCAGCCGTAAGCCTTCTCGATGTCCTCGTTGGTGATCTCCTTGGAGCCGTGGTAATAAAGCCGCTGGTTTAAGCAGGCGATCTTGCTGACATATTTGGAGATGGCTGTGACGTCGTGGGATACCAGCACAATGGCAATTCCCAGATCATGGTTCAGGTGGCAGAGCAGATCGTAGAACTCCGTCTGCTGAGCGGAATCAACTCCTGCCGTGGGCTCATCCAGCAAGAGCAGCTCGGGATCGGAGACCAGGGAGCGGGCCACAAAGACCCTCTGCTGCTCTCCACCGGAGAGAGCGCCAATTTCGCGTTCGGCGCGATCCTCCATTCCGACGGCCTCCAGCGCATGGCGCGCTGCCTTGCGATCATCTGGTCCATAGCGGTGGAATAGGCCGGTCCTGGTGTATCTTCCCATGAGCACCACATCCAGGACCTTGACAGGAAAGCTCTGGTCGAACACGGTCTTCTGCGGCATGTAGCCTACGCGCCCCCGCGCGGCCTCGGGCCTCAGTCCAAAGATTCTGATCTCGCCCCGGTCGGGCTTTATCAGGCCCAGCATCACCTTCAGCAGTGTGGACTTCCCGCCGCCGTTGGGGCCGATCAGCCCGAGGAAGTCGGCCGGTTCCAGCTCCAGGTTTATGTCCTCCAGGACGGCGTGCTCCTCCCGGCAGACCCAGAGGTCTTAATGGATACTATCGTCATTTCAGACTCTTGGCGATCTCCCCTCCGGCATAGCGCATATTCTCCAGATAATTTTGCCGCCAGAGGATCCAAAACTTCTACGCTTGCCTTCATCTCCCGAGCTATAACCTCTGCCGATTTGGGATTGTATTGCGGCTCCACAAATACAACAGTAATATTGTTTCTCTTTGCCAGATCGATTATGCTTGCCAGGTACTTGGGCCCCGGCTCTTTCTCGTTCTCCAGGATTGGGACCTGATCAAGGCCATAATCCCGGGCGAAATAGGTCCAGGCAGGATGGTATACGATGAAGGTCTTGTCCTCCTTGGCGGCAAAGGTCTGGTTCAGCTCTCCGTCCAATGCCTTCAGCTTCTGTAAATACTCATCTTTGTTCTTGCTGTAATAATCACTATTTCCGGGTCGACCTGTATCAGCCCGGAGCAGATGTTGTTCACCTGCACGGCCGCGTTTCTCAACGAGATCCAGACGTGCGGGTCTATCTCGTCTGCGCTCTCTTGAAGGATGACTGCCCCCTCTGAGGAGTCTATTACCACCATATTTTTGTTGACCCCCAGCACCTTATCCATCCAGAACTCGAGGCCAGCCCCGTTCATGACATAGAGATCCGCCTTTGCCACATCCTTCATCTGGGAGGGGGTGGGCTCGTAAGTATGGGGTTCGGCTCCCGGCGGGACCAGAACAGTCACCTCGACTCTGTCGCCTCCCACCGCCGCGACGAAGTCGCCCAGAGGGGCGATGGTTGTGACCACATTGACCTTCCCGGAAGGCGATTCATTTTGGGAGACGCAACCGCAAAGAAGCGGCACGAGCAGCAGCAAAACCAGTATCACGATTTTATTAATATCATATATCATACTTTTGCACCCGATTTTCTGAGATTCTTGCCGATGTATTTGGAATGCGTTTTGCCGCCCTCCCGCCAGTAGCCATACCAGTAAGGCCCGTGCGGACAGCCTTTGCAGTTCTTGCCGCAGGAGACGCGCTCCAGGCGAAAGGTCATGGAATCGGAATGTCTCTCCTCCAAAATCTCTCGCTTCGCGCCCTGATCGCGAGACTTGTCGGCTGGTTTAGGGGCACCTCTTTCTTTGAGATCAGCTCGGCTACAAGATCCTTGACCTCATAAAGAACAGGCAAATCCTCATGCTCCAGGCTACTGCGGATGGCTCTGGGAATCACAATGTTCTTATGTAATATCCTTAAATAAAGATATTGCTCGATTACATAAGAGGGGAAGATAAGCGCGACAGGAAAGACCTGAGAATCAAGACATTACCTAACAAAGACATTAGCCACCTAGTCCGAAAGATAGACCTATCTGAGGGCCCATTATGATTTTGATGAGAAGAGCAAAAGAAGCCTACCAGCCCTCTTTCAAGACATTCTCGGAATCCTTTTCATTCCCAAATCACCGTCTCACATTGATCCCTTTGCTCTCCAGATAGTCCTTCACCTGGCCCACAGTGTACTCGCCTCTGTGGAACATGCCTGCCGCCAGCGCCCGCACGGGCTCGCCCGCGTGCCCAGCTCCCAGACCAGCCTTTTCCGTCTGCCATACCCAGACATTGAAACCGGAATTATATCCAAATGCCCGCCGGCAGATAGGCAAGTGAGGATCCAAGAATTATTAATGAGACAGATTTAATGCCCACTTTATCGGCACCTGACATCCTGTATCTTCTTTATGCTTTCCAAGGCTGTTTATGAGAATGGGGTTCACAGCCTCTGGACAACCTGAACCTGCTCGGCAGGGGGAAGAAGGACGAGATCGAAATAAAAAACGCCGTTCTCAGAACTTGAGGCATCAACGGAGCCGATCCAGGACATTGCAAGAAGGGAACGCATATGGTGATAGTTCTCCTGCTGGTAGAATAGGGCCGCATAGAGTAAAAATGTCCCTGAATAGGCACCAGGACCTTCACTATTCAAATATATCCATCTATCATTTTATACTTATCCGATTCATTCAAGGCTTTTCTAGCTCAAACTGATAGACGGGAATAACACTTGCATTCCAAGTTGTATTGGCAGAGGTTCTTCATAGATTACAATTGGGGAAAGCTGCAGATCAATATGGAATACGACCCGGCCAGCCAGAAAAATTCCTGAAACAGAATCCTGAAGAATTGATGTCCCTTGAAGAAAGCGAGGATGCAATTGAGAAAGACCTAGTTTGAATTCAACATAGGAATACTGCCCCTTGTTAGCTGATAGGAATATTTGAGAGCCAGAGGCTTGAGAGCATGCTTATTGCTTTCATGATATATAATGATCTCATTGAATGCCGCCTGTACATCCATGAGATGCTAACGGGATTACCCCAAGATATTGCCACTAATGACTCGGATATCGAGACAAGTGAATATTGGATCACTGTCTGTCGAAGCCCTCTTGGATGAGATCTGTGAGTAATGATCATAAACCTCAACCTCGTACATCCCGTTCCCGAATTGGTTAATCTAGACACCTGCAATAGGCTCCGCTGATGCTTCTATGGCCTGGTTATCCATCGATGGAATTGGCAACCCTAATCTCAAGCTAAGGCTATCCAACCTTCAATAACCTCGACAAGCTCGGTACGTGCTCCTTCGATAGTCTTGCCTGTAGCCCAAACACCTTGAAGACCAGGGACGGTAGCAACATATTCGCCGTTATCCAGGATCTTATATTTGGCTTTGGATAGTGCCGCCGTAATATATTCAGCAAACATGTCAAGATCCTATATGCCTTGAAGGGATTTAACATTATTCAGCACCCCTTTCATCGGGATGAGCCTATGCGATGGCCCTTAAGAAGAGCTGATTTTGCTTAAATCTTGCGCCTGAATGGTCCTTTCGAAGGGGTCTATTCGCCAGCTATTCGGATGTAAAGTGGTATTTAAACTCTGGCGAAAAGCCAATTACGATCAACATCAGAGAATCGAATTAACATCTTGAAAAAAGAAAGAAGGAAGCTAACTCATTTTCTTTGAGGTCATATCTCCCAATAAAGGAAGGTCCGAGGCCGGGTCGGCCGGCCCCCACGAGTGTCGCTTCGGACTTATTTCGCCTTGGCTTTGGCAAACTTCTTGTAGAGGTCCATCTCGGAAGCCGTGGGCTGGACCATCTTCAGAGCCTCATCAAAGTGCTTCTTGTCAACCTTGTAGTCGCAAGTCTTGTCATCAATCTTGCAGGCTCCACTCTGGACGTACTCGCGGATGGCCAGCATCACCGCCTCGTTGACGAGCGCTCCCAGGTCCGCTCCGGAGTACTTTTCGGTCAACTTGGCCAGCTCCTCCACCTTGACGTCCTCTGCCAGGGGCTTCTTGGCCATATGGATCTTCAGGATCTCCTGGCGAGCCGTCTCATCAGGCAGGCCGATCTCGATGAGCCTGTCGAATCTGCCGGGGCGGAGCAATGCCTGATCGATGATATCCGGCCGGTTGGTGGCCGCTATCACCATCACGCTGTTCAGGGATTCCAGGCCGTCCAGCTCCGTCAGGATCTGCGATATGACCCGCTCAGTGACATGCGAGTCGCTGCTCATTCCGCCTCTGGATGGAGCAATGGAGTCGATCTCATCCAGGAAGACCACGGACGGCGCCGCCTGTCTTGCCTTGCGGAATGTTTCCCGCACTGCCTTCTCGGATTCGCCTACCCACTTGCTCAGGAACTCCGGGCCTTTGATGCTGATGAAATTGGCCTGGCTCTCCGTGGCCACAGCTTTGGCGAGCATGGTCTTGCCCGTGCCCGGCGGCCCGTAGAGCAGTATGCCCTTGGGGGCCTTGGCATCCATATGCGTGAAGAGCTTGGCGTAGGTCAGAGGCCACTCCACAGACTCTATCAGCTGCTGCTTGACGTCTGCCAGGCCGCCGATCTCGTCCCAATGCACATTGGGCGATTCCACCAGGACCTCACGCATGGCGGAAGGATCCATCTCCCGCAGTGCCGCCAGGAAGTCGTCGTTGTTGACCTCGATCTTGTTGAGGGTCTCGACGGGTATGGACTCAACCTCCAGGTCTATCTCAGGCAGCACACGGCGGATAGCGCGCATGGCCGCTTCGCGGGCCAGCGCAGCCAGATCAGCACCCACGAAGCCGTGCGTCACATCGGCCAGCTTCTCCTGGTTCACGTCCTTGGAAAGAGGCATGCCTCTGGTGTGGATCTGCAGGACCTCCAGACGGGATTGCCTGTTGGGAACGCCGATCTCGATCTCCCTGTCGAATCTGCCGGGCCGGCGCAGAGCCGGGTCAATGGAGTCGGGCCGGTTGGTGGCACCGATGACCACCACTTTGCCGCGCGTCTCCATGCCGTCCATGGCAGCCAGCATCTGAGCCACGACCCGCCGCTCCACCTCGCCCGTCACCTCTTCTCTCTTGGGCGCGATGGAGTCGATCTCATCGATGAGGATGATGGAAGGTGCCTGCTCCTCAGCGGTCTTGAAGAGCTGGCGCAGCTTCTCCTCAGACTCGCCGTAGTACTTGGACATGATCTCCGGGCCGCTCAGGGTCTCGAAGTGAGCATTGGTCTCGGATGCCAGGGCTTTGGCGAGCAACGTCTTGCCCGTGCCGGGCGGACCGTAGAGCAGAACGCCTTTGGGGGCCTCTACTCCCAGGCGCTCGAAGAGCTCAGGGTGCTTCATGGGCAGCTCGATCATCTCTCTGACCTTCTTGATCTCTGCCGAGAGGCCACCGATGTCCTCGTAGGTGACACGAGGCCCTGCTTTCTCTTCTTTGGCCGGTTTATCGGAGATCTCGATCTTGGTCCGGTCGCCAATCACCGCCGCTTCTTTGGAGGGAGCGACGCGGGTGGCCATGAGCTCGATCTTGCGGCCCATGACAGAGATCTCAATGATGTCTCCCCTGGTGATGACACGGCCTTCCATGTACCTCTTCAGATACTCCTCACCGCCGGTGATGCGCAGAGGGACCGTGGGCGCAAAGACCACCGATTCGGCCATGGTGGCCTGGGCAATTTTTACGGGCACTTTGTCGTCTATGCTCACGCCTGCGTTCCTGCGCGTGTTTCCATCCAGACGAACGACGCCTGTGTCTGTGTCGTCAGGGTAGCCCGGCCAGAGCAATGCTGCAGTCTTCTTCTTTCCCTGAATGCTGACCACATCGCCTGCCTGCCAGCCCATCTCGCTGAATACTGCCGGATCAACCCGGGCGATCCCTCGTCCTACATCCGTGGGGCGTGCTTCAATAACTTTGAGTGTGATATCTCCTGCCATCAAAATCCTCCAGTATATTTCGTCGTCGTAAGCTTAAATAATTTTTTAATCTTTGCCACTTTTCAAACCCAGATACCTAAATTTCGAACTCCGATCAGAAGGCATCTCCAGGATGACGAATTATCCTGGAGACTGCGATCTCTGAGCCTCGATTTTCCTATCCGGGACATATGATACATGATATTACTAACTTGTAGTTAGTGACAGAGACTATTTAAATATTCCGGTTGGAGGTCAGAAACATGAGACTTCAGATCATAAATTGACAGATTTAAGAAGAGTATCATTATTACCGGCATCGATAGGCTTCGCAAACCCAGAATGCCACCTTCCTGGCAGACAGGGATAGCTGCTCTGTTCGCTGGCGGCACAAGGGATGTCGCGCGAGAGATTTCCGAGACCATGATGCCACATTCTGGCTGCCTGCCCGTCAAGGCGCAAAGAGGATAATCATATCTCCTGATCTTTTATGAGGCTCTTTACCAGCTCGTGCTTGGCCCGGGTGGCCTGGAAGAGCTGGCAGAACATCTTGGGAGCCTCGGCATGAATGACCCTCACACCCTCTTCGGTTATTCCTCCCTTTGTGGCCACACAGGTGATGAGCTCCTCAAAGCCCTCGTCCTCCAGTAGACGGGCTGTCCCGAGCAAGGTCTTCTTTATCAGCTCTTCCGCCAGATCTCTTGGGATGCCACTCCAGGAAGCTGCCAGGGCGAAATCTCTCAAGAGGGCGGAGATGTAGCCCGGCCCGCAACTGGTGAGATCGGCCAGCACTTCGAAATGGTCCTCTGCAACAACGACCGGATCTCCAATGGCTCCAAATAGGGAAAGAAGCAGTGACCGGTCGAGCGGCGTAGCATTATCTCCCAAAGCGAGGAGAGTGACTCCCGACTGGTTTTCGCAGGCAATGCTGGGAATGGCGCGGGCTACTCTTGCCCGGCAGAGATCCTGCAGATGCTGCAAAGAAAAGTCCACGGCAACAGAGACGATCAGCTTTTCTGGCGTTATGAGCTCCCCCAGTTCATTCAAGAGGCCTTTCATGTCCAGGGGTCGCACACAGAGGAAGATCACATCCGAGCTCTGGGCTACCTCCCGGTTGTCTCCGGCCCGTACTCCCGTCTCCCTCGCCAATTGCTCGGCCTTTTCCGGGTTGCGGTTGCTGACACGGATCTCCTCCGCCTTTATTGCTCCCGTCTCGACGAACTTACGCACCAGCATGCTTCCCAGGTGGCCGGTGCCGATGAAGCCGAATGTGGTCATTATGCGACCTCCTTTGAGATTCGATGCCGGATGTCTCTAACCGACAGTCAAGAATTCGATCCATTATTCGATTGAACTCATCGGGCCGGTCCAATTGCAGCCAGTGCCCTGTGCCTGATGATTTTGAGGTGAGGCAAATCCGGCATGAGATTATGCAGACTGAGGGGAGTATCATTCAGGTTCGTTATAACGGACAGCTTTGGACCCTTGAAGCGCTGCAGCATGGTTATGGGATCAAACTGAAGAGAAGACCGGAAAGCGCCGACGACCGTCTCTTGCCGGGTGTTATGCAGATCCCTGCAAGACCCTTTCCAGGACCTCGGGCTTTGAGCCGACCAGCATTCCCTGCCAGTAGTCCTCAATAACCCGCGCATAGGAATCGGACTGCAATGCTGCCAGGAACGGGATCATCTGCTCTTTGGGCACCTTTCGCGCGTCTCCGGAGGGGTCGGCCAGGAGAAGTCCGGCGACCTTTTCCGGATGGATTCCTGCATAGGCGATCGAGACCGATCCGCCCATGCTGTGGCCCACCAGGACAAATCTCTGCAAACCAAGAGCGTTTACCACAACATCGATATCTTCGGCCATGAGACTCGATGGAATAGTCTCCGTCCAACGGAGGATCGGAATGGCCATGACCGCGTAGATCAAGGGCTACCGCCCGCCTCTCTCTATGCAGATGTTCGAGTTGCCCGAGCCATTGCCCGGCATTTCCGGCCAGGGAGTGGACGAACACCACAGGAACGCCGCCCGAGCCAATCGTCCTCGACATTAATGCTGGCATGGCCTGGCTGCCGAATTAGAGCCAATTCTTACCTGCCAAAAGCTGCAAATATCCGGATTCATCCGCCGCACTCTCCACCGGATCTCGTAGGCTTCCCGGAGGCTATCCGCCATCATCGCTGGAGAGCCTCTGCCCGGCCACGGTGAAGAAGACCTCTGCGAAATCGGGCTCGAGACAGCACAGGCTTTCCCTTCCCTCTAAAATCAGGTCCGCAAGATAGCGCATATCCTCTACAGACAGTTTTTTCAGGCGCTGCTCGAAATCCGGGACGCCCCGGGAGTGGTGGTTGGCCACAGGCGGCAGAATGTTCATGTATTCAATATCGATTCCCTGGCTTTGCAGCTCCTCCAGCTCAGGAACCAGCTTTTTTAAAATCTGCAGGTCGCTGCTCATTCAGATCTCGGCCCATATAGCTACAATGCTCTGCAAAAATATAGCATTATCCTACACGATTGAGCTATCCAGTCCAGATAGGGCTGATAACCCTCAATATGGGAAGCACAATGATCTCCGGAACTTTGTAGCTATGCAGCTCTATGATCCTCGCTATGAGCCGCTCTGACCATCCTCTGCTCCGTCTTGATGATCAAGAGCTCCTCCTCGTCTAGATTGAGCTTGCCCTCCCATAAGTAGCAGGATCTGACAGGCGTGATATTCACACATGCGGCCAGCCGCTCTTCCACCAGGGCTCTGGCGATCCGCTCCGCTTCGCCAGGGCTGGTGGTGCAAAATACCACACAGAAACTATTCGCGTCCCACCCATCGCTCGCCATTCTCTCCGATCTCCTTCTTCCAGATGGGCGCTCTTTTTTTCAGCTCCTCAATGATGTATCTGCACCCGGAAGGCCTCCTCCCGGTGCGCTGCCGAGCAGACAATGGCCACGATATTGTCGCCCACAGCAAGCGACCGATGCGGTGCACGATCTCCACCGACTTCAGGCCGAAAGCGGCTCATGGCCTCATCGCGGATGCTTCCAGCTCCGCCAGTGCTGCCTCCCGAAAGGCCTCCAGCTCCATCATCTCCATGCCGTCGTCCCTGACTGTACCCAGAAAGGTGACAATGCGCCTGCATCCTTCTCCTGGCCCTTTTGATCATCTCGTCCAGGGAGAAGTCCTCTTCAGTGATCTCGATCAAGAGCTTCAGCCTCCTGCCACCGGGGGAAATATGGCCAGCTCGTCGCCCTCGTGCATCGTCCATGGACAGATCCTGCAGGGGATCTATCCTCTTTCTTGTTGACCATGAGCAGAACATAATCGCTGTAGCGCTGCCGGAATCGTCAAAGGCCGCCTCTTTGAATCTGGGGTTGGCAAGCGGCCAGCTCATTCAGCAGATCTGCAACCGTCGCAGCCCTCTTTTATATCCAGCTCTCGCTCTTTTCCCAAGATCTCCCGGAAGCCGGCAAATGCTCTGACCTTCACCAACATAGCCATCACTTATGCTATCGCAATCTATTTCTTACACATCTCGCTGAAGCTGGCGGGCTTTGGTCCTGAATCGGCCTTTACCTTTCAGGCCGCCCTTCTTCAAGGACTTCTTGATCTTTTCCTCCTCATTTTCCCGCAGCCTGGCGATCTCCTCCTCGGAATCAATGCCCATGACAAAGGTGCCGTGACAGGGCTTGACATAGGTGAAGAGCATCTCCGTTCCCCGACGCCCATGGCCACCGGCGGCACGCCGATGATGTAGTAGTCCTTGAAGATCTTGTAGCCGGGATCGACGTAGTAGACCTCTTCAGAGTTCTTTTCGATATACTCGCGGGCGTCCTTGAAGGAGGTGCGCTCCAGGTACAGCTTGTACTTCATCTGCTCGACACAGCTCACAAAACCACCTTATCGATCTTGTTCTTGAGGGGATTGGGGTTGTGGGTGGCCTTGGCCACGATCTTCTCTGCAGGATAGTCGATGCTCTCCCCCAGAGCCTCGGCATTCTTGCCGAAGACCACCGCATAAAGCTTGGCCTTGGAGATGGCGCTGAATGTGGCTCCGTAGGTCATGCCGGCATCGCTATGCATGAAGGCGAAGCAGACGTCGAAGTCGATCTTCTTCTCCACGACTCGCCTATGAGCTGGTCCAGATCGACCGTCTTTTGCACATAATAGCTCTCCGGATCGGCGACCTTGAGCAGCTTGACTGCGGCATCCGTTCCGGCCACGGTCACATCCCAGCCGGCATTTGTTCAGCTTATGGGTGAGATAGATCACCATGCTCATCTGCACCGGCACTTCCGGGCAGCCCATCACCAACAGCGCCTTTTTGCCTTCGGTCATATGCTCATCTCTTGATCATGATCTTCAGATTTACTGTCTGATTGTATTTTCGATTAAATTCATCAATTAATGATTGCAATATAGTTGCATATTACATTCACTATTAATACTCACTATCAATTCCTCATATTATCCGAGCAGTCTCTGCAGTCCATGCAGCCCGAATTGCGCTCGCAGGCCACTCGTCCAGGCAGCCATTCAGCCCATCCCAGAACAAGAGACGGTTCTCCAGAAGCTCGCCCGCGCCGGTGCACATATTTCACGGCTTCAGTCACCTGAATGGAGCCGATCACACCGCAGGTGGAGCCCAGGGCAGGAAAGATTGCCGCCGGAGGGGCGCGCGGGAAGATGCAGCGAGGCAGGCCGTTTTGCCGGGAATGATGGTCGTAGCCTGGCCCTGGTAGCCGCTGATGGCGCCGTGAAAGAGCGGGATCTTTCTATTCAGGCGCCCGGTTCAAAAGGTACCTGAGTGGGGAAGTTGTCCATGGCATCCATGATCAGGTCGCAGCCCTGCAGGAGCTGATCGATATTGTCCTCGGAGATGGTCTCCACCAGCGCCTCAACCTCGATCTCCGGGTTTATGCCGGTTAAGGTCTCATAAGCCGACTAGCGCTTTGTGGCGGCCCACGTCGCAGTTGGCATGCAGAATCTGCCGGTTGAGGTTGCAGAGCTCGACCGAGTCGCAGTCCACGATGCGAATTTTGCCGAAGCCCGCTGCTGCCATGTAGATGGAGACGATGGAGCCCAGGCCGCCAGCTCCGGCTATGAAGACGCTCGTCCTCTTCAGCTTCTCCTGGCCAGTCCTCGCCAAAGAGGCGAATCTGGCGGGAGTATCTCTTTATTTCGGCATCACTCAGCATGACAATCCTCAGCTAACCGGTAATAATACAGTAGTGCTAATCGGTTAGAGCCTTATTTCAAGTTGCATCATATTCTAGCCGCCGTGCACGAACCGCACGATCTTCAGCTCGTCTGCGAAGCCGGCAGTCTCCTCTTCCGAGACGATTTTGCCGTTCTTGGCCACGATGACCTCGACGGGATTTATGCCGAGCTGTTTCAGGATATCCTCGATGCGGGCATTATCACGGCCATCTCTTTTCTGCTGCCGTCCGGCAAAGCGATCTTCATCTCGGCTCCTCAAGCTCCCTGCGGGCGCAATGATGCATTTTGAGGCCGATTTGGTCATATAAGATATGGGAATGAGGCAAGCATTGTCAGTAATCGGAACAGAGATTTGATGAGGATTATGCTATATCAAATGTCAGGGCATTTGCTAGCCGTCAAATCAGATCATATTCAAGCTTGCATTCATGATGCAACCAGAAAAATTAGATACGCAAAAAATATATATCGTCCAGTTTACTTGATTCCGAACTGATCCGTCTCAAACCATGATGCCTTTATGAGAGTCCACCAATCATCTGCCTGACCCTTCAGCACATATTCGTATGGTAGCCATCCGTAGCCCTGGTCTCCCCAGGATTTGCCCCAGGAGTTCCTTATGAGTAGAGCGCCTGTAGTCTCCAGGCCGCATTTAGTATTCTTGATCTTCATCTTATCGTCATAACCCACAGCATCTATGGCATGGCCACCCAGCACAGATTCGCCTTTACAGGGATAGGGTATCTTACCCGTAGTTGCTGCCTGTTTGATTGAGTCGTAGACCGTGAATCCGAAAATCGCCGGAATACCTGCGGTGATACTCATCTTGATGTTCTTCAAAAGTGCACTTGGAGAAGTTCCCGGCGGATCCAAACTTACGTATTGGAGGGCTTTATAATTATCTCCAAAAGCATAGAGGAAGGGAGAAGGCTCAATATCGAATTTAGCGATGACATATGGCCAGTACTTCTCCGGCGGGACGCCAAACAGCACCATAGCACCCATGGTCGTTCGGAGATAGGCACCTGTGTCGCCTGTCTCCTGCATTAAATTCCTTGTCACCTTGTACAGGAACAGCCGGGACGCATCGATGTATGATCCGAACGCCCTATTTTCGAAATACTCGAACACGCCCACGCCGGCATGCGCAGTACACGATCCCAGTTGGCCCTGGTCCTCGATGGGAGAGCACCATTTCCTCAGATCAACCGATGCTGACAGACTGGTAGCTGTCGTATTTGACAGTCCCAGCAATTCAAGAATCTTGGCAATCCCACTGCTGAGCAGGGTATAGTCTCTAAAGTCGGGAAGCTCAGGGCGCCAGCCCATTCCTTTCAATTCTGTACTGTCTTTTGAACTCATTCCTATATCCTTTAAGAGTACACCCATTTATTTTCACCACCAGATTTATTGAAATATTTTCTGACCGAATCGAAATGAAATAGTGAGTTAGCAAAGGTATCACTTTTCAGTATTTACATATATTTCGCTTTATTACTATTTGAATATTTCTGGATGCACTTAGCGAGATTGCCAATCCGGAAATGCAGCACAGAATTTAATGCATCTATTTGTTTGATCGGCAAAGCATCTTTTGACTAATTCAAAAAAAACTAGCGGAAATTTTATAAGCCTTGATAGTGTATATTAGTATTAGATTTCTCAAGAAATTTCTGGAACCTAGGTAAAGGAAGGATATGTTCTGGAAATTGATGGGCAATCAAAAGTAAAAAAAACAACGGCATAAAGGAGGGCAAAAATATGGAGAAGAAAAAGGAAATGGGATTTCATTACTGTGCAATGCCACAGATGCCTCCGCGGACCTTTGCCATGCGTCTCAGTCCAGAACGCTTGGCATTTGTAATTGATCATGGGAAGAAATGGCTAAATGGCACTGTTTTGAAATATTGGTTTTTTGATAAGCCAAAAGGGTGGACCACGACGGAAAAGGAGAAAGATATTGTTCGTGCGGCCTTTAAGGTCTGGATGGATGTGGGAATCGGAATAGAATTCAAAGAGGTAGATTCCATCTCCGATTCCGATATTCGCATCTCCTTCGTGAGGGACAATCGGACCTGGTCGGGATTAGGCCGCGACATCAGAGATTTTTTCGGCAAGAATGAAAATACGATGAACTTCGGCTGGGACTTGATTAATGACGACTCCAGGGGCATAGATACAGCCGTGCATGAGATCGGGCATACTCTGGCAGCGCCTCATGAGCACCAGAATCCATTTTCAGGCATCGTATGGAACGAAAAGGCTGTGTTGGATGACCTCAGTGGACCGCCCAACAATTGGGATCCGGAGATGATAAAACATAATATCCTAAACAAACTCGATAAGAATGTGGTTATGGGCTCGGATTGGGATCCCAATTCAATTATGCATTATCCGTTTAAGGCGGGCCTGATACTTGTGCCTGAGAAGTACAAGACCGCCCCTCTTATCCCGGCGGGCGGTTTGTCTGCTCGGGATAAAGAATGGATCAAGAAAACATATCCGCCTCTGTCTCCCACGGACTATGTGAAACTGGAGCTTATGAAGTCGTACAAGCTCGCCATCGGTCCAGGTGAGGATAAGACCTTTGTCTTCGAGCCGAAATACTCACGGGTCTACAATTTAGGAACCTTTGGGAATTCGGACACATTGATAACCTTGAATGAGGATCAGGAGCAGCCGAACCTCGCTATATGCAAGGTGACGACGACAGCGGCACTGATTTGAATGCCAAGATCACCACAAAGCTGGAAAAGGGACACAAGTATCTGCTGCGCCTCAAGCTTTACTGGGAGGATCGGTCGGGTGAAACCGCAGTAATGGTTTGGTAGGGCTGAAAAATGAGGGCCGGGAGGGAAAAAGCCGACCCGTTCGCCTTAAATTCTTATTTGCGGCCACAGAGTTGTTTGTCGAAAAAGCCTCTGCCCGCCGGGACGAATTCTCGAACAGCTTCTGCAGCCCTCTCATCCCACCACCCGTCTCACATCCATCCCCTCCAGGCAGGCCCAGCTCTCACAGCCCACGATCTGCCCGTCCCGCAGAGTGTACATCTTCTCCGCCTGGCTCGCCAGGTCCAGGTTGTGCGTCACCACCACCAGCGTCAGGCCCTGGCGGTTCAGCTCCCGGAAGAGCTCGAAGATCATCTCCGACGTGGCGGAATCCAGATTGCCCGTGGGCTCATCTGCCAGGATGATTGCAGGATCGTTGATCAGGGCCCTGCCTATGGCCACACGCTGCATCTCCCCGCCGGAGAGCTGACCGGGCAGGTGGTCGCCCCGATCGCTGAGGCCCACCATCTGCAAGACCTCTTCGATCCTGCTTCTTGTTCCCATTCTTGTGGCTGAAGAGCAGAGGCAGCTCGATGTTCTCGCGCGCGGTTAGCGTGGGCATGAGGTAGAACTGCTGGAAGACAAAGCCGATGTTCTCCCGGCGCAGCCGTACCAGGTCGCGCTCTTTCGCCCGGTGGTCTCGGTGCCATTCAGCCGCAGGCTGCCGCAGGTGGGCGTGTCCAGGCAGCCCAGCATATTGAGCAAGGCCGTCTTGCCCGAGCCGGAGGGGCCGATGATGGAGACAAACTCGCCCTCGTCCACATGGAAGTCCACATTCTTCAGGGCATGAATCTCCTCTCTGCCCCGGCGGTAGACCTTGGTAAGATTCCTGGCCTCAATGATGCCGCTCATTCTATGCCACCTCTGATGGCCTCCATGGGCGTCAGCCGCGACGATTTGAAGGCCGGATATATTCCGCAGACGAGGCCCAGGAGCACGGAGAATGCCAGAGCAAAGACGACAAGCTCCGGGCTCAAGAAGATCAGCGATCCCCGCGGCGAGTAGGGCAGCATGCCTTTCACAAAGCCCTCAATCAGAGCTTGATCCCACCACCGCCGCCACAGTGCCCTATTATGCCGCCGGCAAGGGTGATGAATACCGTCTCCGCCAGAACCATCTTGCCGATGTCCAGGCCCGAGGCCCCGATGGCCTTCATCATGCCGAACTCGCGCGTCCTCTCGTTCACGGACATGAGCAGGGTATTGATGATGCCAAAGGCGCTGATGATCAGGGCTATGGCGATGACCGTGAGCAGAAGCGAGCGGGCCGAGCCTGCCAGGTTCATGATGGTGCCCATAACCTGGGTCATGGTGACCACCTGAATGTCGGGAATCTTCTCCATCTCCTCTGAGACTTGGCAATCTGGCTCACATCCTCTGACCTTGACCGCAATGGTGGTGATCTTTCCCTCTTTCTTGAAGACCCGCTGCGCCTCGGCCAGGGGCACGAAATGGAACTGGTCGTCCTGGTCGCCGGTCCTGTCCAGGATGCCGACAATGGTGAAGTCCTTAAACGGCCCTGCAGGCAGCACTGACCCGACGGTCAGGTTCTCTTTGTCCGCCAGGCCCCGGCCCACCAGCATGACATTGGTCTCATTATCGTCGAAGTACCTTCCCTGCACCTTCCACCAGGGTTTTAGCTTTTTCGCAGTCTCATCAGTCTGGACAAATGATGCGTGATTCATTCCTGATTCAAATATTGCTTGTTTCTCAGATGTGAGTTCTTTATGCATAACCTTGGTAATGATATTAGAAATTTGGCCTTCAGATATCGATATGCCTATATCTTTGCACAGCTGCCAGATCTTGTTCTCAGTCACT
Source organism: uncultured Methanosarcinales archaeon (assembly GCA_963702455.1). Taxonomy (GTDB): domain Archaea; phylum Halobacteriota; class Methanosarcinia; order Methanotrichales; family Methanotrichaceae; genus Methanothrix. The sequence continues at coordinate 154,216 of CAVPCV010000010.1, forward strand.
CGACATGAAAAATATAAGACTGCAATGAATGACTTTAGGTTGGCGCCAAACTGAGATCCTTTGACGCTACTCGGAAGCTTTGCATCGTAATATCTATTTAAGGATGGAGAATAATATCTCTCCAACAGATACTCGACATTATCCGTTTTCAGCAATATGTCTTGGATTAGCACTTTTCGGTAACAGGCAAAACGGGCGTCTGACGGCAGAGAGCAATGAACTGGAATCGTAACTTGCCGATCTACCTTTACCTTGTCTTTCTTGGAGCCTTTTGACCATCCTTTAGATTTGGGTTTGGGGATTAATGGTTCTCTTGCAGGAATATTTGGCCTAATTTTGGGTTTACCTTTTTCGCCTTTCAATTGTGCTATCTCATCCTTTAGCTGCTGATTCTCCTCTCTGAGCTTGGCATTTTCCTGAACAAGATGCTCGATCGTGTTTAGCAGCGCGATGGTTAGCTCTTTGACTGATTCCTTGTCGTCGAAATTGATCTTTTCTGGATCGAGGTTGATGATGCTTTCTTTAATAATGCTAGCCATCATCCAATGTGTTGAAAGATTAACCTAATATATTTTCCGGTCTATTTCCTATGCCCAATTCAATGGATTGAGCATGTTCTGAGACTGGTGCGAGGCATCAAGGGAAAAACCACTACATGCACGTGATATGTGATCCCAGGTTCTCATGCTATTTCGTCAAACCGGATAAAAAAAGAGAGACTCTGAAAGGCATTTTCGGTCTCGGTAAGGAGGATCGTCTCAAAATACCTCTGATAACTGATGATGCAAAACAATATTATAAATTATCAGAAATAGATTGCCTTTGTTGGATTCATGAAATTCGTCATTATATAAAGTTGAATCCTTACCTTGGATACCACAAGCAGATACTTGAATTATTCCTGGACGATCTTTATGAGTTTTACCGATTCATGCAACTTTATAAAATTAATCCTAATGATAATATCAAGGCAGAAGTCAGATCGAAATTTGAAGAACTAATCTTCAAATCCTATGGTTATAACGAGCTTGAGCAACGATTAGCAGTTACCTGGAAAAATCGAGATCGATTGCTTCAATTCCTGGATCATCCCTGCATACCACTGCACAACAATGAGTCCGAAATCGCGGTTCGCGAACCTGTCATAAAACGAAAGATTAGCTATGGAACAAGATCCGAGTTGGGAAAGTGTGCATGGGAAAATGCATTATCGATCAAGGATACTTGCAGAAAACTTGGTGTCAACTTCTTCCAATATATGCTAGATATTTATTCAAAATCTTTTGCCATGCCCAGGCTGGCTGAGATATTGACTCCAGTTCAGTCAGTATATTGAGCATGTTCTGAATGCAGGCAGCCGAGCCCCAGGAATCTCCATTCACAATTGTTAAAGGTTTGAATTGCGGCTATTATCGTATATAAGGTTTTGCGGATTCCATTTTTTCCTCTCATCTCCCGTCTCAATGTCGGCGCGCCGAGAGACGAAGACTGCTGATTTTTAATGTTTGCTCGCGAAATTGATCCCCACTGACTTCTTGACGAAACTATTTTAACGCTAGAAGGATAACATGATACCCTTAAGAAAGGTGAAAATGATGATTCATCCCGACCGCGTATTCTCCTTCAAGGAGCTCGAAACGTGAAGACGATCTGGTAGAGGCTATGATCAACCATAAGTGGCCTCTATGCTACGGCTTCTATTATGGAAATCTGCTCTACCTGGGCGATGGCGAGAGCGAGGACAGTCCCGAATACGCCGTCATGACTATCGATAAAACGGAGGGCCATCATGGGGTTCATGGCCGCGAGGTAGGGAGGATCAAGCCCAAGGGCATGTCCCCGAAGAGGCACACAAGTTCATCCAGGAGATGAATGCAGGCCACTACAGCAGCGAGAATCCTGTCCAGATACAGGCGGAGCCGATATGGCATCATAGCTGCCAGTTCTGCCGGCTGGAAGAGGAGTGAACGCTGCACACGGAAAAGGATGGCAAAACCGGGAACGGATCGGAGGCAGGAGCCGTTCCTGAGGGATTTTTCCCCTTCCGTCTTTTATGACAATAATACAATCAATTTTTTGATATTATTAAGTTTAAGACCAGCCTATAGTTTCTGATTTCAAGTCGGAATCAGATTCTGCGCACCCACCCAACCTCGGAGTGGATGGAAGCCCTATTTTGGGCTCCTTCGACCCCTCTGGAGATAAAAGTGCCACTGTTTTTCTTGCCGTCTGGATAAAATTAATATAATGGTATCCGGTATAACAATAAATCAAACAGAGTTGTGCAGTCGGGAAGAACGGAGGGATTTAATGGCTGAGACGAGAAATTTCGCCCTCAGGGACAAGAAGGGCAATGAGATTGGTGTCTTTACAGGAAAGCAGCCCAGACAGGCAGCCTTGAAGGCAGCAAATAGAGGTCACACAGACATACGGCTCAGAGAGCGCGGCACAAAGAAGGTGCACATATTCGTAGGCGAGAGGGTTCAGGTAAAGAAGCCCAAAGGCGCGCCAACCTGGATGCCAGACGAGATCTGGAAGCCGAGAGTGAAGAAAATGGGTGTTGAGAAGCTGGATGAGCTTTAAGGCTCAGATCTATCTCTTTAGATAGGCCCGGGGCTCGTCAGGCGCGGGCCGTCGGGCGATAAAGTTCCCTCGCCTCATTTCTTTTTTGCTGTGGGACTAATCTTGAAGGTATTTCGAGTAGCTTTTAGCAATCCCGATAGAATTCTTCGATTGATTACTATCAACAATATCGATAATACCGGTATTACTACGACGACTATTCCTGAGGAATAATGTGCCCGCCGCACATTTAATTAAACTTAAATAGTTTAAATTACAAGTAATCTATTGGAGCCTCCGATGAGTTGCCATCCCTTACATCTCGAAGGCTCACGCCCCCACTATCTCTTTTATCGCCTCTCCAATTCCAGCCCTCAGCCAAAGCCTATTTCCCCTCCACAGCCTCCATGAACCCGGGTGTTTTGAGAACCATGCCCGCCTATCTGGAAGGGCAAGACCTGGCAGGGGTGAAGATCGTCAATGTTCATACCAGTCTTTTGAAGATGATGCCCGGTCTTTCCTGAATTGCGACTATCTGATCACCGCCAGCCCGGAGGAGGCCTGCCAGTGTGATATTCTGGTTACTACCACGCCTTCGCGCCGTACCTGTGGTCCAAGATAAATGGATCAATCCGGGAACCCACATCAACGCCATCGGGGCCGATGCCCGGGGTAAACAGGAGCTGGAGTCATCCCTGATGAAAAGGGCCCGAGTTGTTGTGGACGATCTGACTCAGGCGGTACACTCCGGCGAAGTAAATGTTCCTATTTCGGAAGACAAGCTCGCTTCCTGGGATATCTACGCCCAGATCGGCGAGATGCTGGCGGGCAAGAAAACGGGATGCGCCAGCGACACTGAGATCACCATCTTCGACTCCACTGGCCTTGCCATCCAGGATGTGGCTGCTGGCAATGTCGTTTATGAAAAAGCCCTGGCGAGGGGTTTGGGGATGAGGCTGAGGCTGGCATGAATCATGGCAAAAAGCCGAAAACCTTTGGTTTTATGGGGGAACCGGCCGCAATCTATATCAATTTTGACATAAACGAGAGTAGGTGGAAAATATGGCAAACGAAAAAAAGAAGAGCAAGGGTCCCCAAGATCGCAACAGCAATTATCAGATGAAAAATGGCAATTCACTCTCCAAGAAGAAGGATAAGAGGGCCAATGCAGGCAAGTCCGGTGAGACGAAATCTGTGTCCGCGGCAAAGTCTGGAGAGCAGAAGAGCTTAATCTCAGGCATCTCCAGCAGCATTTCCAGTGCCACCAGCAGCATAACAAAAATGTTCAAACATTAATAGATGTCCAGCTCTGAGAGGAAAAAGCAGAAATGTCGGTCCGGGCGCGATCTTAAATGCGTCCGGACATAGCGTTTTTATAGCTATGCATAATCACCCAAAAAAATTTAAACCAGGAATTTTCGTCTCTTCCTCTAAGCCTGCTCTTTCGTCCTGCTCTGGAACTCCTGCTGCACATCGCATCCCAGCCGCCCTATGGCATCGGAGCGGCACTGCCGGCAGTGCTTCATCTGCTTGATGATCGTGCCCAGCTCCTCCTGGATCTTTCGCTTCTCCTCCGGCGATGGCGGCTTGATGTGCGCAAATTTGTACTGGGGAATGAGGGGCATGACATTATGGATGAAGACCCCCATGGACTTTATCTTGCGGGCGATATCGAAGACGTGCTTGTCATTGATCCCCGGAATGAGGACGGTATTGACCTTCACGATCTTCTTGAGCTTCAGGGCCTCTTCAATGCCTTTGAGCTGATGGTCGCGCAGAAGCGTTGCCGCCTCCAGGCCTTCATACCGCTTGCCCTGGTAGGTCACATAATCGTAGATCTGCTGGCCGATCTCTGGATCTATGGCATTCATGGTAACGGTGATATTGCAGACCCCGAGGCGATCCAGCTCCTGGATCTTGTCGGGCAGAAGCAGGCCATTGGTGCTGATGCAGAGGATGATGTTCGGATACTTCTGGCCGACCAGGCGCAGGGTCTCAAAGGTCTCCTCATTGGCCAGCGGCTCGCCCGGACCCGCTACCGCGACCACTTTGATGTAGTGGTACTTCTCCAGAACCTGGTCCACTCGCTCCAGAGCCTCCTCGGGCTTCAGAACCTGGCTGGTTACTCCCGGCCGCGATTCGTTCACGCAGTCGAAGTCCCGCACGCAGTATTTGCACTGGATATTGCACTTGGGGGCCACAGCCAGATGCATCCTGCCAAAGGAGTGGCAGGCCTTCTCGCTGAAACAGGGGTGCTCCTGGATCCTTCTGAGCTGCTCCGGGTCGTATGGGATCTCCTTTCCACCTACATTGGCAACGGGAAAAGTCTCTTGGCTCATGATTGGAACTCCACGGTTATCCTCGCTCTTTGATTATGGCCCAACATGGCTAAAAGACTTGCGTGTCGGGTAAAGAGTCTCCTTAAGACAAAGATACTTTAAGGATGTCGAACCAGACAGCAGACTATGCCTGAGAAGGACAAACTTGTGATATGGCCTATCTACTTCGACGCATCACGGTCCAGGGATGAGGGCCGGATGGTTTCACTCAAGGATGCCGTCAATGAGCCCGACCTGGATATGATAATCACAGCCTCAATTAAATCCGGTCTTAAGCCGGAGATCGAGCGGGAGAAGAAGCATCCCAAGACCTGGCACCAGGCAGAGGCCGCGGGACGAATACTGGTGGCAAAGAACGGCCCCAAATCTGCCATCTTAAAAAGAATCGCGGGCTCTCTGAAAATGAAATATAAAAAACATGGCCACAAGGCAAGAAAAATTGAGAGATAGATAATGCTTAATACATAAAAGTGTCTCTGCCGGAGATATATGATCGATCTGCACACTCACACCACCTTCAGTGACGGCGAGCTCATACCCAGCGAGCTGGTTCGCCGGGCTGAGGTTCTGGGCTACACGGCCATCGGCATAACCGATCATGTGGACTATACCAATATCGAGCACGTCCTGGCCTCCGTCTCCAAAGCCAAATATTTGGAAGACGTATTGGATATCAGGGTCCTTGTGGGAGTGGAGATCACTCATGTGCCCCCCTCAGAAGATAGGGCCGCTGGCCCTTCTTGCCCGCAAGCTGGGCGCCGAGATCGTGGTTGTACATGGCGAGACGCCCGTAGAGCCCGTCCGGCCGGGCACCAACCGGGCGGCCCTGGAGGCGAGAGTGGATATCCTGGCCCATCCCGGCTTCATCACACTGGAGGAGGCAGAGCTTGCCAGGGAGAATGATGTCTGCCTGGAGATCACATCCCGGTCAGGCCATAACATCACCAACGGCCATGTGGCGCGAATGGCAAGTCTGGCCAGAGCAAAGATGGTAGTGGATACGGATACCCATGCGCCGGGGGACCTCATCGACAGCGAGCGAGCCCAACAGATCGCCGTGGGTGCGGGCTTAACCCAGGATGAGGCGGCAGCGATAGTAAAGCACACGCCATTCTTGGATAAAGAATCAGAATCAGCAATACGAGCCAGGGGTTGAATAGATAGACATAGTGGCAATTGACATCTCGGGCCGGCATGCTGTACAGGGCAGGTACAAAATGGTCTGCGCCGTCGTCTCGGCCCGCGTATCTCCAAATTTTATCGAGAAGATTAATTCTGTCAGGCTCATGCCTCGCGTGGCCGAGGCTCTGGACCTCAATGTCGTGGCCGACTTCATCTGCGAGGCATGCATGTGCCTTCCCGGAACAATTGTCGCAGAATCCGGGGACTTCTACAACCAGGAGATCTGGAGGGTCAGAAGCATCCTGGGAAGGGATTTCAAATATCCTGAGACCATAGCTGAGAGGACGGCTATAGAGATGGCCCATCATATATCGGTGGCAGGACGAAGGCTTATCATTGATCCGGAAGAAGATACTGATCGATGAATGAAGAAAAGACCGCCGTCCTGCTTATGCGAGAGAACCCCACCAAGCCCCCGGACCTTTATAAGATGGAAGAATTGCGGGGCCTGGCAAAAGCTGCCGGATACCGGGTTTTGGCGGAGATCAAACAGCGTCGAGAACGGGACCACCGCTTCCAGATGGGAAGGGGAAAGATCAATGAGGCCCTGAGTTTCAATCCTGAGAAGCTGATATTTTACAACCCACTGAGCCCTAACCAGGTCTTCAACATCAGAAGCGAGTTTCCGGTGCAGGTTATCGATAGATTCAATCTCATTTTGGAGATATTCGCCTCCCGTGCCTCCACGCGCGAGGCCAAGCTGCAGGTGGATCTGGCCCGGCTCAGCTATGATGCGCCTCAGGTGCGCAGCGAACTTGCCCTCAAGAAACGCGGTGAGCAGCCGGGCTTTCGTGGCGCCGGCGCTTATGAGCAGTCGATGTACCACGACATCAGGGGACGGATGGCCAAGATCAGAGCAGAACTGAAAGACGTGGAGACGATGGGAGAGGACAGACGGCAGAAGCGAAGAGAACAGGGCTTTGATCTGGTGGCACTGGCCGGGTACACCAACGCCGGCAAGAGCACTCTGCTCAACTCCCTCACCGGCTCGGGAGTTGAGGCCCAGGATCAACCCTTCACCACGCTTTCACCTACTACCAGAGCCCTGGAGGTTAATGGCCGCAGGGTCTTGCTTACGGATACCGTGGGCTTCATCGACGACCTGCCCCACTTTCTCATCAAGGCATTCCACTCCACCCTTTCCGAGATCACAGAGGCGGATCTTGTCCTTCTGGTGGCTGACTTGAGCGATCCCGCCGAGCTGCTGCGTAGAAAGATGGTAGCATCTCACAAAGCCCTCTGGGACTGCCAGGTTACTGCACCCATGGTTACCGTTCTCAATAAAGTGGACCGCATCGGTGAGAGCGAAGCGGCGATGAAGGAAGAGCTGATCCGGGACCTGGCTCCCAATCCCGTAATGGTCTCAGCAACATCCGGCATAGGCCATGAGGAGCTGAAAGAATGCATCTATCAGAGGCTGCAGCCCTTGCAGGAGTATCAGATCCGGCTGCCGAACACCTCGGAAGGATTAAGCCAGCTATCCCGGCTTTATGAAACGGCAGAGCTCTTGCAGGTGAGTTATGGAGAGGAGCTGGTGGTCAGGCTGCGAGGAAAAGGTGAGGCTGTAGCCAGGCTCAAATGGAGAACAGAACATTGTAGAGTCCTAAAGGCTTGGCATTTATATACTCGTCAACTCCGAGTTGGTATGGGCAAAGGCAGAATTGATAAGGTCTAAAAGGTGAATCTCTTGCCGAGCTGAAATACTTCATCCGAGCTAAAATCAATAACATCAGCTCCCGAATCATAGCGATAGAAATGAAGGTCAGCATTCGAACGGTCAATAGAGTCTGGGGACACTGATTGGAGAGAGATTTTAATGCGGCAGGATCGATTTTAAAGGAATGGCGAGCTATATAAATGTCAACATTCGGGAATTACAAGTCCGCCAGATCTACGAAAAATTTATAAGCAATAAATATGACATTTATGTGTTCTTCAAATTTTTAAACCATTTTGGATCCGGAGAATTCCGGAAGGAGAAGGAGGAGACGACAATGGCAAAATACGAGAGACCGAAGTTCTGTACAGACCGCATCCTGCCCCGCAATATCATGGCAGCGCAGCGCGTGATGCGGATGTCAGACGGCAAGACTAGTGCGATAGCTATCAAGAACAAGCCGTGGATGAACGGTTCGACGCTCCACGTCAGGTTCATGGACGGGACGGCAAGAGAGCAGGCGACAGCCCAGGAACAGGCCAGCTGGTGGATGGAGGTGGCCAACATCCGGTTCGTGTTCGACAATGCTCCCAATGCCGAGATCCGGATCAAATTCGATGAGAATGACGGGGCATGGTCCTATATCGGGACGGACTGCCGGGTGATCCCGGTTAACGAGCCTACTATGAACCTTGGATTCCTGGACGGGGGCACGGCAGCCCATGAGTTCGGCCATGCCATCGGCCTTGCCCACGAGCACCAGAACCCAAAGGGCGGGATCGAGTGGAACGAGGATGTCGTCATAGCCGAGCTTGCCAAACCGCCCAACAGCTGGGACGAGGCGACGACACGGCATAACGTTCTCAATAAGTACAGCGCTGACCAGATCATGGGCACCGAGTTCGATCCCGATTCGATCATGCTCTATTTCTTCCCCGCTTCCTGGACCAAAAACGGGATCGGCACAAGCAGAACGATGTGCTTTCAGGATGGACAAGGAGTTCGTTGCCGGTGCAAAGATGTACCCGAAGGACGGGCCTACCATCCCGGACGCCGTGAAGCTCACAGTCAACGAGAAGCCAGGACAAAAGGATCGATCGGAAAGCATGGGGAGGAGGACCTGTACACCTTTACCGCCGAATCCGAGGGCCGCTACGTGATCGACACCATGGGAAAGACCGATGTTGTGATGAAACTCTTCGGCCCTGACAACGAGACAGCCCTGATCGCCGAAGACGACGATTCCGGCGTCGGTACCAATGCCAGGATCTCGGCCGAGCTGATCCCCGGCACCTACTATGTCCAGGTACGGCATTACAGCCGGAAGAGCGGGACGGGGGACTATACGATCAAGGTGATCCGGAAGTAACAAATGAGATCTACTTTCCTGCCCAGATCCGGGCAGGGCGCCCCTTTTTTCACCGCAGGCGAATCTTCGCCCCCACTCCGGCCGAACACCACTTGTCAAATAGTCTTGGATCTGCCTTGGTTTGTTTCACAACTACTAGCATGGGAACAAGGCCTATTATAAGGAATCCTGCAACAGAGACATTAGCACCTGATCATTGTCGTAAGCACGTTAGCCACTCTGGAAAATCGATATTTTCTCCAGGATCTGTCCGAAAAAATGCTTAGAGCTTGACCAGGCTCGTTCCCGGAGCACTTCCAGCGCTCGGGCAAGCCCATGCGCTGGCCCTCAGTGCGGGCGCGCGGGAAGGCGGGCGAGAGAATGGTGAGGGCTGGAGACCAATTGAGCGGCATTCGCGGGATTGGCTGATATCCTGACCAATCCAATGCTCTCCAAAAGGCATTTAGTGCATGCAAGAGGAGATGATAGTAATGGCTGCCAGGATTAAGAAAACACCGGGAGTAAAGGCAAAGAGCCCACGATCAAAGGGTGCAGAAGAGATCATCGAAATCGCAGGATCTTCTATTGCGGCAAGTCCCACGCGATCTCTTCCCAAGATCGATTCGGATATCATCTATGAAGGCGATCTGACGGAAGAAGAAGAGATGGCTGCAATAATGAAGCTGGAAGAGATCTCTTTAGCGTAAGTTCTTGGAAGACGAGCCGGATATCTACACACTCAAAGACCTGAAAGTCAGATACAAATGAAAGGCAAGATCGTTGCGGTTCCTTTTCCATTTACCAATCTGAAGGGCGCAAAAGTAAGGCCTGCCCTTGTGATTTATGAAGGGCGTGAGGATGTAATTGTGGCATTCATCTCTTCAAAGATACCTGCAGAGCGTTATAATGTGGATGTTCTTCTGACCAGGCAAATGCCCGACTTCAGGCTCTCAGGATTGAAGAGAGATTCTGTGATACAGCTGAACACGGAGTCGTATTCGAAGAGCAGATCGATGAAGACGGATGCGTCTACTACTATCATCGTCTCTCCTGAATGAACTCCGACATCGCATCCCTGTCCACTTTGATCCTGTATCTTTTGGCTACATTGGTGATTCTTCCTGGCTCCACCATCTCCACGAAGCTGGAAAGCTCGGGGAGCAGGGCATTTATGCTCTCCAGAGCTAGGCTGTCAATTACTCTTTTCTCCTTTTTTTGATCTCTCCCAAGATCTCCTCGTGGCTCTGGTCCAGCCACTTTGCCCGCTCCTTGGTATAGTCGCCGCTGCCCAGATCGAAGCTCTGCAGGAACCTCGCCATATCTACCGGTCCCAGGGCATCTGCGAGAGCATCTATTCCGATTCTCCTTATCTCATTAATGCTCTTGACATCGGTTTTAGAGGACATCCAATAACCACCTCACCGGATTCATTACTCCAATTTTGAAGCCTATGTTCTGGCCTTGTCCTCATATGGCCGATTGATCTTTCCAGGTCCTTAGGTACCCCTCATATCTTTGTCAATTAATTCATCTACCCTCTGAAATTCATGTAATCTTTTTATATGTATGCGGGGATCATTCCTATACTTTTCTTTGAACTCGTCTAAGGTGTGATAATCGCCTTTTAAATCTACGAATAATGGCCTGCGGCCATCATTGATTATTCCAGTGGGGTCATCCCATGTAGGTCCAGTATAGGCCATGCACCCTAGCCGATCCTTGGCAACTTTCTTTATATTAGAAAATTTTTTAGATTCTTTTTTATGTTCTGTTACATAGTTGATATATTCGCACGTTGTGCAATACAAAAGGGAAAGGATCCCCCTCTTTACCAGTAAATTTTGCTATTTTTTCCTTCGCTTTTTCACGAGGATATGAATACACTTTAGTACATCTTTTTCGTTCATTGTATCCGTGACAACGCACCACGATTCTATCTTCAGGAATTTCCTTTTCTTCTTTTTCATTCGCCATAATGTTCACCTACGTTGGGTATGCTTCAGTTACAAGTATACTGAATCGAGCATTTGGGGGAGTCATACGAATCTTATTAATTGGAGCGCTACTAGAACCAATTCTCAAATACTTCTGTTTGTCTCCATTATTTTTATTATAAGTTATTTCATAAATACCCTCTATACGATTTATGAGTGTAGTTGGATGTTTTACCCCTACAAAATAACTCTCATTTTTTGGCGGCGGATATTTTCCTAGATATGCCATATTCCATGAAGTCCCAGATATTACTGGATTTCCGCTACGATATGTGGAATTTATTGCGGATCCAAACAAATTCGCTGGAATGATCGTGCCATTATATGTTTTCTTATTTTTCTGTGGCAACAATCTTTTCAGGTCTGGGAGAGTCATTGCCCGCGTTTGGGTTACCATTTTCAGGAGATGTGCTGGACTTCACTGCCATTTTATATCCATCAGAGCATATTACATTTATGGCCACATCACATTCAGAGTCAATACCGGTTTCAGTAATATTTGCAACGTAAGTGAAATTATCCCAACCACAATATGTTCCGTTCGGTGGGCTATAAGACAGCGATCCGTCAGGATACACATTCGCAGTGCCGCCATTTTCGGGCGGCGTGTTGCTCACTACACTCAATGTTTTATATCCTTCTTTTTTTGGATTTTGTGGGTCATAGTCATTTGCGAGCACTCCCAACGTGGCATCTACATTAATGATAGTACCTGCAGTTGTTTTCATATTCGTCAGATATGCAATTCAGGTCCTTCAAGCCTCTCCGACAAAACTCAAGTCCGCATTTATTTTTTGTAAGCATTTTATCTTTCTGTAAATCTCCTGCACCCCATAAACTCTGAGGCATTATCAGTTTTAGGTTTTTCATACTCCTTTCCCTTTGATTCTGTTTTAACCTGATCAGCTTCTTTCGATAAGGTCTCACTCTCCGATTCCTCTCCTATCTGTGCCTCATCATCCACGCCGGAGCCAATAGTAAAATCGCCGCCTATTATCTCTGTCTTAGCCATTTGATGGGGCCTGCCCATCGGTCCGGACTCTATTACGGATCCTTTGAGGTCACCTTTGCCCTTCATTACGTAATTCGTGCTTACAGACCCTCCATCAAAGGAAATTGAGTTATTCGCCGTGAAGCGATCTGCTCCAGAGACCTCTACCTCATGTTCCAGCTGATCAGGATAAGTCATCCTTATGCCGTAGTGATTTCGTGATGGACTCCCCCCATCAGATGGAAGCTCTTTCTGCTGATTGGATCTATTTGTAACTTTAAAAGTAGAGTATTTATAATAATCTGGCAGATCATTACTATTCGTATCTCTTTGCCCAACTGAATCATGCCGAGAATTGTCATCTGGAAGATCGCTCTTCTGGTTACTAACAAACGGATTAGCCTTGGGGGAAGCAGTTTCAGGAGGATCTCTTCCAGCTGAGGTAGTGCTATTGAGAGATGAGTTCTGTTTAGACTCATTATATGAATTAATATAGAAACCATCAGAATTATTAATGTTAACGCTGATATTATCTGAATTATTAATGTTGATATTGATATTATCTAAATTATTAACATTCCCATCTGAATTATTGTTATCATCATCTGAGCTATTATGATTAGCAGAATTAATATTAATAGAATATTTAGATTTTAAGCTGGCGGTCTCTTTTTCGATGTCCCATTTTACATTACGTGAGTATGTCTGGGGACCACTTGCATCAACCCAATCCTGTCCCAGCTCCGTATCCGTCCTGCATACTAGTTGACTTGCTCCACCAACCGTTATTTCTTCACGAAAGGAAGAAGCTTCAGCCCCATTCAGCGCGAATATAACGCAAATTATCAACGCCAATTTTATTATCATGTCTCAGCACCTTTTTTTGGGAATCATATTATAATGCAGTACTGTGGAAATATCGGATTTTTTAGATATTCTAATCGAGATATTCCAATTATTCATTACTAATCGTGCGGATATAAAATCTTTTCCATCAGGTCGCAGTGGCTCGCTTAATAGGAGACAAATATGAAAGAGCCTAAGCAGATATAATAGGGCATTGACATCTTTCCTGTGATTGAATTGATGACTGTGAGATAATCCTATTCTAATGGAATGTGAGCCCCACATCTGCGGAATTCGCGATATGGGAGACAAGCACTAAAGATTCTTCCTTAAAATCCCTAAGAAATCCTGAAAAGGAAGGAGGCGATTATATCGTGGATCGACCGATAGATAAAACACAGAGAGACGAAGGCCGATGATGCCGTCATTCAGTCGAAGACTTCTGCTGCAAGACATCCAGCTTGCATGATCAACACAGATCAAATCATCGATAAGCACAAACAGCTGCTCATAAATGGTGCGGAAGGCCGAAAACGGACATAAATCCCCCACCCTCCCTCTGATCTCGGCTTATTCCCGGAAGCCTCGAGCAGTGCCTCGCCTCCTCGTCCTTCATCTCTCAGCAGCCGTATCAGCAAGCAACTTTTGCGCCTCTTCTGCCAGAGCAATCGCTCGAGGTCTGGCATAATGTCTCTTCTTTTTCGTCACAGAAGCCCTGACGATCAAACCGCGGAAAGAAGTCTCTCGAATCTCTATACGCCGGTCCCATCAGCCCCGATAGGGGCCAGTTTTCCTATTGCATTCAGGTTGATCCCTCTTATTTCACGCCTCTTCACGTATAGGGTACAAGCTATTCGACAACAGTACACTCATGGAAAGTATATGGTACGACCGTCATTGAAGGATGGGAAGGCCCAGTCTCAGTCCAGAACTATCAAGCCTTCGATGGTGGAATAAGCTCCTTGAGGCACTCTTCAAAGGTCCTGCCCGTTGCCCACACGCCTTCCAGTCCAGGCACATGGGCATAATACGGCCGGGGATTCGTCAATTATCTCATACATAGAGTCCGGAAGGCTCTGAAGAGCTGGCCAGCAAGAGGGTATGTGGCCCGGGCATCCAACCAGAAATGCAGAGGATGCCTCGCCCCTCACATTCGAGCCGAGGACAGGCTGGAATACGGAGAGATCTTGAGGCCCGGAGAACGCGGTGCCTGGCATCTGCAAAAGTCGCGATAACAGTATTCTTCTACTCACATACTGGATGCCGGTCTGGTCCCCGATGATTCCCAGGAGCTGCTGGAATAGGGGAGACTGAGAAAGCAGCCCTCAATCCTGCATCCTCGCCTTGATCTCGGCCACATCCCCTTCGATCCTCACCAGGCGGTCGTCCCGGGCTCCCAGATCCGATCGCAGGCCATGGACCTCGGAGACTATTCTCTCGCCACTCTCCTCGACCTTATCTGCGATGTTCTCCTGGCCCGCTTCGAGCTTGTTCTCCAGGTTCGCCAGGCCCACTTCGAACTTGTTCTCCAGGTTCGCCAGGCCCACTTCGAGCTTGTTCTCCAGGTTCGCCAGGCCCGCTTCAAACCTCTCAGCCAGGTCTGCTTGACCTACGATTATCGTGTCCAGCTTGGAGTTCATCACACAGAGCTTGGAGTTCACACCGGAGAATCCATCCCTGGTGACTACTATCAGCTCCTTCAGATAGTTGGCCGCAGTGTCCAGCCGGGCGTCCGTCTCGCCCTCGCCTGTGATCTTATAAAAGCCATCATAGCAGCCTTTGGGCTCCGAGTACTCAGCGCAAATATCACTCACATGAATCAATGTGTTCTCTATCTTCACAGATCTCAGGAACCTCTCAAGATCGACCTCGTCGCCCTCTGCATTGATCTTCACCCTGCCATCGGGGAGGTTCATGACATAACCTGTGATATCGAGAGCCCTGGCAGCAGCCAAAACGCGAGACCTGTATCCCACCTGCTGCACCTTTCCTGAGACAAAGGCCGTCAATCTCCGCATCAATCTCAATATGTGGCATATGGGATATTAAGGATATCGTTCGAGGCCTGCTTTCCGCAAACTGCTGATATGGAAATGGAACATAAAGAAAAATGACCTGTAGCAAAAATAAAAAGTCTTGAAGGGCTGAAGGCGGAGTCTCTAAGTATACCTGAACCCAACTACCACTGCCGTTTCTGTAGATCCTTTCTGGGTGGCCAGATTTCTCTTATTTCAGACTACTTATTCCAGACTAACCTATTTCATCATCGTCTTTTGCGCCTGCTCCATCATCATCTGGGCGGCTTTATAATAGGCATCCCGGGGCATCAGCTCCCGGCTCACCTCCTTTTGGAGCTCCTCGGATATCTTGCCCTCGTTTATGAGCTGGCGGCCGGCTTCTCTTGCCGCCCGGAAGATGCCTTCTACCAGGGTCGTCTCCCCTGCCTTCACCATCTCTTTCATGCCTTCAGCCATGGGTCGGAGCAGTGCTCCCGCAAAATCGCTGCTTCCATCCGGCCTGTTGTAAAGAGTTTTCATTTGAATGAGGAGCGGATCGAACATGGATAGCTCCCAGGCGCCGCAGGTGGAGACGAGAACGATCTTCCGTCTCTTGGATCCCAGCTCCCCTTGCATATGGAGAGGCAACTGCCTGTCCATCAGATTCTTGAGTGGACCCGTCACGCCCGCATAATAGACCGGACTTGCCCAAACGATGACATCGGCCTCTTTGAGCTTGGGAAGAAGCATCTGCATGTCATCCCTCTGGCCGCAGGTTCCCGGATTTTTAAACCAGCAGCTCATGTCTCCGTTGCAGGGTCCTATCGACATCCTTCGCGTGTAAAAGACCTCCACATCAGCTCCCGCTTCCTTCATACCTTCCAGAAAGGGATTAAGGATCAGGGCTGTGTTTCCCTCATTCATATGGGGACTACCGTTTAGAGCTAGAACTTTCATGGGTTGCCTTCTTGGGTTCTGTCAATAAATACCATTCCTAGGATATTGTTGCTGGACGACAAGTTCTATCGGTCAGTAGCTTCTGAATAAGTTATTGACGCAAAATAAAATGAACGCTAAATATTGTAGAACGCAACTCTCCTGGTCCAGGTGCAAAGCCCCCCATAGGAATACCTTCATATAGAAGTTCAAACACCCGATATCACACTTTGAACCCATAACATTGGAGGTAATTAAATGGCAGCAGGACAATTCGGAGGATCACCCGTAATCATTCTCAAAGAAGGCAGCCAGAGAACGGCAGGCCGCGAAGCGCAGAAGTCGAACATCATGGCCGCCAAGGCGGTCGCCGGCGCCGTCAGGACGACTCTAGGTCCCAAGGGCATGGACAAGATGATGGTGGACAACCTTGGAGATGTAGTAATCACCAACGACGGTGTCACCATTCTCAAGGAGATGGACATCGAGCACCCCGCCGCCAAGATGATGGTGGAGATCGCCAAGACCCAGGATGCAGAGGTCGGAGACGGCACCACCACCGCCGTGGTCCTGGCCGGAGAATTGCTCAAGCAGGCCGAGGGGCTGCTGGATCAGGATATCCATCCCACGGTTATTGCCGCAGGCTACAGGGCAGCAGCCAACAAATCCCTGGAGATCCTGAAGACCATCGCCGTAAATGTCTCTGTAAATGATGCCGAGTTCCTGAAGAAGATCGCCATCACCGCCATGACCGGCAAGGGCTCCGGCACGGCCCGAGACGAACTGGCCGCGCTGGCTGTGGAAGCCGTCAAGGCCGTCGTCGACGAGGACGGGTCTGTGGACACCGACAACATCACCGTGGAGAAGAAAGTGGGCGGCGGCATAACCGATTCCGAGCTCGTACACGGCATGGTGATCGACAAGGACAGGCTCCATCCCAACATGCCCAAGAAGGTCACAGGCGCCAGGATCGCTATGCTCAACGCAGCCATCGAGATCGAGAAGACCGAGGTCGACGCCAAGATCGAGATCACCTCTCCCGATCAGCTGCAGGCTTTCCTGGATCAGGAAGAGACCATGCTCAAGGGCATGGTAGATGCTATCCTCAAGACGGGCGCTAACGTCGTCTTCTGCCAGAAAGGCATCGACGACCTGGCCCAGCACTTCCTGGCCAAGGCCGGCATCTACACCGTCCGCCGCGTCAAGAAGAGCGACATGGAGAAGCTGGCACGAGCTACGGGCGGAAGGGTTGTCACCAGCATCCACGACCTGACAGAAAAGGACCTGGGAAAGGCGGGCCTTGTTGAGGAGAGAAAGATCGGCGACGAGAAGATGACCTTCGTCGAAGAATGCGAGAACCCCAAGTCTGTATCCATTATCCTGAGAGGGGGAACTGAGCACGTGGTCGATGAGCTGAACCGGGCCATGGAAGATGCTCTGCGCGTCGTCGGCGTTGTCGTCGAGGACAAGCTGCTGGTTCCAGGCGGCGGTGCCCCCGAGGTGGAACTGGCCCTGCGTCTGCGGGAGTATGCCGCGACCGTGGGCGGTCGCGAGCAGCTGGCCATTGAGGCCTTCGCCGACTCCATGGAAGTCATACCCAAGACCCTGGCCGAGAATGCCGGGCTGGACCAGATAGATTCCCTGGTGGCTCTGCGCAGCCAGCATGAGAAGGGCGTGAAGAGCGCAGGCCTTGACATGGACACAGGCGAGCCCGTGGACATGCTGAAGCTGGGCGTGGTCGAACCCCTGCGGGTGAAGACCCAGGCGATCAACTCCGCCGCCGAGGCCGCCGTCATGATCCTGCGCATCGACGACGTCATCGCCTCCAAATCCGGCGGACCGGGCGGAATGCCCGGTGGAATGCCTGGCGGCATGCCGGGCGGAATGGGCGGAGAGGACTACTGATAAACCTCTCTTTTTTCACTTTTTTTTCAAAAGCAAAAGTGTTATTATCTTGCCAGATACATGGCCTGCAATGGAACGCAAGCTTTTGATGAAAGGCAAGGTCAAGGAAGCCTACGATCTGGGCGACCGGTTGGAGTTTCGGTTTACGGACAATATCTCTGTCTTCGACAAGATCATTCCCAGCCTCATTCCCTTTAAGGGCGAGACCCTCAGCCGGGAGGGGGTCTACTGGTTTGAAAGAGCCAGCAAGATGGGAATCAAGACCCACTTCCTGGAGTATATCCCCCCGAACGGGATGATCTGCCAGAAGGTGGACATACTTCAGCCCCATCAGATCACCGACAGATCTCGCAACTACCTCATACCCCTGGAGTTCATCTGCCGCTGGTATGTGGCAGGCTCCCTCTATGACAGGGTATTGGAGAGAAAGGTTCCTGCCGAGTCTCTGGGCTTCTCCTCCGGCCATAAAGTAGTCTATGGAGAGCCCCTCCCCGAGCCTTTTCTGGAGGTCTCCACAAAGCTTGAGAAGACCGACAGATTGCTGGAAAAAGCGGAAGCCTTAGAGATCTCCGGCCTGTCTTCCCAGGAGTATGAGGATGCCCGGGAAATTGTGCTCAAGATCGATGAGGACATCGGCAGGAGCGTTAACGCTCGCGGCCTCATTCATGTGGATGGCAAGAAAGAGCTGGCCTTTGATAAGGACCGGCAAATAATGGTGATCGATGTCTATGGAACGGCAGACGAGGACCGTTTCTGGGATAAGGGCCGCTATGAATCGGGAGAGTTCGTGGACCTCTCCAAGGAGTATGTGCGCCAGTACTATCGCCAGACCGGCTACAAAGATCAGCTCTATGAGGCCAGAGACGCCCGCATGGAAGAGCCTCCCATACCGGCTCTGCCATCTCACGTTGTGGAAGAGACGGGCAGGATCTACATCAAACTCTTCGAAATGATCACGGGAGAGAGGTTCAAGCCTTCCCAGCGTTATTGAAGCTTTAATCGATGAATAGGCATGTTTGAGAAAAATCGGAAAGGATTTAAGCCATTAGCACCCTCTCTCCGACGATTGGGGATGCTAATCCATCCTCCAAAAATTATTTAGAGATGATGTTATGAAGAGATTATTGCTAGTTCTTGTGATTATTACCGTGGCCATCTCCGGCTGCACGGAGAAAGGCCCCAGTGAGACAAGTGGGATAAGTGGAACAACCAGTAGTGTGGAAGACCTGAAAACGCTGTCGATATCAGCAGCAGAGAACCTGACCAGCTACAGCTTCAAGAGCTCAGTCTCTCAGATATGGAAGCTCTATGGAGATGTGGCGAAAGCCCCTGAGAACGTGACCACTGTGACTGAGAGCGCTGAGACCATTGCCTCTGTGAACCTATCAAGCTTCCAGGCCCAGGCGAGTGGCTCGACAAAGAACCAGATGGAGCAATCAGGCTCGCCCGCGAACCCTGCAAACACCCGCTCTACATTGGTGGTTGTCTACCAATTAGGAAATTCGACCTATATGCAGGATGAGAGCGGCAACTGGACCCATCTCCAGGATCCAAGATCAGCGGAAGAGATCTGGGGCCAGGACAACAATAATCAGGTGAAGGCCATGGCCGAGATGTTCAATCAGTCGACTGTAGAAGAGGCCGGCTCGGAGACCGTCGATGGCGAAGATACATACAAATTTAAAATAGTGACGGGAAGCGGGGATTACGACAATCTCTATAATACCGCCTCCAGCATAGCAGCCCAGTTGACCCAGTACCCCATGTTTATGCCAGCCGTCAATAAAACGGAACTGAATGAGACCGCCAAGATAGAGAAGGCGATCTGGATCTCAAAGAGTACCTACCTGCCAGTGAAGTATGAGAGCCTCACAAGCTTCCAGATGACGCCGGAGATAATAGGTGAACTGGATACCAGTACCAGCCAGATGAAGATGTATAATCAATCGAAGAGGCTGCCTCCTGTCTCGATCAGCATAGAGACGAACGATCTGTATTCCGACTTCGACAAGCCAGTGGAAGTAATCCTGCCGGCGGAGGCTCTTTCAGCCACTGCCATCCGTCCAACCACGATCCAACCGCAAGCGACCGGGCAAGCTTAGGCGTCCACAGTATCCATGCGAGACCCATTGCAGCGGCTTTTCCTCAGGGAGAAGCCTGTCCTTGCCCTTTTGGAAGTGGGTGAGATGCAGTCGGCTTATGCCGCCATGATAGCCAAGCGCATAGACTCCACTTTCCCCCATACCTCCAGCATACTCTCCGAGCTGGAGGCCCAGGGGCTGGTCAAGTCCCGTCCTGTTGGCAGGATCAGGTACCTGGAACTGACCGACCGCGGCAAACGAATCGCCAAGTCCCTGCGAGAGCTATTGGATCTGCTGCGCCATTCGGATGCCATGACAGAGAGGCTGGAGAGGCTTCGAAAAACAGCATTGCAAAAAGGAGGTCCGGGGGCGGCTTTCCGTCTGGGACCATTACGCCGGGATCTGGCAAAACTCAAAGGCCTGGGGGATGCCACGCTGCGAAAGGCTGCAGAAGAACTCGATAATGAGATTGCAGCATTCGTACGCGAATGAGATGCGTATTTATGGAGCCGATATCGGAGAAAGAGGTACGAGAGCTGGAGGAAAAGGCTGCATATCTCAAAGGCGAAAAAGCCAGGCCGCTAAAAGAAGAGGTAGCAAAGTCCCTGGCCAGGGCCGAAGCCGCTCATGCCGGTGCGGATCTGATCGACCGCCTCGATGTCCTTCTCCTATCTCTCACGGAGGCATCACGCGATGTCTGCACCAACACCAGATGTCCTCATTACAACAAGAAATGCAAAATGAGGTGACGATAATAGCTATCACATTTTATCCCAGCTATAATTTTTTCATTTATCGAAAACGAAAAGCAGCTCGATAGAAATTCTTGTTATATTACGTTTTGGCATTCCTGCTCCTTACGCAGTCTCTCCAACCAGCTTACCCCAAATAGGAATACCGCAGAGACCGCTATGCCAAGCAGCGGATACTTCTGGCCCAGGAAGATTGCTGTTACACCGCCTCCAACCAGTGCTGCCAGCGCGCCGGAAGGCGTGAGGCCCAGCCGATCTCTGTAAAATCCGGCAATAACCGGGAAGAGCAGACCACTGGTAAAGACGGTATAAGCAATGAGCAAGGTCTTGATGATGCCAGGCATTGAGACAGCTAATGCCAGAGCGGAAATCCCTATGATTAATACAAAAAGCCTAGAGATGGCCATCAGTCTCTCTTCACTCGAACCTGGACTTGCCTTTCTATAAATATCCAGAGTTAAAATGGAAGTGGCGGTCATCAGGCTCGTGTCTGCCGAGGACATGAAAGCCGCCAGGAGTGCTGCTGCCACCAGGCCTTCTGCCCAGGGCGACAGGAGTCCTGTCATGAGCAGGGGAATCGCCTGCTCAGGTGATGCGGCAGGGTAGAGGGATCGGGCGAAGATCCCAAGAGACGTAATCAGGAAGGCCAATGGGACGAGGATGACGGCGGCTATTGCCGCGGATACCTTTGCCTCTTTGGGGCTATGGGCGGAGAACAATCGCGAATACATATCCGGTCCGACCAGGTATGCAGAGCCGACAACCAGTAGCATGGTCAGCACATCACTGGAGCCCATCTGAGGAGAGGTGGGAAAGCTCTGGCTGAGGAGCAAGCCAGGTCCGGCAGCCTCTAAGGCTTTGGAAAACAGGACTGTCATTCCCGCTATTATTATCATGAGCTGTACCAGGTCTGTCCTTATCACCGAGCTCTGCCCTCCGTGAACTGTGTAGAGCACGAAGACTGCAGTACATGCTGCCATGAATAGGGTCTCGTTTCCTCCGAAAACTGCTCCTAGAACCTTGCCGGAGGCCACGATCTGCACCGCAATGACCCCCACCCAGGAGATAACAATGAGGACGGAGGCGACAAACCTTGCTCTCCCCCCATAAAAAGAGCCCACCAGTTCGGGCAGAGTGTGGCATCCGGTAGCCCGCACTTTCTCGGCAAAGAAGGTCGCCAGCACCAGCAGGCCCGCCGTGCCGGAGAGCATCCACCATGCCCCAGGCAGGCCTTTGCTGAAGCCCAAACCAGCCATGCCAAGAGTTGCCGAAGCGCCAATGATGGAGGCACAGAATGTGCCTATAAGAAGAACCAGTTTTATGCCCCGCCCTGCCAGGTGGAAATCCTCCAGTCCTTTCATACGGAGCCCAAAAGCACCTACGACAAGCATCGCCAGCAAATATATAATTATTACGACGGCAGCCTGATCCATAAACCATGCCTCGGGAATTGTAAACCTTTTTGGGAGGGGGAGGTTGACAAAACTATAAAGCTTTTGCTGTAACTGCAGTGTTGATGAGGATTCCTATCGACCAGCCCAACTTTTAATATAGAAATGTTTATATAATATTAATACCATGCATATATTATAGATTCTTTAGCTACATGGGTATTGCGAGGGCTTAGCGAGATGCAAGGGAAATCTATGTCATGCTCATTTGCCGCCTTGCATTCTCCTCAAACTCTTAATGATATCCACAGCCATCGCCGAAGGCACTCTATTGAGCTGACAGGTTGTCAATATCCGAAAGAGTTCGTCCCGTTGCATCGATGCCGTATGTTGAGCCACATACAACATTGCACCTTGATATCCCTCATCAACCAGACTCTGTTGGACGTTCTCCATGATACTCTCATCGATGTTCATCTTTGTTGTACCGATATCGTTTATCACTTTTGATAGTTTATCTCTGCTAAAATTAGGGTTGGCTTCGATTGAAACGGTAGATTCCTGGACAAAATTTAGAGCCTTTTTGGATGCCCCTTTCATTATCATTTCCGACGCGAGTTTCTTCAAGGTCTTCCCTTGAAGAATGGCTTCCGCCTCTAAAGCCATGTATGCCTCTTGGGTTATTTCTATTCGGGTATATTTGACGCTGGGCATTTGCTCGCCGTGCCTTTTTGTCTTTTGGTTTGCCTTCATCAGTATTAAAAGCTATGGAAGATTTGCCAGCTGTAGGGCCAATTTTGGCATCTATTTTGCATCAGCGCCAGGGCTGCGGCTGGATCTCGAAGAAAAGTAAGTAATAGCAGCCCTGGCTGGGCCAGGACTGGAAGAGAAAACTTTATTAAGACTGCCTTACTCCCGACCTCTTATCCGACCACTTATTCAGGATCGTAGGCAGGGCTACGACTAGTATGCCAAATATTATAATAGCGTATATCTGAGACATGATATCCATCTCTTTTCACCTCCGGGAAATTGGACAGATTAGCCAGGGGCCCATTAGACCTCGACCATGATAAACTTTTTGCTGATAATTACATTTCTCGCCGACGGCTTGGCTGCCCCCTTTCTCGCCATACTTCTGGCGGTCTTTTGTTTGGTTTTTTTGGTAAAAAAGGTATTTAACAAAAATACCAAATTGTCAAAAATTTATTTGGCATTAAAGGGAGAACATTGAGGTCCATTCGTCTATTGAGTCAATTTTTAATCGAAAAAATCGACCATTATTGGGAAAGGTTAAATAATGGAATGCACCTCATAGAGTTTGTACGGCGATCTTCAGAAATCGGCAAGGTCTGCTGTATAGGAAATGAATATGGCTGGCTTTATACACAATGAACCACCCTTAGTTGGGCACGATATCGAAGTTCATGGAGCAATCTCATCAGAGGATGCCGGATTTTACACCATCCTCATATCTGCAATCGTATTCATGGTTGCAGCCCTGACTGGACATCTGGCATAGACCTGCAGCGGCAAGCATGCGATCTGAGCCCTGGGATCTGAATGGTACGACCTCTCCCCCAGGATCCCGATTCCCTACAGAATTCGGATAGGCCAATAAATATTTTTTCAATTTTGTAATTCAAAATAAAAAAATTCATTTCTTTGTTCCAATAGCTCGCTGCTTGTCAATGAGTGAAACGGCTGAAGGCATTCCTCGGGCAATCTTGAAGTAAAATGACCTCAAATATCTGTTAAAGGGAAAGGTCATGACGTTCCGCCTGATAGAGCTCACACTCCCCAAAGATAAGCAACAAGATTTGGAAGATTTATTAAGCGATAGAAAAGAAGTGCTCGATATAACAATTCAGCCTGCAGTAGGTTTCTGGAAGGTTCTGATACAGGGTGAATGGAAGACTCGCTTTTCAACCGATAAGATTCTCATCAAGATGCTGGTGCCGGCAGAGGGAAGCCAGGACCTGCTCGACCTGCTGGAGGAAGCGTTCATGGAGGAGGATGGCTTCAGGATAAATATCTTCGCTCTGGAGGCATCAGTTCCCAGCATCCCAGAGAAGGACAAGCTCGAAGCTGGCTATTCAGATGAGACGGAAAGAAATCATAAGGACCGGGTGAGCCGTGAAGAGCTGTATAACGATCTTGCTGAGGGTGCCAGGACCACTAAGATCTATGTTTTCATGATAATCCTCTCTTCAATTGTTGCAGCAATCGGAGTGCTGAATGATAGCGTGGCTGTGATAATAGGGGCTATGGTTATAGCTCCCATGCTGATACCCAATGTTTCCTTATCTCTGGCGACAGCTCTTGGTGACCTGCCCATGGCCAGAAGCGCCCTTAAAACCATCTTTGTGGGCATTTCCATCGCCACAGTTCTATCTGTTGCTCTTGGCTTCTTGCTGCCAGTAGATCCTTCTTTGCAGGAGATATCATCCAGAACCAATGTGGGGCTAATGGGAATCGTACTGGCATTGGCTTCCGGCGCAGCAGGAGCTCTATCCTTTACCTCGGCCGCTCCCTCCGTCCTTATCGGTGTCGCTGTGGCGGTTGCTCTAATGCCTCCCTTAGTCGTTTTTGGATTGCTGTTAGGGGCAGGCTACTATTCGCTGGCTTTGGGTGCTTTGTTCCTATTTCTGGCAAATCTCATTTCTGTCAATCTGGCAGGGGTTGCCACTTTCCTCTCTCAGGGAATAGAGCCCAGAACCTGGTGGGATGCCAGGAAGGCAAAAAAAGCTACTGTGCTGGCTATTGTGGGCTGGGCATTATTATTGGCAATACTGATGATAATAATATTCTTTGGAGAATATCAAATACATAAATAATGATCCACCCGGATAGTATGGAAAGCCTCATCGAGGTGTGTTGATTGAAGGATCTCAGTCCAGAGCAGCAGGAGGAATTCAACAAAAATCGCTATGAACTACTTCAGCAACTGGAGGAGTTGCTGAATCTCCCAATGGCAATACTGGGCTTCGCCTGGCTTGCCCTTCTGGTAGCAGATCTGGTCTGGGGGCTGACTCCCGCTCTAGAGACCCTTCTGGGCACCATCTGGATCATTTTCATAGCCGACTTCCTCATCGAGCTCCTGATAGCTCCTAAAAAGGGCTCTTTTCTGAAATCTAATTGGCTAACGATCATAGCCCTGATAGTTCCTGCAATCAGGGCTTTTAAAGGTCTACGCTTCCTTCGGTTCGCCAAAGGGCTGGCTTTGGCCAAGATAGTGGGCACTATAAATAGATCGATGAAGTCGCTCAGATTCACCATGGGCCGCAGAGGTTTTGGCTACGTGGTGGCTTTAGCCTCGATAGTGGCTCTGGCCGGATCCTCTGGCATGTACGCCTTCGAGAGGGGAATCAATCCGGATATAGAGAGCTTTGGGGCCGCCCTGTGGTACGCAGTAATAGCGATAACCATCAGCACTGATTACAGGCCATATAGTCCGGAGGGCAGGGTCCTGGTGTTTCTGCTGGGGCTCTTCTCCCTCGCAATAGCAGGCTACGTGACTGCCGCTTTAGCCAGTTATTTTATAGATAGGGATGCCGAGAGCGATGAGGCGGCAGTATTGAATAAAAAGGCCATTGATGATCTCAGAGCTGAGATCCAGGCACTGAGGGATGAAAATAAGGTCGTGATCTCCGAGGTCAGGTCCATATGCGAGGCTTTGAATGAGCATCGGAAGAAGTGATAGGATACCGGCAACAGATATTCCATTTCGAACTTAGGATTGCACGAACTTTAACGCCGTCGTTGGTTGGCCCTTCTTCCTGGCAGAGTTCTGAATATCCTGGCCTGGGCTGCGATCTCTCCTGAGGCCTTAAGCCTTTGAATATGGGGGGTTATGTTCTCTGTTCTTTGCAGGAACTGATCTACCACCAGCTTTTCCAGCTTCCTCTTATCCACTCTCTTTCCCTTTCCCACGCCCGGGCAGGTGGGATTGCAGTCGATTTGAAGAAGAATATCTCCATTGGGCATAG
>CAVPCV010000011.1:0-278050 GCA_963702455.1 uncultured Methanosarcinales archaeon
CAAAAAAGATCATTCGCTATCTGCTATATCTTTGGCTACAGCAAGATCAAGCTTGATTATTCCCTTGGTCTTTCTAACTGGGCTGATAGTCCCGGTTTTCTCCCCAATCTGCAGGAGTTCAAGATCTTCTGAGCCGATATGTGCTTTCAAGCTCTGCTAATCTCTCAGCGGATGCCTTGCCAAGTATGCCATAATATTTTGAATAGTCACATCTGCCCATCTGGGCCTCTTCCTCAAGCGTTTCAAACTCTTCCCTAGAACCTTCACCGAATGCTCCGCAGAATTTAGAGATGTCGAATTTTTTTACCGTAAGTTTCAATCTCTCTCCCTCTCTAAAGCTTACCTCGTGCAGCGGCCTTAAAGACTCCTCCTTCATAAACGCATTCAATGGTCTTAGATGTATTCATAATTTCCAGCCTTTGTTTGCAGGGACTCGTAGGCTTAAATATTCTGGCTCTTCGCTGTATCAAGTGGGCAAAGGAATGTTCGATTCCTCTGTGCGTTCTCTGTGAACTCTGTTGGCTCTGTGGTTGAATACCGTAGCGGGATAGTTAATCCTGGTGGTTTACGGAATAAAACCGCAGAGTCGCAGAGCGCACGGAGGACGAACGGACGGAGACGAATTTGCTCAGAAGCAATATGCATTTTTTTCAAGTGCTTGTAATAGGGTAAATATCCCGTCTCTGCGAACTCTGCGTCTTTGCGGTTAATATTCGTAGCTGAAATAATCAAATCCAGGGGTTACGGAATAAAACCTCAGAGTCAAAGAGCGCACAGAGAACCATGAAAAAATGTCGGATTCCTGTGATCCCGTCCGCTGGGGCCCGGATAATCCCCATCCCCTCTCCCAGATGAGGACGGAGCTGGTCTGGGATGGAAAGTACGACGAGTACGGCCGCCGTCGCAGCTTGGATGTGGCCGGATCAGCCATGCCCATGCAAAAGATCGAGACAGTAGACATGCCCAGGAGTGAAGCTCTCACCTCCGGCCAGACCACCCTGGGGGAGCTTTCCACCACCGTGCGGGAGGACTTTCGCAACCGGCTCATCTGGGGCGACAACAAGCTGGTTATGGCCTCGCTGCTCAAGGATTTCCGAGGAAAGATCGATCTGATCTATATCGACCCGCCCTTTGATGTAGGGGCGGATTTTAGGATGCGTGCTCCTGTGGGTGATCAAAATGATTCGATTGAGAAAGAGCAATCTCTGTTGGAAATGGTTGCTTACAGGGATATGTGGGGGAAAGGGACTGATTCGTATTTAAATAGCCATCGCCCTCTTCAAGTTCCTGGAAAACAAGAGCGACGTCTCCTACGCCGCCGTCTTTACTCCTCTGCTCGGCTCGATTGATGAAGCTGCCAAGGCATTCATCATCTCCACCTTGAAAGCCACCATTCCGGAAGATGTCAAGAAACGAGAACGCTTCTTCGAGCCTGATCTCACTGTCCTTCATCCCCGCGACCAGAGCTTCTACAGGAGGCAGGAGAACAATTTGAAGAGAACTCTTATCGAGAATGACGGAGTCATGCCCATGGGGCTCTTGAAGTGGTGTCTGGATTATGCTCAGAATCCAAAAACGCCCCCGGTGGGGTCTTTTCTGCTGTAAAGGCTGCCTTTGTCGAAGCGGCAAAAATGGATTTGCCGGATAGGGTTGACAGGATCTACTCTTTCCGAAACGAGTACATCGCTCATCAGGAAAAGGAGCTTGTGGATAGAGAGGTGGCCAGGCAGGCCATGACGGATTGGATTAGGGGCTTGAGAAGTATCTGGCGGGCAGAATGATACAGGTTCTTCACAAGCTTCGAGATGTTCGCCGAGCTGATGGTCTTCATCTATATATTCGACACAAATCATTTGTTTCGTGATCTTCTGGAGGTACTGGAGTGTGGCAGTTTCAGAAAACTATGGCTCTTTTGTGAAAATGAAGCTCCACCAGGCTGGCTATGGCGGATGGGATCGGCAGCCTGATTCAGGAAGGCGTCTGCCCAAAACGGAGGGGGCGGCGAGAATTGCCGCATGGAGTGAATTTGCGCGTCATCCGTGACGCACAAATAATTTTGTGCGACATATTCGGCTAAATATGACGCGCAAAATGAAATGACATGATTGAGAGAGGAGATGCATAAAGCTAAATCCCAGGGACTTAGTAATAGCAGGGCACGAGTTTCTCTCACCGACAGGCCAAACAACTCATGAAACGGTTACTCGATGGTGAGTTCTCTGGCAGAAGCTCGATCAATCTCGCTCGCGTGGACAATTGCGCTAAAGTATCCCGGCCAGAAAAAAGCTTGAAAAAGCATTTATACTTGTTTTGGCGTAAGGGTTCTGGTTTGTTCCTTATCATCTTGGAGGATTGAAGAATTTGACAACTGTTTACGACGTACCTCCCCACGACTTGATAGCTGCCACAGCCGAGGAGCTGAAGGCGGCAGGCAAAGTTCAGCCACCTGTATGGGCTGAATTTGCCAAGACTGGGGTAAATAGGGAGATGCCGCCCACCAATCCAGACTGGTGGTTTGTGCGGTCGGCGTCTATCCTGCGCAGAATATATATTGACGGGCCGGTGGGCGTTTCCCGCCTCAGAAGCTTTTACGGCGGAAAGAAGCGCAAAGGGGTAGCTACCGGAGCCTTTGCCAAAGGCAGCGGCTCTGTGGTAAGAGAATCCCTGCAGCAACTGGAGAAAGCCGGTTACGTGAAGAAGCTGAAGAAGGGACGCCAGATGACCCCCGCGGGCCAGGCATTCCTTGATGAAATGGCCCATAAGGTCAGAAGCAAAATGCAGGACTCGGCCGCACCCGTGGCTGAACCCGGCGCAGAATCGGCGACATAAGGTGGAATTGGCAAATGGCTGATGATGAGCTTGCAGATTTAAGACGAAAGAGGCTGGAGCAGATCCAAAGACAGCAGGGAGATTCGCAGATGGCGGCCGCTCAGCAAGAGCAGGCCCAGCAGGAGCTGGAGTCCAAGAAAGCGGCCCTCATGAGAACCATCCTCACACCCGAGGCCCGGGAACGGCTCAATGCAATACGCATGACCAGGCCCGAGTTCGTCTCTCAGATCGAGGCCCAGCTCATCATGCTTGCTCAAAGCGGCAGGCTGCGGGGCGCGATCACGGATGAACAGCTCAAGGCGATCCTCAAGCAGGCCCAGCCCCAGAAGAGAGACATCACCATAACCAGGAGATAGGAGATAAGTCCAGCTGATCTCAGGCAATTTATGAAGGTTGCAGTCTTATTTTCCGGCGGAAAAGATAGCAGCCTGGCGGCTCTTCTGCTCGAACCTTACTTCGATGAGATAGAGCTTGTCACCTTCAGCTTTGGCCAAGACGATGCCTGGACAAGAGCGGCGGATGCAGCGCAAGAGCTGGGCCATCCCCTGAAAAGGATGGTCTTTGAAACAGATGTCCTGGAGGAAGCCCTGGAGATATTGCTGTCCACGGGTTACCCCAATGATGCTCTCAATTATGTTCATCCTATTGCAGTAGAAACTATGGCACAAGAGTGCGAATTTGTGGCGGACGGGACGAGGCGGGACGATCGCGCACCCAAGATGGGAGTTAGCGCTATCCGAAGCCTGGAAGACCGGTTGCATGTGCAATACTTAAGACCCCTGGCAGGTCTGGGTGGAAAGACTATCAGATCCATGGCCTCGCGCTATTTGGACTTCGAGGAGATTCTCTCCGAGAAGTATCCCGCCTCGGACTTCGAGGTAGGCCTGAGATATGAGCTTGCAAAGAGGCACGGCCAGGGGGAGGTCGATCGGATCTTCCCCTCTAATCATACGCACACTAGAGTTATTCGGAGGAAGAGATTTGTCCAAGAAAATGAAAGGCAAGAAGATCAGGCTTGCCAAGGCATTCAATCAGAATCGTAGGGTTCCCTCCTGGGTCATTGTCAAGACCCTGAGGCAGGTAGTTTCTCACCCCAAGAGACGGCATTGGAGAAGAAGCAGCTTAGAGAGATAGACAATGGCTGACACAGAGAGAGTTTACACCATACCTCTGGGTATTGTGAAGAGCGTTCCAATTTACAGAAGGTCCAACCGGGCCATGACCGAGGTGCGCAATTACCTTGCCCGGCACATGAAGACCTCCGTAGAGAATGTGAAGATCGATCCGGGACTGAACGAAGTCATCTGGGCCAGAGGCGATATGAAGCCCCCCCTGCGCGTAAGGGTGCGCGCAGTCAAGTTCGAAGACGGCGGGGTAGAAGCGGAGTTTGCAGGTGACCGATAAACGGCTGAAGATTGCAGGCAGTTCCCTCCTGGGAGTCTTTGCCAGGTGTACGGAGAAGGTTGTACTCGTCCCCATTGAAGTCGGGCCGGCAGATATAGAGACTCTGCAGACTGGTCTGAATGTCGAGGCCGTACAGGTGCTGGCCGGGGTAGGTTCGGTCCTGGGGTCCCTCGTCTCTGCTAACAGCAATGGCTTCATTGTCACCCATCATGCCGGTGAAGAGGAACTAAAAATTCTTCGCGAGCATGGAAAGGTAACCAGGCTGCCTGCCAAGATCAATGCCGCTGGCAATGTGATTCTGGCCAACGACAGCGCTGCCCTGGTCCATCCGGGGCTATCTATCAGAGCCTGCGAGGCCATAGCAGAGACGCTTGAAGTGAGGGTAGAGAAAGGCACCATCGGTGGCCTGAAGACAGTGGGAATGGCCGGCGTCGCAACCAATAAAGGTCTTCTGGTACACCCACGGGTCTCCGAGGAGGAGATCGCAGTCCTGGAGAAGCACTTTGGGCTGCCTGTGGATGTGGGCACAGTGAACCTGGGCTCACCGCTGGTGGGTTCAGGAGTGCTGGCCAACAGCCATGGCTACTTCGCGGGTTTAGATACAACAGGCCCGGAGATGGGTCGCATTGTAGACGCATTGGGTTTCCTGGAATAATTCCAGAGGACGAGTGTCCGGATATTCCGGGTTCAAAACCTAAAATCCTAAAATTGATAAACATAGTTGGACATAGTTGGGGTGGAATAGTGAGCAATTTCGAGATTAAAGGAAGATATAAGGGAGGGCTTGTCGGCAAGACCTGGCTGCCCTTCAGCAAGACTGTGGATAGCCAGAACGAGAAGAATGCCACAAACAAAGTCTATTCCCTCATGGGAAGCCATCATGGCCTGAAGAGGGGCCTTATCAAGATAGACGAGGTGAAGGCAGTTGAGTAGCTCTCCTGGAGGCGAGGAGGAGATCAGAAGGCTCCTGGCCGCATACCAGCAGTATCAGGCCCAGGCGGATGGCATCATGCGCCAGCTCAGCATAACGCAGATGACGGCCGAAGGTCTGGAGAGGGCTCTGGGAGCCGTCGATGCTCTGGATACAGCGGAAGTCGGACAGGAGATCCTTGTTCCCATCGGGTCCGGGTCCTTCATCCACGGTAAACTCGCCTCTAAGGAGAAAGTAGTTTTGAATGTAGGTGCTGGCGTAAGCATTGAGAAGACGGCTGGCGAGACCCGGGAAATTCTAAAGGTTCGCAAAGAGGAAGTTCTTGAGGGATCGAAAAAACTCAATGAAGTGCTTGCCAAGATCGATCAAGAGATGCAGAAGATTCAGGCCGTAATGCAGCAGTACGAAGACGCACAGCAGCCAGGGCAAGGGAGCGAAGGGGTTGTTTAACCGGTTTAAAGAGAAGCTCTCGGGATTCAAAGAGGCATTATCCACCAAGATTGCGGAAAAGGTCTCTGCATCCACTGCATCCGACGCAAAGGCTGAGCTGGAATCTGAGGAAAACGAGCTGACGGCCCCCGAGGTCAAGACTGCAGAAGCCTCCCCCGATAAAAAGGCCCCGCAAAAGGCCGGTTCTGCATCCGCATCTGCATCCGATGCTTCTGCCTCGCAGGCATCGCCTGCCGAGAAAGGCGAGGTCAGCAAACCCAAAAGCAAATTCTCCTTCCTGGAAAAGGCCAAGAGCCTGGTATTTGAGCAGGAAATAATCCTGGAGGAGAAGGATCTGGACGAGCCCATGTGGCAGTTGGAGATGGCCCTCATGGAGAGCGATGTGGCCCTTCCTGTAGCCGAAGAGATTGTCAAAGAGGTCAAATCTGATCTGGTGGGAAAGAAGAAGAAGATAGGAGCAGATACAGGAAAGCTGGCCGAGGACTCCCTGAGAAATGCGCTCATAAATCTTCTCTCCAGGAATTATCTGGACTTCGACGAGTACATCAAGACCAAAGAGAAGCCGATCAAGATTCTGTTTGTGGGCGTGAACGGCACTGGAAAGACGACCAGCATCGCCAAGGTGGCCAAGTACCTGATGGACCGGAGCTACTCTGTAGTCCTGGCGGCCGGGGACACTTTCCGGGCGGGAGCCATCGAGCAATTGGAAGTGCATGGCACCAATCTGGGTTTGAAGGTCGTCAAGCACAAGACGGGCGGCGATCCCGCGGCAGTGATCTTCGACGCCATCGAGTATGCCAAGGCGCATAATAAGGACGTTGTCCTGGCGGATACAGCGGGTAGGCTGCACACCAACATCAATCTCATGGATCAGATGAGAAAGATCGTCCGGGTGACAAAGCCCGATCTGCTCATCTTCGTAGATGAAGCAATCGCCGGCAACGATGCTGTGGAGAGGGCGCGCCTCTTCAACGAGTCGGTGCCCATCGGCGGATCGATCCTCACCAAGACGGATGCGGACGCTAAGGGTGGTTCAGCGATATCTATAGCTTACATCACAGGCAAGCCTGTGCTCTTTTTGGGCGTGGGCCAGACCTATCCGGATCTGGTGAAGTTCGAGCCGGCATGGTTGGTGGATAGATTGATGGGAGAGGCGGAAGCGTAATTTTTTTGGCGCCTTAATTTGCAGACACGGCTTTGCATGCAACCCCCCCGATGGGCGATCGGGCCATTCGGAAAATATTCAAATTCCAGATCTGGTTCGTTAGTTCAAAATCCAATTATATTGCCGATATTAAGTTTCCAAATTGCAAGCTGTGGGGCATTCATTTTAAAATAGACGAGAATGAGGTTATGATCCTGGAGATCACAACCATTGAGCAAGCGCATAAGATATACGGTCGGTTTTGATAAGATACCATCTCAAGAACTCGAGTCCTCTGCCTGATTCATGTACCGTATGACATCTTCATCGCTGAGTTGAGGAAACTGCTCATAATGCTCCCCCACGGCCATGAAGTATTGTGGCACATCCAGTGCAACCAACTCATCAGCCTCGGCTCGAATCCGCTCAGCCGCATCTGGAGAGGTGACAGGAACCGCCACGATGATCTTCTTGGGGTGGCGGTTCTTCAGCACCATAATGGCCAGAAGGATGGTCAGGCCCGTCGCCACGCCGTCATCAACGATTATGGCCACCTTTCCGTCTACTGACACGGGCTCTCGTCCCGCCAGATACACCTGCCGCCTCCTTTTGGCCTCTTCCCTCTCTTTTTCAGCCTGAAGTCGGAGCCACTCCTGATCCAGGCGAGAAGCGTTGCTGTCGCATATCATCTCCCCATCTTCGGCAACAGCGCAGACGGCACATTCTTCGTTTCCCGGGTAGCCGATCTTTCTGGTGATAAGCAAATCCAGGGGCGAGTGGAGATAACGCGCGATCTCGTAGCCCAAAACCACACCGCCCCTGGGCAGGGCAAAGACCACCACATCAAGAGATTCATATTTGGCCAGGGCTTTTGCGAGCAGTTTTCCGGCTTCAGCTCGATCCTTAAAGCGCATAACTATTATTGCGGCGGCGAAGTGCATAAATTTTTGGGTTCTATAAGTTTTTTCAAAGAATTCATCGTTCTCTGCCTGGACAACCTATATCAATTCGCAAGCCCCCCAACCATTCCATGCGCATAAGCGAGTCCGAGTTTGGCGCTCACATCGGCAAATACAACAACGTCCTCTACCTCTGCCACCGCAACGCCGATCCCGACGCCATAGGCAGTGCTTTTGCTCTGCAGCCAGGCCTTCGGCGGAACAATAGCTGCCGTGGACGACCTGAGCCGCACAGGAGAGGCCCTGGCCAATATCATCGGAGCCGAGGTCCTCATAAATCCCAGGGCTGATGCCTACGATCTGATGGTTGTGGTGGACACAGCTGTCCGTCTCCAGCTGGGACAGATCCGCCTGGAAAAGTATGCCTTGGTAGACCACCACCTGGACGAAGGAATGCGAGATGGGGCGGAGTTCTATATTCAAAAGCCCTGCAAAATCCACAGCGGAGATCGTCTGGACGATTTTAAAGAAAACGGGAAGAGAGTGACCCGAAAGATGGCTCTGGGCCTTCTGGTGGGAATGATCTCCGACACCGGCCGGTTCAAAAGGGCAGCGCCCGAGACCTTCCGGGCGGCGGCCGAGCTGCTGGAAATGGGCGAATTTGATTATGAAGAGGCGCTGCAAGCCCTGTCCGTTCCCCCGGACCTCTCCCAGAGGATAGCCGTCCTAAAAGCCGCCTCCCGCGCCGAGATCGAGCGCCAGGGAGATTGGCTGGTCGCCAGCACACAGATCAACTCTTTTGAGGGCTCAGCGGCCATGGCCCTGGTGGACCTGGGCGCAGATGTGGCCTTTGCCGCCGGAAGGCACGGCGACCGGGTTCGTGTCAGCGCCAGGTCCAGCCGGGCGGCAGTCAAGATGGGCTTGGACCTCAATGAACTCCTGGGAGAGGTTGGCAGGGCCCACGGCGGCGATGGCGGGGGCCACAAGGCCGCGGCCGCCCTGGAGGCCAGAGGCGAGCCCCGTGCCCTTTTGCAGGAGTGCAGAAAAAAAGTGGCCGATAGGCTCAAACTGGTCTGAAGACTGCCCCTTCAAAGCGCCTCATCAAGCCTTGCGCATGCGAATGGCGGCCTTCTTCAGGGCCTCAATGCCCGGCAAGGGCTCGCCCGAGAGATAGGTGATGCTCGCGCCTCCGCCCATGCTCACATGGGAGAACTTGGACTCGAGGCCGAGCTGCTCGATGGCCGCCACACTATGCCCGCCGCCGGCAATGGAGTAGCCTGACTCTGCCGCCGCTTTTAGAAGCTCTGACGTGCCCAGCCGGAACTTCTCCTGCTCGAATATGCCCGTTGGCCCGTTCATAACGGTAACCTTGGCTTCCTTCAAATCCCTGGAATAGTTGACGATGGTCTCAAGGCCAATGTCTGCTATGGGCAGATCTGCGGGAATCTTATCAACGGCGACCTCGACACGCTCTCCCTCTTTGTTCAGGGCTACATCGACAGGCATGGCAATCTTGCCCGGATACTCCTTGAGCAGCTTTGCTGCAATGGGAATCTGCTCCAGGTACTCCTGATCCTCTACGAACTTGCGGTTGGCATCCCCAACATCGATGCCTGCCGCCATCATGAAGACTGTCGCAACGACCCCGGAGGTCAGAATCTTATCTGCTCCGCCGCGACCAAGAACGTTTTTAGTGACTTTAATGGAATCGTCTGCCTTCGTGCCGCCCAGAGCGAAGACCGTTGGATGCTCATTCCCCTTCAAAGCCCTTATCCAGCGCCGTGATCTCTTTGTCCATGAGAATCCCGGCTACGCTGGGCAACACCTCTGTGAAGCCGACTACGGAACAATGAGAACGATGTGAAACGGCAAAGGCATCGTTTATGAAAAGGTCGAATAGAGGTGCCAGCTTCTTCACCATGTGGCTCTTGGCATGATCCGCAGGCGTGCGGTTCATATTCTCTTCGGCATAAAAGCGGGTGTTCTCCAGGAGAAGGACCTCTCCCGGCATCAGGGACTTTACAGCCTCTCGGGCGTGAGATCCGAAGATATCATCAATATAGACGACTTCGCGGCGCAAAAGTCTCGTCGCCAGGCGGGCATGAGCCTCTGTTGTGGTATAGTCCTTCTTTCCGGCCCGGCTTTGATGCGCCATGAGGACCACCCGGCAGTCCTCCAGAGCACGCAAAGTATCTAAATGGCTCTTGATGCGCTTATCATCCAGGATATTTCCGCTGGGGTCCATGGGTGAGTTGAAGTCCACTCTTACCAGGACCCTTTTGTTATCGAGTATGATGTCATCCATTGTGAGATAATCCTTCAACTAGAGTTCCTCCCGGTGTGGTTAGGGTTGACAGAAGGAATATATAGTCATTGCTAATTTGGGCGCCAACAATTAGGATTATAACTCTTAACCGATCTGCTATCCCTCGAGGCGATAACATAGCTGAAGAGTCGCATCTTCCTGTAATTGAAGCCCGCGAGATTCTGGATCGGATCGAGAACGGTGATCCGGTTATTTTTTATCATGTGGCAATAGTCGGTGACATCGACATATCCGAACTCGATCTGCCCCTCATTCACTGCGAGCGCCCGCCCGGACAGACGCAGACGGCCTCGGTTGTCTCCTCCCGGATCCAGATAAGGAACTGCGAATTTCGGGGGAGAGTGAGCTTCGCCCAGGCCAGGTTTCAGGAGCCTCTGGACCTCTGCGGCTCGATCTTCGGCCAGGAGGTGCGCTTCAAAGGAGCATCCTTCCAGAGTGGAGCCAGATTCGAGGCCGCAGGCTTCAAGAGATATGCCACCTTCAGAGATGCAAATTTTGCCCGAGAGGCCCGATTCCAGGGGGCATCCTTTTCTGCTATCGCCAACTTCGGCAATGCCGTTTTCGATTGCCCGGCCAGCTTTGGCTCAGCCAGCTTTTGCGAGCTATGCACCAACTTCGGTGAGGCGAGCTTCCGGGGAGATGCCGATTTCACCGGGACCAGGTTCTCAGGAACTGCCAACTTCAAGCTGGCGACTTTCGACCTGGCGGCAAGTTTCTGGAAGGCAGTCTTCCTTAATGACGCCAACTTCCAGGGAGCCAAATTCGTGGGTTACGCCAGCTTTCAGAGCGCCGTCCTTTCCGGAAACGCCGATTTTAGGGGCGCAAGCTTCGGAGAAGAGCTTAATATGGAATTTGCCAGGTTTCAGGGAAATGTCGTATTTCTCGGCTCATCAATATCCGGAAATGCCAACTTCTTCCGTGTTCAATTAAATAATGTCAACTTCATTGATGCAGTCCTGAAAGGAGATGTTCAGTTCTCAGAAGCCGTCTTTGGCGAAGCCAGCTTTATGGGATCCCATTTCCAGGGAGATGCCAACTTCTCACGTGCCAGGTTCCAGGGGGTCGTGATCTTTGAGGAGGCAATCTTCAATGGTTCGGCCCAATTCCTGGATGCCGTCTTTTCAATGGATTCGGACTTCAGACATGTCCGGTTTTGCGGGGATACATCCTTTTCCTCATCAGAGTTCCAGGCAAAAGCTCACTTTGACTCAGCAGACTTCCAGGAAGAGGCATCCTTCCAGGGAACACAATTTACTGAGACGGCATACTTCACAGGCGCAAAATTTCGAAAGAATCTGACTCTTGCAAATGCAAAAATTCAGATCATGCGTCTCTCCGATGCCAGCTTCACCGGACAGATATCTCTGCATAACGCCGAATTCATCCGTCTGGAGGCCAGATGGCCAAATCTATGCGATCACCTGATCTACGACGGCGCAGCATATCTCGCTCTGACCAAGAATTTCAAGAATCTGGAATGGTTTGAGGACGCAGACGACTGCTACTACCATTACCGGCGCATGAGCCAGTCCGGCAAGTCCTTAATCGTTCGCGCCGATGGAGAGGCAAATATAAACTGGTCCAAGCTCCTGGACAACCTGGCCTGGATCTCCTGTGGCTATGGCGTTCGCCCCAGGTACACGGTATTCTTGAGCTGCTTTTTGATCCTTCTTTTCGCCTTTCTTTTCTGGCAGGGAAATGGAATTGTGGTGGAGCCATTGAACGGCTCCGGCACCAGCTTTGGCGCACAGGAGAGACCTCACCTTCCTGGACAATCTCTACTTCAGCGCCATGGTCTTCACAGCCAAGACGCAGGTGAAATGGTATCCTGTAGGCACTTACCGCTACATGGCTACAATAGAGTCTATCTTAGGCTGGCTGCTCCTCGCCCTTTTCCTGGTAACCCTGGGAAGAACCATGATCCGTTAGCCTGGGATTCTCATCCCCCAGGAAAAATTGTCTTCTCTTGTATCAGTATCACATAGAATTGTCCCTTCAGACGATTCACGACAAACGTCGAGAAAAGTCCATATATTAGTTCGCCAGAAACACCATTATGGATATCGCAAAAGGAAAGCGTCACAGATGAACACAGAGTGATAAGATGCAAAAGGCAATCTTGATTTTGATCATGACGGCGGCACTTCTCTATACAAGCGCTGCCATCGGGGCGGAGTTTGGAAAAGAGCGCCCCATAGCCATTGTGGGGGGCTCCGAGCAGATGCAACCTTCCATAGATGGACATATTGTAGCCTGGTCGGATAACAGGAGCGGAAACTACGACATATTCATGTACGACCTGGAGACGGGAGTAGAGAGATGGGTATGCATCAATCCCTTCTTCCAGATCAATCCAGCCGTGTCCGGCGAGCGCATCGTCTGGCTGGACATGCGCTCCGGGAACGGAGACATCTACATGTACGATGTCATCAACCGGACCGAGTCCGCGGTCATAACTGCAGTTGGAAACCAAACCCAACCGGATATCAGCGGGGATCGCGTAGTCTGGGCTGACGACCGCGCAGGCACCTACCAGATACATCTTCAGGACATCTCGACCAAAAAAGAGCGGGTCTTATCCTCAGCTAAGGGAGAGCAGATCGAGCCCCGGATCAGCGGAGACAAAATAGTCTGGATGGACAAGCGCGCTGGAGACTTTGATATCTACCTGTATGATATCGCATCCGGCAAAGAAACACCCGTCTCTACAGGGCCCAATGATCAGTCGTTTCCCTCTGTGAACGGGAATACTGTAGTCTGGGCCGATAATCGCACCGGTGAGTCTGATATCGCCTTTATTGATTTGACAACTAAGAAGACCACGACGCTCTCCAAACCAGGCGTGCAGACCGATCCCAGGATTTACGGCAAGTACATCGTCTACCTTAACAACCACACCGATATCAATCTCTATGACACTTTGACAGGCACGGACTCTGGTCTCG
This sequence comes from uncultured Methanosarcinales archaeon, assembly GCA_963702455.1. Classification (GTDB taxonomy): domain Archaea; phylum Halobacteriota; class Methanosarcinia; order Methanotrichales; family Methanotrichaceae; genus Methanothrix. The sequence continues at coordinate 12,929 of CAVPCV010000011.1, forward strand.
CTCCCGGTAGCATCAAGATGGAACCAGCCATCAGTGACCGGGGCGTCGTCTGGACGGATTACAGGCAAGGACAGACCGATTCGAACATTCAGATGTACGACTTCGAGATCCTGGCCGATGTATCCATAACCAGTGGGCCTTTCAACCACACCAATCCCTCCATCTCGGGAGAGAATATCGTCTGGACAGACAATAGAAACGGCAACTTCAACGTTTATTTATTCAATACCGCTACCAATGAGGAGACGAGCATAACCAATAGCGATTTTGACCACAGCAGCCCTGATATAAGCGGGGACAACGTTATTTGGACGGATAAGAGCAAGGGCAACCTCAACATATTCCTCTACAACCTGTTGACCAAAGAGACCACCCAGGTTACCACCGATTCGTCCGACCATCGCTACGGAATGATCGATGGAAATAATATCATCTGGATTGATGAACGCTCGGGCGGAGAGCAGATCTACAACTACGACATAGCCACGGGAGAGGAACGGCAGATCACAACTGTACAGTCTCTGAAGCTCTCGCCGGTAATAAACAGCGACAAGATAGTCTGGATCGACTCTCGGAGTGGTGAGGATAAATGGGATGTCTACCTCTACAACCTGACCTCCGGAAAGGAGATGCCCATCTGCACCAACCCGGCCCGCCAGGCCCAACCCTGGATTTCTGGCGATACCGTGGTCTGGGCCGATGGCAGAAATGAGAACTGGGACATATATGCTTACGACCTCGTCACAAAAACGGAACGGGCCGTAATAATTAACCCTGCTAACCAGGGCAACCCAATGGTTTATGGAGACTATTTAGCCTGGCTGGATGTAAGACAGGGAGATTCGGATATATATCTCTACGATCTGGCGAAGAGAGTGGAAGTCCCATTGGCCACGCTTCCCAATCAGCAGACTCCCAATGACGGCAAAGGAGATCCCGATCAGGTCAAGCCCTACCTATCTTCCAAGATCATAAGCGACAACAAGATCGTATGGATGGACAATAGCAATGGCTATTCGCAGATCAAGATGAGGTATATCAACTCCGATCCCCTGCTGCTGCTCAATACCGACTTCCCCAACACCAATGGCAGCCTGCTGGTATGGAGCGACAACCGGAGAGGCAACTGGAACATATTTGGCTTCGATTTCTCCACAAGAGCGGAGAAGCCAATCTCAGAAGGAGGTTATGATCAGCTCTACCCCAAAGCCTCCGGAGATAAGGTAGTATTCGCAGACTACAGAAATGGGGATGGGGACATCTATTTGAAGAACATGGCTACCGGTGTCGAATCGGCCCTTGTCACCGGCAAAGGCGATCAAATCTGGCCATCCATCTCCAACGATCGGGTCGTCTGGCAGGACAACTCCAGCGGCAACTGGGATGTCTACATGCGAGATCTATCCACGGGCGAGACCGTTCCCGTCTACAAAGGACCCGGCCAGCAGATGTATCCCATCATCAGCGGTGACCTGGTGGTCTGGCAGGACAACAGAAATGGAGACTTTGATGTTTATATCAAAGACCTGATTCTGGGAAGTGAGACCAAGCTGACGGGCGATGGAGACCAGCTCTATCCCGACGTCTCTGGAAACACCATCGCCTGGGAGGATGGCAAGACCCAAGATATCTCCTATTACTTCTGGGATCAGAAGTGGGGCAAGACCTATCCCCGCCCAGGAGAGCAGACGAACCCCGTGGTATCGGGCAAGTACATCGCCTATGTTGATGGCGCAGGGACAAATACATCCATCCGCAAGATAGACCTGAGCAACTGGAAGGACGAGCTGGTTCAGACGGGACCGGGCCAGGTCAAGCCCAGCATGGACAAGAAACTGGTCTGGCTCAACACGGAGAGTGGCAGGCCGAGATCGGTGCCCGTGACGGCAGGCCAAACCAGCGTCATATGCAAAGCACCCGGCGACCAGAGCCAACCTGTTGTTGGCGGCAACGACCAGGTGGGGTACTATGTGGCCTGGATGGATAATCGTACCGGAAACCCGGATATCTATGTCTACAGCCTGAACCAGGAGATCGAGCTGCCCTTAGCGGCAAGCCCCTATGAGGATATGAATCCGGATATCTCTGGAAGTATCATCGGCTGGGTTGCCCGCAATCCCCATAACCAATATAATATCCAGGACTACTGGTCTATCAGAACATTTGATACATCCATTGATAACTCCTCGGAGCTGGTTTATGGACTGGAGAACGCGACCAAGATCTCCCTCACTCCAGATTATCTGGCCTATCTGAGAACGACTTACTTTGGCAGGATGGTCTATATGAGACCTCTTTTCGAAAAGGAGGTAAATCCGGCATCTCCACCCAGCGGCATCAATCCGCGGGCCGGAAGAGATTTTGTCGTCTACCAGGACAATAAGAAAGGGAGCTGGGATATCTGGCTGTGGAAGCAGGGCCAGAGTCCCGTAGCTGCTGGCGAGCGATGCTAACGATCAGACCAATGCGGCGACAGATGGAAATACTGTGGTCTGGCAGGATAACCGGAACGGAAACTGGGATATTTATGCCTACGACCTCAAAACCAGTAAGGAGACACAGATAACCAAGGATCTGGCGGATCAGACCAATCCCGATGTCGAAAACGGCGTCATCACGTGGCAGGACAAGAGAAGCGGCAACTGGGACATTTATGTCTATGACCAGAATGTGGCAAGTGAGAAAGCCATCTGTACAGAGGCCGGGAACCAGACTGAACCGCGCATAAGGACGGGAAGAATTGTCTGGACCGATGATCGGAGTGGGAACAAAGATATCTACATCTACGAAAACTATATGCCATAAGGCAGATGGGGGCAGTCTACGGCCGCCTCCTCCATTTTTTCTTGCCCCTGATTTTTAGACATAGATCGCAGTCTGTCGGGGCAAAGTTTATTTATGTTCTCAATCCCGTTAGCCTGGCACTTAAGAACGTTTGGGGCAATTCATGGAGCTTGAAAATCTTCGATTTGGTACGGAACTGCTCAAACGCGGTTTCGCAAAGATGCAGAAAGGCGGCGTCATCATGGACGTCACCACAGCGAAACAAGCCGTAATAGCTGAAGAAGCGGGTGCTGTAGCCGTAATGGCCCTGCATGCCGTGCCTGCGGACATCAGAAAGATGGGCGGTGTGGCCAGGATGGCAGATCCGGTGATCATAGAGTCGATCATCGAGGCTGTGACCATCCCTGTCATGGCAAAGGCCAGGATCGGCCACTTCGTGGAAGCCCAGATTCTAGAGGCGCTGGGAGTGGATATGGTGGACGAGTCAGAGGTCCTTACTCCGGCGGATGAATTCCATATTGAGAAGACCAAGTTCACCATTCCTTTCGTCTGCGGCGCTCGAAACCTGGGAGAGGCATGCCGGCGCATCAAGGAAGGAGCGGCCATGATCAGGACCAAGGGCGAGGCTGGAACGGGAGACGTGAGCCAGGCGGTGCTGCATATGAGGATGATCCTGGGCCAGATCAGGAGCCTGAAGGGCATGGACGATCTGCAGCTCATGAAGGTGGCACGTGAGATCGAAGCGGACCTGGATCTGGTCAGAGAATGTGCCAGCATGCAACGCTTGCCCGTTGTTAACTTTGCTGCCGGTGGCGTGGCTACGCCCGCTGATGCGGCACTGATGATGCAGCTTGGTGCAGATGGAGTCTTCGTGGGATCGGGCATATTCAAGTCCGAGAATCCGGAGGCAATGGCACAGGCCATTGTCGAAGCAGTGCATCATTACAGTGATCCCGCGCTCCTGGCCGATGTATCCAAGGGTCTGGGCGCGGCCATGAAAGGGCTGGATGCGGCAACGATTCCCGAGGCAGAAGTTCTGCAGAAGAGAGGATGGTAATTGCATAGGATCGGAGTCCTTGCTCTGCAGGGGGATGTCTCAGAGCACGTCACGGCTATTGAAAGGGCAATGCAAGGCCAGGGTGAGGTGGTGGAGATCAAAAAGCCTGGCCAGATGGAGCATTGCCTGGCCCTGGTGCTGCCGGGAGGAGAGAGCACTGCCATCTTTCGTCAGTTGGAGAGGTCAGGCCTGACCGAGGAGTTGAAAGCCGCGGCGATATCTGGTAAGCCCATCCTGGCCACATGCGCCGGTTTGGTGCTGGTCTCCCAAGAGATAGAGGGCGACCGGCGGTTCAAGCCCCTTGGTCTGATGGACATCAAAGTCAGCCGCAATGCCTTTGGGCCGCAAAGAGAGTCCTTCGAGGCGGACCTTGATATTGAGGGCCTGGAGCGACCTTACCGGGCGGTCTTCATCCGCGCTCCCGCCATAGCAGAGGTGGGCATAGGAGTGCAGGTACTGGCGAAGGTGGGGGATGCGGCGGTTGCTGTCCGCCAGAAGAATCTGCTGGCTCTGGCGTTTCATCCGGAGCTCACTTGTGATTTGCGAATTCACCAATTATTCCTGAAGATGCTGGAGGATTGAGATGTTCTCGGAAAAGGATCTGGTAGCCAGAAGCGCAGAAGATATGGCCCACGAGGTAGAGGAACTCTTGGCGGATGCAAAGCGCCTGCGGGAGGATTGCGAGGCATCGAGCCAAAAAGAGGTGGAGCTTCGTCGCGAGTCGGTGGATACGAGGCCGTCCGATGCAGAGCGGGCGGAGAGCCTCTGGCAGGAAGCGGAACGGCTCAGGGAAGAGGCCAGGGAGATGATGCAGCTCTCCATGGAGAAGACGCTGCGGGCGGCCGAGGTTCAGCACCGCATCGATATTCATGACCTGATCGAGTCTATGGATGATTCTGACGAAATCTGGAAAAAGGCTGCAAAGGCGGGGCGCTGAGAGGTTGGCCCCCCGGTTTAGCAGAGTTTTCCGATTTTTCCTTTTTTTGAATATATTTTCATAAAAATTATAGTGTAAGCCAGCAGGCCCTGAGAGGTAAAAAGCCAGGTAGCCTGACAGAGTGCTTTAGCTCGAAGGTGAACTGCTGGCTTGAAAGCCCCGTCTGAAGGCCCAGAGCTTTCGGGTTTCTTGAGCCAATGGGATGATGTATTCCCACCGGGAGGGCTATTAATGCCCTCAAAATACCCTTTGTTAGGCCAATGTATATTCTTTTTGCCAATACAATAAATGAAGTCTATAGATGCAAGTGAAAATGATTTCTCCGATTTTGGTGGATCATTTTGACGACTTCAATGAATGAGAAAGCGTCTACTTCAGTTGTTGCGCAGTTGCTCAAATAACATGAATTGGGAGTTGAAAGAGTAATATTTTTATCTTGTGGCCAAGGTGGCGAAAGAGCGAGGGCCCGAACTCATGCGATGATTCAAATATTGGAGTTCAGGTAGATCATTTAGTGCATGAACTCTTCCATAAGATATTTGAAAGTTATCCCGGAGTAACTCCAACCGGAACCCCATAAACCCTTGATTTAGCAGGCAAATTTGACCTGCTATATTCGAGCTCAACATCTGTATCTCATCAGGCACGGACAAGTTTGGCAGTAAGAGGTTTTTATGCAGAATGTATCTGAGCCTCGATCCAAACTTGAGCTTGAGGGCCTTTATAGTAAATCCATGAGAAAAAAAGTTATGCAGGCTATGGCGGTTTTTTGGTGAAACCATGCAGCAAGCATGATGATAGCCCATCTCCCTGGCCGCCTCAAGGTGTATACCCTGCAACTTTCTCTGTAGAGAGTTGCCTCTGAAGGCTGGATGAACAGCTACTTTGGCAATATGGACCACTCTGTTCAGATCATCTATGGGAAGATTTACATCCACTCCGAAGTTATCTTCTATCTTTTCTGGAAATTGAAGGATGCTGCAAGCAATCAGCCCTTCATCGGTAAAAGCCCCTATAGCAGCGTTCTCGACCTGGAAGAGATCTTTGAAGTAATCGACGGAATGAGTCCGAAAGATCTCTTTGTCCGCCAAGCTCTGGATTATTACCTCTTGCAGGGTCATCATTTCGTCCAGATGATCCTCATCCATGTACCTGATCTCAAAGACTGCATCTTCTTCCTGAGGCGATCCTTTATTTTTTTTGATTATACCTGCATCGATCAAAGAAAATCACTCCGCACCCTGCCTAAAAGACAATAATTCTTAGCGATCACACCGACAGCGAATCGGACCTGGAGGTTAAACTATGAGAGATATGTAGGATGTCGCCGCATGTGGGGCCAATTCATGCGACGACTATGGGTTCAAGGGCTCAAAGCTTGGCAAATGTCCAAGATAAGGAGGTGTTATGAGACAATATCACCTGGCCCAAATGGTTCCATGCTCTGGCAAGATATATTCATTTCACAAATAGATACTATAGAAGAACCGGCGGAAAGCGTATCTCAATAGCAATCTAATGGATATATTTTATCCGGAAAGAATATATTTTATGTTTTTGCTAGCTATAAGGCAAAAGTCCGCTGGATATGCAGATATCGATAAGGAAATTACATATATAATGCCAGGATTCCCGAGAGAAATCCTGCAAATCTTCCATTGAATTAAATAGAAATGATATATATTTATAGATTGTTACCCGAAAACTCCGCCCCTGAGAACTCAAAATCGTTTAAACGATAGGCATTATCTTAATGCAGGGGTCAAGTCCATTACCAAGGATCAGCTCAAGAAAATCTATGCGGGAACGATCACGAATTGGAAGGACTTGAGGGGTAATGATGCCGATATTAACGCGATCGCCAGATAAGACGGCTCGGGAACCAGGGACACTTTCAATGAGCTAGTCATGGGTTCTACGACTGCTGAGACGCCTGGTGTGAAGACCGTTGCCCAGGGTAGTTCTGAAGTTAAGACTGAAATAACTGGCAGCGACAAGGCCATCGGCTATGTCGGCTTCAGCTATGCCGAGAGTGGAGATTTGGGTGTATTAACATACGAGGGCGTCAGTTCGGATGTAAAAAACATAAAAAGCGGTTCTTATCCGCTGGCTCGTCACCTTTTCTTCTACACCTGGAGAAAGCCTACGCCTTGCGCTCAGAAGTTCATAGATTTCGTGCTCAGGACGAGGGCTCACACGGGACAAATGAAAATCGAAATGTTTTGACATCATGAACTTCGATTAATACATGAGAAGCGCTAGCAATTAATCGGCAATTTCTGTGGAAATTCTTCAAATTCTCTGCCAAACTCTATACTTTTTGATCTTTTGTTAAGAAGATATACGACCTGATTTCGGTCGGTCTTCGATCCTCTGGCTGAAATCACTAAACTATATAGTGTATGTAAGCTGCCTACCACCACATATTCTCGTTTTCAATATATATTCTATTGTGGTTAAAATTATAAAACATTGACTGAATTAGTTGCGCGGGTGATAGAATAATCGATTTCCAATGCTATAATGCTACTGAGGAGAGCTGCATCGAGTACATAAGCTGCCAGGAGAGACTGGAGAATCTGGGACTTGAGAAAAAAGACATAGACAAAAGTATCCTGAACTGCTACGCCTGCTACCTACGCGGCAGATGCACTGTGAAAACCGGAAATCTGTTTCTGGGAGCCAAAACATGCTGAGCGTATATAAAATAATTAAAGGAGGAACCATATGGTTATAGGTATTACCATGGTGAAAGTCATGCCTGGGCAGGAGAGGTCGGTCTACTGCTCACTCAAAGGGAAGGACGGAGTACTGGACGTCTATCATATATTCGGGGAGTATGATTTCTTCGTGGTGCTTCAGGAAGAAAGCCTCGTCAAACTCAAGGAGCTTATGGAAAATATTCAGGAAACCCATAATGTCATATTAGCCAGGACGATATTGGTAGCCTTGAATAACGGTTGTCATGAACAGACCCTTGTGAAAGCACTTGCTTAGCGGCTCGCGTGGAGCGGATAAATGAAGCAAGTTATGCAGCCAGAAGAATTGTTGATCGCCATCGCGATAAGGCAGGGCCAAACTTGAGAATATTGCTCGCAGAGGATGATGAGATTATCCAGAAGGTAACGCTGTTAATGCTCAAGAAATTGGGTTATCGCGCGGACGTGGCTGCCAACGGGTTGGAGGTTTTATCGGCGCTTGAACATTACTCTTACGACATCGTTCTCATGGACATCCAGATGCCGGAAATGGATGGTCTGGAGGCAACTCGAATCATCCGCCAGAACCGACAAGGGGGATTGAAGATTATTGCGGTTACAGCATCTGCACCGGAAGAGACTCGTGAGAAGTGTTTTGATGTGGGAATGAATGATTACGTCAGCAAGCCTGTAAAATTGAACGAGCTGGCGAATCTGCTAAGCCGGGCACCAGGTTTGTCATGCATGAGTTGAGGATAGAATGGGTAGCGATCTGCAAAATCGTATCATTCGACCATCCTTATGGATGTTCCATTTAGCAAATGGTCGTAAAGAACTCCTAACGTTTGGTGTGACGAATGGAAGTATACAGAAGGGTTTTCTGCAGCCTGAAGGTGAACAAGGAAGATCTTGCCAGGCTCAATAGCACTGTCAAGGCATTTGAAGACGCCTGCAATTATGCCAGCAAGGTTGCCTTTAAGAAGGGAATTCACGAGCCCAAGGTCCTCCACGACCGGATCTACAGGGAATTAAGAGTCATCTTTGAGCTTTCTAGCGCTCTTGCTGTTAGGGCAATTCAAAAGGTCGCATCTTCCTATAAAGAACCTTCCCATGAGTTACATATTTTCAAAGAGCGATCTATGTCTCTTGATAGAAAGCTCTTTTGTCTTAAAAGGAAAGGCAGACTAATTGCTTCTATAGCAACTGCCAGAGGTAGAATAGAGGCAGAACTTGAGGTGGGAGATTATCAACGTTCGCTTCTTAAAAACCCGGTCACAGGAGCACGATTGATCCTAAAAAGGGGAGTGCCCTATCTTCAAATAAATGTAGTCTGTGAAGTGCTTCCCAAGGAAATGGATGATCCTGTGGGTGTGGACCTGGGTATAAGGAAGCTGCTTGTGGCATCCAACGGCTTTAAGGTCAATGGACGTCCAGTCAATGCAAAACGGCAGCATTTTAGGGCTCTGAAGTACTCTCTTAAGGAGAAAGGCACCTCCTCCGCCAGGAGGAGGCTCAAACGGCTGATTAAGAGAGAGAAACAGTGGTTTAGAACTACTCTGCATCAATCCAGCAAGGCTTTGGTTGAATCTTTGGATGACGGCAATTATCTCGTGCTAGAAAGGCTTCACGGAACCAAGTTCAAGATGGCTTCAAAGAGGAATCTGAGAAGTACTAGGCCTTCATTTCAGTCTCTGGCCATCGGAAGGCTCCAGCAAATGATCTCCTATAAGTGCGAAGATCGGGGAATTCCGGTGATCTTGGCAAAACCCGACTTTACCTCTCAACGATGCCCTAGGTGTGGTACAATAGACAAATTCAATCGGAGAAGCCAAGCACTCTTCCGGTGCGTCCACTGCGGATACCAGCATAATGCAGATTTCGTTGCATCCATTAACCTTCGGGAGCTGGCTCTTGGAGGTTGGGTTGCCGTCAGCCAACCTGATGCGGTCCCATCAATCGAAAAAGACTGCAAGCCCCTTTCAGCAGAATAATTGCGCTGTTTGGGCAGCTGATCTAATACAGGATGCACATAAGAAGCAGATGGTTTTATATTCAGATTAGGTAAAGGTTGAAACTCCTGACCGAAAAAATGTGTGGTGAAGATTCCTCATCTATCTCCAGCTTCTATTGGTTTGCCCTCAGACATGCTTCTGCCTCCTTGAAGATGTAAGCTGTATGTTCTTTCCCAAGGTCCAATCTAGCCATTCTGAGAAGCCCCAGGGCAATAAAGAAGGGGAGAGCTTGAGTTATCCAATGAAATTCTCCCTCGTCCTTGCTGTAGTTCCATATGAAATGACCTATGTATTGTTCGGATCTTTCTCTATTCTGCTCATTAAACTCAAAATAATTCTTAAGTTCAGCAGCCACGATCCCCAGATCATGGACCGAATGGGCATGTTCCCATGCGCTTTCGAAGTCCATAGCGTAAACCTTCTCGTGCTTGAATACGTAGTTTACAGGGTTGGCATCATTGTGGATCAGACAGCCTTGCTGGCTATCCCAGTCTCTTTTGTACCACCAGTTTCCCAGTAATTTGTTGAACATTTCTCTTTTCGATGGATGCAATTTGAGCTGATCCAGTATCTTGTGGAAATGTGCGAACTCCTGCTCTTTTCGGTATTCCGATCGCGTCTGGTCGTGTAGCCTTCGCAATAGATGAGCAACGGCAGTTAGCCTGCTGTAAAGGTGCTGATCTGCCTTCATATTATCATATAGTGATTTGCTACGCACGTATTCAGTTACTAGCACGCAGTCAAACTCTTTCTTGATGGCTAATGGCCTAGGAATATCGATAATAGATTCTATTTTCTTGAGCGTCCTGAATTCCCTTTCCATAGATTTGACGGCATCGTAGTTTCTTAGCCACCCGGTCGGCTCCGCGTAGAACTTGGCAGCAACGCTATACCCTTCGCCCTTGAAATGGTACCTGCATACGGTGTGAGATGCCCCCTCGATCTTATAGACAATGACCTCGCATCTCTTATTTTGTATCCTGTCGCCCAACACCTCGATGAGCCAGTCCCTGAAACTGTTGCCCGGCTTTAGAGTAGCTACCTTATGCTCTGATATCATGATACACCATTCTTGGATATTCTCCGGACCAAAGAAGTTCCTGGAAGAAGCGAGCGGAGGGACTTAGCATAGACATCTTCCGTTTCTTTTGCTATCCTATCCCAGCTGAATTCTTCTACGATTCTCCTCTGCCCTGCTTCACCCAGCTTCTTCATCTCCTCCGGATTATCCAGGAGACGATTTATGCACCAAGCGATGGACTCTGGCTGGATGTAAGCCAGAAGTCCATCCTCGAAGTTTCTAATAATGCTGACTGCTTCAGTTGCCACTACGGGCTTGGCAGCATCCCAGGCCTCTAACACAACAATGCCAAATGGCTCATTCCTGCTGGGAACACACAACAGGTCGCAGGCCTTGATCAGCTTCTCCTTCTCTACCGGGGGGACGTACCCCAGGAACCTGCAAGCATTGCTTATTTTAAGCTTCTTTGCCTTCTCCTCGCAGGCTGATGCCATGTCGCCCTCGCCAGCAAATATGAACACTACGTCCTTGCGGTTTGTCAATATATGTGGTATAGCCTCGACCAGCAGGTCCGGCCCCTTCTGGTAGCTCATCCTGCCGCAGAATGTAACCACAGGCACACCGTGCTTTATATGATACTTCTTCTTCACGCTGCCTGAATCGATGACTCTCATCATCTTGCCTTGGATCATGCCATTGGGGATGATGCTTATCTTGGTCTCGGGAATAGAATAAATTTGCATGAGTTCAATCTTCATCCTCTGGGTAGTCACTATGATCTCTTTAGACTCATATCCTCCCAGCCACTCCTGGTATGAGATCCTTTCATCTCCAAAGTTATTGCCGCATCTTCCCCACTCCGTGCTGTGCATAGTCAGCACGTAGGGTATCCCGTATTCCTTCTTTATGCAATTAAGGGCCGGCACGGGGTGCCAGTCATGGCCGTGCATAATGTCAAACTTACCAAAGATCTTCTGCACTGCAAGGAAACGATCATAGAGCGCATCGCACATGCTGTCCATTTGGTATATCAGATCTCCAGCGGAGTCGGAGTTCACCCTTTGGTAGTTCACTCCGTTAATGCAATCATAGCGATCAAAGTCCCCTCGCCTTGTAAACACGTGCACCTCGTGTCCCTCTCTTGCCAGGGCCTCTGATAGTTCAGATACGTGCGGTGCCACACCGCCTACCTTTATTGAATACAAGCTCTCCCAGGAGAACAATCCAATTCTCATTTTTTCACCCATATCATCAGTTCAATTTGTAGTGTCGCTAAATTAAGCCAAACTGCTTTTAATGACAACCCCGAATCCGTAAAGAGAACCGCTGGCTATAAACCCTGAAGACATTTCTAAAGCCGATTCTCAGGGGAATATTTCAGCTAAAATACTAATATTTGAGGCATAATAAATAGTTTCTCTAAATAAAGTATATAGTAGTAATTGGAATACGGATGAATATAAACTGAATGAGTGGATTAGTGTTGATAGTAGAGTTAATGAGCTACCTGACCGCTTCTAAACAGGCCTTAGCCTCTCTGAGCACGTAATCTCTCTCCTGAGATTCACCCTTCCACCGGGCCATCCTGAGCAAACCCAGGCTCATGAAAAATGGAAGAGCTCGGGTGATCTCGTGAAATTCGTTCTCGCCATGGCTGTATTGCCAGAGGAAATGGCCGATGTAGGGATCGGCCCTCTCCCGTGCCCTCTTGTTCCAGCCGAAGAACTTCTTCAGCTCTGCAGCCATAACTCCAAGATCGTGGACGGGATGAGCTTGTTCCCAGGCGCTTTCAAAGTCGAGGGCGTAAACTCTATTATGCTTGAAGATGTAGTTTGCGGGATGGGCATCGTTGTGAATCATGCAGCCTTTGCTCCTATCCAGTCGTGAGCTATACCACCAATCTCCCAAGAGATAGTTATACTTCTTTTGGGCATGGCCGTGAAGTCCCGTCTGGTCGAGTACTCTGTGAAAACGTGCGAACTCCTTGTCTTTGCGGTATTCCGTTGCCGTGTTGTCGTGAAGTCTTCGAAGCAGTTTTGCCACTGCAGAAAGTTTATTGTAGAGGCCATCTTCGCTATTTATATAACTTTTCAGGGGTTTGCCTTTTACATATTCAGTAACCAAAGCGCAATTGAATTTTTTGCTCTTGGCTAACGGCCGGGAAATATTTATGATTAGCTCTGCTTTTTGCAGTTTCTCAAACTCCCTGTCCATTGCCCTTTTGGCGTTGTAGTTCTTGTTACCTCCAATCGGCTCTGCGTAGAACTTGGATACTACGCCAAAGTCCTCTCCCTTGAACTCATATCTGCATACAGTATGTGAGGCCGGGATCCTGTAAACGCGGACTTTGCACCTATCGTTATGTAGCTTATCCTTAAATTCATGCACCAACCAGTCTCGGAAGACGTTGCCTGGTTCTAAAGTGTTAACGAGCATTTGAGAAGCCATAATCACACCCTAAAGGAAGGATAGTAAAATACCTTCCAAGAGTATAGAGAATGTATAGTCTATACATAGTATATAATTTTTCCTATTAATCTTGAGGATTTTAATAATGTCATCCTTTGCCGACCCACTTCTGGGTATATATGATACGACGTTCAGATCGATGGAAAATCCATAAGATTAACAGAGAATCATGACGAACAATAAGTGGGACACTCTCAGAATGCTGCAAATTTTTGCGATTATCCCTATATACTTCACTTTGTAACCCTCAAAGATACGAATGCTCTTTATCTTCATTTATCCTGTCGGATTTCCCCTCTTCAAAACGTTGGCGATTTCTATATAGTTCCTATTCACCTAAATTCAATAATGATTGAAATGTGGAAAAGTATATTATCATCTAGCATCGGTTTGTGATGCAAGTTATGCTATCAGAAGAGCATGTGAATACCTTGAGGCCCGGAGATCCATTCAGGGACTGGCTGATCGATATTGTCGGTGAACGTATAAGGAACCGAAGATGTAATGTGGCAGTCTATAGAATTAGCCCCGTGTCTCATACCGTTTGCAGATATAAATTTGAAGGAGAGAATTACAGCGTTGTAGCCAAATTTTATGCTGAGCCTACAGGATGGCTGAGGAAATATGACCCGGCCCAATCCATGCAGCGGGAGTTCGATATCCTCAGAAGTATGGATAGAATCATCGATGTGCCCAGACCGATTGCAGCCAGGAAGGACTATCACTGTGTCTTAGTAACAGAGCATGCTAGAGGCAAACCGCTATTCAAATTCATGAATAGCGAAGAAGGGTTGTACGACCGGCTAACAACAACAGCTCATACCTTGAGAAAGCTTCATAATCGCACCAAATCCGATTATAGAAAGCAGGATGAATTTGCCTATTTTCATAAGATACTGGATCAATTGAGGCTGAATTCGAAGCGGAGGCTGGAATTCAACAAGCTGTTGGGAAGCTGGTGGTATAGCACCCTAATCGATCAGCCGTATGGTTGCAGAATTCATAATGACCCCAACCCGGTGAACCTCGTCTTCAACCACGATAAGCTCATCCTTCTGGACTTCGAGAGCTCCAGGGAGCATGCCAGCTTTGTGCACGATCTAGGGATCGTGACAGCTGAGCTGAAGCACTATTTTGCCAGGCATAAAGGCAACGGCCAACGGGCTGAACCCTATATAGGCCATTTCCTGTGGCAATATAGCCAAAGCCCTGATGAGTTCAGAAGGATTACCTATGCTTTGCCCTTCTTCATGAGCCTGGGCCTTCTCAGGACAGCCAGGCTGGGATTCAGTTCACACTATCTCTTCAAAGAGGCACTGGCATGTCTGAGATCAAAGTACTGAGACGTTATAAGCAGATCTTTCAATTTCAAATCAATTTTGTTCTATATAGAATCGTTATAACGAATAGAGATATTGTTTTTAAATAGGCAAGATATATATTTAAAAAAACGAAGATCCTTGTCGTGGCAATTAATTTGAATAGATTTAAAGATGTTAATTTCAACCATTTTGTCCGAGATGAGATATTCGATCTTTCTTTGCTTTCGCTAACCAATGGAGGGATATGATGTTCAACAGTAATGGGCTCTACGGCGTAAAAGGTGTGATGTTCGACTGCTACAAAACGCTTATTGACATTAAGACCGATGAGAAGGACTTGAAGACCTATGAGCCCGTGAGCAGGTGGCTCATGTACCATGGCGTCAATATATCCCCTCAGGATTTAATGAACGAGTACCGCTGGAGATGCAAGGAAGAATTGGAGAGGCAAGGGGAGTGGAATTGCGAGCTGAAGGTGGAGGATGTTTTCAGCAAGATATGCCGGCAGCATACATCCTGGCCAATAAATGACATCACTGTTGGCATCGAGGCGGCACGTCTCTTCAGGGCGGCCTCTGTAAGGCGGCTACGGCCTTTTCCCCAGAGCGTGCGGCTCTTGCAGAAGCTGAAAGGCTATCCTCTAGGCATAGTCTCAAACGGCCAGAGGGTCTTCTCCGAGCAGGAGCTAAGACAGCTTGGCCTTTACGGCTACTTCAATTTCGTTATATTCTCATCCGATTTCGGATATAAAAAGCCAGATTCCAGGATTTTTATGGCAGGAGCTGGTAATCTGGGATTACCGCCTCATGAGATTCTTTACATAGGGGATTCCTGGGATAATGATATCCATCCCTCTCGCGGCATCGGCATGAAAGCCATGCACATCGAGGAAGCTTGGAGGCACTTCGGGGTGGCTTGAGGTCCAGAGTGTTGATCTGCTGCAAGATTATATATAACTTTGAATTATTGCATCTCCGCCAAATGGGGGAGATGCCAGAATAAGTTCAAACAAATATGTCACCGACGCTTCTTCTTCATTCTTCCTGATAGATCATCTGCTATTCTCAATATAGAATCTTCTCAAATCCACTATACTATGATTCCTGTTGAGTACAAAATTTTTAGGGGCAGCTTGAGTGATGGCCAAGTGGGTTTGCGGAACGGAGATCCAACATTCTACAACCAAGGAGACCAAATTGTCCGAGGGTCTCAATGCTGCCCAACGGAAGATAGAATGCTATTGAGATATATTCATTTTGCAAATAGAATAATCTGGGAAAATAGTTATATGTACGAGAGACAATACACCTCGTTGAAGATAACAAATGCGTAAACCTTCCATAATCGCTCGCTTGAAGCTGTTTTTGATCAATGAAGTCGTGCTGACAACATATGCACGAGATGGAAATACGATACATTATGCCGAAGTTGCTTGAAATTAAATGTGTTTTATAGATTGGAATGAAGTAAGCTAAACACAAAATGGGAACAAATAAAGCAGTTCTTCATTAAATGCCGTCTCAATTCTCGATTCATCGGGTGCATGTTTCATGTAGATGCTTTTTCGAGACGGCCCCGAGAGGTGGCTCAGGGGCCATCATGTGATGATAATAGCTACCACGATACTAACTCATGGCTTTCTCGATTACAGCATTCAATTCATTGATCCTCAAGGGCTTGCAGATAAATTCGTCTCCTCCTGCATCAAGACACAGGTCTCGATAGATATCCGGAGAAGACCCTGTTGCAAATACTACCTTAGGAGCCATAACAAAAAGGCTTCGAATACGCCTCACCGCTTGTATGCCATCCATTTCTGGCATCTGAAGAATCTTCATGACCCGCCCAAACGATGCAGATTTCTTCAAAGCAATAGTCTCGCTAGAAGGGTTATTTGCCAATGCAGCAAGAGATGTCATCTTCTTCCTCGACCTCAGCTTCGCCTTCCTATTACTTATGTTTTGCCTATATAGAATATGTATTTGACAGACAAAATGGATCAAAGAGGGAAAGAGTATGGCGATGAAAAAGGAGTCATATAATAGCAAAAATCTAGACAAAAACTATTAAGCAACGAATTAAAAAATATATTAGGGGAGGTGAGTTTTAGAGTGGTACGAACCGTACTCCTCGGCAACCTTCTGACCCTTGGGCCCTACCATGAAATCTATAAAGGCCTGGGCTCCGGGCGAGGCATCGCCAAAGGTGTAGAAGTACAATTTACGAGCAAGCTCGTAGCTTCCGTTCTTGATGGTCTCGGCCGTTGGCGTGACGCCGTCCAGGGTGATGGCACCGACAGCTCCGTCCTCGGCATAGGAAAATCCCAGATATCCTATGGCCTTATCACTGCCGGTAAGGGCCGTCCTTATCTCGGCATTGCTGCCGGCAACGGTTTTCACTCCAGGAGTCTCGGCCTTCTTATCATCCATGATATCTTCATTGAAGGTGTCCCTGGTGCCGGAGCCCTGCTCCCTGGCAACAACCAGTATTTCTGATCTGGGCCGCCCAGATCTTTCCAGTTGTTGGTCTCTCCAGAGTAGATCTTCTTGACCTGATCCTTGCTGAGAGAGGTCACGCCGGCATCATAGACCTGCTTGCTTACACCAATGACTATGCCGTCGTAGCCCACCAGATTCTCCTGGAACTTGTCGCCGAACTGACTCTTCTCATCGGCAGTAACCTCGCGGGAGGCCATTGCTATCTCGGAGTTGCCCTCGGCAATATTCTTCATGCCCACTCCGGTGCCGCCCCCGGTTACAAGCACCTGATAATCGGACTGCTCGCCATTGAAGGCCTCAGCTCCGCCTTCCGCCAGAGGCAATACCGTTGTCGATCCGGAGACACGAACAGTCTCCTTTGCCATGACCATAGAGGTGCCGACTGGCCCACGATCAAGGCGATCATTAAAGCACTAAGTAGCTTTCTCAAAGAATTCACCGGCGAGAGGGAAGCAGGAATGGTATGTAAAGTTAACCAAAATAAAATATAGTTCACCCTTATCTACATTTCTAGATCATAAAGTATATAGTCCATATTCATTAGTTTCATCAGGATTTATCTTGCCTGCCAATACAAAATGCCTATTAGCAGGTGGTGAACATACCGTCCCTTTGCGCAATACACTATAGAGATGTATTTTCTAGGTTATATTAGTAGTATTCTATAAAGACAGATTTTTTATTCCTTGTCACCAGGCATCCCGCAGCAATTTGGTAAAGGAGGATGTAGGATGATTATGAGGATAGGAACAGCAATTTTGATGACTTTAATCCTGGCTTGCCCCACATTGGCCGTGGGCAACCGGCCATGAACCCGGACGGATATTTCATTGAAAATACCAATGAATTTCAGCAGGATGTATCCGGAGAAGGGTACGCCATGATTTATCAGTATGTTAACACCAACAACCTCTCCGTGAAGAATTATATGCATGGCAGCGGAACCATGGATATGGCTACTCTGATCAGCTCCCAACAGAAGAAGGCAACAACTGTCGATTACTTTCCAGAATACAACTCCAAAGTGCCGTCTACCCAATTTGGCAACAGCATTTCCAGTTACAAGAATTACGACAGCACAATTACATTCAATGAGCAGAACGAGATGATACAGGCACCATACAGCTTCACTTACGGCACAGGCTGGTATGCGTCTCATCCCGTGCAGTATAATTCACTCCTCAAGGAGAAGACGGACAGCAAGAACTACCAGGCAGGCTCAACCATGCAGCACCAGATAGAGTACGCCCGGGCTTTCCAGAAGGATGTAGGCGTGATCCTCAACTGCACCGGCCCGACCAATAAAGCGAACGGTGTGGGTCTAAACCAGATGCGACTGGAGGAGAGCGTGACCGCAGGCACAGTGCATATAGGTGAGATGCTTACCCAAAATATGGACAAAAAGAAGGGAATCAAAGGCAGCACCCATGATCCATTAATACTGATAGACGAGAACTACGTGGGCAGCTTTAAGATAAAGAAATCCATGACCATCAATGCGGTCAAGAAGCAGGTTAAAGAGATCGCGGACTGGCTGCCATGCTGCATGGGAGGCTATTTCGATATGGACTCGATAGATCGTCGCTACAGCGCAGACGGGGTCTTCGATTGCACCTGCCGGGCCACGTCCTTGAAGAGCTACAAGCCCGTATGGAACGGATCTGTCGCCCAATTCCCTAATGCAATCTATGCCACGAAGCCCTGAAGCCGGGCTTCGTCAAGATTTTCCAATGAGAGATAGAACTGGTTGATGCTGGTGGAGCACGATCCCACTAATTCGACAGATTTGATATTATTTTCTTATTTAAGTCAATCTCAAATTCGAGAAAACTCTTAGCACTCGCATCTCTCGACCAGAAAGCGCTCATTATACAACTTTTTGCTAATTATGAAAATATGTATTTGCTATTTAGAACCATTTAACAAACGGGAAGAAAAAGTATGTTCGAAGCTATTCGCGATCTATTCACCAGGTAATGGAGGACTTTGCAGAGAGGGAGGAACAGGATTTGCTCCCTGCCAATGAACACAAAAAATACATATTGATACAAAGACATGAAGATGGAATGATTCAAAGGCTATCCGATCATCCATGAACTTTTCCTAATTTTAGCAACCACCAGACCAATACAAAGTATATGCAATATATACCTATATAGTTTAAATGCACAAAATTTATGATTGATACGAAGGTCATTTCCTCCGATGAAAGATAACAATGCAGCTACAAAGATCCTCTCCTTTAAGGATGCAGAAGTCTTTCGGAAACATGGTTGGCAGGCCGCGGACCTCCATGTGCATACCCTTTTCTCCCCAGACGTCATTTCGGTTAGGTCTCTGCACCCAGAGAGATTATATCAGACGGCAAAAGAGAATGGAATGGACTATGTGACGTTTACTGATCATGACACTATGGCTGCATACGACATCTTGAGCCCTGAGATGAAAGGGCTGATCAGAGGCGTAGAGATAAAAATCAAGGATATGAAATTAGTTGGACATACCATCCATATCAATGTTTATGACCTGGGCAATAAGCAGTTTCAAAAACTTGAAGAGATCGCCGCGGTGGGAGACCTGCATAGCTTCCTGTATTTCCTTAGAAAAGAAAAACTGCCCTTCGTTTATAACCATCCCCTCTGGTTCGAGCCGGGAGAAAGACCGAATCTAGCCGTCATACCGGATCTGATCAAGCTCTTTCCAGCCATAGAATACAATATGCATCGCGTCAGGAGAAAAAACGAGATGATTATGGAATTGGCCAGAAGATATGGAAAAGGACTGATCGCGTCCACAGATACTCATTCAGGAAGGATAGGACAGGCCTATACTCTTTCCAGAGGAAAAAACTTCAGAGAATTCTACAACAATATCTGCCAGGGAAAATCATACATTGTTGTAAGAGATCTGACGAAGCAGGATCTCATGCAGGAGATGAACGTTTGGTTGGATCTGATATCCAGCCAGGATATGATCCTGAAAAGCAAGAAGATCTCCACCGGAATAAGCCAACTGGACAAGTTCATAGCCATCCTGGCCGGCAATTCGCTTAGGGATTTTCCCCGAGTATATCGCGCCGCTCTTGCGGCTACGTACAAAATAGCCAACTCAGGACTGCCTGCCGCACTTTACATAAGAAGGGAAAGCTCCCGACTCTATGAAATTGAGCAGATGCTCGGCATTCACACCCATTGAATGATGGATGAATCAACATCAATTGGATTGAGGCACTCAATTCAATCTATATAGATCCAATAGAGATAAGCATAGTATTCATATTATGTAGGAAAAATATATAAGTCGTTTGTACTAACCCAAAAGCAATGGATAAGGAGACAAAGATAAACATAGTTAGATATATGATAGTAATAATAATATTTTCTTTGCTTATACTATATCATATTTATATGCAAGGAAATATCACATAATCTATAAAATTATAAAAAAATAAATATGGAAACGAGAAAAGTTCAGAAGACGGGAAAGTCAACGCTGATTGTATCCCTTCCCAAAAAATGGGCAAACGAAAACGCGATCCTCAGTGGTTCTTTATTATTTATTTCGCAAAACCAAAATGGTGACCTATTATTATCCAGTGATAAATCTGAGCCGGACCAGATAGTCAAGCTTGACATCGGAAGCAAATGCGGAGCGCCTTTGATTCGAGATGTGATAGCCTGCTATATCGCGGGTTACAAGACGATGGAGATATCGTCTCCTCAACTGACCGCAATGCAAAAAAGAGATCTGCATTCGATTGTAAATAAGCTCATCGGACCGGAGATCCTGGAAGAGACTATCAATAAAGTGGTTATACATGACCTTCTCAGCGAGGAGGAACTACCGGCAGATCACGCCCTGAAAAGAATGAAGAATATGGCCCGGTCTATGATCCAGGACGCTCTATCCTCACTTATAAAAAGGAATAAAGAACTGGCAATGGATGTCATTCAAAGAGATAATGACGTGGATCGTCTTAATCTGCTTATAGCCCGTCAATTCAACGATATCCTTAGATCAGGATCCATAAAGCAGGAGACACATTGCCCCATCAGCGCCTTTAATTACATGCAAGCAGCCACAAACCTGGAGCGTATGGCAGATCATGCCACAAAGATCGCCGAGATATCCTCTCAGAATGATAACGAGCTTCCTGCAGAGATGACTGATGAAATCTCCAGACTGAGCTCTGTTTTTACGACCTTGATTGATGATTCCATATCCGTGCTTCTCAAACCGGACAATCAGAAGGCCAACCAGCTTATCGACAAAACTAAGGAGATAAAGAAGCAATCAATGATTGTGACCAGCTCCTTCTGGGAGAAGAACAGTGACGAAATGCCGATCAGACTGGTGGTGGCAGCAGCATCGAACGTATGCTTGATCTCATAATAAATATAGCCGAGCTTTCGATCAACTTGCATAATGCAGTTTTAGAGAACTGAAGCGATAGCATAACAGGGCTTGTGTTTTGATCTGTAGTTAATTGAGGATGCTGGCAGGGCCCGAGAGGTAAAAAGCCAGGTATCCTGACGTAGAGCTTTAGCTCGAGTGCAATCTGCCAGCTTAGATGGGCACCCTTGCTGACCTCCTATCCTATCCTCCACATTGAGAGAGCATTGCCAAGGTCCGCAACAATATGTTTGACGGTGCCCTGAGGGCATTCCCATGCCCTCAATTACTATAGTATCCTGACCTCCCCATAAATTAGGCATATTAAAATAATTTTCGTCATCACTGACCGAAACCTATAAATACTATTATGTGCCTAAATATGCATATGAAATCGTTTACCCGAATCAAAAAGATAAATGGCCAGGAATACATCTACGAGATTACACCCTATTACGACAAAGAAAAGAAGCAAATTCGCCAGAAGAGCAAGTACCTCGGCAAGAATGTTAATGGAGTTCCTGTCAAGGTCCGCTCCCAAGACCAAGTACCGAAGAAAGTTCTGTCGCATGGCGAATTCGTGCCGCTAAAAAAGATCGCAGAAGACCTTGAGCTGGAAAAGATCCTATCCGGTGTTCTGCCTGGCAAGGAAGTCTGGCCAATTTTGACTCTGGCAATGAATTATGCTACACGCCCTCGAGCCCTAACCCACATCCAGAGCTGGTATGAAGGTACGGCCATATCCGAAGACCACCCAGATCTACCCTTATCTTCCCAGAGCCTTTCCCGAATGCTAAGCCGTATCGGCGAAAGCACTGCAAATCTGGAATTCTCTCGCAAACTCATCCAACAGATATCGACATGCAGCACACTGGTTTATGACATAACGTCCCTGTCATCTTACTCTCAGAGCATCAGTCTCTTGGAATACGGTTATAATCGAGATGGTCTCGATCTGCCACAGATCAACTTGTCTCTCATCGTGGATATGGATCTAGGCATACCGGTGATGTACGATCTTTATCCTGGGAGCATCGCGGACGTATCTACGCTTAAGAATACAGTCAGGAAAATAAAGGCGCAAGGCGTTCGAAATTATACCATGATCATGGATCGAGGTTTCTTCTCAACCGATAACATCGAAGAGCTGGTGGCTGCGGATTTATCATTCATCATTCCGCCAACAAGTACTCTCAAGAATGTCAAAGAAGCAGTATCCGCCATCCATAGCAGAATCGATGATCCTGAGCACCTGAAGCTCTACGAAAAAGAACCGCTGTTTGTGATGCCCGTAAGCATCGAAGTAGGAGAAAACAAACTGAGCGGATATGCGTATTACGATCAGAAACGAGAGCAGCAGGAAAGAAACACATTCTATAAACGACTGTATGATCTAATGGAAGTCCTCAAGTCCAAGAACCTGAAACCATGGATGAATCCGGGGGAGGTCTTCAGGGCGACGGCAAAAAGGGATGCCAAGTACATTGAATGGAGTGCAATTGACGGCAGGTTTCAGGTCTCTCTCCGGAAAAATGCGGTCTCGCAGGCCATTAATAAAATGGGAAAGTTTGTTCTGCTTTATCGAGGCGAGTTTTCTTGGATCGAGTGTCTTTCGCTTTATCGAAGCAAGGATGTCGTCGAGAAAGGGTTCGATGTGTTGAAGAACGACATTGAGCTGATGCCGGCAAATCTGAGAACCAACAGCAGTCTGAGGGGTTATCTCTTCATTGCATTCATCGCTCTGATCTTGAGAATGAAGCTGATGAGATTGATGAACGATGCGGAGTTGAATAAAAGATACTCCGTGGAAGGACTGCTAACTGAGCTTGAAAAGATCAAGATTATGATCTTGCCGGATGGGGAGAAGATCACAACTGAGATCACCAAGAAACAGCGCGAAATCCTGGATGCCCTTCACATGTGTGCCTAAACTCTGGGGAGGTCAGGATAGTATGGTCTATCTTATAGCCTTTTTCCAAATACAATAAAGAAAGACAATAGTTGTATGGACCAAATTTGAATGCTTATGAGAATAATTTTAATTTTTGCTGAGCCTTATCAAGACCATCCAAAGGATGAATCAGTACGAAATAATCAACTCAGCTACAGCAAGACTCATGCCTGGCCCAAACCTGGGCAGCAGTGGTAGGATCAATAGTCGTTTTCCTATAGGAACGATGAACATATGTATTATAGATGATACTTATCAATGGCGGTCTAAAAGTGTGGTGGCGGTATAAAATTGTCCACCTGCCAATCTCTGGGATTGAAACCCAGGGGTCATGTGGATGCTAGACATGGAGGAGTTCCTCACGTTGCGAGATTTATTCAACCAAGAATTGGCCATCAGCAAGATCGCCAGCCAGACTGGGCACAGCCGGGTGACCGTGCAGAAGCATCTGAATTATAATTCTAGGACACTGAGAAATATTCAGGACGACACCCCATGTTCTTGGGCAGTATTGTTGCAGCCTGCTTGTATATAGTCTATGTAGGAAGTTTCTATATAGTGATCTATCTATCATAGCCAAGAACAAATGCGAATTTTGCATTGATACCAAAAGGGATACGTTGTGACATCGAAGATTATCTCAAATAACCTAAACTTCTGGTACGGAGCAAAGCAAGCTCTTAAAGACATAAGCCTGAAAATTCCTGAGAAAAAAATTACCGCGCTGATTGGACCATCCGGCTGCGGCAAGTCCACTTTTATCCGCTGTCTGAACAGGATGAACGATCTCGTGGCCAATATTCGCATCGAAGGACAGATCCTCTATGACGATATCGATATTTATGGAAAAGATGTTGATGTCGTGGAGCTTCGTAAGAGGATCGGCATGGTATTTCAAAAACCTAACCCATTCCCCATGTCTATTTACGATAACATTGCCTATGGCCCAAGAATTCACGGGCAGAAGAATGTTGATAAAATTGTGGAGCGCAGTCTGAAGGATGCCGCCCTCTGGGAGGAGGTCAATGAGAGGCTGGACCAGCCGGCCATGGGCCTATCCGGCGGCCAGCAGCAGAGGCTGTGTATCGCCAGAACTCTGGCCATGATGCCGGATGTTATCTTATTTGATGAACCATGCAGCGCGCTTGATCCCATCTCTACCGGCAAGATCGAGAGCCTCATGGAGATCCTCACGGACAAATATACCCAGGTGATTGTGACCCACAATATGCAGCAAGCGGCCAGGATCTCAGACTGCACTGCTTTTTTCTTGCTCGGCGAGATGATCGAGGTCGGGGAGACAAAACGCATCTTTGAGGCGCCAAAGATGAAGAGCACCGAGGACTATGTCACGGAAGGTTTGGATGAGATCTATTGTGGGGGAAAGAAGATGAGCCTGTATAGAGAGCGGTATCATAGAGATCTTTCAGAGCTGAAAAGTCTGACCAAAGATCTTGCCAATCACGTTGGAGCAGCCATAGAAAAGTCCGTTATCGCCTTGACCGATTCGAATGTTGAACTGGCCAGAGAGATCATCAAACAGGATCAAGAAATGGATGATTTGAGTCAGAAGATAGAGAATTTATGCATGGTGCTTCTGGCGCTGCAGCAACCGATGGCCAAGGATCTGAGGCGCATTATCGGCATCCTGAAGATCGGCATAGATCTGGAGAGGATAGGAGACCTGGCGGTAGATATGGCCAGAGTTACTATGCAATCAAAAAAGGATTCAAGATAATAGAGCTGGAGTACATTCTTCGCATGGAGGAGATCATCAATAAGATGCTTGAACAGTCCATGAAGGCACTCATGAATAGCGACGCGAATCTGGCCAGACAGGTCACCAAATGGGATTACGATATCGATGGACTTTACGTTAAATTCAGAACAAAGCTTCTGAAAATAATTATTGAAAGACCTGAGATCGATCAACAAAGGAACGGCTCTGATCATGGTGAACCGGCAACTGGAAAGGACCGGCGATCACATCTGCAATATTTGTGAGACCATCATTTATATGGTGGAAGCGAAGAGAGAGCATCTTAACTAGGATCTTTGTGGACACAAGACTAAGGAGAAAAGCGTCAGGCCGAACATAGGCAGTGCATGTCGGAATCATGCTGCACCTCAATATTCGTAGCTAGTGGTATCATGTACCGACGCTATATATTCTATTTTGGAAAGGCATATAAACATAACTTATAACTGCAGGATCAGTATGTTTGACCGACACATAGAGATTAACAGAGAGACTATGATAACGATTATGGGGTTCTTGGAAGTATATCCCTTTTCGTTATGGTATTGTTCGAGTTTGATCTATTATGCATTCATTAGAGGCGAGTCTGATGGCACCAGAAAATTCCGGTAAGAGGAAGGTCCTCTTTCTATGTACCCATAACTCCGCCAGGTCTCAAATGGCAGAAGGGCTGCTCAGGGCCATGTGTGGAGATAGGTATGAAGCATACAGTGCAGGCGTAGAAGCTTCGTCGGTGGATACCAGGGCAGCTAAGGTCATGAGCGAAATTGGCATCGATATCTCAGGCCAGACCTCAAAAGGCATGGACAAATATCGGGGCGTTCTATTCGATATAGCCGTTACAGTCTGCGATAAGGCCAAGGAGATGTGCCCAATCTGCGGGGTAAGCCTTCAGGCCCCTGCTAAAACTCCTGCCGCCAAGGAGACAATCCACAAGACTTTCAGAGATCCAGCTACGGCAGACGGTTCGGAGGAAGAGCAGCTAAAAGTCTTCAGGCAAGTAAGAGATGAAATAAAAGAATGGATTGCTCGAACTTTGTGTATCAAGTGAGACAAGTAAATTGGTAAAATTGGTACAGACATCCCAGATACAAGGTAAGCATCGCTGCGAAGAGCCATATCAATCTGTCTGTTACCATCCAGGAATCATGCATTCCATCATATTTAATTCTTGAATAAAAAAGGTTAAAGGCTCAAAGCCCCAAGGCCTCCCTCATTATCTCAAATATCTGAGTGTTATCCAGCCTGCCACGGCTCACCTTTTCGGAGCTCGGACCCGAGGCCATGATGGGAACGTCAACAGCAGTGTGAGTGGCCTCCACTGTGGTAGTGTAGTTATTCTTAGAGCCTGGTATCTCGATCAGGCCAGATGCAAATATGGGATTGACGCCTGCCTGGTATTTCGCAGGGTCCTTTGCACCCAGAGACAGGCCACCTGTCTCATGGTCCGCTGTGACTATAACAAGAGTGTCGTTATGGCTATTTGCGTAATCGAGAGCTACTTTGACTGCGGCATCAAAAGCCAGCGTTTCGGCGATAGTATCGTTATAGGACATGGCATGGCTAGCATGGTCTATCCTTCCACCTTCCACCATCAAGAAGAACCCTTTTGGATTCTTGGAGAGAATTTGGATGGCCTTGTCTGTGAGGTTTGCAAGACTTGGCTCAGGATCTTTTGCCTTTACCCTCTGCAGCTCGTAAAGCATATGATCGTCATCAAATAGACCTAGCAGCATCTTTGTGGAGCTGGCATTGGCCGCCCTGAAGCCTGTGCTGTTGTGCACAAAGGTGTATCCCCTGGCTATTGACTCATTCAGAAGATTCCTGTTGTCGTCTCTCTTGCTCTTGCCGCCTGTTGGAGTGGTCTGGTTCTTTCCTACGAAGAACTTCAAGCCTCCGCCTAAAGCCACATCTAAGCCGCTGGCAACGAGCTGATTGGCGATCTCTGCTTCATTGTCCCTGTCATTGACATGAGAATAGAAGGCAGCGGGAGTAGCATGAGTTATTCTTGTTGTTGAAACAACACCTGTGGACATTCCTGCCTTCTTGGCCAACTCCGCAATGGTCGTGAGGTTCTTTCCATCCTTTTTCTTGGTGATGGCAGTTGAATCCTGGCTAATTACACCATTATTGGTCTTATGTCCCGTGGCCATAGCAGTGGATGCAGGGGCGGAATCGGTGATGAAACTATCCGAGGAATATGTGGATACATATCCGTTGTAGTCCAGGTGATCGAGGTTAAGCGAAGTTCCATTGTAAACGGAGAGGTTCATTCCAGCCTTCTCCATCCTGGCGGCCGTGATCTCCGAATACCCCATCCCGTCTCCTATCATCAATATTACAGCCTTGGCTGAATCGTTTGCCTTAGCTCCGATCTCATCAGCGGCCAAGCTAGCCAATGAAATTATTGCATCTCTGTCCGATGGCGTGCCTTCTGCCTGGGTAACGTTGTTCTTTGCAGCGATGAACTCTTGTTTTGCGATGTTCATAGTGGTCTCATTGCCGTACCAGACGGTGTGCACCTTCGCTTGGGTTCCGGAGACCTGCCAAACCGTGTAGGATAACGGATATGTAGACGTGGAAGGAACGCTCATGTCGGTGAGGGTACCATTCTTGGCGATATTGGTGACATGAATATGTCCGGTTATTGCCAGATGTGCATCGTACTTGCTCAAAATCTGCCTTATCTGGCTTGAATTATCGTTATAGTAAAGAGGATCGTTTACTCCCTCATGGTGGTTTATGGCGTGATGAGTCATTAGTATGGTGGTCTTTCCCTTGTTCTTTGCCAGATCTTGATCCAGCCACTTGAGATCCTCTGTGGAAGTCGCTCCGCCCCAGTCGGCAAAATGGGATTTATTGGAGGCCGAGTCTAAGGATACCAAATGGACTCCCGGCGCGACATCCAAGCTGTAAGACAAGCTGCCTTTGTTCCAGGGCATGGGGTAGTTCTTAACTAATTCTGCTGCACCCCAGTTACCTACAGGCATTCCCTTCTTCATTACATCATGGTTTCCTGGAGTTATGTAGTATGGTTTGTTGAGTTTGCTCAAGATGTCCAGAACCTTCTTGTGATTCTTGGGCTCGGAGTCCTTGGTTAGATCGCCCACGATTAGCACGAAACCGACATCCTTCATTCCGTTCACTTCATTGACCATGTCGGAAACGATCAAGTTGTTGTAATGGAACATCTTGTATGTGTTGTTGGTCTCATTCAGGCCGATATGCAGATCGCTGAAAACCACGAATTTTACCGTTTCGTTGGTTGCGTTCGCTATTTTTGAATCCTGCACAGATGATTCCGATGCGATTCCTCCTGAGGATGCGCATGCTGAGAGCATAAGTGCGATCAATACTGCAAATATACCTTTCATCTTTTGCCTCCTTTGAGGCCGAGTTGTCCTTTCCGTATATATCTTCGACCAAAATAGAATATATGTCTTCAATAAGTATTGATATCAATAGGAAGGAATATAGAATATATTTCTGAAACGCCCATGAGCCTCAGGACAAGGCTCACACGTGGCAAATGAAAATCGGAATGTATTGGCGTCATGATTTCTAAATGGGGAATTCGCCACTTGTCTAATTCTGTCCTGCGTCCTCGAACTTGATATCCTTCTGGGTCTGGAAGGAACCTGTATACTGCTGATCTGCCTTGATCTTCTTGAAGAACTTGGCATACTTGGTCTGAATATTCCAGGTTCCATTGAAGGCCTGTTCCGTCTTGAAGTTCAGAGTATTGTTGGCATAGTTGACGCTGGAGACGCTGGAGGTCTCGCTTCTGTCCACATGGCTCAAGTTGAACCTCTCTGTGACGGACGCTCCCATGCCGCCATCGAAGGTGGGTGATTCAACCGTCTGACGGCCTTTGAGGTTGCCGCCGGTGAAGACCAGATCCTTCTTCTCGACGAAGTTGTCGACGGATGCCTTGCGGTCAATGCTTCTCTGGGTCTCCAGGCTTATGGAGCCATTGCCCATCATCTTCTCATTGTAGTGCATCGCCTCTCCATGGAAGGTATCTTTTATGGAGACCTCTCCTGTTCCCTTTACCGATGAAGACTCGATAAAGAGCCTGCCATTTCCAGATACGGGAGCGATTACGTCCGTGGTCGCAGATTTAACTGTGCTCCAGTGAATCAAGTACGGCCCGCCTTCCGCGGTATTCGACCCATCTGTCATCCAGACAGAGAGGGGCATGTAAGTACCGGCGGCTTTTCCGGGTATGGTGCAGCTCCAGTATCCATCTTTTGCGCTGCCCGATTCCAGGCTAAGACTGGAATCATAAACCCGCGCCACACCCAGCATATCCTGCTTGGTGAGGGGAGACTCAGAGAGCCCGTATTTCACTGAGGCGGACGTTATTGGGGTCGGGCTTTGCATATGCACGGTTACTTTTACCGGTTCTCCGGATGCTGGCTGAGAGGGCATGGCGTTCACATCCAGGATGGTTATGGCTCCGTGCTCTGAGCTCTTCACTCCCTCAATGCTCAGCTCGTAATTCTTTGCACCGGGCAGGCTATCTTTTGCCCCTGGCGCAAGCCCTTGGGCGGCATGAGATTCGGACTCATTCTTATTCTCAATCCTCGTTGCCGGACATTCCCAGAAGCGTTTCCACATATCGCAGGAGGTTTGTGATTCCGTCAACGACAGCATTATTGGATTTGGTTGCCGAGCGGTCCAAATCCCTTCCAATGGTTCCCGAGATTTGAGTGACCGTCTCCTTCTCGTCGGGCAGGTTGAAGGGCAGGCTCAGGTTGCCGTAGCTGATGTTTGCCGGGGACATCCGGACAGAATTCTGAGAGCCTGGTGCTGAGTCCTCTAAACCCTTTGCAGTGCCGCTCAAGAGGCCAATATTGAGTGTGCATGACTCCCGAACGGGCTTCTTATCCTGAGTGAATCCCTCCGCAGTTATGGTATCATCCCCAGCTTTCGTGACCGCCTTTTCTGCATAGATCACCATCTGGTGCTTGGGAGAGAGATAATCGATATTGCCCAGGGGGCCCAGCTTTTTGCTGATGACGAAGATGCTGTAGAGTGGGACACTGCCCGTGTTGGCCACGGTGCAGGTAAGATTGCTGCGGGCTCCGGGCATAACCGCAGGCGGCGAGGCGCTGACGAATACCTTGAGAGCAGTGACAACCGTCCTTGCCTTCAAGCTTGACTCGTCAGACCAGATCTTGCCGCTCGAATCCTTTCCCGTCGACTGCAAATTGAATGGTGCAATTGTTGGATATCACAGTTCGAGAGTTGACGACTTTGAACTCGCCCGGCTCCAGACGGCCGATGGTTGCCAGATTGGACCCATTTTGAGTGACGACCACATCATTCAGGCTGTCGTCTCCAGAATTGGTGACGAGACTTGTGATCTCAGCCGTATCTCCGGGACAGGCCTCTATCTCTGTGGGCATAACCCGCAAGCTGATGCCGGGCTGAATGGACTTCAGAAGCACAGAAGCCTCGGCAGTGGCATCAAATCCATTCTCGTCAACGCCACGGGCGGTGACGTTTATCCAGGTGGTAGTGTTCTTGCTATAGATCGCAGCCATGCGCACGGATCGTCCTGGCGGCATTTCCGCCAGCATGCATCTATTGCCGTCTCCATCCAGAGTTATGTTCTTCAATAGCTCTTCACCGGTGTTGCTCAGGATCCAGGTCACTCCGGCGGGATTTCCCGGATAGGTCCTGACCTCTGCCGGATCGCCCCGGATCTCCAGGGAGGAGTTTCTCACCCGAAGGTTCAGGCTCTGGCTGGCAAAGAGCTCCTGGCCAGAATCATCCCGGGCGATGACTCTAACCTCATCTTGCAGACTCTGGGTCACAACTCTCTCCGTTTGTAGCACCTGGAAAGCTCCCGGATTGATGATATCTATTCTGCCTATCTCACCAAAGCTATCGGAGACTATTAGATTGGTGAGGTTCCCTTCCCCGCTGTTTTCGACCCGGATCAGGTAGCGGACAATATCACCACGCCGCACCAGGTCGGGGGCCGTCACCTCCAGCTTGATCAAAGGAGAGATCATCTTGACAGCAGTTGAGGTGTCATTTGTGTAGACTTTGCCTTTGGCATCTTTTCCATCCACTCTGGCCGAGAGATTGGTACTATTCTCGATCACCAGGACTCCATCGAGATAGAGCTCCTTGTGTGGAGGGAGGAACGAGGTGGAACTCATCTTGCCGGCGCAGGTGATCCGGACATCGGAGAGTTCAATAGACCCCAAGTTTACCGCCTTGCATCTGTAGCCCACGACCTCACCTTCCCTGCCTTCTGATCTGTTCGCGGCAATGCTTATTGAAACAGAGGATGCCTGGGTCTTCTTCGCGATTGGAGGAACGATTGCCTCTGGTGGCGTGAGCTTCGCTGGCGCCGCTGGCGCGGGTGCAGACACTTCAGTAGGACCGGAGAAAGGAACGGGAACCCCCTGATGCGGCCATAGTGTTCAGCACAGCATTCCCTGCAGCCTTTGAAGCGGTCACAGTCACCTGTGTTGAGTTATGCTGAACCAGGCCCACAATCTCCTGGCCTGATGAATCGAAGGCCGACACCAGTATTTCCTTCACAGGGCCGCTGATGGCCAGCACCTTCTTCTCCCCGGGGACAAGCACGGAAAGGAGCCCCAGATTTTTTCCGTCGCTCTGGACCTTCACTTGACGAAGCTCTGAGGTGCCGGTGTTCTCCAGGTAGATCTGCGAGATGTCTGTGCTGGAATTGACCGATGCCTGCAAGAGAGGCACCCGAGGATGCTACTCTCAGAACTGGCTCGGGTGCATTGCCGGATTGCGTCTCGGCAGCCAGGTCATCCGCGAGGTCGTCTGAGCCGAGGAAGGAAGTCTGGGTTGAGAATCAGATAAATCTGGAGTCGAGGGAACGTGATTCCGGAGCATGAGGGAAGAGATAGAATAAAGTCGGAACTAGAATGACCAGAAATATGGCTACTCCCAGAAACGCGGGACTTGCCTTTAGACTACGCCTCCCCCGAGGTAGTCTAAGCCTAAACCTACCCCTCCTCATTCAACTACTCCCTTTTTCCCCTGATCTATCCCTTACAATAGATCGCCACTTGTTATCCCTGATAATTAATAAAGATTAAACCCTTCAGTGCTATTTTTTATATTTCTATCTATAAATGCGTTTCGGATGTTTGGGAGAAAAAGGCTTTGCATGCATAATTATTGTTTTATAGCTACAAATATATACCGTAATTTTATGGGCTCATTTCCATCTTCCCGGGCGGCCAGAATCCGGTCAACTTGAACATAGCGAAGAGGTGGCAAATCTTGAGTTCTAGTCGCCTCTGCTACCTTTTTCTGCTCAAGGGCAGGCAGGCCGGGGAGCTGATAGGATATGTAATACCGGGCCGGAGTACGAATCTTCTTTCAGGGTGTTTGTAGCATTTCAGCGGTGCCCTGGGGCTGAGCCCTGCGCGGAAAACTGTTGTTCGTGGGCCAGACGAACTGCCTCCTGCATATAACGCAGGTCGTCGGCATAATGCAGATGGCTTATGCAGCCGCAATCCGTGCAGCCGAAGCCCTTTATGGGCCAGAGTCGCTCTGCAACCTTTGATGCTATACTGCATTCCAGGTCGCGGGTTGTTTTGGTGATGAAGACCTCCTGGAAGCCGGCCTGGGGCAAGAGGTAGTCGATGTGCCACCTCCGGGTTGATTCGATGCCTTGTATTACCCTTATGTGGCGATCCACGCGCTTGCATCCGCCAGAACCCCGCGCCGAGCCGGTGTAAGCGTAGTAGCCGGCGGCAAAGGCAATGGCGCCCAGGGATCCGACCTCTATCTCCTGTGCCTTATCAAGGGTTAGAAGAATGGTATAAATTCCAGGCTCATTGCATCCAAGGATCATGAAAAGCTGCTCGGTATGGCTGCTATTTGAGATTAGTGCTTCTATAAAGGAACAATACGAGATACATATTAAAGGAAGACTTTTCTAGGAAGAGGTACTATTGGGGTTATGGTGAATTATGTGAAATTGTTAATAGCAATTGCATCAGTGCTGATGCTCTCCTCTCTGGCCTTGGCTGCGCCGGAAAGCAGTCAACTTGGACCGTATGCCGTCTCTTTCGATATGAATACCGATTTACAGCATGAATTAAGAGTCATGGAGCCCCTACAGACGCCAGCTGCGGATATTTACGGCATTCCATCTGCGACAAATTACGGCATGCAGATATTTACCGACAATGCTACGAATGCTGTAGTGACCATAAAGGAGTTTGCAAGCCCCACTGATTCGACTCTGGGACCGTATAAACAAATGCTCCTCTTGCAGGCCGCTCTTAACTACTTCAATGTTACCAATGTGGAAGATAGGACCATAGATGGAAATGATGGCTTCCTCCTCACCAGCCAGCCAATACCGGAAAACACCGCCGTTCCTGCCGATGTCAGGCTCTACCGCGCCAGCTACTGGACGGACAGCACAGAAATGTGATTGT
This sequence comes from uncultured Methanosarcinales archaeon, assembly GCA_963702455.1. Lineage (GTDB taxonomy): Archaea > Halobacteriota > Methanosarcinia > Methanotrichales > Methanotrichaceae > Methanothrix. The sequence continues at coordinate 46,277 of CAVPCV010000011.1, forward strand.
GGACCTGTATCCGCGGGCACAGTTCGCGTGGATATAACCTCATCCTACCCGCAGGACGTGACAGAAAGCCTGCTCAGCAGCCTGCAAGTGGTGAAGGGCCAGGCAGCCATGCCTACCGCATCTGGCAGCATGGATATGCCACCTGCAACGAATTAGCGTCGAGCTGGAAAAAGCAAGCAAACCGAATGGGCCCGAAAAATGGCCCTTCGACTTTTCTTAAGGGAAACTAATTTATCCATCGTGAACCATTGCGAATGGCGGTCTTCAGCAGTCGCGGGGTTTGCCAAGCTGGCCAAAGGCGCAGGACTTAAGATCCTGTCTCGCAGGAGTTCGCGGGTTCGAATCCCGTACCCCGCATTAATGTGTGCTCGGATATCGATTTTGCATCAGACTGCCTTTAGGAGTGCTAATGTCGCGATGATATCAAGCAGCTGATTTCTACAAGAGCGTCGGTCAACCTCTGCTAAAATATTATCAATGTATGAAAAATAGGAAAGTCGATACAGAATCGGCAGGATAAAGAATCTTCCCGACTTCGACTCTCTTAGCTCCGGTTAACAATACGAACAGTAGCTGTAATACTTGTATGGATAGTAGTAGCTATATGGGTAATAATAGCTGTATGGATAGTAGTAGCTAGACGGGTAATAATAGCTGTATGGATAGTAGTAACTAGACGGGTAATAATAGTTATATGACGGGTAACTGTAACTGGGATACCAATAGCTATAATGGCTGGGATACCACGGAGACATCCAATCATAGCCACTTGGAGATGTCATTTGAGATGAATAGGTTGCACTTTCGTACCCTTGTGACTGTGCGATGGCAATAGAGCAGAGCAATCCAAGAGTCAATAGAGGAAGCATTATCAACAACTTAATACCAACACCCCATTTACTAATAGTAACCGCTCAACGTATTAATACATATTTCTATTTATAGAATTTGATAGTTACGAACTATATCCTATCCGTCTAGACCTTTGCTGTGTCTTACACCTAATCCCTCAAGTGTCGCTTGATCGTCGTAGCTTATTATCATTGTTCGCTCATCCGATGATCCTCTACCTTCTGACTCTTCATAACACCTCGCGAGTCGGTCTTATTGCCCGGATCAAAATGGCTGATTCAGCACGTCAGCAAATCGATGGGCCCGAGCAGTGCGAAGCACAAGCACAACGCTCTGTCTTAAGATCCGGTCTCGCAAGAGTTCGGGATTCGAATCCCGTATCCTGCAAAAGTAATTTGATGCATAACAATATTAATAATATAATTTTCTTATTTGCTTACGGGCAAATCATCTACATTTTCGGTATCTCACAATAGTCTCTGTTGCGAGGCCGTTCATGCCCGCGTTGGCTCCTCCACAGGGGGCGCCCAGGACGCTGGGGTCTCGGGGGCAGGAAAAGATCATGCGAAGTTCGCCTCACAACTGGACATGGATCGAATCGGGATATGAAGCCGTGCCGGGGGAGGGGCGAAGTAAAAATTAATGCTGATTAAAAATTAGTTTAATAAATTAGTATGAACTTAATAAGTAATAAGATAAGTATTAGTGGAGGAATCAGTATGAAAGTCACCTATACGGATAAGAGCGGGAAAAAAGTAGAACAGGCTTTCAAAACCGAGGATGAAGGCAAGAAGCTGAAGGAGAAGCTCAAAGCTCAGGGCGTTGCAGACGCAAAGTGGGAGTGGTAATCTCATTCATTTCCTCTAATTCTTTTTCATTAATTTCTTCTTCCCCTCTGCCCACCCAAAATAGAACGTCGCCGGCCAAAGTCCCTCCTACGCCAGTACATTTCCTGACCTCCTCATGGCAATGGAAACTCCTTTGTGATCACGCGAAAAATGTTTTGCTCTTTGGCCGAATCCCTATCTTTCGCCATCGGGCCACCGGGGGCAGGCCCCGGGGCACCAGGGCGCAAGCCGGCCTGCAGCGCCCGACCGCGCGGCGGTCTTATTGGATTATTCCTTTCTGCATTACGACATACGGCATCCTCACAGAGGCATCCGAATTATCTACATCTGCATGGTATCCGTCTCTTAGCCAGACTTCTATCATGTATACGCCAGCCTTTGACTGACCCGTATTCCATACCCAGACGTTGTTTGTGGTCCAGGAAGTCACAGGCAGCCATTGCTCTTCAGTCGAAGGCCCTTTGAGAACATACTGGTAAAGAATTGTATCCTTATCCGGATCAGAGCCTTTTGCTGTCCAGGTTACCGTGACACCTTTGTCTTGAGGGCTCTGTCTATCCGATTTGAGGCTCAGGATAGTTGGCTTGGAGTTTATTCCTGGGCTGCCTCCAATACCCATCGTGTTGATAACAATATATTCAGCACTGATATGACTATCATGTCCCCCAGCTGGTGCATGGCGTCCATCCTTGACGCGCATATCTATGATATTTATGCCGTCATCGATGGAGCTGGTGGTCCAGTTCCATGTGTTATCCTCGCTCCAGCCGGTCATAGGTTGCCAGGCATTTCCTGTCATCGGTCCATTCAACCAGAACTGGTAAAACAGCTTATCTCCATCCGGATCGTAAGCATTTCCCGTCCAAATGACTGTAGAGCCTGCTGCTAGCGGACCTTCTCGATCCGGCGTCAGACTCTTGGCCGAAGGCGCCTGGTTCAGGGCATTTGCCGCCACAGACTGAGTGGGTTCTGAGCTTTGATCATTTCCTGCGAACAAGAGATCTTTGGTGGTGATGGCCTGACCTGAGCAGATAAATACCACTAACAACAAAGAGCACGCTAAGAGAATCCGATGAATATTCCTCTCCTTCATTTAAATCCCTTTGAATCCCCTATTTGAACTCTAATCTATATTTCATATCATTATAGTTAAGTTTTTCTGATTATTCGACGCTCATGAATTGGACTGAACGGTATTTGCCCACGAGGTCCAGCAGCTCCTGCAGGTTGACGCAGGGGACGGACGCGGCGAAGTCTATCCCGGCGCGCTTTAGACCGCGATAGATGGCGAGGCTCGGGTTCATTTGCATTCCGTTACCTTGCCCGGACAAAAAAACTTCTGCAAGCAATTGGCAGGATGGGATCTTAATAGAGGGCTTCAGAAGCTTGATGTATTTCATTTCTGCCGACATATTCTATTACTTAACAAAAAAATTTATATTCTAAAGATTACGCAGTACTAAAAGTAGGTAGATTCAAAGATATTTAGGATGATATGAATGGCTTTCGTCTTGATTAAGGGGACCTTCCATGTGAAGGGCTACAGCCCGGACGGCGACTCAATCCGATTTCGGGCTAAAAATTCTGATAACTGGAAGAAGCTCTCCGGCCCGGCGGTGGAGCTGAATGCACGGGGACACGCCCAGCTGCGCATAGAGGCGGTGGATGCCCTGGAGACCCACTACCAGGGATATCATCAGCCGCTGAAGCTGGCCAAGGCGGCGGGCCGCTATCTTCTCTCCTATCTGGGGATTCATGAGGTGGTCTGGGATGAGTCGCAGAGCAGAGTGATCAAGGCAGAGGACGGGACTGAAGGGTACATCCTGGCCCGCAGCACAGAGAGCCAACCGCCGTCCTGTAGCCTTTGTCTTTGCAGGCGGGATCGAAGAGAGAGATGGCTGCTCTGATCAATCTGGACGAATCGATCTTGAAGAAGAGCCTCAACTATGGTCTCATAGCCCGGGGCTTGGCCTATCCAATATACTATAACGGCCTCTTCTCAGATCTGCGCCTTCCCTTGACCGAGGCCATGGCCCACGCCAGGGCCGAGGGAAAGGGAATCTGGCCTTATGATTTGACCACAAAAGGCTTCTCTGTTCCCGACTTAAAGCCGATCACAGAAGAGGCGGTCATCCTTCCCAAGCTCTTCCGCCGCCTTGTGGACTATATGGGGGATGGGGGGATGATGGATGGCTTCAGGGATCATCTCCTGGCAAGATGCGAGCCTCTGGTCAGAGTGCAGCAGGTCCATTTCACAAGGCTTGATGCCGTGGTGGAGGTCAAAGGAGATAAGGTGAGGATGACGGAGTCCCCTGAGAATCTCATATTTCTGGATAAGGTTCTCTGTAAGAAGAGCTGAGGGGCGAGCGGGCAGGATCATCCTTGGTTGGACTGGGTGCTCTGATTGCCCGGTCAATCTATTTATTCCAATAACGACATACAGTATTCCATGCCCATCCTCAGAGAAGATAAGGACCTGAAAAGTGCCCTTCAGAGCTGCCGCACCATCTGCGTCGTCGGCATCTCGCCCGACCCCTACAAGCCCAGCTACTTTGTATCCGATGTACTGCAGAGCCGCGGCTTCAAGCTCTATTTCGTAAACCCCAATTACGCAGACAGGACCATTCTGGGTGAGAAGGTCTATGCCTCCATCCAGGACGTCCCGGATGAGATCGACATTCTGGATGTTTTCCGCAGACCTTCGGCTGTGCCGGCTCTCGCCGAGGAGGCCAAGAAGAAAGGCTTCAAGGTCTTCTGGATGCAGCCGGGCGCAGAAAGCCCGGAGGCCATAAAGAAGCTGGATAAAGAAGGATACAGCGTTGTCGCGGGAAGGTGCGCCAAGATAGAATCCAATCGGCTTTTATAAAATCATTCTGACAAGATCTCAATGCCAAAACCCCCTTCGAGGGAGCATCAAAAGATATTTAAGACCTCAAACATCCTCAGCAAAAGCTAAATAGCCAGGCCGGCAGTACCCTAATCGATGTTCTCCAGCTGGGATGAGTACCACCTGATCAACAGGGAGCTTGCCGAACTGGCGAAGAGCCTGCCCGATTCCCCTTTGGGAGAGATAATCAGCTATGTGCTCTCGGCTCCCGGAAAGAGGGTACGGCCCCTTATCCTGATCTTCTCTGCCCAGGCTTTGGGCGGGTCTGCATCCCAGGCCATGAATGCGGCTCTGGCCATTGAGCTCGCTCATGCTGCATCCCTGGTGCATGACGATATTCTGGACTATGGCATAGAGAGAAGGGGCTCGCCGAGCGCGCTGCAGCGCTTCGGGCCCGAAGCCTCCCTCCTGGCGGGCGACTATCTCATCTCCCGATCGATAGAGCTGGTTTCTCACTACAGTCAGCCGGTAATAAGCGCTTTTGCCAGGGCCTGCATGGACATGTCTGAAGGAGAATTGATGGATCTGTCCAGCGCCGGCTCTTCAAATGATTATTATCAATGCATCTCCAAAAAAACCGCCTCGCTCTTTTCTGCTTCCGCCAAGATGGGAGGACTCATAGCCGGGGCATCAGAGGAGGATGTGGCCAGGTTTGAGAGCTATGGAATGCACCTTGGTCTGGGCTATCAGGTTCTCGATGACCTGGAGGAGTTTCTGGGGCTGGATCAGGGAAAGTCGTCCCAGAAGACCTCTGTCACCCTTCCAAGAATCTATTCCAGCCAGTATGGGGATGCATGCTGCACGACAGATGTGCATAAAGGTCATTGAAGATCACAACAGCTGGGCTAAAAGAGCCCTGTTGGAGTCTTCAGGCAGAGAGGATATCAAATCTCGTCTGGAGAGCATCGTGGACGAGATGACCTGCCGGGGATTGCAAAGATGCAGATTGCAAAAAAGCCTCTGCTGAAGATTGAGGCCTCGGCAGATGGAACCGGCATCCGGCTCTCTGCCGCAGGTCCCGCGGCCCCTCTGGCAAAGCCGGTCATGGACCGGATCAATAAGATCTTCGCTGATGAGAAGCCCATCAGCTCCGGCCCGGATAAGTTCATATTCTCCACCTGGATTCCGCCTGCTCCCAGCCTGGCTTTCGATCGCATGCTCTCCGCCCAGGTGGGAGCCATGATACGGCGCCCCGTGCCCGATCAGTTCTCCATAGCCGTCATGAGGGCCTGCCCCAATGACTGCATCCATTGCAGTGCACCCTCCCGCCAGGGAGAGATACTGGAGAGCGAGGTCGTCAAGAATGCGATCTCCCAGGCCCTGGATATGGGATCTTACCTCATAACCTTCGACGGAGGCGAGACGATGCTGCGCCGGGATCTGCCGGATCTGGTCGCGTCTGTGGACGAGCGGGCCGTGGCCACTGCTTTTACCAGCGGCTACCATCTCACTGCCGAGCGGGCGAAGCAGCTGAAAGAGGCCGGGCTTTATGCCGTGCGCATCAGCATCGACAGCCCCTTCGAGAAGGAGCACGACCGGGTGCGGGGCCGCGCGGGCGCCTTCCAGGATGCCCTCTCCGGCGTCCGGAATGCGCTGGAGGCGGGCCTGCTGGTGGACCTCTTCATGGTGACCTCTCCTCACAACATCGACCATCTGGAGGATGCCTTTTCACTGGCTGCAGATCTGGGCGCGCATGAGCTTTCCCTTTACGAGATCGTGGCCGTGGGACGCTGGGCCGCGCATGAGGATGAGGTGCTGGATGCAGACGATGTGGCCAGGCTGGAGCGCTTCCATAAGGAGAAGAATAGAATGGGAGCCAGGCGCCCCGAGTCACGGCCCTGCCCTACCTGCAGAGCCCGGAGATGTTCGGATGCTTTGCCGGGCGAAGGTGGATTCACGTGGATGGAGACGGCGAGGCCCTGCCCTGCGCTTACATGCCCCTGGGCTTTGGAAACATCAAAGAGAAGAGCCTGAAGGAGATCTGGAAGGAGATGACGCGCTACCCGTGGTTCAAGGGGAGATGCTCCTGCCAGATGAGGGACCCGAAGTTCAGAGAGGCGCATAAGGGGATTCTGGGGAAATAATTCGAGCAAATGAAACTTAACATTGTCATTGAGAAAGATGATGAAGGCAGATATGCAGCCGAGTGTCCCGACCTTCCAGGCTGCCTTTCAGAAGGAGAGACCCTGGAAGATGCTCTGGAAAACATAAATGAGGCAATAATCGGATGCATGAAATCCCGGCTCAAGAGCGCAGCAGAACGGCTTAAGATAACCTCATTCGATCGCAGGTTGGACATATTGCTGGATCTGCAAGCCAACTCATATGTGCAAGCTTCTATGTAGCATTTCGGCCAAGGCTGGCTGAAGGTCTCTCCCGGCCTCTTGAGGTCGGCCAAGCTCATGCCCATACCGGCTCAGTGACAGCGAGGCGCTTGGTGGCAAGTATGGCTATATTGTTAAGATTGGAAAACAGATATAGCTTTTGCAGTTGCAGGAATGGCTTTAAGTCTCGAACATTCTTTTGGGATGCCGCGAGTCGGCCTGCGGGCCTCCCGCGCTATGGTGGGGGCGCCCTCAACGCCGGGCAGGCTTGGTCAGAGCTACCGGAAAGGCTGATGCAAATCCAGCTATCAGCGCAGGAGAATCGTACATGGACCGCCACAAAAACATTCAAACTCAAAGGGCAAAGCTTCATAGATTGTCCCCCGCGGACGCGGGGTCAGGGGGGCCGGCACGGCCCTGAGTGCGCCCCTGCCTAGCGCGGGCCGCGCAAGCGGCCTCGCGGAACGCCCGGAAAGAGCTGGCAGCTAAACGAAATCGAGAGATATCGTAGAGCGGAGGATATTAGCGACGGCCGTTCTGCCCTTGCGCCTTACCCCTGCCACTCCGCCAGCTGCTGCCGCACCCGCTCCGCGTCGGACTCTCGATCTCTCGTAGATGGCCAGCGCCTCTATTGCCGCTTCGCGCCTCCATCGTTTAGGCTGTCCAGCGCCAGGCTCATGTTCAAGAGAGCGTTTCCTTCGCCTCTTCTATCGCCTATCTCTGGGCTATCTTTAGCTGCTGCTCGTATTGCTCGATTGCTTTGCGCGGTTTCGCCCAGAAATAATAGGCATTGCCCAGGTTGCCCAGGTGAGCGCCCTTCGTTCCTTCTGTCCTCGATCTCCCGGGATATCTTGAGCGCCTGGTCGTAGTACTCGATGGCCTTGCGCGGCTCGCCCAGTTCGCGTAGGCATTGCCCAGGTTGCCCAGCCAGTTCCCCTCATTCCTTCGGTCCCCGATCTCCCTGGATATCTTGAGAGCCTGATCGTAGTTCTCGATGGCCTTGCGCGGCTCACCCAGATCTCGTAGGCACTGCCCAGGTTGCCAGTAGCACCCTCTGTGCATCTTTGTTCATTTGGCGTGCCGCGGAAGAGCGCGCCTGAATCCATCTCATGTTCTCTGGGATGCAGCCTTCATTAGGATCCTCCTGTCCAGGCGAAGTTGCTGCAGATTTCAGCAATATCCGGAAGAAGACTTCTTTCACAGAGCGATCTTTTCTCAGCCAGATCTGCCCGCTTGGATGCTGGCCGTTCTGAATCGAAGATGCTCAGACACATGGCATGGAATCGCCACCTTGGAGCAAGAGATCATTGCTTTCAAAGCACTCCTTGGTAATACCTGGCATGGCGCTCTTCTGCTTCCGCCTTCTCATCTGCCTGCAGGCGGAGGCGGCAAAGATCCTCGCCAGGATCGTCCAGATGGTACCTGCCCCCGCCGTTCAAAGGCTGGTACTGAGCCAGGCCTCAGCGCACCAACTCGCTCAGGTGCCGGTGTACCTTCATCCTGGCAGACCACCTCCTCGTCAGCGGCATCGAAGTCCGCCGGAAGACGACGAAGCCGAAGCGGCCGCCGTCTCTGGCTCCAGGCGGCAGTAGCTTCAGGTCCAGTGTGGCCTCTACATCCCGATTCTCCTCCAAACCCTGTTTACAATGACTCTTTGCCGCCCGGTCCCGCTCGAGCGAAGCTCCTGCAGGTAGCCCGAGGGGCTTATGTCGCCTCTGACCACCAGGAGGCTTGCCGCCGCCCTTGAGCGCCAGAGGCAGGTAGCCGCAGAGCCTCGCCAGCTCCTCGGCCTGGCCGCTGCGCGGAGTGTTCCTGACGGCCTCCCATCGGCCTCACCAGCTTCATTACATCCAATGAGAAGGGCTCTGGCATTCCCGGCAGGGTGAACTTATTCTCGATGTAACCAGGACGCTGCAGCGTGCCGGCGGCAGAAGCGGCAGGACCTGCCTGTCATCAGAGGCATTGTCCAGCAGCAGAAGGACCTGCCTGCCTTCCAGCACTGAATTATAAAGCCCTTGACTCGTTTTGGTCTTCAGCAGGCGCTCATCAGAGCCTCGAAAGGCGCGAATCACCTGGCCATAGCATCGGCTAGGTTTCAGTGGATTTCGGCCTGTCCCCTCCAGCTTGAGGAAGATCTCGCCATCTAAAGCAGGCTCGAGCCTGTCCGCCAGCATAAGGGCGAGAGCGGTCTTGCCAATGCCGCCAGCTCCCCGCAGGCCGGTGATGGTCGCACCTCGATCAAAGGCCTCTCAGGATTCCTTCCAGGCTCCTCCGCCTCCTGCCGGTGAAGTCCTCCGGAGGTGACGGCATTCTTGGAACCAGGAGCTTCTCCCGCTCGGATGGCAGGCTTGTATTCGCTCCGAACCGAGCCCCGCAGGTCCACCGCCTGCCGCGCCATCTCCTGTCGCCACCGGACCGTCGAACTGCCAGGAGAGCGACCGGTCCCTGGACGCTGCCGGCGATATGGGCTCTGAGCCCGTAGCCTCTTGCCGATGCCCGCCTGGCCTGGGCCCGGGGTCTTCTCACCCCCGTCCCTGCCAGCCCATCATCGCCGCTGCGGCCTCTCATGAATCCATAAATCTCAATTTGCCCCGGCAAGGATGCCGGCTGCCGCTATCATGGAATTGTCCTGGATCTCTGGAAACAGATTCAAGAGTATCGACAGGATCACCAGCACTATTAGCAGTGCAGCTATGGAGTGCCTCGTCCTTGCCTTCGTAGAAATCTCACTCGATTAGTCATTGCCTGTCAGCATTTAAAAATGTTTGGCCTGAAGTTGCAGCCGGCGCCAAGAACCCGGTGATGAGATATCCAAGAATTACCCAGGCGATTTTTTTAGCCCAGTCGAGTCCCCGATCTCCCGGCTCGGAGAGCCCCTTTTATACAAGTACGTACACGTACACTGATAGATGTCGACCAAGGCCATAGACCATAACTGAAGAGGCCTATGAGCGCCTGAAAAGCCGGAAGGGTGAGAACCAGAGCTTTTCGAGAGGGTGATCGTCCGAGAACTTCTCCGGCCAAGCAGGAAGCTGTCGCGGATCCTGGAGGAGATCGGCAGGGACGATTCCCTGAGCGGATCGAGTCGATGCGGCATCCAGAGAGATGCTGCGCAGTCCGGGAGAATGAGGGACGCCTTTGATGCTGGTGCTTGACACAACCATCCTGATCGATGCCCTGCGCTGTAACCAAGCGGCGCTCAGGAAGATCGCTGAGATTGAAGAGACGGAGGAGACGGTATGCGCCACGCAGGTAATGTTCCTGGAGCTGTTCAAGGGCGCATACCTCCCAGCGAGATCCGATGACAGCGTGCAGAAGGTCAGGAGGTTGCTGGAGGCCTTCGTGCGATCGCTTCGCATAGACGATGACACCTACGAGTAGCTTTGCCGCCCTATCTGTCCAGGGCTCCGAGTCCCGGAGAATCGATCAACGACTTCGATGAGCTGAATAGCCGCAATCGCCATGACCAACGGCGCGGCAATAGTGACCAGAGATGAGCATTCCAGCACATCCCCGGATTAAGGGTCATATCCTATTGAATCCGCTCCAGAGCGCTCCGCAGCTTCGAGCCGTCCAGCAATGGAAAGGAGCTTTCGGTCTGATCACAGTCGCTTTCTCGATGGTCATGAATGCAGCAGCTCGTTGTCTTTACCTCTGGCCGGGAAAGGTGTCCTCCGCCCGGGCCTGGAAATATCCTTCTCGGCAATCTGCATCAGGTGCTCGATCAGACGGGCCTTCTTCTCCCTCTCGATCATCCCGGCCAAAAGGTGGCTGAAGGTCTCTCCCGGCCTTTTGAGGTCGGATAGCTCCGCTAATCACCGGCTCAGTCAAGAGCAGCCAGGCGTTTGGTGGCAGCCATGATGTATTGTAAAATTGGAAAGCAGATATAGCCTTCGGAGCTGCAGGGAATGAAATGGATCTGTTGAAGCGGACAATTCCCTTGCCCCTTCGATCTCCTATGTCGCCAGCGATCGACAGGAGTCCTGATCAAAGAATGCGCTTTATAGCATCCGTTGGGTGCAGCACCTTGAGCTTGAATCCTGCCGGCCCCCTGTCTACGTTCAGAACGCTATCCGTTGTGACAAATAATCCATATCGTAAGCCAATGCATACCCCAGATGAACAAGGTCTGAGGAGTCATCCTGCTGCCACCCCCACTCCGGACCATAGAGATTGAACAGGCTCCTGCTACGATCTGGTGGGATGAAGGAACCTTACCTGATAGCGGGCAGAATGTATGACCTCGTGCAGCTCCGCAACGCGTGCCTCCTGCCATCAAAGCAGAACGCAATATCTCTCCAAGCACAGATACCGGTATGCATAGGGACACTCCATCCCGATTACCCACACATGAGATCAGTTTTTTATATCACTGGATCGATGCCCCTTCGCCGCTGGCTGTCGTCACCCATTGCAAGGAGCAGGAGATGTGCATCGAAAGTTACGTTTGTCATTTCTTGCTCCGGAATGCCCTGCGTACCCTTGCCAGCGTCTCATCATGTTCCTCTTTGGTGATTTCCTTGAGGATGTTGCCATGAATGTCGGTCGATGCCCCCGTAGGGCAAGGGGTTATTGTGATCAAATTCCGGAGCGTCAGAGGTCTATCGGCCATATTATCGCCTATGTATACATCAATCATCTAAATGCGTTGCGGTGCGTTCCTTCACAGAGAGCGAGGGACAGTCGCTGCCGGTCCGCTAGATCGCACCTTTGGGCGGGAAGGATTCCCTTGACAAGAGACCTTTGCGCATCTGACCAACTGCGCGGCTCGAGCCGTCCAGCGATGGAAAGGGGCTTGCGGTTTGATAACGGCCTCGTCCCTGGGGAGTGCTCACCTATAAAGCACTCTTGATGGCCGCGATCGAGTAGAACGAATACGCCTTCATCAGCGATCTGCATAAGGTGCTCAATGAGGCGGGCCTTCTTCTCCCTCTCAATCACCCCCCACCAGGAGCTGTCTGAAGGTCTCTCCAGGCCTCTTGAGGTCGGGGAGCTCAGGCCCATACCGGCTCATTGACAGCAAGGCGCTTGGTGGCAAGCTTGGCTGTATTGTAAAGATTGTGTAAAGGAGATATAGCTTTTGCAGTTCCAGGAATAAATTGAAGTTTCGAACATTCTTTGGGTCCCAGCGAGTCAGCCTGCGGCTTGGCCAAAAAGCTACCGTAAAGGCCGAATAAAAATCAAGGAGGCCCCGCGCCTTCCTACCTGAGGGGCGTCTAGTTCGGCCCCTGATTGTCCCCCGCCGGACGCGGGGTTGGGGGGGCCTGCACGATCCTGGTGCCGCCCTGCCTTAGCGCCGGCCGCGCAAGCGGCCTCAGCGGACGCCGGAAAAACTCGCCGCTAAAAATACTGTCTTCCACCCCGCCAGCTTTCGCCGCACCCGCTCCGCGAGCCGGCTCTCGATCTGCTCGAAGATGGCCAGCGCCTCTCCTGCCAGCTTCACGGCCTCCGATCCTTTGCCCAGGCTGTCCTGCGCCAGACTCATGTTCCAGAAGAGCTATCTCCTTCGCCTCTTCTGTCGCCCATCTCTTGGGTTACCTTCAGTTGCTGCTGGTAATACTCGATGGCCTTGCGCGCGAGTTTCACCAAGGCATTTAGGCCATGCCCAGGTTGCCCATGTGGGCTCCTTCTGCTTGCCGATCCCTCAAGGCCTGTGCTGCTCTGAGGCTGGCCTCGAGCCAGCGAATATTGTCTCGGGGGTGCAAAACATCAGTTTCAGACTGATGCACCTGCATTTGCATAGTCACCATGCAAAGGTGAAAGGCTTTGGCTCTAGCTCTTGGCTGATCCCCTTGTTGCCACTTGGCTCTCCGCCCATTACTGACCTGCCCGGATATTAGCCCATTCCCGATCGAAGAGCACCAGACCTGACTCGATACTTTGCCGCCTTCTAGATAGAGGTCGTCCGCTGCGAATAGCAGATCTTTATAGTATTGCGGCATGACGCAGTTGTCCGTCGATTCTGGCTCTGGGATCAAGATGAGAATTAGCAAACAAACGGGCCAGATCAGTGTAATCGATACCGCCTTCGGCAGGGTCGCTGAAGGATAGAAGTTCACCAGGCTCCATCTTACCAGCTCGCCTAAATCATCCACCGCCTGTTCGAGATCAGCATCCCACACCGCGGCTCCTCCGGCACGGTCAAAGTCAGCTGGAAAGATCGAGAGCATGGACCACTTATCTCTTAGATCGGGGGTGAGGAGGTTGTAGCTCAGGTCGAAGGATGCATCAACAAGGTCAAGCCGTTTCCTGGCATCTTTGAGTCGATCTATGTACTCAGTCACATCGAGGTCAACTCTTTCGGCGAGCAGATAAGCCGCGTTGCGGAGGGCCAGGGGCAGGCGACCGCACAATTCAGCGAGCTTGTCAGCGTTATCGCCGATGCGGTCGGCATTTGCGAGAAGAAGGCTTCGGGAATCTTCAGGAGACAGGACATTGAGGTCTATGGCTTTCATTCCCTTCAGAGCGAATTTGTGCCTGGAGGTGATCAGCATGCAGCAGCCCGCCGGAGGAAGCAACGGCTCGACCTGCTCCCGGCCAGCAGCGTTATCCAGCAGAATCAACGCGTTCTTGCCCTGTAGAACAGAGATGTATTGCCCTTGGAGTTCGCTCTGGTTTTCTGGCAGACGGGCAGCGGCATCATAGGAATGAATGACATGAGCCATGGCCCGCTCGGGACGTCAGGGCAGGCTCGCTGGTGCCCATCATATCGATAAAGAACTGGGCATCGGAAAAAATTTTCTTGAGATTATCAGCCAGAACCAGGGCCAAGTCTGTCTTGCCGACTCCACCCATGCCGAAAAGGCCTACAATGGCAGCTCCTCTTTCGAACTCAGCAAGGATCTTGCGGATATCGCCATCACGCCCAGTGAAGTCCCTCGGAGGAGGACGGATCTGATGAAGCGAGGTGAGTTGTGCGGGCGCATTCTTGATGACGGTGACCTGATTGTTATTGCCAATAACATTGCCGTCGCCATCGATAGTGATCTTGTCATTTTTCATCCTGCCTGCAAGTCATTCCCACCATGTATGTAGAGCTCATTAGCTGAAGATAACACTTCACCGTAGTATTTTGCATGACGATGCTGAGCATCATTCCTGGCAGCCTCGCCTCCGGCCTCCTCCAGTCGCCCGGCAGCAAAGATTCGCACCAGGTCATGCAGATGATACCTGCCTTCGTTCTCAATTCCTGGAAGCTGATAATCAACCAGGCTCCAGCGCACCAGCTCTCTCAGATGCCTGTGGCCCTCATCCTGACATACGACCTCCTCGGCAGCAGCATCAAAGCTTGCGGGAAAGATGGACAGAATCCTGAAGACGGCCGCAGTCTCGGGCTTCAGGCGGCTGTAGCTCAGACCGAGGCTGGATTCCACATCCAGGTCCACGCCCTCTTTGCCGATGCGCTCCAGCCTCTTCTGCTCATCTTGCAGATCTCTGGCATACTGGGCCGGGCTCAGATCAGGGCTGTTGGCCAGCAGGCTCCCCGCGGCTCGCAGCGCTAGCGGAAGGAAGCCGCAAAGCCGGGCGATCTCCAGCAGATCTTTGTCACCCAGCTGTTCGGCAGAAGGCGGGGCTCCAGGTTTCCACAGTTTCAGCAGCAGCTCTACTGCCTTATCCTTGCTCAGCACATCCAGGTCCATTGGAACCAGGCCGGGAAGGGAGAACTTGCGGCGGGAGGTTACAATCACACCGCAGCTTTGTGGAGGAAGCAGCGGGCGCACCTGTCTGTCGTCCGCGGCATTATCCAGCAGCAGCAATGCCGCATTCCATGAAGAATTGAGTTGTAAATATTGCCGAGCTCTGCCTCGCTCTCCGGAGGCTTGAACTCGGGATGGTAGGCCCGGATGACCCTGGCCATGGCCTCAGCTGGGGTCATGGGCACAGGGTCAGTGCCCCTCAGCTCCACCAGGATCTGGCCGTCAGGATAGCGCTCCGTCAGCTTCCCGGCCAATGCGTAAGCCAATGCCGTCTTGCCGATGCCTCCCATCCCGCGCAGGCCGGTGATGGTGGCTCCACGGTCAAAGCCGGCCAGCAGGTCTTGCAGCTCCTCGTCCCGGCCAGTGAAGTCCCTGGGCGGCGGAGGCAGGTGAGGGACAAGGACCAGAGGTGGTTGCGGGAGCTTCGCGTCTCCAGCTACATTGATCTGCTGGCCGACTACCTTCTGGCCGCGCTGGTCGATGCGGGATTCGTCTGCCATGTTATGCTTTACTTGGACTTGTCAGTGTTCACCGGGCCGCTGAAGGTTCCGGAGAGAACAGGGCCGCTGACATTGCCGGCGATGTTGGTCTGCGCGCCATGCACCGTCTGGCCGCGCTGGTCGAAGGCCGTCCTGCTGCCACCCTTTTGCATCTCGTCCACCAGCTTCTGCACCTTTGCAGGCAAAATCCGGGTCAGCCTCCAGCTTCTCTGCCAGAACCTCTTCGAGCGCACTCTGCCGACCTTTAGAATCCGGTTTCTTCTGGGCAAGGGCCAGGGTTTCCTCTGCATCGGAGTCGCCCTTGAACTTATCTATCACCGCCTGACAAAGCTCGCCCACTTTTCCTCCCAGCTTGTCGCCTGCGCCTTCGAGAAGGCTTCAGCCCCTTTGGCCACAAATGGAGCGGCAATGGCGGCCAGCGTTAATGGATCCATCTGCATCACATCCTTGATGAAGTATTGGATAACTTTAATGATAAATCTTCCCGGATCGGCTTCTCGGATCTTTGGAGTTTTCCAGCTATGTTTTTAAATATCGAGAATCCACAGGTAGTATCTATGTGTGAGAGTACTGGGAGCTGCAGGCGACTCCCTGACGATCTGCAAGAGCCCGGTGAGGATAATTCCTTCTATATTCGTCATATCATAAATGCATTTGAGCAGATAGAGGACTATACGGATGGTGGCAAGGAAAATGAAAACCCTTCAAGAGATCGAGAGCATTCTTAAAGATCAGAAGCCAATCCTCAAAAAAAGGTTTAAGGTAAAGGAGATTGGCATCTTCGGCTCTTTCGTTCGAGGCGAACAAAAGGATACCAGCGATCTCGATTTGCTCATTGATTTTGAGGAGCCCATCGGTCTGATACAATATGTGGGATTGCAGAATTACTTGAGCGACAAAATTGGAGAGAAGGTGGATCTGGTCACAAAGTCAGGCCTCAAACCGAGGATAGGCAGGCATATACTCAGAGAGGTAATTTACGTATGAAGGAACAGGATTGTGGAAGTTATCTCGAGGATATCATTGAGCACATGAATTATGCTGAAGAATTTATAGAGATATGACATTTAAAGAATTCGTAAGCGATAAAAAGACAGTTCTTTCAGTGACAAAGTGCATAGAGGTTGTGGGCGAGGCAACGAAGCATATTCCGGAGCCAATTAGAGAAAAATATCCAGAGATTCCCTGGCGAGACATGGCAGGAATCAGAGATAGGCTCGCCCATGGCTACTTTAAAGTTGACCTGCAGATCGTCTGGACAACTGTAACTGTGGAATTTCCTGAGCTTCGATCCATGATGGAAAATGTATTGGCTGATGTAGATCTGTAGCGAAGCAAAGAATGCAATTTGAAACCATAAGTGTTGGCATCTGCCTCGTCCTGAGAATCCTCGGTCACTCATGCGAGCGGGCCCATTTGGCGGGCGGTCCCACCTCCGAAGGGGCAACGCCGAGAAGACTCCCATGCGGAGATAGTCGATCTCTCAGTTCGGGAGGGCCCCGGTTTAAGGGTCATCTCCTACTGAGCCTGCTATAGACCACTCCGCCAGCTTCCGCCGTCCAGCAATGGAAAGGAGAAGGGCATACCTTCCGGAATTGCCACCATACCCCTGCCACTCCGCGAGCTGCTGCCGCACCTGCTCCGCAGCCGGGCTCTCGATCTGCTCGTAGATGGCCAGCGCCTCTCCTGCCAGCTTCACGGCCTCCGATCGTTTGCACAGGCCGTCCAGAGCCAGGCTCATGTTCCAGAGGGAGTTTCCTTCGCCTCCTCTGTCGCCTATCTCTTGGGTTATCTTCAGTTGCTGCTGGTAATACTCGATGGCCTTGCGCGTTTCACCAAGGGCGACGTAGGCGCTGCCCAGGTTGCCCAGGCGGTTGCCTTCACCCCGCCGGTCCCTGTCGAGGATCTGAAGGGCAATTGAGAGCACCAGATATTATCACTGCCTCATCCCTCAAAGTGTTTGTATAGCTTGTGCGCCTTCTCGATGGTTACGATCTCCAGGATCCGGATCAGCCCCTCCTCTTCGCAGATCTGATAAAAAACGGTGAACGACCGCCCCACATGCAGTCGATAAAGCTTGAACTCCAGATGCAACAGCTCTTTGTCTCCACCCTGGCCGGGAAAGGGGTCCTCTGCCAGGGCGTGGCACTTCTCCCTGATGATCCTCTGGCTCTTCTCCGGAAGATCGGCTAGATATTTCAGAGCCTTTCTATCGATCACAACCCTGCGGCTCAAGGGGGCAGCTCCACGAAATCTCCTTCATCAGCAATCTGCAACAGATGCTCGATCAGGCGGGCCTTCTTCTCTCCTCTCGATCATCACGGCCAGGAGCTGGTTGAAGGTCTCTCCCGGCCTCTTGAGGTCGGATAGCTCGGCCCATACTGGCTCAGTGACAGCCAGGCGCTTTGTGGCAAGCATGGATGTATCTTGTAAAGATTGTAAAGCAGATATAGCTTTTGGATGTTGAAAGCAGAAGGCCTTTGAAGGAGATGGGCATACTTCCGGAATTGTCACACCGAAGCGGGGTTAGGGGGGCCTGCACGATCTCTGGTGCGCCCCCTGCCCCAGCGCGCGGCCTCGCGGGACGCTCGGAAAGAGCTGGCCGCTAAAGCGAAAACAAGAGAGGTCATCATAAAGCAGAGGATATTAGGGACAGCGTTTTGTCCTTGCCACTTTATCCCTGCCACTCCGCCAGCTGTTCGCCGCACCCGCTCTGCCACCGGACTCTCGATCTGCTCGTAGATGGCCAGCGCCTCTCCTGCCAACTTCACGGCCTCCGATCGTTTGCCCAGGCTGTCCTGCGCCAGACTCATGTTCCAGAGGGCGTTTCCTTCGCCTCTTCTGTCGCCTATCTCTCGGGCGATCTTCAGTTGCTGCTCGTAGTACTCGATGGCCTTGCGCGTTTCACCCAGGGCGTCGTAGGCCAGGCCCAGGTTGCCCAGGCGGTTCCTTCGCCCCTCCGGTCCCCGATCTCACGGGCGATCTTCAGCGCCTGCTCGTAGTATCGATGGCCTTGCGGGTCTCCCCAGGGCGGCGTAGGCATTGCCCAGGTTGCCCAGGCGGTTTCCTTCGCCCCTCCGGTCCCCGATCTCTCGAGCGATCTTCAGACGCCTGCTCGTAGTACTCGATGGCCTTGCGCGTTTCGCCCAGGGCGGCGTAGGCCAGGCCCAGGTTGCCCAGGTGCGCTCCCTCTGCTTCCTTGTTCTTTATTTGCCTTGCCGCAGCTACAGCCGTCTCCAGCCAGCGAATCTTCTCCTGTGGATGCAGGCGCAGATCCAGCACGTAGACTCCCGCTCGGGGTAAGAGCTGCAGAGCGACGCGGCAACAGGGCTGTCTTGCAGGTTCTTCTCCGCCCAGGCCTGTCCCCCCTGGATATTGGCCCATTCCCGATCGAAGAGCTGCCAGACCCTGTGCATGAAATTCTTCCGCCTTGTATGTAAGAGCTCATTGGAAGCAGAAAGCACACTCCTGATAATGCTCAGCATGGCGCTGCTTCTGCCTCCGCCTTTTCCTCGTCCTGCAGGCGGGAGGCAGCAAAGATTCGCACCAGGTCGTGCAGATGATACCTGCCTAGCCATCGCCTTCCGGAACTCGGTAACTCAACCAGGCTCCAGCGCAAAAGCTCGCTCAGATGCCGGTGGCCCTCATCCTGGCAGACGACCTCCTCGGCAGCAGCATCGAAGTCTGCAGGAAAGACCGAAAGCATGCTGAAGACGGCCTGCAGTCTCTGGCTTCAGGCGGCTGTAGCTCAGGTCAAGGCTGGCCTCCACATCCAGATCCACGCCCTCACTTCCTATCTTCTTCAGCCGGGTCCGCTCGGAGCGAAGCTCCTCCAGGTAGCCCGAGGGGCTTATGTCGCTCTTGACCGCCAGAAGGCTGGCCGCCGCCCTTAGCGCCAGAGGCAGGTAGCCGCAGAGCCTGGCCAGCTCCTCGGCCTGGCCGCCTATACGCGGACAGATCCTGAGCAGCAGGTCCCTGGCCTCCGCAGGCTTCATTACATCCAATGAGAACGGCTCTGGCATTCCCGGCAGGGTGAACTTCTTTCTCGATGTGACCAGGACGGCGCAGCGTGCCGGCGGCAGAAGCGGAAGGACCTGCCTGTCATCAGAGGCATTGTCCAGCAGCAGAAGGACCTGCCTGCCTTCCAGCACTGAATTATAAAGCCCTTGCAGCTCGTTTTGGTCTTCAGGCAGGCGCTCATCAGAGCCTCGAAAGGCGCGAATCACCTGGGCCATAGCATCGGCAGGTTTCAGTGGATTTGGGCCTGTGCCCTCCAGCTTGAGGAAGATCTGGCCGTCTGAAAAGCGGCTCTTGAGCCTGTCCGCCAGCATCAGGGCAAGAGCGGTCTTGCCGATGCCGCCAGCTCCCCGCAGGCCGGTGATGGTCGCACCTCGATCAAAGGCCTTCAGGATTCCTTCCAGCTCCTCGCCTCTGCCGGTGAAGTCCTCCGGAGGTGACGGCATTCTTGGAACCGGAGCTTCTCCCGCTGGATGGTGGGCTTGTACTTCGCTCCAACCGAGCCCCGCAGGTCCACCGCCTCCGCGCCATCTCCTGTCGCCACCGGACCGTCGAACTGCCCGGAGAGCACCGGTCCCTGGACGCTGCCGGCGATGTTGGTCTCTGAGCCAGTAGCCTCTTGCCGAATGCCCGCCTGGCCTGGGCCCGGGGTCTTCTCACCCCCGTCCCCTGCCGGCCCATCATCGCCGCTGCGGCCTCTCATGAATCCATAAATCTCAATTGCCCCTCGATTAATCATTGCCTGTCTGCATTAAAAAATGTTTGGCCTGAGGTTGCAGCCAGCGCAAGAGAAAATGATGGTCTCAATCTATGTCTCGCTTTGCAAAGTAATCGTCGAGAGAGACGTACTGCTCTTTTTCACTTTGTAGCTTCAGATATTTCTCTTGAACATAACTCGCCTCGTCTTTGACGATAAGCTCCTCTTTACCGGTTGCCATTTAACATCTCCTTTCAAACCCCCAGCGCCAGGCGGAGCGTATTCCGGATGGCCGGCGCCAGGCCCAGTGTAATCAAAGTCAGTTTGGTCAGATTTCGCAATGATGGATCCTCTATAGATCGATCTATCATGCTCAGCACCGGCAAGAGTATGAGCAATTTCAGGGGAAACATGATAGCTGCCGATCCCGTCAGGTCGATAAGAAATGTGGGAACGACATGCTTCTCGTAGTAGGAGAACCAGTCCACTCCGATGTAGGTCGAGCTGGCGTCCAGCATGTGGGCATAGATGATCATGAGGTTGAATCTGTCATCCAAAAACCCGAGCGAGGGCAAAGCCCGCCGGCAGAGGAGTATGCCTCCCGTCAGAGCTGATCCAAGGATGAAGACGGCGCCAATGACCCAGGCATTCACAAACCCTACGGTGGACAGGATGACAAGATTGAGCAATGTCCAGATGATGCCTATGGCCGCATAACTCCGGTAATACTCCTCGCCGCGAATCTTTCTGGTGAGGGCCAGCGAGGCCGCCGTTATCAGGAAGACCAGGAAGAAGATGAGGGGCGTAATAAGCAGATAGCTCCAGGGCGGGTCGACCAGATCTGCATCTTCGATCACCCTCAGAGTTGAGCCCGCCAGGATGTATGGCAGGGTAGAGAGAACCAGCCTCTCATCCACCGAGAGACCCCTGCATTGAAACAGCCTTATCAGGGCAAGGATGGCCAGCCCTAAAATTATTGCCCAGGTGATGGTATCCACTGGATTATAGCTGGTATCGTAGATTATGGGATAGATGTAGTACCTGTAGATCCAGGCGGCAAGGTCGTACACATCGAGCACTTGCACGGCCTCGTATTTCTAGCGTTCGCGTGGCTCATTTTATTCCTTCATCTTAATGGGCGGTGGCGGCGGAAAGTATTTATATCGCAGAAGTAAAAGCATAATTGTCCGTTTTCCGATTTTAGTTGAGGTAATTAGATGGTCGAGGTGTTCAAAGGTACAACTACGGTAGGTGTACTCTGCGATGGAGGTGTGGTCCTTGCATCGGAGAGCCGTGCTACCATGGGCAGCTTCATAGCCAGCAGCCAGGCCAAGAAGATCTATCAGATCGACGACCTGGTAGGCATGACTACGGCTGGAGCAGTAGGCGATGCCCAATCGCTGGTTCGGATGGTTCAGGTGGAGGCCAGGCTCTACAAGATGCAGAGGGGCGAGAGCTTGACCGTCAAAGCTGTAACTTCCATGCTGGCCAATATTCTCTCTTCCAGGCGCTACTATCCTTTTATGGTCCAGCTGGTCATGGGAGGAGTAGACAGATATGGCCCCAGGATCTATTCGCTTGACGCATTGGGCGGGCAGATCGAAGAGCGGAGGATCGTCTCTACCGGTTCCGGTTCGCCCATTGCCTACGGCGTGCTGGAAGCCATGTATAAACCCGGCATCAGCATCGAGGATGGAACTGTGCTGGCGGCCAGGGCAATTCATAATGCCATGAAGCGGGACTCCGCTTCGGGCGATAAGATCGAGCTCGTTAGAATCACAGATAAATACGAGGAGGTAGGCGAGCCGGAGTTTACGGAGATAATGAGTCTCCTCTAATCTTTTTTGGATGTGTAATATTGTCAGTAGAAGAAGTACTTTTTGAGCTCAAACGTAAGGTGCAGAGCAAGCTGCCGCCGGACATCAACGTCACGGGGCTGGAGTTTGAGGGTCCGGAGCTGGTCATTTACACAGATGACCCGAAGAAGCTGGCTGATGACGGCGAAATCATTCGAAACCTGGCCAAGGAGCTTCGCAAGCGCGTCGTTGTTCGGCCGGACCTCAAGGTATTGGCAGAACCTGAAATTGCCATAACCAAGATTCAGGAGGTTGTGCCCAAAGAAGCTGTTCTCACCAACTACTACTTTGATGGTGAGACCGGTGAGGTGCAGATCGAGGCGGAGAAGCCGGGGCTGGTCATAGGTCGCCATGGTGCAACGCTCCGCGAGATAACCAAGCTGATCGGCTGGACTCCCAAAGTGGTCCGAACCCCTCCCGTACGCTCGACAACCATTGCCAACATCAAGGATTACCTGCGCAGTGTGCAATCGGAGCGAAAGAATATCCTGCGCACCGTGGGCAGGAAGATCCACAGAGATATCGCTTCCAAGGATCAATGGGTCAGAATCACCACCTTGGGAGGCTGCCGCGAGGTGGGCAGAAGCTGCATGCTTCTGTCCACGCCGGAGTCTCGCATCATCATCGATTGCGGCGTAAATGTGGGATCAGACGACTCTGCCACGCCTTTTCTCTATGTACCCGAGGTCTATCCTCTTAACCAGATCGATGCCGTGGTCTTGACGCATGCTCACCTGGACCATGCCGGCCTTGTTCCCATGCTTTACAAATACGGCTACGAAGGACCTATCTACTGCACTCCTCCTACCAGGGATTTGGCTGTGCTTCTGCAGCTCGATTACATTGAGATAGCCGGCCGCGAAGGAAAGAGGCTGCCATACGACTCTACAATGGTTCGCGAGGCCCTCAAGCATACCATCACCCTCAACTACGGAGATGTGACCGACATTGCTCCCGACACCAAATTGACCATGCACAATGCCGGCCACATCCTGGGCTCCTCCATTGCCCACTTTCACATTGGAGACGGCCTTTACAACGTAGCCTTCACCGGAGACAATAAGTTCGAGAGAACCAGGCTCTTTGATCCGGCAGTATGCAATTTTCCGCGATTGGAAACGCTGGTGACTGAGGCCACCTACGGAGGGGCCAACAGCATTCAACCATCTCGAAAAGAAGCAGAAGTCACTTTGATAAACGTGGTCAAGGAAACCATCCATAAGGGCGGCAAGGTCATCATTCCCGCCTTCTCTGTGGGCCGCAGCCAGGAGGTCATGGTGGTCCTGGAGGAGGCCATCCGAAAGAAGGTGATAGATGAGGTGCCGGTCTGTCTGGATGGCATGATCTATGAGGCTACTGCCATTCATACCTCATATCCCGAGTACCTCAATAACGATCTACGAGATCTCATATTCCACAAAGGAATCAATCCCTTCCTGGCCCAGTGTTTTGTGCAGGTGGAGAGCCCCAAGCAGAGGACGGAGATAATTGAAGGGCCTCCCTGCGTGATCCTGGCGACGAGCGGCATGCTCAACGGTGGGCCGGTTATCGAGTATCTCAAGCGCCTCGGCCCGGATGAGAAAAATACGCTGGTCATTGTCGGATACCAGGCGGAAGGGACTCTCGGGCGGCGCATTCAGAAGGGCTGGAAGGAATTGCCTCTCTCTGTGGAGGGCAGGACCCAGACGGTGAAGATAAACCTGGAGGTAACCACGGTAGACGGATTCTCCGGCCACTCCGATCGCCAGCAGCTCATGGAGTACATGCGGCGCATCTATCCCAAGCCCGGCCGGGTTCTCACCAACCACGGCGACGAGGGCAACTGCCTCGATCTGGCCAGCTCCATCTATAAGAAATACAGAATACCTACCATGGCGCCCATGAATCTGGAGACGGTCAGGCTGATTTGAATCTTCAAAAGCTTTATCAAACCAGAGATATAATACCAATGCGAGGTTCTTTGTGACGGGAAAGAGAACGCGGATCATCAACGATCCTTCAGATCTGGTCCCATTGTTGCAGGCCTTCGGCTCCAATGTCCACAAAAAAATCTTTGATGAATTGAGCCAGGACTGGCATACTGAGCGTGAGCTCAGCTTCGCTTGTGGGCGACGAGTCAAGCGTTCACAGAAGCGTGGCGTTGCTGCGCAAGAGCGGCCTTGTGGAGACCAAGTGGAGGGTACCGGAACCCGGGGCAAGTCCTGAGAAAGAGTACCATTCCACTTACTCTCGCATACAGGCCAACTTTGGGGCCTCCATGGAGGATCTGAGCGAGCTGATCAGCCTCACCTTCATGTCCGATGAGGAGCTGCGAGTTGTGACTGAGAAGCTGCAGAAGATGGTCGACGGCGGTAATAGCTCTCTCTCCAACCTTTCTCGGGAGCTGGGAGTAAGCCAAATCTTCATTCGCGGTGTGGCCAAGAGGACGGAAGGTCTGGCGGTGAGGGGCCAGCGCATTGAGCCTTACGAAGAGGATTTTTGATGGCCAATGTGCTGCAAAGCAAGAGGGAAAGCTCTCGTTTTCAAATTCTCGTCGAGATAGCCGCCCATCAGCCAAACCTTCGCCAAAAAGAAGTGGCTGAGAAACTGGGTGTCACCCCCCAGGCAATCTCCGAGTACATCAAAGAGCTGGTGGCGGATGGGCTGGTCACAACCGATGGACGGATGCGTTATCAGCATCACCAAAGAGGGCGTGGAGTGGCTTCTGGAGAATGCCGCCGAGCTGAAGCGTTATGCCCGAGTGGTGATGGAGGAGATCATCAGCCATGTCTCCGTCTGGACGGCAATAGCCGAATCCGATCTTGCCGAGGGTGAACGTGTATCTTTGGAGATGAGAAGCGGCCTTTTATATGCCAACAAAAAAGAGGGTATAGATGCCAGTGGCGTCGTCATCAGTGAAGCCGTCACCGGTGAGGATGTGGGCGTCTCAGACCTGCGAGGGCTGATAAGCCTGGATGAAGGACATATAACTCTCTGCAAAGTGCCGCGGGTGCAGATGGGCGGCTCGAGAAAGGTGGACCTGAAGCTCCTGGAAGGGCATCTCTCGGGGGAGAAGATGGTGGGGTGTCTGGGCATCGAGGCCCTGGTGGCGCTGCGAAAAGCAGGACGCGAGCCCGATGTGATCTTCGGGGCCAAGGAATTCGCAGTAGAGGCGGCATACCACGGCATCAGTTCCTTGATCGTCAGCGTGGATGAGCAGATTCCTGGGTTGCTTACGCGCCTGGAGACCGAGGGCCTGAAATATGAGCTCATCGACCTTGCCTTAGGATGATGTCTATTTTAAGATGACTTTTCAGGTTTTGGCTCAGGCGGACCGGTCTCGCATATTGCTACTGCCCCAGAGCGGCAGCAAGACTCTTTTTGAAGGGCATCTGCGCCTGAAAGATATGCCGCAAGGGCCGAGGGTCTTCAAGTTTTTGGTCAAAAAAGATTCCGAAGCGGAGAAGTTCCTTCCACCCGAGGATGCAATGCGGATGCTGCGCAAAGCTGATGCCATATATCTTGCCCGGGGAGACGCGGCACTGGAAAAGAAGTTTGTCGAGCTGCTGGAGTCCTATCAGCTACAATACCGGTTTGTTCAGGTCTGCAGCCATTGTCTGGGGCAGCGCAAAGTGACCTACGTACCCCAGGATGCCATAACCTACAAAGGAGCGCGCATCTGCGAGAACTGCGCTGCTGCAGAATTGCTGCGAGAGGCGGATTTCCGGCATCTGGGCCGCGCTGCCAAGGCTCATCTGGCCAGGATCTTGAAGAAGAGACGGAACCTGGACGATGTGATCGGTTTGCTCTCCCTGCAAAAGCTGGAGCCGGAGCTGACAAGGTTTGACATCATCCCTGCCAGCCGCGAAGAGCCTACCCTACCGCTGGAGTCCCTCCACCTGCCCAATGAGCTCATGGAATTGCTGCGTCGCAGATTGACCAGGCTCCTGCCTGTCCAGTCCAGGTCGGTTCAGGCAGGCCTCCTGGAAGGCCGGCACCAATTGGTCGTCTCTGCCACGGCCACAGGTAAAAGCCTGGTCGGAGAACTGGCCGGGGTCAAGAATCTGCTGGAAGGAAAGGGTAAATTGCTCTTTCTGGTGCCACTTGTTGCCCTGGCCAACCAGAAGTTCGATCAGCTCTCCATTTACAACGAACTGGGCTTTCAGACCTCCATCCGGGTGGGCGTATCCCGCATTCGCCTGGGAAAAGGCCGCAAGATCGCCCAGAGTCTTGATGCCGACATCATAGCCGGGACCTACGAGGGCATCGACCAGGTGATACGCTCCAAGAAGAGCCTGGGACGGGTGGGAACGGTAGTTATCGACGAAGTTCACATGCTGGAGGATGCAGACCGGGGCCACCGGCTGGCGGGCATGATCGCCCGGCTGAAGAATGCAGCCCCCAAGGCACAGTTCATCTTCCTGTCTGCCACCGTAGGAAACCCAGGCGCTCTGGCCAAACGCCTGGGGGCGACGCTGGTAGAGTACGAGGTGCGGCCGGTGCCCATCGAGCGCCACCTCATATTCTCCTCTGGACCCGAAAAGCGCAAGCTCTTGCGGGAGCTGGCGAGCGAAGCCCAGAAGCTGACATCGTCCACAGGTTACCGGGGCCAGACCATCATCTTCACCAACTCCCGTAAGAACTGCTACAACCTGGCCCAATCGATTCCCGGAGCCGCCGCCTACCATGCCGGTCTGCAGTACCCGGAGAGAAAGAGGATCGAGGAGCTCTTTGGCCAGGGAAAGGTTCATACCGTCGTCACCACGGCCGCTCTGGCCGCGGGCGTGGACTTTCCTGCCTCGCAGGTGGTCTTCGAGTCTCTGGCCATGGGCATCAAATGGCTGAATGTGCAGGAGTTCAACCAGATGCTGGGCCGGGCAGGGAGGCCGGGCTACCACGACTTGGGCCTGGTCTACATTCTGGCCGAGCCGGGCCGCCGCTTCTCCTCCGCGAGGGGCGAGTCTGAGGATGAGATGGCCCTGTTGCTCTTGCATGGAACAATGGAGGATGTGGCGCCGGAGTTTTCCATGGAGCAGCAGCTGGAAGAGGTCCTGGCCAATACCGTGGCAGCGCGGACAAGAGAGGAGCTGGAGAAGCTGCACCAGCTGACACTGGGGCTGGATGATCTGGACAGCTCACTAAAATCGCTGGCAAAAGCGAATCTCGTCAAAGGCATTGAGCCCACGCCCCTGGGGGCGGCAGCAGCCCGGCATTTCCTGACGCCCGATCAGGTGACAATCATAGCCTCGCAGCTTAAGAAGGGCAAGTCACCGCTGGATGTGGCCGTGGCCCTGGAGAGCTTCGAGGCCCTCTATCTGAAGTTCGCAGAACGCATCTCTGTGAAGCTGCGCATGCAGATCTCTCAGCGGGCGCTGCATGGCTCTTTTCTGGATCTATTGAGCAGCTCCGACCTGAACGATCTGGAGAGGAAGATCCAGAAGTACTGTCTGGACTTCTCCCGGGACTTCCTGCGCTGCACCTGCAAGGAGTCGCCCTACTGCGGCTGTGCTCAGAAGAACATCTCGCTCTGCATCCTGGAGCTGCGCTCGGAAGGCAAGAGCCCGGAAGAGATCATCGACCACTTCAGTGATCGGTACGGCATGTACGCCTACCAGGGGGATCTGATAAACTACCTGGACCAGATGGTGCGCTACCTGGAGGCCATCGGCTCGGTGGCAAAGGTGCTGGGCAAGATGGAGACGGCGAAAGAGGCGGAGGAGAGGAAGAAGAGGATCGAGGGGGAGTAGAAATGGACAAATGCAAAACAAGATGATACAGCAGGATGGCCTGGGCATCGAATTATAGGCTAGCTCCCCGAAACCTGATCCGATTTAATCAGGGCGCGGGCTATGCTGAGACATGCCTGGATGTCCTCGTGAGTCAAACTGGGGTAGTTCTGGATGATTAGAGGATCGTGTTTATCATCGAAATCTGTTCGCTCTTGGTACCGCTTGCGGACTTCCTTCCGCCTGCAGATTCCCCGCACCTCCTGTACCGCAAGCCTTGCACGCCCCCGAGCATAGGCGCACGCGCGCGTGAGCGGGCCTGGCCGCGGTGGGATGAGGTGCATTATTCTGCAATCCGAAGATCTACAGCTCGCGTGTCCCATCTAACAGCTAATCACAAAAAGTTATGTATTTTGACTCAACAGATATGAAATTGGTTCTTCCAAGAATTTGCAAATCTTCCTGAAAATGATGACCTTGCAAATTTTATAAAACGATTGCACGACCAATCCCTTCGAAATCTTTTCAAAAATTGTCTAAAAATAATTTTAATAAAAAAAGATTAGCATTAAATAGTCGCAGACGATATTTTGTCTTGATTTATACTTAGTAATTATTATAGAGGTACTGATATGGTTAAGGACGTTCGCGATAGATCCATAGATCCTGCCAGCCAGGAGATGCTCGAGGTCTGCCAGAGGGCCGGCCTGGAGACGGCATGGGACCGGTTCGACAAACAGCAACCTCAATGCGGTTTTGGGGAGCTGGGCTTATGCTGTCGCAACTGCAACATGGGCCCCTGTCGCATCGATCCCTTTGGGGAGGGGGCAAGCATTGGGGTCTGCGGAGCCACATCGGATATCATAGTTGCCCGTAACCTCCTGCGCAGCATAGCGGCAGGAGCGGCAGCCCACTCCGACCACGCCCGGGATGTAGCCCGGACCTTCCAGCTCGTCGTGCAGGGCAAAGCACCATCCTACAGCATCAAGGATCCGGCCAAGTTGGAACGCCTCATGAAAGAGTACAGCGTGGATAGCCCGGCAGCGCTGGCATCGGCCATTCTTGCCGAATTTGGCCAGCAAGAAGGCCCCATCCAGTTCACCCGCCGTGCTCCCCCCAAAAGGCAGGAGCTTTGGAAAAAGCTGGGCATCGAGCCCCGCGGCATCGACCGAGAGATAGTCGAATGCATGCACAGAACTACCATGGGCGTGGATAACGATTATGTAAACCTGATACTGCAAGGCCTGCGAACCGCCCTGGCGGACGGCTGGGGCGGCTCCATGATCGCCACAGAGCTGCAGGATGTCTTATTCGGCACACCGACACCCAGCTTTCTCCGAGGCCAACCTGGGAGTTCTGGAGCCCAATCAGGTCAACGTCATTGTGCACGGCCACGAGCCACTTCTCTCAGAGATGGTTGTGGCAGCGGCCCATGACCCGGAGATGATTGAGCTGGCAAAAAAAGAGGGAGCAGATGGCATCAACGTGGCCGGAATCTGCTGTACCGGAAATGAGGCTCTCATGCGCCAGGGCGTGCCCGTGGCCGGCAACTTCCTGCAACAGGAATTGGCCGTGGCCACGGGAGCCGCGGATGCCATGGTTGTGGATGTGCAGTGCATCATGCCCGCGCTCGGTGCATTGGCCGGCTGCTTCCATACCAAGTTCATATCCACCTCGCCCAAAGCCAAGTTCCCCGGTGCTTTGCATATGGAGTTCCACGAGGAGACCGCTCTTGAGACGGCCAAAGCAATCGTCCAGGCAGCCGTCCTCAATTACCGGAACCGGGATCCGGCCAAAGTCCATATTCCTCGTATCAAGTCAAAGTGCATGGTAGGCTTTTCCGTTGAGACTATCGTCTCAGCATTGGGCGGCAGTCTCGATCCGCTCCTGGGTGCCATCAAGAGCGGAGCTGTCCGCGGCATTGGAGCCGTCGTCGGCTGCAACAATCCCAAGCTTCCGCAGGACTATGGCCACATCAATATGGTTTTAGAACTTATCAAGAAAGACGTCCTTGTGGTCACCACTGGATGCAACGCCCAGGCCTGCGCCAAGGCCGGTCTGCTCCAGCCCGAGGCTGCGGACAAGGCGGGAGAAGGCCTGAAGGGGGTCTGCAAAGCACTGGGCATTCCGCCTGTACTGCATATGGGCTCCTGTGTGGACATCAGCCGCATTCTGGTGGCTGCTGCGGCCATAGCCAATGCTCTGGGCGTGGACATAAGCGACCTGCCTGCTGCCGCCGCCGCACCGGAATGGATGAGCGAAAAAGCTGTAGCTATCGGCACCTACGCCGTGGGATCAGGAGTGTACACGGTGCTGGGAACCATGCCCCCCGTCCTGGGAAGCGCGGCTGTGACAGCATTGCTCACCTCTGGCGCCAGGGATGTGGTGGGCGCATGCTTCGCAGTGGAGCCGGACCCCTTCAAGGCGGCAAAGCTCATGATCGATCATATCGACGGCCAGCGCAAAAAGCTGGGGCTGGCGTGATGAACATGAAAGAAATATTCGTACGTCTGGATAGGTGCCTGGGCTGCAAGTCCTGCGAGATGGCCTGCGCCGTGGAGCACTCGACCTCTAAGAGCCTCTTTGGCAGCAGTCTTCGAAAAGCCGGGACCCATACGCCGGATCTATGTGGAAAAGGCCGAGGGTCAGAATGTACCTCTGCTCTGCCGCCATTGCCTGGAGGCATCCTGTGTCGCCGTCTGTCGCACCGGTGCATTGTTCCAGGATCCAGCACGGGAGTAGTCGATCGCCATGAAGAGAAATGTGTGGGCTGCTGGATGTGCGCCATGATCTGCCCTTACGGCGTCGTAGGTCGCCAGGCGGAAGTGCGCAAGGCCGTGAAATGCGACCGCTGCAAAGATCTGGACGAGCCGGCATGCGTGCGTGCCTGTCCTACAGGAGCTCTCATCTTCGCCACGCAGAGCGAATTCATGGAGATGATGAGAAAGGAGGCCGCGGCCAGAATAGCCCGTGAGGCTAAGGGCCCGGCCAGAGCCTGAAAGGGAAAGAGAAAGAAATCGAAGACGAAAACCTGGAGAACCAAAAAGGAGAAAAGGAACAGATGACGCTAGACCATGGGAGTCAGACTGATTCTGTTCCTGTCCTCCAATAACATGTTATAGGGCTCGGTTCTCGGTATGACTCCATACAGGCAAAGCCCTCCGTTCAGTTCATTGACCAGGAAATAGGTATCTGCCGTATGTATGGCCATGTTCATGCTCTCCTGGCCGCTTTTCACCACGAGCACATTTATGTCGTTTGTCTCCTTCCAGTTGCGTATCATGAGGTTGGTCAGGTTGAGAACAGCTTTGTAGCCGAAGGCGAACTCTATTGCGTCCAGACCGATGATGTTCAGAATGGGCCGGCCCGTACTCTCCCGTAATACATCCCACTTCTCCAGCAGATCTTTTCCCCATGCAGCCGGGTCATCTCCCTCCGGCTGGGAGACGATGACGTTGGTGGGCACAAAGATGTCGCGCGAGCTGAGCTGATAGCCGATGCTGGGCAGGATAAAGACGCCTCGACCGTTTTTAATGGCATTTGACGCCAAGGCCGTCAGGATCTGGTAGTACCTCTTGCCCACACCATGGTCTATCTCCAGCACATTGCATGACCCGTACTTCAGACCCCCCGTGACAGTATCGAGGTCCGGAATCCCTGTGGAGATTCTATCTTCGGAGAGGTCGGGAACCCTGACCCCATCACTGGCAATCTGGGCATCCTTATGCTCCCGGTAGGGTTCAAAGAACCTGAACCGGCCGCCATGCAACGTGACGGTATAGGTCTTCTGCCCGATCTCCACCCCCCGCAGCTTATCCAGCTTGATCTGGCGAACATAGCGGGTTCTCATACTCCCTTTTGCATAGCCGGGCAGGCGGAACTGCTCCATGGTCACCACTCCGTCCACGATGTAGTCCAACGGCATCACATTGGAGAACTCGGAGACGAAGATGAGATGTGTATCCAGATCGCGGGCAAACTCGCAGATGTTCTGCTCGAAGCTGTGCTGAGATTCGCCGATGAGGTGAGCAGTATAATTTAAGACCGCATCCCAGCTATCGATGATGATCATGGGGTTATCCATCTCCTCGGTCTCGTCGAAGAAGACCTTGAAGAAGTCCAGGACAGCGTAATAGTTGGAGAGATCCTTGCCCATCCCCTTCAGGCTCTCCAGGAGCTTGGTTTGAGTCGCGTTCACCACATTCTTGGGCATGAGAACCTCTTCGACCCACGGATTTGTGGCATAGAGCCGGCGCGGATCTATACGAGTGGATATATACATTCCATTTCTATCCTCGCACAGGCTGTTCATGATTTCCAGGGCCAGAGTGGTTTTGCCTGTTCCCGGCAGACCCTTGATGAGAAGCGTCTGGCCGTTCTCAATCTGGAAGAAGTCTTTGATCTCCCTTGGTATGGACATCTGCGCACCGCTTGGCATTTATTTATTCCTCGATTAATATGTGTCTGCAACTTTACAGATGCATTTATTGGCGCGCTTCATGAGTGCGCATATCTGATCTGGATTGACTCGGAATGAAAAATAGACGGTCTTGTCCTCGCCCTTGTGGAAGTCTATATCCATCATAGGAAACGCCTCGACGTTCATTGTCGCTTCTCTCTCCTCGGCACGCTTTAAGCACGCACTCTTGTCCTCCAGAGCTTGGATGGGCCTATCTCCACGAACTCAACCTCCCCCTCGGAGCTGAGCACGGAGAGGTACTTGATCACCGTGGTCTTGCTGACACCCGCCTTCTTGGCCACATCAACCGTGGTAAGACCTACCTCCGATTCCCCGATAACTTCCAGGATCCTTTCTTTGTAAGAGGCCATTTTAGTGCCACCATCTCTTGGCAAGATTAATCTCGTAAGTAGTTATTACCATTCCCTGATCAAGTTTACTTATTTACCATTCTGATATTTCAATTTTTCATATTTGTTCCTCAAACACAGGATGATCTCTCGGCTCATAGATCGGAAAAAATAAATGCTGATCGGTCTTTCCAGATGCCAGCAGGAGCCATATGGTAGCGGAAGACAGCAACTTCAAACGAGGCTATGATGATCCCTGGCCGCCCGTGCGCGGCGACTATCTGGTGGGCGACCCCAATGCGGGTGTAGCGGTGACTACCCTGGCTAGCCCGCTCTTGGTTAGTGGAGCCGCCATCGTTGGCCAGTGCAAGACGGAGAACCTGGGCGTGGAGAAGATCGTGGCCAATGTGATCTCCAACTGCAACATAAGATTCCTCATCATCTGCGGCGTGGAGTCGAAGGGCCATTTGCCAGGCAATACAATTCTCGCATTGCACAAGAATGGCATCGACGAGCAGGGCAGGATAATAGGCTCCAAGGGAGCCATACCTTTCATCCAGAATCTTCCGCCCCAGGCCATCAAGCGCTTTCAGAGCCAGGTGGAGCTGATAGACTGCATCGGCCTGGAGGATATAGATAAGATCGAGGAGCTGGTCTCCAGGTACAACCTCCTCGCCAAGCCTTATCCTGAAGAGCCCTTCCAGGTAGTCAAAAGAAAGGCCGCATTGCAGGAGATCCCGATGGGAGAGGGCGATCTATTCTTTGGGGCAAAAGTCTTCATGGATACACGGGCCTGGCAGATCGCAGTAGAGGGATGACAAATTGTTTAGATTCAAGAGCGAGCAGTCTATAGTGAACGTGGCGGGCGTGAAGTTCGGAGGCCAGCCGGGCGAGCTGGCCACAGTCCTATGCGGCACCATCTTTTATCAGGGGCACAGGATTGTCGAGGATGAAGAGCAGGGCATCTTCGACCATGCCGCGGCGGAGAGGCTCGTCGCCCGCCAGGCAGAGCTGTCCGAGGATACGGGTTGCCCTGCTGTCCTGCATATCTATGCTCGAACTCGTCAGGCCTTTCTGAGATATCTTGATTTTGCGGAACAGGTCTGGGAGGGGCCGTTCATCATCGATTCAGCGGATAGTGTCACGCGCGCCGCCGCCGCAGCTACTGTCTCGGAGCTGGGCTACGGGGATCGGGCCATCTATAACAGCATAAGCCTGGCCACAGACGAAGTGGAGGCCGGCGCCATACTGGATAGCGAGATTGATAGTGCCATCGTGCTGGCCTACAATCCAGGCGAGCCGGGCGTGGAAGGCGCTCTGCGGGTTTTGGAGACGGGGGGCTCGGTCTCGGAGAAGGGTTTAATCCCCCTGGCCCGGGAATTGGGGATTGTCAATCTGCTCATCGATCCAGGGGTCGTGCCTTTGGGCAGCGGGGCGGGAGCCAGTCGCTCGCTTCTCCGTCGTGGCCAAAGCACGCCTCGGGCTGCCGGTGGGTTCAGGCATTCACAATGCAGTGAGCTCCTGGCCGTGGCTCGGCAAAAAGGAAATAGGCACCAGAAAGTGCTGCGATGCTGCGGCCGCAGCCATGCAGCTCCTATCGGCAGGCGACTTTCTGCTTTACGGGCCCATCGAGAATAGCGACTTCATCTTTCCTGCAGCGGCAATGGCCGACATTCTCGTTGCCGAGGCGGTACGGGACCTGGATATCCTGCCCGGGGCGGGGCATCCTTTGTATCGGTTGGTCTAGAGGTTGGTCTAGAAACGGATTTCTGGAAAGAATTAATACCAACAAGCCAGAGGCAAGAGCCATGTACCTGTCCCGCGAGGAAGAAGGCATTTATCAGGGCGATAAGGGCGAGACTCTCCGCCGCATGATGGAGATCCTGGTGGCCCTGGGAGAGATCTTTGGCGCCGAGAGGCTCGTGCCCGTGAGATCCGCGCAGATCGCGGGAGTATCCTACAAGAACATTGGCGAAGCCGGACTGGAGTGGATCTCCGACCTGGAGGGCCGGGTGGTCGTTCCTAGCATCCTTAATCCGGCGGGCATGGACCTCTGCCGCTGGAAGGAGATGGGCATAAGCGAGGAGTTCGCCTCCCGGCAAACGGCCACCATCGAAGCCTACCGAAAACTTGGCGTCACCATTGATTGCACCTGCACTCCTTACCAGATCTATGATGGCCTGGCCGGCAGGGGCGATCACCTGGCCTGGAGCGAGTCCTCGGCGGTCTCCTATGCCAATTCCATAATCGGCGCCCGGACCAATCGCGAAGGAGGACCGTCCGCTCTGGCGGCGGCTCTGGTGGGCAAGACGGCGCTTTATGGTTACCATCTGGATGAAAATCGGAGGCCCACCCATCTCATAGTTGTGGATGCAGATCTGCAGGGCTCGGACTATGGAGCCCTGGGATTTCTGGCGGGCGGAATCGTCCAGGATGGAGTGCCTCAATTCCGGCTGCGGCAAAGCCTAGCCGCGACGAGCTGAAGGCCCTGGGAGCGGCCATGGCTGCCAGTGGTTCCGTGGCCCTCTACTACGTGGAAGACTCTTCTCATAGATCAGTCACTCCCGCTCCGCCCGACAGGGTCAGAGCCCGAGCGAGACGATCGCCCTGGATAGAAAGGATATCGAGGAAGTCTATGAAAGATACCCAGGGGGCGATGCGGATATCGTGGCCCTGGGCTGTCCCCACTGCTCTCGAGAGGAGCTGGAGACCATCGCCCGTCTGCTGGAGGGCCGAAAGGTCCAAAAAGAGCTGTGGGTGTGCACCGCCCGGAAGATTCGAGAGGCAAATCCCGATCTGGTAGCAGAGATCGAGGCGAGCGGGGCTCGGGTCTTCTGTGATACCTGCATGGTCGTCTCCCCTGCCACGGAAGGCTTCAGAAAGATGATGGTCAACTCCGGCAAGGCTCTGGTCTACCTGCCGGGCCTGGGCGGTGTTCAGGCGGGGCTGGGTAGCCTGGAAGAGTGCATCGATGTGGCCACACGGGAAGGCGATGAGAAATGGAGATCTTATGCCATAAGGTCGCTTCCGGCTGCGCCACGGGTCCCGCGCTGGTGACAAGAGAGGCCATATCGTTCCTGGGCAATGTCAATCCGGAAACAGGCATAGTAGTCGATCCCGCTCACGAGCTCTTCGGCCAAAGCGTATCGGGAAAGGTGCTCATCTTTCCGGGAGGTAAGGGCTCTACCGTGGGCTCCTATGTCATATACCAGCTCAAGAAGAGGGGACTGGCCCCCATAGCCATGATCAACCTCTGCTCTGAGCCCATTGTGGCCGTGGGAGCCATTATCAGCGGCATCCCGCTGGTGGACAGGGTGCCGGAAGAGGTCCTGCAGTGGAAGAGCGGCATTCTGGTCGAGGTCGATGCCGACCAGGGGATGATCAGGATTCAGGAGCCGGTATAGGTAGATTGGATCAAGGATCACAGATATATCCTATTGAGGTACTCATAATACTGCTGCTATGAATGCAATCATCGCCTGTGGCGTTTTTCAAAAGGAGATCGAGGCATTGCAGGGCGAGCTGGGATTTCCCTTTGAAGCGCACTATCTCGGGCCAGGTCTGCATGTCAACTTCGATGATCTGAAAGCCGCTCTCCAGGCAGAGCTGGAGAAGGCTCAAACAAACGGCTGCGAGGGCATAATTGTGGCTTATGGCCAGTGTCATCCCAAAATTGATGACATCCTCGAGCCATACCATGCCAAACTTATCGAATGCCAGAGCTGCGTGGATGCCTTCATAACCCGCAAGGTCATGGAGAAGAAGGCCATGAAGGGCTTTTCTTCTACCTCTCCCCAGGCTGGCTGGATGCATGGCGGGATATATTTGGACAACTGGGCTGGGACCAGACGGAGGCCAGGTTGCATATGGGCTCATTTCGGGGAACCGTCTACATGGATACCCTGAAAGATGCAACCTCCCGCGAGCAAGAGCTTCTGGAATTCTTTGATTTCACTAACCTCCCCTTTGAGATAATGCCCGTGGACCTGAATCACTTCAAATCACTCCTGATAAAGGCTAAAGAAAGCTTGGAGGATTGAGCTTTGGACGAGCTGGAAGATATAAAAAAGAAGAAAAAGGAGAAGATGATGAACGAGATGAACAAACCCACTGAACCTGGCGTAGAGCTGCCAAGTAAGCCCATTGTAGTCACAGATGCAACTCTCGAAAAAGCTTCAAGCCAGTATCCGATCCTTATTCTGGATTGCTGGGCGGAGTGGTGCGGTCCCTGTCGCATGATCGGGCCGATCATCGAGGAGCTGGCAGGGGAGATGAAGGGAAAGGTCGTCTTCGGCAAGCTGAACGTCGACGAGAACATGCAAACCGCCAACAAATACAAGATCTCAGCAATTCCCACACTGATGGTCTTCAAGGACGGCAAGCTCATAGACAAACTTGTGGGCGCCTATCCCAAAACCACATTGGCGGCGAAAATTCAGAAGTACCTCTGAAGACCAATCTTCAGAGGATTCATCTCTAACCCATTCACTTTTTACATGTAAATGATACAGTTTAACCGTCGTCGCTTGGCCGGCGGCCGCGGCCATAAGCGGCGCCCCTACCACAGCGCGGGAGGCCCCGTAGGGCCGACTCCGGTACCCACCAAATGAAAGTACGAAGGCAGCCGCCCTCTTCTTCAAGGTATGCTGTTGGGAGCCTTGATCTCAGGATATCCGGAGATGCTGTAGACCGGTTTGCCGGGAGTGCTTGGAACCTCATAGGTGGGCTTGGTCCTTGAGTATTGGCTCACATTGTAGATGGGTTTGTTGATATTGGTATTGTAGGTGAATCTTGGATGTATTTCCCAGGCGCTGGCTGAGATTGAAGGCAGAACTCACATTACGGGCCGGTATGCTGTATGTGGACTTATTGCCGTACACATCCAGGTTGTTCAGGGGCTTGGTCTTCTCGAAACCGGCGCGCAAGACCTTGGTATGCTGGTTAGCATTCTGTGCACCTGTTCGGGGTTGTGTCTTGGGCATTTTGGGTCAGTATCCGTGTGGCTCAATACACCGGCTGAGATGCTCTGTGTGACATTTTGTGTCTGATTCAGTGAGATATTCCCTGTGACATTTTGTGTCTGATTCAGTGTGGTGTTCCCTGTGGAATTCTGATTGTCTTCTGCAACTATGGCGGGCATTGCTATGGCCAGCAGCGCCAAGATGCAGACAAAGCAGGCAATAATTTTTTGCATGATAACCCTCCCTGGATTTGATTCGTACCCATGCATAAATGATTATCACTACGTTCAAATATAATTAAATAAATTTACTCGAATATCAGTCCCATGCCACCAACCTGCGAATCTCTCCTTTCTATTCCCGATCCTTCCATTTCCTCCGCCTGAGAAGAACCATCAAGAGCATCGCCAGTGCGGCAAAGCCAGAAGGAAAGGCGGCAGTCTTTGCGACATCGGTTGCGTTGCTCCTGACGATGGGTTTGGCCTCAATAATGTTCTCCTGCAAGTCCATCACATTTCCGCTCTCTCCTACCAAAACGGTGCGGAGCTGATAGACTCCCGGATCGAGTGTCCTGTTCCAGGTGATCTCCACTGTCTCATCGTCCCCGGTAAGGAGCACGGGCGTCTTCTTCTCTGTGGTGTTGATCACCATGCCCTTTTGCGAGAGTATAAACCTCAGAGATCCCTCAAAGGGAACGCGAGAGTTGCCAACCACTGTGGCGCTGGCGCCGGTTTCATCCTGGTAGGTCTCGGTTATCATTGCATCATCGGCAGCCTGGAAGGAGTTCATAAAGGCCCTGCTCTGATTGTGATTGAGCTCCACTATCTTCACCCGGCCTGCATACTCCCGACCATTCTCCAGGATGGGCTTCCAGGCATAATCCTTCTGAATCGGCATAGCCATGCTGCCGGTGATCGGCACCGCCTTTTCCCTGGTTACATATACAGCCTTGTCTCCCTGAAGAAGCATATAATAAATATCCACAACAGTCGGATCGCTGGCACTTATGGCGAGATGCATGCCGCGAGAGTCGGCATAGAAATCGCGTACATCGAACCTTACTGGCTCAATTCCCCCGTAATAGAAACTGTAGCACTTCTTGGAGTCCCTGGTCCCATCGCTCCATAAAAGGGCACAGACATCATAGTTGCCTCTCTTGGCATCGAATGGCGGCCAGCGCACAATCCAGGTTCCCGGACCGTCCAGAGTCACATTCCGGGTCATGAGCACCTTTCCGTCGGAGATCAGATCCAATTGAAGAGCCTTGCCCGCCACATCTCCATTCAGCGTAACATCGGCAGAGTCAATACCGGAATAGAGATCCACGATCTCCTGAGACTGGGCCGTGACCGCCAGAGTCATCAGGACTGTCAATACCGCCAAATGCCAGAACGCGCATATTCTCATAAGGATTTACCTGCCCTGTAATCTGTCAATTCTGAATGGGTTTAAAACTAACGTGTCGAAAGGGGGGCAGAGATCTGGCAATTGACATCAATCCGCAAGTCTTCAGCCCCTAAATAGGTAGCCAATGAGTGAATGGCGCGATCAAAGTTATGAGCAGGGACGTCAATACCAGCCAGGTAAAAAGCGCGGCTGCTGTCCTGGTGAGCTTTTCTGCCTCCTTGGGCTTGACCACTCTCTCAAAGCCCAATTGCATCAGATCTCTGAAGATGTGCCCCCCATCCAATGGCACCGCAGGAAGACAGTTGAAGAGGCCGGCGTAAAGATTGATCCAGCCTATCCAGAGAAGCAGGTTTGCTATCCAGAAGAACTTGCCACCCAGGGGCTCGGCCCATCCGGTGGGCTCAAAGACGGTGGTCAGCCAGCCGCTAAAGCCTGGGAAACCTTTTTGGGTAAATCCGGGAATTCCGGCAAAGGGCAGGCTGAGCATATAGGTAAAACCCTGCATGCCGCTGCTGGGTATGGCCTTGAGCACCTGCAAGAATTGCCTGGCAGGAGCCTCCTGGAAGACTGCGCCGCCGGAATAAACCGCATTGCCAGAGATGCCGATGCCGATGAACCCGGTGCCGTCTTGCTCTGTGGCAGCTTCATTTGAAGTCAGATTTACCTGGTAGGTCCTGCCCTCGCCCGTGGTAATGGCGATGATCTGGCCGGGGCGGGTCGTGTTCATCTGACTTCTGAAGCCCTCCAGGTTGACGATCTCCCTTCCATCGATCTTGGAGATGACGCTTCTGGCAGGGAGGCCGGCGATTTCAGCGGGTGAGCCTGCGAAGATAGAGGCCACCATGATGCCCCGCGCCGGCTGGCCGGAAAGCTGAAGGTTCTCTTCCTGATCATTGAAGAGGACCCGTATCATCTCCGAAGAGTTGCTGAGATGGCCATAAAACTGATCGAGACCTCCGATTTTATTTCCATTCACATCCTGAATTGCCATGCCGCTCTCAAAACCGGCCTCTTGAGCCGCAGAGCCGTCCTGTACATCTACTACTATTACCCTATCCACAGGCGATATGGACCCAATGACCGGCCCGAAGAAGAGGGCCATAGCCACAGCTGCAACCAGGAAATTGGAGATGACACCCGCAGAGAGAATCCTGATCCTTGCGCCTTTGCTCACCAGAGGCGGCTTGTCCTTGGTGCCGAAGAGCTCCTCTTCGTCCGGCTCCACAAAAGCGGCTATGGGAGCAATAAAAAGGGCAATAATGCCCATGGACTTGACGCGCACGCCCTCCACGCGGCTCAGGATGCCATGTGCGAACTCGTGTACCACCATGGTCACAAAGAGGGCTATCCAGCCCCAGACAAAGGGTATGTACTCGTTCAAGCCTGGAATGAGAAGAATATTTCTGGGTGCGTTGTAGCTGCTGGGCTGGGGTGGTGCCTGGATCATGAGATAGGTCATGACCAGAACCAGAAACAGAAAAAAGCCCATGCATAAGACAACCAGCGGAATGCCGGCAGAGGCCACGATTCTCCAGAACATTTTGGGACGGCTCAACCGGTCTAACAGCTTCAATCCCCTGGTGGTGCGCAGAAAGACTAGCCAGAGGAATGCCCTGCAGGCCCCCAACGGTTACTCCCCGGCTCCGCCATTTCTCGCTATCCCTCAAGGGCAAAAGAAGGATGGAATACAAGCCGATCAGCGCCGCGGCTATCAACAGCCAATCTGAGAAATCAAGCTGCAACTGGAAGTTCAAATTTTTTTCCTCGCAGGATCAATCTGGAGATCATGTATATAAGCTCATAAGCTGCAAAAGCACTGGCCGAGAGCCGTTTGAGAGAGCATTATCCTCAATCAGCAAAAAGAAGTGAAAAAGAGCTTTAAAGGATACCCTGCTCCTTCAGCTCTTCCTTGGCCAGCTCCTGGTGCTTCTTCTCCAAAAAGCTATAGACATTGCCATGGGGAGCACCGTCAAGCAGCATCTCAATGGCCGTGCGTGCGACCCGGATCTGCTCCGGATAGCCTAATACGGCTACGGTCTTGCCGTACACCGAGACTTTGGTGCCCGGAGAGCCTCTCCATGATCTCGCGCGACCTTCCGTCCTTGCCTATGATGCGCCCCTTGATGCGTTCCATATCGCTCTTGGTGCTGGCCATCTTGGAGATGTCAAGCACATCGAGCATCAGCATCTCGTCATCCAGAATGGCCAATGCTCTTTCTGGTGAGAAGCCCCTGCCGATGGCTTTTACCAGGTCCATAACTCTCAGGCCCTGCAACGGATCTTCGGCAGATGCAATGGAGACCGTGCCGGTCTCGCTGTCTATCTCAAGAGTGGTCTTGGTCTTCTCTTCGATGAGGTGCTTCATGGACCCGCCCGGGCCCACCAGCACACCTATGCGTTCCTCTGGAATCTTGATATCCATTGATCAGTCTCCTTTCATTTGATCTGCTTTTTTTATTTGATCGGCTTCTTTCTTTTGATCTGCTTTTTTCATCTGATCGGCTTCTTTCTTTTGATCTGCAACATCCTTGTCTTTTCGAAGCCGGGCCCAGATCTCCTCAGATGAGCCTATTGCATACTTTTTTAGGAAATAGTGAGTCACATTGGCGATATCGCGCTCCAGGAACTTCCGGGACATGGGATGGTCTAATGTAACCGACTGACCCATATCTATTATTACCGGCTCGCCTTCATCATAAAGTATATTGAACTCGCTCAAATCGGCATGAACGAGGCCCGCGCCATTATAGAGCACGGAGATATATTCCACAATCTTTTCATAAATGCGCTTTGCTTCGCCGGGTTCCAGATCAACATCTTTCAGCTGTGGGGCAACATGCTCGCCATGACCTATGAGATCCATGACCAGGATATTATCCTTCATGGCTATGGGATGAGGCACGCGCACGCCCATCTCTTCCGCCCGGGAAAGGTTACGAAATTCCTTG
The DNA here is from genome assembly GCA_963702455.1 of uncultured Methanosarcinales archaeon. GTDB lineage: Archaea > Halobacteriota > Methanosarcinia > Methanotrichales > Methanotrichaceae > Methanothrix. The sequence goes on from CAVPCV010000011.1 coordinate 87,785, forward strand.
CGAGTCCAGGCCGAGACGATGGCACTTTTCGTGCCCTTCACGTTTCCAAATCTCGGATCGCCATGCAGGTAGTCCTGCATAGAAGTGAAGTTGCTGGTGGATATGCGATAAATCTTAAGGGCGAGCTCTTTTTCGCCCACGATGGCCCTGAAAATATTCGCCTCTTTTCCTGTGCAGACGGACCCGCCCAGGGCATCGATTACTCCCTTGCTGGCCAGGCTGTAAAGGTCCATCAGGGTGCGCTTATCGAAGACGGCATCATGGACATTCAGGTCATCGGAGTCCTTTATCCTGGTGCGAAGAACATCTATGCGGGTATCGAAATCTTCATCCTTGGTACGCCTGCTCATGCTTTGTATGCCCGGCTTATGAAGTGCCTTTCAGGAACCCTTTGCGCTGCAGCCAGTCCACCTGGGGACCTGTGTATCTCCAGACTACATCTGCCTTCTCGTTCTGGAAGTCCCAGGGAATAATTATGACCACATCGCCCTCTCTGATCCATATTCTCTTCTTCATCTTGCCGGGTATGCGGGCCATCCTGGTTACGCCGTCGATGCCTCTGACCTTTATGCGATTGGATCCAAGCAAGCTTTCTACATGACCAAATATCTCTCTATCCTGTTTGCGAGGGAGGCGGACCCTTGTTATTACGGCCCCTTCTTCCTCCCTTCCACGACCTCTATTATACAGCTTATCACCTCAAATAATAATTATGGACCTAAAGATTATTGGAATCACCGGGCCGTCTGACATCTCTTAGAGATGCATTCTGCCCTGAATAACCAAAGCAACCTTCTGCACCATCGCTGCTAAAAATGACTCTTAAATAGTTAAAGCTTGTGTCGAGCAATAATGTGAGTGGGCCCGACGCGATTCGAACGCGTGATCCCCGCCGTGTGAAGGCGATGTCATAACCAGCTAGACCACAGGCCCTCGGAGTAAGGAAGTAAGTCATCAGCTATTAGTATCTTGCCCTAGAAGGAAAATCTCAGGGCCGCTTTCCGCCCGGCAGAGAGGAATTATTTAAATACTAATTCGCGAAGTTAATAAAATGAATGAGTTTCAGTCTTCAGAAACCCTGCCTATTCCTTTTATGAAAGGCGTCTTATGGCCCGGATTCTTGCCGGAGAGCCGGTGGAGCATGTGGCCATAATTCAGGATGGAAACCGCAGGTATGCCATGCAAAGAGGCCTCTCCAAGTTTCTTGGCCACAGCCTTGGCGCCGAGACCTCGGAGAAGGTCTCCGACTGGTGCCTGGAGGTGGGCGTCAAGCATCTCACTCTCTATGCCTTTTCTACGGAGAACTTTGCCCGGGAAGAGACGGAGAAGCGCTATCTCTTTGATTTGATCAAGAGGAAGTTCATGGATCTCAATCGCTCCAAAAAGATTCACGGCAACAGAGTCCGGGTGAGAGCCATCGGCAGAGTGGAGATGCTGCCCGAGGACCTTCAGCGGGAGATTATTCGCACTGAAGAAGCCACGCGAGACTACGAGAAGATGTACCTCAATATAGCCCTGGCCTATGGCGGCCAGCGCGAGCTTGTGGACGCCGTGCGGGCGCTGGCGCGACTGGTTAAGCAGGGAAAGATCAAGGCCCAGGAGGTGGACGAGGAGCTGATCGCTCAGCATCTCTATCCTCAGGACGGCATTGCTGTGCCCAAAGTGGATCTGATCATCAGGACGGCCGGGGATTTTCGCACCTCCAACTTCCTGCCCTGGCAGGCCAACGGCAATGAATGCGCAGCATACTTTTGTGCGCCTTACTGGCCGGAGTTTCGAAAGATCGACTTTCTGCGAGCCATCCGGACAGCGCAGACCAGAGTGACAAGCCAACAAGCTTAATAACCTGAAGCATGCCATGAGGGATGTTTTGTCCCGATGGGGTAGTGGACATCCCGGAGGCCTGCGGAGCACTTTTGGCGCAGCGAGCCTTCAACCCGGGTTCGAATCCCGGTCGGGACGCTTTTCTTACAGTTAACAAGGGTAACGATTCGACCTCCAAAATCATGTCGCTGTCATTCACGCGTCGCAACAACCAAGACCGCTCAAGGAAAAAGCCAGCGCCTGATGGAAATCCTCGCCTTTTTAATTCTAATATCGCCGTTTTTGTTCCGCTTTCATGATATGGCTGAGGAGGCTGGGATCCAGGAGATCTCGCCCAGGCAGAAGCTCACCAGGAAAAAGGAAACGCCCCACATTTTCCATCATAGCCATGTGGTGAATGCGCTCATGGCAGGCGTGCCGGTACCCATGATTCAGAAGCAGGTGGGGCACAAGAGGCTGTCCACGACGGAGACCTATGCCACTGTGGCGGATGGCGCTGGTAAAAAGAGGCTATGATGGAAGGGTTGGGGCCCGGTGAAAGGGTCGACAAGTCTTTCTTTGGAAATCTGGGATTGATTAAATCGGATGCAATGTACATCATGAAAGCGTTTGATGAATAAGAAGGAGGGAGGCAAAAGTCATCAGGATGTAGGAGGGAGAAAATAGGCCATCGACTTTCGCCTATATACTATACGTTGATTGTCTATATTTAAGGTTTTCGATTAGGAAGAATCGAGAACGATAACCGTCATTAAAGTGAAAACAGAAAACAGCCCAATCGATTCTCAGGCGGGCCAGCGCCGAAATCCACAGCGCCCTTTTAGGAGGAGCCGATCACCGAGGTGATGGCCTGACCCTGCCCGAAGCTCGACGATATTTAAGCCTGGCTCGAGGCGGCATTAGCACTGGAATTTGACACAGCGTCCGAATTGCCGGAACCCGAACTCACTGGGCCTCATGCTCGCCTCTCGCCTCTTGGCTTTGTGCCGCAACATGTCCCGGTCGTGTATTAGCGCGAAATTCTATCGACAGATTACTGCACCTGTTACCGTGCGCAACTTTTTTGCAGCCGAAGTTTCAGTCTCACAGGCTCCCAAGCCCGAATGCAGATGCCACGACGGCATGCATCTCCTGGAACAAGGAAAGCGATCTGATCTTATAAGCGACCGCAAACTGCCCCCCGGAGGGACAGCGCTCGAATCATCCTTGCCAACAGAGCATTATCGGAATCGGGTTTTGCCCACGACACGCCCGCCACCCTTTGCATGAAGCGGCAAACTATCTATATAATCGTTATAGATATTTGTAGTTTGCGGTTGAAAGGAGAATGATGCCGTCATGACCGGCATCCTGATTACCCGTTCGAAATGGGCCAGATCGACGTTTTTGATCTGTGGCAGATGGCAGCAGATTCGTCCCCGGGCGGAGAGGTGCTCGGCGGCGAAAAAGCTGCTGGAAACGATAGAAGATTCTGCCTGATCGTGCCGCAGACTGATGTGATGACGCCACGACGGCCAACTCTTTGGATCTATCGATTGCGGTCTCCAGATTTTTCCTGGAGCAGCGCCTGGGCATCCTCATGCATGCTGGCGAGCTTCTTTGTGATCGGGTGCTGCGGGCCGTACTCCTGCTCCGCCAGCCCCTTTATTCGCCAGATATCGGAAAGGAGCTTGCCGATTTCCTTCGTTACATACTTGCGATTTTGCTCAGTCATGAGTCCACCGGCATTGCCATTAGTCTGCTTTAGATGGGCTTAATTTCCGATACAGCCTCTCTCGATACTCATTCGCCAGCTTTGAAACTTTGTCTCCTATTGGTATCTCCAGATTGTGGACCTCCTCAAGCCTCCCGATTCCTTCTTCTATGTAGGTAATCCAGATCTTCTGCTCCACCTCGCCGGCCTTGCGGTACTGCGCCTCTATTTCCCGGTAGACTGTATCAAAGTCCAAGACTGCCGAGAAAAGGGCGGCGCAGTCTTTGGCATCCCCTGGCAGGTTGGCGATCAGCTTCACGATGAAGATGTCTTCCAGGGATGCGTCCGTGATAACCAGCATTCCAAAGGATCTGGACTTCATAGCCCTCTGCCACATAGCCTTGGAGAGGCCAAAGTCATAGGTGATCCGGCTGGCGAAGATGTGCTCGGATCCCCCGAGCGCCTGGCTGCCCCTCTACCCGCACACGCTCACCAGCCGGCTCAAGCCGTCGCTGGTTATCATGCCAATGACCCTCTGGCACTCGTCCACCACGGGCAGTGCAGATATGTTATGCTCAGTCATCCTTTTCGCCGCCCGTTCGATGGGATCATTCAGACTGGCAGTGACAACATCACGGGTCATTATCTCCTCCAGATGGATCAGCTTCAGGGCCACAGCCTTGGAGACATCCCAGGCGGTGACAATGCCTGCCAGACATCCGTCCTCATTGATCACGGGCAGGTGAGTGACCCCTTCAGTCATCATGATCCTGGCCGCATCCTCAATGCAGGAGCCATGTCTTATGGTGACGACATCTTTGAGCATGATGTCCCCAACTGTGGTTCGGGAGAGGAAGTTGCCGATGATGTAGTTCATCTGGCCGGATTCCAGGAGAAAGGCGTCATGGCCGTAATTGGACTTGATCTCACAGTACCTGACATCAATGTCGCTAGCATTCAGGGCCTCCACGATCTCTCTTGATTGGTACGACGGATAAAGCCAGTCCGAGCTGATGGAGATGACCAGGAACTTCGCCTTCACCGGCCGGAAGGCCTCGGCCAGAGATAGCTCTCCGTTTCGTGTCAGATCAAAGTAGTCAATGGCCTTGGTGATGTAGAGATACGAATTGGCATCAAATCGCTTCACAAAAGCTTCACCATGATAACGGAGGTAGTTCTCCACCTGAAAATCCAATGAAGCGAAGTCAAAGCCATACTCGCTCTTTCCCTGCAGGCGCCGACCGAACTTCTGGTGCATGGACCAGTCGCAGAGATAGGTGATGTGCCCTATCATCCTGGCCAGGGAGAGCCCGCGCGCCGGCGGAGCCTCCCCGTAGTAGTCTCCCTCACTCCAGTCAGGATCAGAGGTTATGGCCCTCCTGCCCACTTCGTTGAAGGCTATCTGCTGGGGGGAGGAATAGGCGCTGGTGGCTATGGGCACCGCCAGACGAACCATATCCGGATAAGAGATCGTCCACTGCAGAACCTGCATGCCTCCGAATGAACCGCCCACCACAGCGAAGAGCTTGTCTATGCCTAAATGATCGAGGAGCCGCTTTTGGACATCAACCATATCCTTGATGGTAATAAAAGGAAACCCAAGACTGTAGGGCCTTCCCGTTTCCGGGTTGACCGAGATGGGTCCAGTCGTGCCCTTGCAGCCGCCCAGGACGTTGCAGCAGACCACAAAATACTTATCCGTATCCAGAGCTTTGCCCGGGCCGATGATGATATCCCACCAGCCGGGCTTCTCCTCGCCCTTATGCAGGCCTCCAGCATGAGCATCTCCGGAGAGGGCATGGCAGACCAGAACTGCGTTGCTCTTTTCCTGGTTTTGCCGCCCGTAGGTCTCATAGGCGACGACAACTCCGCCCAGCCGATCGCCGTGTTCCAGCTCGATCTCTCCCGGAATTCTGTAGCACTCCGTCTGTGCCGGGCCGGCTGACTCCCGCTTCATGCCACCGCCCTGGACAGGGCCCGATCCAGGTCCGCAGTAATGTCTTCGACGTCCTCGATGCCGATGGAGAGGCGAATATAGTCTGGAGAGACTCCCGTCGCCGCCTGCTCCGCGGGCGTGAGCTGCTGGTGTGTGGTCGACGCAGGATGAATCACCAGGCTCTTGGAGTCGCCGATGTTGGCCAGATGGCTGAAGAGCTGCACTGACTCGATGAACCTCTTGCCGGCCTCCAGACCACCCTTGATGCCAAAGCCGAGCAGACCACCGTACCCGCCTTTCAGGTACTTCTTCGCAGAAGCATGGCTGGGATGATCCTCCAGGCCGGGGTAGTTCACCCAGGCGACTCCCGGATGGCCCTGCAGGTGCTCGGCTACCGCCAGGGCATTGCGGGAGTGCTTCTCCATTCTCAAGCCCAGAGTCTCCAGCCCCTGCAAAAATAGGAACGCATTGAAGGGAGAGAGGCACGACCCCAGGTCACGCAGCAATTGCAGCCGGATCTTGGTCACGAATGCCACATTGCCCTGGCCGGGAGCGTTCCCGAAGGCCTCCCAGTACCTTAGACCATGGTAGCTGGGATCGGGATCTGTGAACTCGGGAAACTTCCCCCGTGACCAGTCGAAGCGGCCCGAGTCGACAATCACGCCTCCAATGGAGTTACCGTGGCCGTTGATGAACTTGGTAGCCGATTCCGCGATAATATCAGCTCCACAGTCCAGCGGCCTGGCCAATCCCACAGCGGCCGTGTTGTCAATCACAAGAGGAATTTCTGCCCGGTGGGCCAGGTTGGCCAAAGCTTCGAAATCGAGTACATCCAGCTTGGGATTGCCGATGGTCTCGGCATAGATCGCCCTGGTCCGATGCGTTATGGCTTTCTCGAACGCTTCTGGCCGGGAAGAGTCGACGAACAACACCTTTCGGCCAAACTTGGCAAAGGTGTGGTGGAAGAGCTGGTATGTTCCGCCGTAGAGGTTGTTGGCCGAGACAATCTCGTCTCTCAGCTGAGTGATCCCCAGGAGTGCCAGCGATATGGCTGCCATCCCAGAAGATACTGCCAAAGCCCCGCTGCCGCCTTCTATTGCCGCCATGCGTCGCTCGAAGGCATCGTTGGTTGGGTTCATAATACGGCTGTAGATATTCCCCGGCTCTCTCAGGGCAAACAGGTTTGCCGCATGCTCTGCGCTCTTGAAGACGTATGAAGATGTCTGATAGATGGGGACGGTCCTCGATCCCGTGGTGGGATCCGGGCTCTCCTGGCCGGCATGGACAGCCATTGTGCCCAGGCCATATTTCTTATCGCTCATTTGATCCTCTATTCAACTTGTATTTGACCGCGATCTCCTGGATTGAGTCTGCAGCGTACTTCACCTGTGCCCAGGTTAGGCCGTAGGTGTTCAGCTTCCAGGTGCGTGTGGCCCCTGCGAACTCGCCGACGATGCCCCTCTCTTTCAGTTCATCGCTGAAGAAGAAGCCTCGCCTCTTGTGCGTCCTGGCAACGGTGTCAAAGCTTTCCGTGGTGTCCACCTTGGAAAGGGTGTGCTTGCGAGGCATCTCGCTCAAAACCTGAGAGCCCAAGATCCGTCGGAACTGCTCCAGGAAGTGGTTGGACTTCTGGACTTCTTCATCCCAATGCCCCGTCCTCTCCTGCACGCGCGGGAAGGAAGCTATCATGGAGAGCAGTGTGGCCCCCATGAGGGTGCAGCCCATGTTCTCCACCTCTTTTACCCCGAATTTTCTCTTGGTGAGGTCTCCGACCATCTCTGTGGTGCGGAAGATCCGGGGTGCCCATTCGTCAGTGGTGGCGAGGACGCCCGATGGGGCCGCTGCCGCCATGCTCTTATGGCCCGATCCGACGACAAAGTCAGCGCCGATCTTTTTGCCGTCCACGGGCATTATGCCGACGGTGTAAGCCCCGTTATAGAGGAAGGGAATATCGTACTCCCGGGCAACCCTGGCAATGCCGCAGACGTCATGCTCATTGGCAAATTGGTAGTCAAAGTGGTCGATCATAATCAGCTTGGGCAGCCTTTTCGTCTCCCTCTGAACAGCCTCAATCTTCGAAGCCACCGCCTCGGCTGTGATGAGGTTGTTTTCATTGACGGGAACCTCTCGCACGATGCCGCCTGCCACCTCGACGGCCAGGAACTCTGTGTAGTGGGCAAGAGCTGAAACGATCACGCCGTCTCCCTTCTCCAGGAGCGACTGGGTGACGGCCTGAAATCCCCGCCTGGCCCCCGGCACCACTCTCGCCTGATCCATATTGAGGAATTTGGCCAGATCCTGGTGGAACTCCTCGATGGGAGGCCGAGTGATCCTGTCCAGCCGGAAGGGCTTTCGGCAGTAGTCGCAGGTGGAGTAGCCGTCGCCGTAGGAGATGATGGCCTTTCGCGCTTCGGGAGTAAGCCGGCCTGCTGCCTGAATGGGATGGATGTTTATAAACTCCTCTTCCCGGGTTCGGGCATCGAGCTTTCCGACCCTGGTGCATGCGGGCTTTCCTGAGCCGCTTTCCAGATCAGCGATTATGTTCTTTATCCTGGCAACAGCTCCGGAGAACTTTTCCTGATCAGCCTCGTCAAAGCCCGCCGGCAGGGACTGCCGGAAGATCTCTCTGAGATCCTCTAAAGCGAAGAGGGCCTCATATGTCTTTTGAATCTGCAAACTCTTCTTGGACGTGATCACTTATCGCCGCCTCCAAAGGATTGGCCCCGTGAGTCGAGGGAAGAATTGTACTGCCCAATACGGCAGGAACTCGCGCCCAAGGCCAATTCACGATTGTGAATAAGCGGTTAACACGTGTTATGTATATAAAGTTAAGGATTTAGGATGTCGAAATCGCATTGGCCAAAATAATAAAATGGGCGGCAATCTCTTCTCTTCGGAATGGAATTCGTACCGCCATCACATGGACCTTCAATGAGCCGCAAGAACTGGTCGGCGCTCTTGGGCCTCTCAGATGTGCAGTGCCCACAAATTCCGTGATTTGCTTCGATGAGATTTCTTCTCAAATAGGTTTATATATCTATGCCGGCATATGGCTTCCTCTCATGGAGAATGGTCGGAGTCAACAAAGAAATCCGTCACTTTCTCCAGAGGAATGTTGCATGAGAATATTTCATGGCAGGGTCGAAGGCGATTCCTCTGCGATCTCCCGCTTGCCTACGGCTAAAGGGGCAACGATCACATTGGGCAAGATCCGCAAAAGGGATGCCTATGTTATGACTTGTAGATATTCTGCAATCTCAGACCATTTTATATCGGGACGACGTCCCAGATAAATTCAGAATCCTATTATAGTCGAAACAGACTATGATAGTAATTATACTAAACCACTCATTTACTTTGGATTATATCCTCTCGAAGGCGACATAAATGTTAATGGAATTTGCATATGTGGCATTATTGCTGGTTATTTTGATAGTACTGGCAGAGCCTACTGGAAGGTATATTGCGAACATTTTCCGCGGCAATCGTACTCTGCTCTCGCCACTCCTGCGGCCCGCGGAGCAAGGGCTTTACAGAATTTGCGGCGTAGATGATAAGAGTGAGATGTCCTGGAAGACCTACGCGACAAACCTTTTAATCTTCAATGGGCTGGGATTGTTGGCGGTCTTTCTGCTTCAGGAAGCTCAGTTCTTGCTTCCCTTCAATCCTCAAGCCCTGGGTCCCGTCCGATGGGATACAGCCTTGAACACCGCAGTCTCATTCGCCACTAACACTAACTGGCAGTCTTACAGTGGCGAGCAGACGATGAGCTATCTGACTCAGATGCTGGGGTTGACGGTTCAGAATTTTCTCTCTGCCGCGATTGGAATAGCAGTTGCCATGGCCATCATCCGGGGCTTTGTTCGCAAGAATACGGCAACAATTGGCAACTTCTGGGTCGACCTCACCCGATCGGTGCTCTATCTGCTGCTGCCCCTGGCGATCATTTGGGCATTGATTTTCGCATCCCAAGGTGTGGTTCAGACCCTGGGCCCCTACGTCACCGCCCAAACCCTTGACGGCGGAGTGCAGACCATCGCAGTGGGACCCACTGCCACTCAGGACTCCATCAAGGTCCTGGGAACCAATGGAGGAGGTTTCTTTAATGCCAATTCAGCCCATCCTTATGAGAATCCAACGCCTTTGACGGATTTTCTGCAGGTGCTGGGGATGCTGTTGATAGCAGCCTCACTTCCTTTCGCGCTTGGGCACATCATCAACAACCCAAAACAGGGCCGGGCGATATTCGCGGCCATGCTATTGCTCTTCCTGATGGGCCTCGGTCTGGCGCTCTGGTCTGAGAACCAAGGCAATCCGCTACTAGAAAATCTGGGCATAGCCGGAGGCGCTAACATGGAGGGCAAGGAAACGAGATTTGGAATCGTCCCATCCGTGCTCTTCGCCCAGTCCACTACCGTGACCTCGGACGGAGCAGTAGATAGCATGCATGACAGCATGCTGCCCTTGACGGGACTCGTGTTCCTCTTCAACATGGCCATTGGCGAGGTGATCTTCGGAGGGGTTGGTGTCGGCCTCATAGGAATGCTCTTCTATGCCATCATGACCATGTTCCTGGCCGGGCTGATGATCGGAAGGACTCCTGAGATCTTCGGCAAGAAACTTGAGCCTTTTGAGATGATAATGGCTGTGATAGGGATGCTGGCACCAGCTGTGTTGGTGCTGATTCTGGCCGGAATCGCCATAATTCTGCCCTTGGGTCTGTCCAGCCTGAACAACGCTGGCCCCCACGGTCTGTCGGAGATCCTCTATGCCTTCGCATCAGCCTGCGGCAATAATGGGTCTGCATTCGCCGGTCTTAATGCAAATACAGTCTTCTACAACCTGGCGACAGCCCTGGGAATGATAGTAGGAAGGTTTGCCACCATCCTCCCGGCCCTGGCCATAGCAGGTTCTCTGGCCCAGAAGAGGATAGTGCCCACAAGTGTTGCTACCCTGCCTATCGCCAGTCCGCTCTTCGTGATAATGCTGGCGGGGACTGTCATAATAGTAGGCGCCTTGACCTTTTTCCCGGTCTTTGTGCTCGGGCCGATACTGGAAAATCTGCTATTGCAGGCAGGAAGGACCTTCTGAGGTGATATAATGAAGACCAAAATGTCGGGCCTCTGGCAGTCGGATCAGGTGTGGCAGGCAGTGAAGGAAACAGTTCCCAAGCTGGACCCGCGCAGGCTCTGGAGAAATCCGGTGATGTTCGCGGTGGAGATGGGGGCAATACTGACGACCCTGATTACATTGCATGATATAATCGCTGAATTAGACTATGGATTTGACGCTCAAATCAGCATCTGGCTATGGTTCACCATACTGTTTGCCAACTTTGCTGAGGCACTGGCGGAAGGAAGAGGTCGAGCCCAGGCCGAGACCCTACGTCAGGCCCGCAGCGAGGCTTCTGCCAGCAGGTTGCTTCCTGATGGCAGCACAGAGCAAGTGACGGCTCTTGTGCTTCGCAAGGGGGATCTAGTTTTGGTAGGAGATGGCGAGATCATCCCCAGCGATGGAGATGTAGCAGAAGGAGTGGCCCTGGTGGACGAGTCGGCGGTAACCGGTGAATCCGCGCCTGTAGTCCGGGAGGCAGGAGGAAACCTCTGCGGAGTGACAGGAGGCACTAAGGTCCTTTCAGGAAAGATCAAGATCCACATCTCGGCAGATCCAGGCGAGACCTTCCTGGATCAGATGATTGGCATGGTCGAGAGCGCCAAGCGCCAGAAGACACCCAATGAACAGGCGCTGGAGATACTGTTGATAGGCCTAACAGGTCTGTTCCTGGTAGTTGTTGTCAGTCTCGAGGCATTTGCTGGCTATATGGGCATGGTGGTATCTGTGCCTGTTCTTGTTGCCCTTCTCGTCTGTCTGATGCCCACAACTATTGGCGGCCTTCTGCCTGCCATTGGCATTGCTGGAATGGATAGGCTGCTCCAGCACAATGTTATTGCACTGAGCGGCAGGGCCGTTGAGGCTGCAGGAGATGTGGACGTCGTTCTGATGGACAAGACCGGCACCATCACTCTGGGCAACAGAATGGCCACGGAGTTCATTCCCGCAGAAGGCATTAGCAAAGAAGATCTTGCGGAGGCAGCTATGCTCTCTTCTCTGGCCGACGAGACGCCTGAGGGTCGCAGCATTGTGGATCTCTGCAAGGAGACGCTGGGCGTCCGCGGCAGAGATATTCGGGCTCCTGTTGGTTCATCTTTCATTCCCTTCAGCGCAGAGACGCGCATGAGCGGAATAGACTGGGATAGCCGAAAGATACGGAAAGGATCGCATGACGCCATCGAAGAGTACGTTAAGAATGTAGGTGGCATCATGCCGGACGGCATCAAGACCGCTGTGGAAAGCATCGCCAAAGAAGGTGGCACCCCTCTGGTAGTTGCCGAAGGCTCCAAAATATTGGGAGCCATAAAGCTGAAGGATGTGCTCAAAGAGAACATTAAGGAGCGGCTCTCTCACCTGCGTACGGTGGGCATAAGGTCTGTCATGATCACGGGAGATAATCCCATGACGGCTGCAGCTATCGCCGCTGAAGCTGGAATCGACGACTTCATCGGCCAGGCTCGCCCTGAAGTGAAGCTGGAGGCAATTCGAAAATACCAGAAGGAGGGGCATCTTGTGGCGATGATAGGAGACGGCACCAACGATGCACCGGCTCTGGCCCAGGCCGATGTAGCCGTGGCCATGAATGCGGGCACTCAGGCTGCAAGGGAGGCTGCCAACATGGTCGACCTCGACTCCAATCCTGCCAAGCTGCTGGATATAGTGGAGATAGGCAAACAGATCCTCATCACCCGCGGTGCTCTTACCACCTTCAGCATGGCCAACGATGTCGCCAAGTACTTCGCCATACTGCCGGCCATATTTGTAGCGCAGTATCCCATGCTGAACACCCTGAACATCATGCAGCTAACCACGCCCACCAGCGCAGTCCTCTCAGCGATCATCTTTAACGCCATCGTCATCCCGCTGCTCATTCCGCTGGCATTGCGGGGCGTTAAGTACCGTCCGACGACGGCGACATTGCTGCTGCGCCGAAATCTGGCTATCTACGGGCTCGGTGGATTGATTGTGCCTTTCATCGGCATCAAGCTGATCGACGTACTGGTAGTGCTGCTGCATCTGGAGTGAGGAAAATGAAGGAGACTACAGAAGATATAAAGACTGCAATTCGGCTCTTTATAGCATTCTCTCTGCTCACGGGTCTGATCTATCCGCTCCTCATGACGGGCGTAATCCAGATCGCTATGCCTGAACAGGCAAGCGGGAGCTTGATAGTCGTGGCGGGTAAAGTCGTGGGCTCTGAGCTTATCGGTCAGAACTTCTCTCGCCCTGGCTACTTCCATGGAAGACCTTCGGCCGTAAACTATGCTGGCAATGGTTCGGGTGCCAGCAACTTCGGACCGACCAGCAAAAAGCTCATGGAGCAGGCGAGCCAGGGAATTTCAGATGTCAGGGACGAAAACAACCTCTCCCCTAATGCACCGGTGCCCAGTGAGCTGGTCCTCACCTCAGGCAGCGGCCTTGACCCGCACATAAGCATGGAAGGAGCAATGCTTCAGGTGCCGCGAGTGGCCATTGCCCGAAGCATACCGGAATCTGAAGTAAAAGTACTGGTCTATCAACATATTGAGCCTGCACAGTTTGGCATAATGGGCCAGAAGAGAGTGAATGTGCTCAATCTCAACCTTGCTCTGGACGAGCTGAACAGGAGCAGCCACTGATGGACAGGGAGTGCCGGCCGAGTCCCGATGCCTTCCTGCGGAGGCTGAAGAGCGTTGAGCAGGAGGTAAAACAAGGCAGGGGAGCACTTAAAATCATCCTCGGCTCTGCGGCAGGCGTCGGCAAGACTTACCATATGCTAGAAGAGGCGCAGTCTCTCCGGAATGGCTGCGTCGATGTAGTGGCCGCGGTCGTCGAGACTCATGGAAGGCCAGAGACAGAGTCCCTCCTGGAGGGCTTAGAAGTCATTCCCCGTCATCATGTCGAGCATGGTGGTGTCACACTGGAAGAGCTGGACCTGGACGCGGTTCTGGAGCGCCATCCTACAATAGCTCTGGTGGACGAACTGGCTCATACCAATGCGCCGGGCTCACGCCATGATAAAAGATATCAGGATGTCGAAGAGCTGCTTGAGGCTGGAGTCGATGTTTACTCGACCCTGAATATCCAGCACATCGAGAGCCTGAACGATATCGTGTATCAGATTACTGGTGTGAAGGTTCGCGAGACCCTGCCGGACAGAATAGTGGAGATGGCAGACGAGATCGAAGTTGTGGACCTGCCACCGGAGGAACTTCTGCAGCGACTTCGGGACGGAAAGGTGTATCTTCCTCCCAAGGCCGAGCAGGCCATGCAGCGCTTCTTCCGCAAGGGCAACCTGATGGGGCTGCGGGAGATGGCGCTGAGGTACGCTGCCCGCAAGGTGGACGAAGACATGCGCTCCTATATGGAGAGGCATGGCATCATTGGACCATGGCCTGCAGGTTCAAGGCTGCTGGTATGCATCAGCACCAGTCCTCTCTCTGAACGCCTGATTCGTACGGGTCAGCGCATGTCAGCCGACCTGGATGCGGAATGGTTTGCAGTCTATGTAGAGTCCTCTAAGGAGGCGCCCTCAACAGAAGCCGCCAAGGACCAGCTATCACGCAATCTAAGATTGGCACGGGAACTCGGGGCCCGGGTTCAGGTCCTGATAGGGCGAAATATTGCCGAGGAGATACTTATCTTAGCCCGCGAGCATAATGTGACCCTCATAATTGTCGGCCTTCCGCGTCGCAGTTTGTGGAACAGGTGGCTGCGGGGTTCCGTGGTCAACGAGGTCATAAGCCAGAGCGGACAGATTCACGTACTGGTCATAGGCGGTACAGAGTCTGATCAGAAAAAAGGAGCAAAGACCGCTCCCGTGGTCAGCGGAAGCTGGCTGCCGTTCTATGGCAGCCTCGCAAGTGTGGCGGCCATGACAGGCCTTTGCTGGATATTTCAGCACTGGCTGGGTCTCATCAACATCGCCATGCTGCTGCTCTTGCCCGTAGTTTATAGCGGAATGACCTGGGGCAGACGCTCCGGCTGGGTGGCTTCCCTCCTGGCTGTGATCGCTTTGGATTTCTTCTTTGTTCCGCCTGGTTTTACTCTGGCCGTTGAAGACATTCGTTATATCCCAATGTTTGGCGTATTCTTCATCGTTGGAATAGTAACCAGCTTTCTGGCGGATCAGGTTAGGTGGCAAGGAGAGAGCGCCCGCCAGAGAGAGCGTTTTGTTTCCGCACTTTATTCCTTCAGCCGTGATCTGATGGCGGCGGAGAACATAGAAGAGCTTCTCCAAAACTCAGTCAAAGAGATTGCAGAGGCCTTCGAATGCGAGGCTATGATTTTGCTGCCGGATGAAAATGGACGTTTGTCGGTTCGATCCCAGATGGGCGAAGGCATTATCTTTGACGAGCGAAATCTGGGCGTAGCAACGTGGGTTCTTCAACACGGGCAGCCCGCTGGACACGGCACTGAGACTCTGTCATCAGCAACATTTTCTTACCTGCCATTGATGACAAAAGAGGTGACCGTCGGTGTCTTGGGCGTTGGACTCAGCAAGTCGGATCAACTCCTGCTACCAGAGCAAAGGAGATTGCTGGAGGCTTTCGCCAGTATCCTGGCGCTGGCATTATTCAGGTCCAAAAGTTCAACTTAGACGGAACGGTCAGTGTAATGCGCTTGCTAATACACCGTCACCTTTTTCACGCCATCGATCTCCGTGAGCAGCCCCACCAGCTCTCCAGGAATCTTGCCCTCTGTGATAATAGTAAGCTTGGGGCTCTCTACAAAATAGGGATCGTCAGATACGGCCTGGCGGATGGAGAGGCCAAACCCGGCCACAGCGCTGGCCACGTCTCCTAATAGGCCAGTTTTCGCAGCATTCACCGGCGTAATCTCAATGACACCCAATCCCAAAATGGGCGCTACATCTCCGAGAAATGTGATGGAATGCACGTTTTTGAAGACCTTCCAGAGAGTTTCATCCTCGCGGATAGCCTGGGCCGTGGTGTCCACCACCCTGCGATCCACATCCAGCTCTTTGGCGATCTGAGCGTGCGGGATTTCAATCCGGCCCGATACAACCCGGGCCTTATCGTTGATCTGGAAGCCCCTCTGCAGGATGAGGCGGATGACCTTCTCCTGAGCCGGGAACCTCTTGAACTTGTCTAAAATCTCCTGCCACATATAGCGTCCAAAGCTAATTCGCTTAAGAGTACAAAAGGGCTTCCTTTCAGGAGAACATCTCTTTGGGAGGCTGCCGGTACTCCTTGCGCGCTTTGGGAATGGTCTCCTCCAGATGTCTTTGCGTGATGTTGCACTCTTCCATGATGGCGTGGTGCAGCGCCGCCTTCAGGACCTTTTCCACAAGGTCTCGCCCCGAGAAGCCTTCCGTCTGCCGGGCAATCTCTCGCAGGTCCACGTTCTCCAGCGCAATTGGCAAAGTCGCGGCATTCTTCTCCAAAAGCTTAATCGCTCATCGAGGTTGGGCAGCTTGAACTCGATCTCCTCCTCGAACCTGGAGCGAACGGAGGCATCCAGAACCTCGATCTGGTTGGTGGCGGCAATGGTGCAGACACCGAGGCGGTTGGAAATTCCGTCCATCTCCGTGAGCAGCGAGTTCACGATCTCAGAGACGTCGCCTCTCAGATCCTGATACCTCCGGTCCAGAGCAATGGCGTCCAGCTCATCGATGAAGATGATGCAGGGCGCCATCTCCTCCGCCTTCTCGTAAAGGTTGTGAATCTGCCGGGCGCCCTCGCCCACGAACTCGCCAATCAGGCTGGTGGACTTCACAGCCAGCATTGGCACTCCTGCCTCGGCTGAGAGGGCTTTGGCGATCATGGTCTTTCCTGTGCCCGAAACGCCGTAAAACAGAATGTTGCGCGGAGCCCAGCGTCCGAACTTCTCCGGATCCTGCAGGAATTTTTCTACTATCTTGACCTTACGCTTGGCCGACTCCTGGCCGATGACATCATCAAAGCTAACGTCATACTTCACCTTATTCTTGGGCTCAGCCTTCTGTTCCACCTTGATGGTGGTTTCCGTTCCCACCACTGAATGCCTGGGGTAGACTTTTACCACCTGGAAGGCGAAGTCTGGATAGAGCCTGCGGTCAAATAGGTAACAACCAGGCTTTAGCGCCTCTCCGTACCACTGCTCCTGGGCATAAAGCTCGAAGAGCTTGGGGTCGGATACGACCGGTTGCTCCTGAAAAATGCTCTTCAAGGGGTAGCCCGCCGGTCGCAAGAGCACAAATCTTGCGCCGATTGTCTTTCTTCTCCCCGGCTTTGCCCCCTGTGCCTTAGTTTGGCTCTTTTGTATAGATCGCACAATAGAAATCTTGCCGGCGAAGATAGTTAAATGTATTGGCCTGTTCACTCATGCACTGATATCGGATCTGAAGCCAATAAGAGGATTGTCGAGTCGCATCGTTGATCAGATCAGAGCACTGGGAACTGATCAATGGAACAACCTTCGCAGCCAGAACCGAATACTGCCGAGAGCGGTTCAGCCGCAATATTATAAGAGGTCGGGGGTTCCGATAGTAATTAATATTACCTCTTCCAAGGAGGAGCCAAAGTATGTAGTAGGAGGATATTCATGGCAGGTGGAAATGGGCTGGCAATTGTTTTGATGGTTATCGGTTTCGTGATACTATTCTTGGTGCCCCTCTACTTCTTAACTAGCCTGTTCTAGGGCTAAAGAAGCCGATCGGCTCGCTTTTTATTTATTTATCTCCAGTATGGTCTTGCCGGGTTCAAACGTTTCATGGACCAAAATATTAAAAAAATTTAAACATACTAAGTGGCCTAACACCCTGCAAAAAATACTATTAAGCAGTATTTGCTCTGAGCTAGATCTACAAAAATCCTTCTTTTCCCCATTATCATTCTAAAAAAACAATAGATATTTTATAGATGTGATACTAACATATTTTCTGAAGACGCAATGTGTGGCCAGAATCATAGCTCTTGGGTGATGGGGTTGAGAAGAATTGGCATCATTGTATCAGTGTTTGTTATCTTTCCCGAGGCTCCTTTGGGAATGTGCTATGAAGGCTCTCAAAAAGCTGGAAACTGCTTACAAGAGCTTTGGATGCAAAGTGATCTTCTTGTATGACCCGAGCGGATTTGTCTCCCAGGGCCATATATGGGTTGCTGTGGAGGATAAAGACCATCCCGATACCTGGCTGGCAGTGGACAGCTACCATGGGGCCATGACAGAACCTGAATACTATAAGGCTCCCTACAGCTTCGCCGAATTTCAATACCTCGATTCGATCAATCCCAAATGGAGGTTGGCTTAGTTGGGCAACTCAGAGTCTGGTGTGTTCCTGTGATCGTAAAAATAAAAAACGAATGTGGAAAATGCCCTCCATTTGCCACACAGCTTGAACTACTAACGCCGGGCCTAGGCCTTCTCCCTCTTGATTCTCTTATGGTGTCTGTACATGATTCCCAGAGCGTCGGCCACCTGCTCGGGCGTGGAGAAGACGGGGATGCCTGCCTTCTCCATCTTGACGACACCTGACATGGCGAACTCCTTTCCCGCCACGCAGGCGATGATGGGCTTGCCCTTGTAATCGATGCTCTTCAGGGTATCCGGGTAGCTCTCCAGGATCTCTGCCTGAAGGATCACGATGAAGCTGCCCACATCATTGCTATCCACACCGATCTCAATGGTCCTCTTCACCGTCTCGGCATCCTGGCTGAAGGTGTAATCCACGGGGTTCATGCCGCAGACATAATCCGGCAGCAGATTCTTCAGCCTCTCTTTCAGGGGCGGCTCAAGTTCAGAGAGACGCATGCCGTTGTCGGTGATGGCGTCGGCGGCAATGACTCCCAGGGAGCCGGCATAGGTTATTATGAATACGCCTTCCCGGTCCGGGAAGGGCTGCTTGGAGATGGCCCGGGCCAGGTTGAACATGTGTTCGTAGTCGCGGGCTCTGATGATGCCCGACTGGCGGAAGGCGGCGCTGAAGATCTGGTCGTTGCCTGCCAGAGATGCCGTATGTGATGCAACTGCCTTTTTGCCGGCATCGGTGCGTCCGGACTTGAGAACCACCATGGGCTTTTCCAGTGTGATGCGACGGGCCTCGTCGATAAAACGCCGCCCGCCTTTCACCGACTCCAGATACATGCAGATGACATTGATGTTCTCGTCCTTGCTCACCGCCTCCATGATATCGGTCTCATTGATGTCCAGCTTGTTGCCGATGGTGGCGATGATGCCGAAGTCCATGATATGGCGCAGCCCCCAGAGCATTCCTGCGGCGCAGACTCCTGCTTGAGAGACAAGCCCGATATTTCCCATGCTGAGGGCATCGACAATGCCGATGGATTGAACCATGCTGCAATGGGTATTGATGATGCCGGAGCAGTTGGGGCCGAGCAGCCGAACACCGTATTTATCTGCGATCTCCAACATCACCAGCTCTATCTTCTTGCCGTCCGGACCAAGCTCTGCAAAGCCTGCCGACTCGACCACAATATAGCGCACGCCGCACTTGCAGCACTCCTCAACCACATCCGTTGTCATGCCCGCCGAGACGAGGATGATGGCCACATCTACGGGTTCGGGCACAGCGCTGATGCGGGGATAGGCTTTGAGGCCGTGAATCTCATCTGCCTTGGGATTGATCGGATAGAGCTTTCCTTTGAAGTTGTGGCTGACAAGATTGGTGAAGACGTTCCAGCCCAATTTTCCGGGAGTGCCGGAGGCGCCAATGACCGCGATGCTCTTCGGATAGAAAAGGTCGTGCAGATCCTGCTTGACCGGCAGCTGGCGGCATAGGCCTGGGCTCGCCCAGGATTATCCTGGCATCAACCACCATGTAGCCCTCCGGATAGAGGAATACGGGATTGAGATCCATCTCCGAGATATCGGGATTCTTCACCACAAAGTCCGATATCGTCATCAGCAGATCCTTCAGAGCCTTGATATCGGCAGAGTAGCCGCGAGAACCTTTGAGAAGGGCATAGCCTTTGATCTCCTCTATCATATCCTCTAGCATCCGACTCGGAGATGGGAATGGAGCGGAAGGAGACATCTTTTAGAACCTCAACGAATACTCCACCCAGACCGAACATCAACATCGGCCCGAATGTGGCATCATTGGTGACTCCCACGATGGCCTCCACTCCCGGCCGGGCCATCTTCTGCACAGAGACGCCTTCCACCTTTTGGCCCTGGAATGCCCGGGCAATATCCCGGTAGGCTGCTCGCACCTCATCTGCGTCCTTCAAATTGAGCTTGACTCCGCCGGCATCGGATTTATGGACTACATCCGGGGAGAGAACCTTCAAGGCCGCGGGAGATGCAAGGGACTGGAATATCTCTACAGCTTCATCTTCCGACCTTGCCACGATGGATTTGGAAGTGGTAATTCCCAGGCTCTCCAGAACGGCTTTGCTCTCGTGCTCCATCAGATAGGTCCTGCCGGCTGCCTTCGCCTGATCTATAACCTCTCTAAATAGTTCTGCCATTTTGACTCCAAGACTGAAAACCCCTACTTCATTTGCGATCTCAAAGATCGAGAGTTTCCCTGTCATAATGTTGATAAACATTTTGCACCAAACGGGCCTCTTATCCCCCGGATTTGGTCTGGAAGCGATGCTCTTATCTCAGATAAAGGGCCAGTATATTCACATGGATAAGGAAATCGTCCAGGTCATCCTTGAGAAGGAGCTCTCCGTCAAGAACCCCCTTTTGATAGAGGGATTCCCGGGAATTGGCCTGGTAGGAAATATCGCCAGCCAGTACATCGTCAACGAACTCAAAATGACCTATCTGGGAGCCATGAGCTCCAGATACTTCCCGCCCCTGGCAGTTCTTTTGGGTGGAGTGGTGAATATGCCGGTTCGCATTTACGAGGATGCTGGCAAGGGCCTGGTAGTTCTCACCGCGGACATTCCCGTACATCCCCTGGCCTCTTACGAGATTGGAAAGGAGATCGTATCCTGGGCCGAGTCCATAAATGTTCGAGAGATGATCTGCCTGGCAGGCATAACGGTGATGGACGAGCAGCACAGGGTCTTTGGCGCAGTAAGCAAGCCGGATTTGCTTGGCAAGATAAAGGACAAAGCAGAGATCTTCGAGATGGGGACAATCACAGGCATCACAGGCAGCATTATGAACGAATGCCGCATTAAAAATCTGCCTGCCATCTGCCTCTTGGGTGAGACGGCATCAGCAGAACCGGACCCAAGAGCTGCAATCGCTACTATTGAGACCCTCAACAAGATTTACGATTTAGGGGTAAGCACTGCCAAGCTGACGGAGCAGGCGGATGAGATCGAGGTGCAGATGGCTAACCTGGCCCAGCAGATGAAAGCGGTCACCACCGAGGAACAGCAAGCTCAGATGCCCAAAGAGTTCCCCATGTACGGGTGATGCCAGATGATCTACACAGCACTAACGGGATTAGCAAGACATGTGATGAAGGAACTCCTTGCCGCCAGGGTCAGGACGGTCGAGATCAGGAGCCCCAACAACTTCTTCGCGCTTTTGAGCGTCCAGCCGGGGGAGAGGATTTTTCTTACCGAGGCCAGCGCTCCGGACATTGTTCCGGGAACAAGCGGCCTCATCACCAGCATAAAAGCCCTGCAGATTATCACCCACCGAACAGTTCAATCCAGCGAGGATTACTACGAAGAGAGTGAAGCGCAGGCAGCCAGGGCGCAGCTGCAGATGGTGGGAGTGGGCCGGGTGAGAAGGATTGCCTCCTTTGAGCCAGGAACGCCCCTGACCCTGGACGTGGATGAGGTGAAGTACTGCGATGCGCGTTAGAGCGTTCTTTTTCTGCCCTAAATTTTTTTGAGATCCTAGGGAAATCGATTTGCCGCTCGCCATGAAGGTTCTCGTCGTCACAGGAAGGCTGGCTCTTGAGCAGGTCAAGGCCTCTGCCCGAGGAGCGGACGTGCTGGCGCTGGATGTCGATGTAGCGGCATTCATAACCCCAGAGATGCTTTGCCGGGCTGCGCCGCAGGGCTACGATCTCATCCTGATTCCCGGGGCCATAACCGCCGATTTCCAGGAGGCGGAACGCGAGCTCGGGGCCAAGATTCGCCTGGGGCCCAAGCACGCTGCGGACCTGGGGTTTGTGCTGCGCCACCTGGATGAGGTTGAGCTCTCCTCTACCATTCCCGCCTGCGTCCTGATGGAAGGCAAGAGCAGATCTGATGCCCTCGCCCAGGTAGAGAGGCTGGAGGCAATGGCCTCCGCCCAACTGGCGATCAAAGGGGTCAAGATCGGCGGCAGCTCCAGGATGAAGGTTCTGGCCGAGAGTTGTCGATGCTACGCGATTGGATGGCGCGGCTCTGGTCGAGAGAATACGCTATTTTGAGGAGCAAGGCGCAGACCTGATCGACCTGGGCGTCCCCCTGGATGCCAGTCCTTCCCAGGTCACAGCCGCACTGCAATCTGCCAAAAGGGCCACCAATCTTCCTGTAAGCGTGGATACCGTCGTCCCGGACTTGATCCTGGCCGGGATTCAGGCGGGAGCTGACCTGATCCTGAGCCTGAACGGCGAGAATCTTCCCCAGGTCGGCCAGGCTGTCGCCGCCGCAGGCATACCGGCCGTGGTCATTCCGGGACCGGGGCCAATCGGCCTGGAGGAGAACCTGGAAAAGGCTCTATGCTTATGGAATACGGGTGATCGCCGATCCTGTTCTCGATCCTCCCGCCCTGGGTCTGGCCTCTTCACTGCGTGAGTACATCCTATTTCGAGAGGCTCACCCAACTATTCCCCTCTTCTTTGGGGTGGGCAATGTCACGGAGCTGCTGGATGCCGACAGCACAGGGGCCAACGCCCTGCTCGCGGCCCTGGGAGCGGAGATTGGGGCCTCGCTGCTCTTCACTCCGGAGTACAGCGCCAAAGCCCGTGGCAGCGTGCATGAACTCGCCATAGCCTCGCGAATGATGATTCTAGCCCAATGGCGCCAAACGCCGCCCAAAGACCTGGGCCTGGACCTTTTGATCTTGAAGGAGAAGCGACGCCTTCCGGAGGAGCCAATGCCCGGAGCAGTTCATGCCAAGCCGGAAATGAGCACAAATACGAACCAGACAGTGCCGGAAGCTTCAGAATACTCCTCGCCCAGGGAAAGATCCTGGCCGAAAACGGCAGCATCACTGTGGCAGGCATTAGTGCGAAGGACGTCCTGAACACTCTCATCGATATGGGATTGGTCAAGCGTCTGGACCATGCCGGCTACCTGGGCCGCGAACTGGAGAAGGCGGAGATTGCCCTTGCCTTGAAACGCAGCTATATTCAGGACGAACCTCTCTGGCCCTCAGAGAAAAGTTAAATAATAATAGTCTCGTGAGGGTGTGCGGATGAATCAGAAGGCTTTCGCTATCTTCGTAGGCGCTATTATGATAGTCTCCGCCTTTGCAGGTTTCGTGCTCATGGGCAGCAACCAGAATGAGACTATTGTGGTATCCAATCCCGATTCCTTGCAGACCTTTGGGGTGCAGGGCCGCCTGGTGGACTGGAATTTCGATGGACTGAAAGACGTCCTGGAGATGTCACCAGCAGAGCACTGTGATGGCATACTGGATCAACCTGACTCCATCGCAGAATCTGACGGATGCGGCCCGAGCCGCTCTTCCTCAATCCTTTGGCCTGACCTATGGACCCCAGATTTATCCTAACAAGATCGAAAGGCTGGCTGAGATCTATTTCAACAACACCTGGATGGAGTTCCACTGGGTTCGACCCTTCCCCGTGGGCACAGCGGACTTGTCGTACCGTACCAGGATTACATGATGATACCCACAGCGCAAGCTCAGAATATGTGAAGGTCATGGGCAAGCCCACCCTCTTCGGGTCGCAAGAGGCGACAAAGCAAGTCATAGATGTGATCTCTGGAAGCCAGCCTGCAGGAAACTTCACTCTTGTTGATGATGCGAGCAAGCTGATCTGCAGGTGGCGGCTCTCGGCAGTGGCGGTGCGAGTATGCCCCTGTCCGGCGGATACAAAGAGTTTTACCTGGGCGTAAGCGTACCAAAGGATCAGGCCAATGGCTTCAATCTGTACGCCAAATATCTGCAGCCCACTGCAAGTGTGGACCAGAAGGTGTCGGATATCGCCGAGAAGAACAATCTCAGCTATTCCATGAGCAGGGTCTGATGCAGAACTATCAGGATTTGTGGTTAAGGATAATCTTCAAAATGTGCTGGCAGGCCTTCTTGCGCCCTAGCGCAACCTTTTTACATGTGGAGCTTCAGGCTGATCTGAAAGGTCTAATCTGTTAGGCGCTTTTGCGATGAATGATGATGGGCGAATAGGCCCGGAAGGAGAATTAAATTATGGCAAGACCAATATATGTAAGGTTTGATGTTCCAGCAGAGCTGGCCACGAAATCTCTCGAGGCCCTTGAGCTGGCTCGTGATACTGGCAGAATAAAGAAGGGGACCAACGAGGCTACCAAGGCCATCGAGCGCGGTGTGGCCCGCCTGGTAATCGTCGGCGAAGATGTTCAGCCCCCTGAGATTGTAGCTCATATTCCGGCTCTTTGCGAAGAGAAGAAGACTCCCTATATCTATGTCAAGAAGCAGAGCGAGCTGGGAGCTGCCGCCGGTTTGGGCGTAAAGAGCGCAGCTGCAGCAATCGTCGAGCCTGGAAAGGGAAAAGAACTGTTGGATGAAATCGTCCAAAAAGTCGCAGCTCTGAAGTAGGTGATATCCGATGGAGGATGATAACGGCATACCGGCAGAGGTCATCGAGGTCATCGGCGTCACTGGCATGCATGGCGAGGCGATGCAGATCAAGTGCCGTATCCTGGAAGGCAATAACAAGGGCCGCATCATCACCAGGAACAGCATGGGACCCATCCGCATCGGCGATGTTCTGATGCTGCTGGAGACTGCCAGAGAGGCCAAGAAGCTTACCAGCAGGTGAAGAAAGATGGAAGAGAGAAAGTGTACCTTCTGCAGCAAGACCATCGAGCCGGGCACAGGCAAGCTCTATGCCAAGAAAGACGGAACCGTCTTTTACTTCTGCTCATCAAAGTGCGAGAATAACGTTGCCCTGGGGCGAGTGACGAGAAGAATCAAGTGGGCCAGAAAGGGGGCATAAGGCCTGGCTGAGAACGAGAGAACCTTCGTCATGGTCAAGCCCGATGGAGTGCAGCGCGGACTGGTGGGCAAGATACTGCAGCGCATCGAGGAGAAAGGCTTCAAGATTGTGGCTATGAAGCTGACCCGGATGCCCGTGGAGAAGGCCAAAGAGCACTACGCTGAACATGTGGGCAAGAAGTTCTACCAGGATCTGGTGGATTTCATCACCTCTGGACCTTCGGTCTCACTGGTGGTAGAAGGAAGGGGCGCAATTGCGGCCATGAGGAAGATGAACGGCGCTACCAATCCGGTGGATGCAGTTCCAGGGACCATTCGAGGAGACTATGGAATTGAAACCGGACGGAATGTCGTGCACGGCTCAGATTCAGCCGCGTCCGCAGCTCGCGAGATAGCTCTCCACTTCAATGCTGACGAACTGGTGACCTTCAAGCGAATCGACGAAGAATGGCTCTATGAGTAAGTTCAGGCGGAACGCATTTCTGCCTCCATCTCATGGGAGCCTTTAAGTTCTCAAAAAATAAAACCATTTTTTAGAGTTACTATTTCCCGAGAAGCGATCTGTATGCAACAGAAGTCCAAAAAAGCCAGCAAACCGAAGGGCAATGAATCCAACCTCAGAACACCTATCGTAGTGGTGATGGGGCATGTGGACCACGGCAAGACCACACTCTTGGATAAGATTAGGGGAACAGCCGTAGCCAAAGGGCGAGGCTGGACTTATCACCCAGCACATCGGAGCCACAGAGGTCCCGTTGAATGTCATCCAGGATTTCTGCGGGTCGCACTTCGGGAAGGAGATGCAGATTCCCGGACTGCTATTCATCGACACGCCAGGACACCATGCATTTACCTCCATGCGCAGTCGTGGCGGCTCTCTGGCAGATCTGGCCGTGCTGATCGTGGATATAAATGAGGGCTTTCAGCCCCAGACCATCGAATCGCTCAGCATTCTCAAGCGTTTTAAGACTCCTTTTGTTGTCGCTGCCAACAAGATGGATCGCATCGGCGGCTGGCATCCCGTAGCCAATGCCCCATTTGCCACAAGCCTCAAGGCGCAAAATGAGAGAGTCACAGACGTGCTGGAAACAAGGTTCTACGAGCTGGTGGGAGAGCTCTACAAATATGGATTCGACGGGGACCGGTACGATCGGATCGGGGATTTCACAAGAACGGTGGGAATCGTGCCCATCAGCGCCATCACTGGTGAGGGCGTGCCCGATCTTCTCATGATTCTGGCGGGACTTGCTCAGAGGTTCCTGAAAGATAATCTGAAGCTCACCGCTCGGGCCCGGGCGTGGGCACTATTCTGGAGGTCAAGGAGGAGAAGGGCCTGGGCGTGACCCTGGATGTCATCCTCTACAACGGAGAGTTCAATTCAGGGGATACGGTAATTGTGGGTACAGCCCACGAGCCGGTGGTCACAAAGATAAGAGCCCTGCTCAAGCCCAAGCCGCTGTCTGAGATCCGGAGCGAAGAGCGATTCTTGCCTGTGAAGCATGTCGCTGCAGCCTCTGGTGTCAAGATATCGGCACCAAAGCTCGATAACGCTCTGGCGGGATCGACCATTCGTGTTGTCTCTTCCCAGGATGAGGTCGAAATCCTATCACGGGAATTGAAATCAGAGCTGGAAGCTGTCAGGATTGATACCGAAAACGAAGGCGTAATTCTCAAATCGGATACCCTCGGCTCGCTGGAGGCTTTGGTGGGCGAGCTGAAAGCGAGAGACATACACATACACTATGCCGATGTGGGGCCCATATCAAGAAGGGACGTGATCCGGGCTGCCGCCATCAACGATCCATTGCTTTCGGCCATCCTGGGTTTCAACGTGGATATTCTGCCCGATGCCATCACCGAGATCAGGAAGACCAACGTGCCCGTCTTTTCCAGCGAGATCATCTACTCGATCATTGAGAACTATGAGCACTGGGTCGAAGACCAGAAGATTAAGATTGAACAAGCGCGCCTGGAAGCGGTTATCCGGCCAGGTGCGGTGCGAATTCTGCCGGACTGCGTATTTCGCCAGTCCAAGCCGGCAGTAGTGGGCGTTCAGGTTATCGGTGGAATAGTCAGGACTCAGGTCAATCTCATGCGAGAGGACGGTGCTAACGTGGGCGTGGTAAAAGGAATCCAGGCTCATAACGAGAACCAGGGATCGGCAACCGTCGGCCAGGAAGTAGCCATATCCATCGACGGGCCAACAGTAGGGCGCCAGATCCATGAGGGCGATATCCTTTATGTCAATATTCCGGAAAAGCACGCTCGCATCGTAGAGCTGGAGCTGAAGCCGAAGCTTGCCGAGGATGAACGCGAGGTGCTGGAGGATTTCCTGGAGATCAAGCGCAAGAAGGATCCGTTCTGGGGAAGGTAACAAAGGGTGTCTGAAATCGCTCCATGGAACGATATCATAATTCCGCTGCTCGCCGTGGGCCTTGCCGAGATGGGCGACAAGACTCAGCTTTCCGTGCTCCTCCTGTCCTCCCGGACCCGGGAGTATGCGCGACTGCTGGCCGGCATCATGCTTGCGTTCTTACTGGTAGACGGATTTGCCATTCTGGTGGGTTCCTGGGTGACCAATGTCGTCCCCCTCCATCTGGCAAAATTGATATCCGGTGCGGTGTTCATACTCTTTGGCATAATGATCTTGAGGGGGGAACAGGAGGAGGAAGCGGAGAGCTCCTGATCTCCCAGGAGTGCATTTGTATCCGGATTTTCCATGATCTTCCTCTCGGAATGGGGGGATAAGACCCAAATTGCCTCCGCCCTTTTTGCTGCGGAGTATGATCCTTACATGGTCTTCATTGGAGTCATGACTGCTCTTTTGATTCTATCAGCCATGGCGATCTACCTGGGCAAGCTCCTCTCCAGCAGAATCGATAGGAAGCAGGTTACCAGAATTGCAGGAGTCGTCTTCTTGCTGATCGGCCTCTCATTCATGCTCTCTGCCATCATGTCACCTGCGTTTGCCGACATGTTCTGAGAAGAAACACGGCATTTGTAGAGAAAAGTTCTTGTAGCCAGAGAATGCTATCTGGAAACGAATTGCTCCCGGTCAAGTATAAAACTCGTAAAAAAAATAGAAATAGTATGAGGGGAAAACGCAGGTAGTATTCTTTGGAGGATAAAGATTTTGATCAGCCACGAGGCAATGCTATGGGTCGTTTTTGGAGCCGTAATTCTGATCCTTTTTGCTTTGGATCTGGGCGTTTTTCATAAAAAATCTCATGAAGTAGGTATCAAAGAGGCCCTGACCTGGAGCGGCATTTGGCTGATTGTCGCAATTGCCTTCAACCTGCTCGTCTATTTCTGGATGGGTAAAGAGCAGGCCATCGAATTTGCGGCAGGCTACCTGGTGGAAAGGACTCTCAGCTTCGACAACCTCTTTGTCTTCCTGCTCATATTTGCCTACTTCAAGGTGCCAAGCATTCATCAGTACAAAATCCTCTTCTGGGGCATCATCGCTGCCCTGGTGATGCGAGGCATATTCATAATTGCCGGCATTGAGCTGATCGACAGGTTCCAATGGGTGGTCTATCTCTTTGGAGCTTTTCTCCTGGTAAGCGGCCTGAAATTGGCTCTGCGAAAGGACGAGGAACCGATGGATGTGGGAAGAAATCCGGTCCTCCGGCTCTGCAAGAGATTCCTGCCCACCACAGACGATTATGGGGACGGCAATTTCATTCTCAGCAAAGGCGGCAAGCGCTTTGTGACGCCTCTCTTCATCGTTCTTCTGGTAATCGAGACGTCTGACGTACTCTTCGCCTTTGACTCCGTTCCTGCCATCCTCGGAATCACCCTCAACCCCACAATCGTCTATACCTCCAATATCTTCTCCATCCTGGGCCTGCGCGCCCTCTACTTCGCCCTGGCTGGATGCATGGTTATGTTCCGTTACCTGAACCAGGGAGTCACCCTCATCCTCATCTTTGTAGGTGCCAAGATGCTTGCTTCCGGGTTCATAGAGATCCCGGCGGTCATCGCTCTGGGCGTAATCGTCTTCGTACTGGTCATGTCCATTGTAGTATCTGTGATCCTGCCTGATGGGAAGGCGTGTGCGAAACCGCTGAAGACTGATATCAAATAGTATTGGAATTTCATGGAAGATTGCCAAAGCATTTTTTCCAATGCCAGGTCTCTGGAGAAGCAATCTGATTTGTGAGGGAGTCAATAAAATAGCCAGGACGGTTGAATAGCACCAGAATAAAAAGAAAGGTATTGGTTATAATAGAAGATATTAATAGAAAAACCTCTCGGCTTCTCTATTGCATCCCTATTGTTTCTTACTGCGAGTATCTACTGCTTCTCTACTTTGTCAGCCTTGGGGCCTTTCTCGCCCTCAATGACCTCGAAGCTTACCTTGTCACCCTCATCGATTGTGACACCGGGCTTCAAGCCAGTTACGTGAACAAAATAGTCCTTACCGTCGTCGCCTGCGATGAATCCAAAGCTCTTGACTCTGTTGAAAAACTTTACTGTTCCATTTACCATTTTTGATTCCTCAATACGGTTAGCGCCCTTGCGTGATCTTCAAGTACTTATAGTTACTGGCAGTTTGGTCGATCCACCTGCCCAGAACAATCTTGTGCTGCCGTATCTTAGGGAAACGGTTTTATAGAAGATCAAATACTGTAAACGTGAGATTAGTAGAAGCATTTATTGGAGGATTATCATATATGGCAGGAATGGGCGGAACACCAGTTATCATTTTAAGAGACACCCGCAGAGAGTCGGGAAAAGAAGCCATTTCGAATAACATCATGGCTGCCCGCGCCGTGGCCAATGCCGTGCGCAGCACCATGGGCCCCAAGGGCATGGATAAATTGCTGGTGGACTCCATGGGAGACGTGACCATCACCAACGACGGCGTGACCATCCTGAAAGAGATGGATGTGCAGCACCCTGCCGCTAAAATGCTCATCGAGGCCGCCAAAACCCAGGATAAAGAGGTAGGCGACGGCACCACCACTGTGGCTGTCCTGGCTGGCGAGCTGCTCAAGAAAGCGGAGGTTCCTCCTGGACCAGAAGGTTCACCCCACAATGATTGTGCAGGGTTACAGAATGGCCTCTGAAAAGGCAGTGGAGATCGTGAAGTCCATCGCCTTCGAGGCCCCGGAGGGTGACCGCGCCCTGCTGGAGAGGATTGCCGAGACGGCCATGACTGGTAAATTGGCCGAGTCCCCGGACAACAAGATCGCCAAGTATGCCGTCGACCTGGTCCTCAACGCCATTGAGATCTACGACGGCAAAAAGAGCTTTGACATGGATCGGGTCAATGTGGAAAAGAAGGTCGGCGAGAGCACCATGGATTCAGAGATCATCGAGGGCGTAGTGATTGATAAGGAGATCGTCCACCAGAATATGCCCCGCAAGATCGTGAATGCAAAGATCGCCCTCCTTTCCGCGCCCATCGAAGCCAAGGATACCGAGACCAAGACTGAGATCCAGATCACCTCCTCAACCCAGTTCCAGCAATTCATGGAGCACGAGAAGAAGAGAGTAAAAGAGGCAGCGGATAAAGTGATTGCCAGCGGCGCCACAGTGGTCCTCTGCCAGAAAGGCATCGATGACCAGGCCCAGCATTACCTGGCCACTGCCGGCGTTCTCGCCCTGCGTCGCGTCATAAAGAAGGATCTGGACAAAATCGCCAAGGCCACGGGAGCCAATATCGTCACCAGCCTTGACGAGCTCAGCCCCAGCGATCTTGGCACTGCTGCTCTGGTAGAGGAGAAGCGGGTTGGAAACGGTATCATGACCTTTGTCAGCGGCACCAAGAATCGTGCCGTAACGCTGCTTCTCCGGGGCGGAACTCAGCAGGTTTTGAACGGTCTGGAGAGAGCGCTGGATGATGCGCTGCATGCCGTGGCCGATGTAGTTGAGGATAAGTTGCTGGTGGCGGGCGGTGGATCCCCTGAGATTGAGCTCGCCCTGCGCCTTCGGGAATATGCGGCTACTCTGAAGGGCCGTGAGCAACTGGCAGTCACCAAGTTCGCTGAAGCAGTGGAGATCGTGCCCAAGACCCTGGCCGAGAACGCCGGATTCGACGCTATCGACAAGGTTGCAGAACTTAAGAACAGGCATGCGAAGAACAAGAATGTGGGTCTCAATGCCTACACCGGCGAAGTCGAGGATATGTACAAACTTGGTGTAGTCGAGCCTCTGCGCGTCAAGATTCAGGCCATTTTGTCGGCCACCGATGCTGCTTGCCTCATCCTTCGTATCGATGATGTCCTGGCGTCAACCAAGAAGGCGCCTGCTCGCGGAGCGGGTGGCATGCCGCCAGGAATGGGTGGCATGGGTGGTATGGGCGGTATGGGTGGAATGGGATGCCAGGAATGGGCGGAATGCCTCCCGGGATGTTCTAAGCCAACCACTCCGAAAATCCTTTTTTATTTAATCTTTGACAACAATTGTCTCTCCCGGACGGGCGGCGTTTATGGCCGTTTGTATTCATAAAATGATTCTCACCCATTCAGGGAGATTATTAAACAGGAATGCGCCTATAGTGAAACAGTGCCAGATGGAAAGAAAATTATGCCATGACAGGGTGATCAGATCAGCTAAAAGGAAACTGCAATGGATATAAGCGACTACTTCCTCTACTTCGTGTACGTCTTCAGCTCCATCTTCGTAATAGTCAACCCCATCGAGGCCACTATGGTCTATGTCACTCTTACCAGCGGCCTGGATTCCACGGAGAAGAATCATATCCACAAGCGGACCACATCGGTAGCCTTCTCCATTGCTATTCTATTCGCCGTGGCCGGAGACATTGTGCTGCGCATCTTCGGCATTACTGCGGACAACCTTCGCGTAGCAGGGGGCGTCCTGCTCTTCCTGGTGGCCATCGATATGCTGCGAGGTGTTGGCCAGCAAAAGAAGGTCACTGAAGCTGAGCTTCGGGATGCCAATCATAGGGAGGATATCTCCGTCTTTCCCCTGGCCATGCCGCTCCTTACCGGCCCGGGGGCTATTACAACAGTGATAGTGTTGATGGGATCGGCCGGCACCATTGCAGAAAAAGGGCTTGTGATCCTGGCCATAGTGCTGACCTTTGTGATCACCTTATTCGTCCTCAGGTTCTCGGAGTATATAGACAAAGTCCTGGGAGTAACTGGGATCATGGTCTTGACCAGGATTATGGGGCTGATGCTGGGCGCAGTGGCCGTCAACTTCGTGGCCACAGGTGCGTGGAATTTGTTCCAGGCGATGGCAGGGACATAAATTG
Organism: uncultured Methanosarcinales archaeon; assembly: GCA_963702455.1. Classification (GTDB taxonomy): domain Archaea; phylum Halobacteriota; class Methanosarcinia; order Methanotrichales; family Methanotrichaceae; genus Methanothrix. Next base: position 119,579 of record CAVPCV010000011.1, read on the forward strand.
GATAAGGTGAATCATGTGAGCGAAGAAAAAGAGTCGTTCCTGGAGTGGTTCAATGACGTTATCCCTGAGACCCAATTCCCTCAGATTGCCGCTCAGGTTCTCTTTGAGTGCATGAACTGCAGTGAATGCTGCAGAGGCGAGGGCTATACTCTGCTGGATCATGAGGATATGCAGGAGATTGCCAGATCGTTTGAAGTAAGCCAGGTCGAGGCAGAAGCCAGATTCACGGATCCCGATCCGGAAGAGAGGATTGGATACAGGGTCTTGAAGAACATCGGCACGGAGAGGAACTGCTGCTTTCTGGATGCAGAGACGCACTGCTGCAGGGTCTACAAAAGCCGGCCTCGCATATGCAGGACATTTCCTATGCTGAATCCCGACCCGGAATGCGGTGATGTGATCTGCTTCTACCCCGATTGCCTGGGGACCGCCAGATTCGCGGATATGCTGCGAGAGAAGAGACGAGACCCCGAAGTCCAGAAGGACATACTGAGACTGCAAAAAGATGCCAAGAGGCTTGATGCATTGAAGATCATGCAATTCGTCTGGCTGCAGAAGATGACAGGAAAGACCGAAGAGGCAGAAGACATCTGCCGGATCACGGGAATTAAGCCGCCTTCCCAGGAGAATGCATTCAAGAGAGAATGCCTCGCCTACTTCCTGATGACCATCGCCACTGATGGGCTGGAAGAGTACAAGTACGAAGGCCGGGAAAGATAGGATCAATCACCAGACAGATTGACTTCAACATATCCGGCATTGTAGCCTGCTGCTTGATGGGACGAATGCGGTTTGCCTGGCCCGTTAGCCCGTTAGTCGACAAATTGTTCATAACAAATCCCATCTTCTGAGCAAACAGTTCCTGATTCTCCACTGCCTAAGAACATATCTAGCGGCCCAAGATCAATCCAGGGGTCTGGATTATTTACCTCCGGAGGGTAGTAAAAATCCCTAGTCGGGTTAGGTGTCGTTGGTTTTTCTTCGGGGATTTTAACACCCGCTTGTTCAGCATCCGCAATCCTGGTACCGTCAGAAAACAGATTCCCAGGCAATGCAAGACTCAGATTCGATGATTTATTAAACCAATCATCCTCTGAAGTAGAGTTGTTGAGCAATGCATTATTTGTACTTGAGATGTTGAGCAATGTATCATTTATGCTCGAGTTGTTGAGTAGTGTGTTATTTATGGATGTGCTATTCAACGCCAATAACATGAATAACGCAATTGCTTTTAGCATGATTGATCTGATGTCCCTGACTTTTATAAAGCATATTAATAATGTTAATTACTGAACTTATATCAGGTAATTTAATTCTATTTCCTGTACTCAATGGTGACCAGAGTCTCAGCTCCTTTTATTGCCCGAAAAAGTTCCGTTGCCCGGCACCAATATCAAAAAGACCACAAAGCCGATATACATCCAGATCTGTGCGCCTATCGAAAGGCGAATGGAAATGCTTATTGGAATTGATGTCGGCGGGACCACCACCGATGCCGTTCTGGTGGACGGCGATCGTGTGGCCAAAACCGCTTGCGTGCCAACAGATCACGATAATCTGTTGAAGTGCTTGCTTGGCGCTCTGGATGAGCTGGTCAAAGGAGTCGATACCAGCAAGGCCGAACGAGTGGTCTTGAGCACCACTCTCATCACAAATATGATCGCTGAGGGCAAGACTGACCCTGTGGCCCTGGTGCTCATCCCCGGGCCCGGAACCAATCCCAAGGATTACTCCCTGGGAGACGCCATCATCCTGGATGGAGCTATCGACTTCCGGGGCAAGGAGATCGACAGACTCAATGTTTCCCAGATCAAAGACGCCGCCGCCAAGATATCGAGCCAGGGCCTCTCCCGCGTGGCTGTGGTGGGCAAGTTCTGCCAGAGAAATCATGCCCATGAGCAGAAGGTCGGTGAGATCATGACCGCAATCCTGCCGGGAGCCGAGATAGAGCTGGGCCACAAGGTCTCCGGCCAGCTCAACTTTCCCAGGAGAGCGGCCACGACCATGCTCACTGTGGCCACCAAGGACAAATACCGGGAGTTCGCCGAGGCTATGGCCAGAGCTTTAGAGCAGCGCAAAATCTCTGCTCCGGTTTACATCCTCAAGGCGGACGGCGGAACTCTGCCTCTTGACAAATCGGTGCAAATGCCGGTAGAGACCATCTTTTCAGGACCAGCAGCCAGCATCATGGGCGTTATGGCGCTGACGCCGCCGGGTCAGACCTCTGTCGTCGTCGACATCGGCGGCACAACCACCGACCTGGCGCTCATCCTCTCCGGCAAGCCCCTGCTCTCGTCCAAAGGGGCCAAGGTGGGAGACCTTCTCACTCAGGTACGGGCCTTCGCGGTCAAGTCTGTGGCCATCGGAGGCGACAGCACCGTGAACCTCGCCGGAGGCTGTTTGGCAGTCGGGCCGCACAGAAATGGCCCTCCGATTTGCATGGGAGGCACTGGACCAACGCCTACAGATGCTTTGCGCGTTCTGGGACGATCGAGCATCGGCGACGGCGCCAAAGCGGAAAAAGCTATGCAAGATGTGGCATACAAACTGGGCTGCTCTCCCCGGGAGGCGGCAGAGAAGATTGTCGACGCAGTTGTGGAAAGGATAGTATTTGAGGTCAATGAGATGTTCCGGGAATGGGAACAGGAACCCGCCTATCGCATCTGGGAGATCATGAAAAAGGAGAAGCTGCAGGCTCAAAATGTCATTGGTGTGGGCGGAGGCGCTCCAGCGCTCGTGCCGCTGGTCGCCGCGCGCCTGGGTGCTTCGGCCATTGTGCCCGAGTATGCACCCGTGGCCAATGCCATAGGCGCGGCCGTGGCCCGGCCCACTTTAACCCTGAACCTGCACATCGACACCGAACGCAACGAGTACATCGTGGCCGAAGAGGGCCTCATGGGCAAAGTGACAGACAAAAGGATGACGCCGGAACAGGCAGAGCAGCTCGCGAAAAGGCTTCTAGCCGAGCGTGCAGAGCGCCTGGGTATAGGAGAATACGCTCGTGATGCCGAGGTAACCTACAGCGAGGTTTTCAACATGATTCGCGGCTGGACAACCGTAGGAAGGCTCATGGACGTCCGCATGGAAATTCCAGCCGGCCTTCTGCCCACCTGGAGGGGCTGTTGATGTCGTCTATAAAGACGGGCAAGACGGGCCTGATCTTCTTCCCCGCCTTCGACTGGGCCATCTCCCCCACCCACCCGGAAAGGGAAGAGCGTTTGCTCTACACCAGAGACCAGATCTTCGAGGAGGGGCTGATGGACCAACCCCGAATCGAGGAGTACAAACCCCGCCTGGCAGAGATGAAGGACATCGCTCGGACCCATTTCTGCGTTCCCGACGTAGAGTCACAGGTCACTGGGGCCCACCTCATCGCCGCAGGCAGCACTCTCACCCTGGCCGACGCCCTGGAAAAGGGCGAAATAAGAAACGGGTTTGCGCTGGTCAGGCCGCCAGGCCATCACAGCATGCGTGTAGTGCATGGCAACCGGGGCTTTTGCAATATCAACAATATGGCCATCCTGGTCGAGTACCTGAGGACGAAGTACGGCCACAAGAAGATCGCAGTCATTGATACTGATGTGCATCATGGCGACGGGACCCAGGAGATCTTCTGGCACGACCCGGAAGTGCTCTGCATGTCCTTCCACCAGGACGGCCATACCCTCTATCCGGGCTCAGGATTCGTCAATGAGATGGGAGGGCCGCAGGCGCTGGCCCGAACGCTTAACATCCCACTACCGCCGGGCACCACAGACGACGGAATCCATTACGTTCTGGACAATCTCATCATGCCCATCCTGAAGGAATTCAAGCCTGACCTCATCCTCAACTCCGCCGGCCAGGACAACCACTACACAGATCCACTGGCCAATATGCGCTTCTCGGCCAACGGCTACGCCAGGCTCAATGAAAAGCTCGCTCCGGACATCTGTGTCCTGGAAGGAGGCTACGCCGTGGAGACTGCTCTACCCTATGTGAACACGGGCATCATCCAGGCCATGGCAGGCCTTGATTACTCTCATGTCCGGGAGCCGGATTATGTGCCTGGTCGGTTCGTGCAGACGGATGCCATGTGGCGGGAGATTGAGAAGACTGTAGCACAGGTGCAGAAGATCTGGGACGATAGAGACGAGTTGGTGAAAGAGGCGCTTAAAGACATGGGCGACTTTTACCGCAGGAAAAAGCGCGTTTTCTACGACACGGACATGATCAATGAGAACCAGGAGGAAGTGGTTCGGCTCTGCCCGAACTGTGCCGGATATATAACCCTCTCCTCTCAAGCCCAGCGCGGATCCGGCATGATAAATAGCGCTTTCTGCGTCTCCCTGCCACGGGGCGTCTGCTCCTCCTGCCGGGAGGATGGCAAAGAAGAGTATGAGGAGCATATTGATGATAGACGGATCGGGTATGTCTATATGCAGGACAAGGACCGGGACAAGTTCAAGTTCTGCAACAACATGACCCACACCCAGAGGGGATACTGAAGCCAGAGGCTCCGTGATCGGACCCTCCGGCCGCCAGGCTCTTTTATTTTTGCAGTTTTTATCAATGCTATTACTACTGATATGACCGATAGAGCCGGCGAACTGGAAGCTGCTGCGTCGTTGATTGATACCGAGTCCCTGGATGCAGCCAAAGCTGCAATCATCATAGTCTGCCAGGAATATCTGCATTGGGCAGACCGATTCATCCGGAGACTGGAGACCGTCGAGCCCGACCAGCTGCACAAGTTCGGACGAGCCCTGGCTCTCACCCTGCTCGGCCACCTGCCCACCCGGCCTGGAACATGCCCTTTTTGCATCCAGTATGGAAAAAGTCGTAGCTGCCAGGGCTGCGGCTACGCAGCAACGCATGGCCGCTGTGATGTGGATGATTCCTCATTCAGCCTCTTTATTGAGGCCTTCCAGGAGCTGGGAAAGGCCATCTACCAGGATACGGGTCAGTTGAACTGCCATCCGGATGATGCCAAACGGCGGCTCAACGCTTCCCTCAGAGACTCCAGCGATCTGGCCAGGAAGATGATGAAGGATCTGCCCACCACCTCTGCTTTGGTGCTGATGGATAGGAAGGCCTGTTACCTTGATCAGATGATCCGGCTCCTTCCGCTAGAACTCTTAGACCAAGATGTTGAGGAGAAGCGCCGTCTGGTGAAAAAGACGCTTCTGAATTACTGGTAGACCGAGGTGAGATGCAGGCTCAGAGAATGATGAAAATCGATATGACATCTGAGCATCTCCAAATCATAAAAAAATGCAGGAAAGTCGAATGCCTTTTCACCCGTAAGGAAAAGCCAATCAGGTCAGATGCTTCTTCAGCACATCCAAATAAAGCTTCTGCACATTCTCCCGGGTCTTGGTCATCTCCGGGAATCCATTATATTTCATGGCCTCCTGTGCATCTTCAGGGAGATTGAGCTTGTACTGGCTGCGGGAAAGGAACCAGCCCTGTTTGGCATAATAACGGGAGAGGTACTCCTGCTCTGTCTGGCCGGGAGTGGGAGTAAAAAGCCCATGCTTCTTGTCCAGCTCCACCATCTCCATCATAGTGGTATAACCGGATCTTGTGATCAGGAACCGGGCCCGGTTCATAAGCTCCACCTTTTCGTCCATGGAGAGGTAGGAGTGCACAGCGGTATGCTCATCCAGTTTCCTGTGCAATTCTTTTTGCGGGCTGCCCAGGAGGACGACCTTTTCTCCAGGCAACTTCGTCACCTGCTTGAGGATGATCTCCTCGAGCTTGGTCCTCTGCGGCTCAGGGCCGGATACTATTATCAGATAATCCAGGTCTTCGTCCATCTTCATCTTTTTTGTGCTGGTCAGTATGCCGGAAAAGTAAGCTTTTTTTCGGGTGGCCTGCAGGTTGGAGAGGCAAAGCTTACCGCTGAGGTTGGGGCGGCCGCCACCGGGATCGATGTCCGGCACAATTACCCCGTCATATTTGGTGTGGAAGAAGCCATTGAGGGGAAGGGTCAGCAATTCAAAGGGATAAAGATAATCCGGCAGGCTGAAGCGAAGCTGGTGGGTGATGAAGTAGCAGGGAATCTTATCGGAGTAGACTCCCATGCGGTTATCGCTTATGATCAGGTCATACTTATTCTCGGATAAGATCTGGGCCAGCTTTTTTCTCTCCCTGGCCACGGCCCGAAGGAGGATGGGGATGCTGGCCGTAAACTTGGGCAAGAAGAATCGTGAAGAACTGTAGGGCGCGGGATAGTCCTTGAAGAGCATAAAGCTGCATTCCGGGCATTCTCTCTTGAGTAGGGCCAGGGCATTGCCACTGGTGGCTACCGTCACCTCATGGCCGCGTCTTATGAGCTCCTCGATGATAGGAATGTCGCGAGTGGAGTGGCCCAAACCCCAGTTAAGAGGGCTCAAAAATACTTTTCCCATTATGCGGAAGAGGAGCAGGCTGATGGTATAAATCATTTTCTCGGACGGAAAAAGAATAAATATGAATCCCATACAGCTATGAATCCGTGTATGAACAGATCGAAAAGGCCCTGAAGGAAATTGACGCCAAAAATATGCCCGATCAAGAGAAGACCAGAGCCATACTCAAGAGATATGCTATGGAAGAGATCGGTTTAGACGAGGCTTACTACGATCTATTGGAGGAGGAGCTCATCCCCATGCCCCAGAGGTGCGCCCTGTCCGCCAAGATACCTCACACGGCAGAAGATGAGATGCGGCTCAAAGAGGAGATAAGAAGCAAGCTCCTCTAAGAGATTCCTTTTGCGATAACCCTCTGGCTACAATACTCTGGCTATAATCCTTTAGCTTTCTCGAGTCTCACTGCCTTTTTCCATAACCAAAGCGGAAGCGGTCTGATCGAAGGGATTGGTCCTCATGGCCAGGTGGAAGAGATAAGGATAGCTCGTCTTCAGGGATTTCATATACCCCAGCCATTCCCGAGCCAGCCGCCCGTAGCTCCTCTCGATATCTATCTTCAGGTGGGCCAGGTCCGACCTTGGCAAACCCTCCAGAGAGGGCCTCCTGGCCAGCTCTTCCGTCAGATGAAAGATGGCCAGGAGCAGATCAGTGAAGGATTCGTGCTCCATCAAAGCGGGGTTCTCAATGAGCCTTAAAAAGAGGTCTCGCTCCCGGGAGAGCATGACATGCAGTTGCTCTAAGTCCACACGGTAGATATCGATTTTGTAGTTATACTCCGCCAGGCTCCGGGCAACGCGGGAGAACTCTTCGCTGGACCAATGGGATGTGACCTGCAGTTTTGACCTGACGACCTCCAGGTTGGGGTCCACATCGGAGAGATATGCCAGAAGATTTGTGCCCACCTCGACATAGAAAACCCCTATCAGCATATTAAGCTTCTCCAAACGGTTGCGCATCTCCATGTACCTTAAGAGCCGATCTACGACAAATGTCACCAGGAGAACTTCCAGGGGCAGGAATGCGATCTCCCCCAACATGAATGTCAGTATTTCATGAGGATCTCTAAAAACCGCATAATCAAATAGATAGAGGAGCACAGATGATATCAAGAGAGAGATGGCAAAGATAAGCCTCCAGTGCTGGTGCTTCATGGCCATGACACCTCTTTTGCGTCAAAGGCAAAGTTATAATCGGACACATTCATTGCTTGATCTATTGGGTCAAGGATTTTTCGCTCTTGGAAATCCCCTGGGGTTTAATGAAAGCAAACTTCGGACGGTCGAGTCTTGCCGCCCGCCAGGGGCAGGAAGGGGAAAGTGGATTAAGCGGAAGGTAGTGCATCTTTTCGGAGAGAAGAAAAACCTGGCAGTGGCATTGGTGAGCACAATGGTGGAAAAGAGCGATGCAATGAGGCAGCATGAGAAATGGATAGAAGAGACCATGAAGCATAAACCCAAGCATAAGAGAGAAGGGTTGCCGATTTAACCCTGGCATGCACTCGTCTTCATGGGATTATTATTTGCCCTGATGGTATTGATTGGCGAATTGATCCATAGATAACACGCCCAATTGCATCAACAAAGAGATATAGTCACTATGTATCATCCTAGATCATGAGCATCGCTGGCCGCATCAGTCTTATTGAACTTAGGGATCTATTCATATCGCTGGTAGCGCTGGTTATAGCCTTCTCTTTGCTGGTCGAGCGAAGAATGCCGGGACTTGAGACAATCTTGATTACGACATTGGGCGTGAGCTCCGGGTTCCTGTTGCATGAGATGGCTCACAAATTCGTGGCCTTGCGCTTTGGCTATTGGGCAGAGTACAGAGCCAACATGATGGGCCTGGGGCTGGCTATCGTCATGGCCTTGGGCGGCTTCCTCTTTGCTGCGCCGGGAGCGGTCATGATAAACAAATCCAACGCCACCCAGGAGTTCTATATGCAGGACCCTTTCGGCCAGGAGGAGCAAATGAGAGCCCGGGAAAAGAGGGAAACGCTGTTGATATCCCTGGCCGGGCCCATGACCAACATCGTGCTTGCGGTATTTTTCTTTCTGCTGTTTTTGGTAAGCGAAGCAGGCAGCGGTCTATGGGCCCGGGCAGCCTACTTCGCCTTCTTCATCAACCTCATTCTGGCAGCCTTCAATATGCTGCCCTTCGGACCCCTGGACGGCAAGAAGATCTTCGATGGCAATAGAGTGGTATGGGCGCTGGTAGGCTTTCCCACGATTCTGGTGGGGCTGCTGGCTTATATGGGAAAGATATGAAGAGGTTAATCGCCCATATCTCGGGAAAGGTCCAGGGAGTAGGATACAGGTCGATGGTAGTGATGTTGGCCAGGACCCTGAGCATCAAAGGATATGTCCAGAACCTCCCCAATGGCAAGGTTTTCATCATTGCCGAGGGGCCCAAGGAGGACCTGGCGAGATTTGTCAAGTCCATCAGGATCGATAACTCCAGGATTATGGTGGATGACATCTTTATTGACTGCAAAGATGCGCAGAAGGAATTTAAAGGCTTTTATAAAATGAATTCAAAGCAACCGATAGAGGCACTGCATAAGATTGCTCCCCAAAGCCGGAAAGGAGGATTTGTGAAAGCAAAAGGCAGATATCTGCCGGCATCCTCCGGGCTGGAAAAGATCGGCTTTGAAACGGAAAAAGTTAATTATAAGCTGGAAAAGATGGTCAAAAGCCAGGAAGAGCTGAAGGAAGAGATAGAGTCGAGTTGTGATTCACAGAAAAGGCCTGGCCGAAAAACGAGAATAACAGGATAACGGAAGAGGCATCAACAATCTCGGGGATCAGCTATATTTATTTCCTGATTCAAAGGGAAAGAATGGACGTGAAATGACAATGGCAGAAGATGAAGTTCTCCAAGAGATTTCGGATACGCTTATTTCGATCAGCGACAGCCTGGAAGGTATTAATGCAGAGCTCGCTGATATCAGTATGTCGAGCAAAATGCTGATATTTTTCAAGCTGATAGAATTGAGGCCGGATATGAAAGACAAGCTCGGGCCATTGATTAATGACCTGGCCGCGTCTATGGATTTTGATATGGGTGACGAGCCGGAAAAGGTCTAGCGCGAGAGCGACTCTTGGGCCAATTATACTAACTCGCGAAGCCCGGCGGGTGGGAAGGGGCCCAGCCCACCCGCGCGAGCGCTCCCATGAAGGCAAGAGTGCTGGAGGGCGGGCATGTGCCTGGAGAAGTATGATGGCCCAGAAGTCTGCTGGATCATAGAATTAGTGGAGGACGGCGCAGTCAGGCTTACTCTCGGTACTCTTTTCAACATATCGTCTTATCTGTTAAATAGAAATATACAGTATCAGAATTACGAAAGTTTTATCAGTATCTATGATTATACGATGCTTATAAGCCGCTATTGGGGGTTGATGGAAGATGGCACGGAGGAATAGGCTGGAGATACTCAGCTGTATTCTAGACATCTGCAGAGGAGATGGATCGAGCAAGACAAAGGTAGTCTACCAGCTAAACCTCAATTTTAGAAATGCCGGCATATATCTCGAATGGCTAACCGAGCACGGGTATCTGGCCAAGGAAGATAAATTGTACAGGATAACACCTTCCGGCCAGAAGTTCCTGGAAAATCTCAATGATATAAATTCTATGATTAACTGCAATATGGGCGATGTTCTGGCAAAAGATGAGTAACCCATTTTTAACTCCGAGCGGTTTCTATTAAATCATGCCCCCCCGCAAATCATGGCTGTGTATAACTGTCTTCCAATAGCCTTCTTTTCATCATGAAATTGAATGATCCCAAAGCACAAGGAAGCTCGCCTAAATAGTCTTTCGTCTTTAAGGCATTCCAAGCCGTCCCTTTATCGCCCTGATATCCGACTTCGCCCTCGATGCTCTCGGTATTGTGAGCCTCAAACATCCTGATTCTTTTGGCCATGGCCATGCTCATGAGGAGGTATCTGTAGCCAACATCATGGACCTTCGGGCCGGTGATGGCGATCTTAAGCTTCATTCACAGAGATATGCGCGCGCCTGTGAGAAAAGGATTTGGGTCAGTGGCTTTGCTTTAGAAAAGGAATGGAAACGCTACCTAAAACCGTCTCCGTATCATGTAGTCGGCCAGCTCCAGCATTGTCGCCTTGGCATCCGAGTCCGGCAGAACTTGCAGAGCTCTCTTGCCCCTGTCCACCATCTCTTCCGCCCTGGAGCGGGCGTACTCGATCGACCCGCTCTTCTGCAGGAGAGAGATGGACTGCTGGATCTCAACTGACGTTGCCTCCTTCTTGCCGAAGACCTGCACAGGGACATCGTTTGCAAAGGCATGGATGATGATCAATGTCTTCTTCCCCTCAATCAGGTCCCCACCCTGCCGCTTGCCTGAGACTTTCTCGGGAGTGATAAGATCGATGACGTCGTCCTGCAGTTGAAAGCCCATGCCCGCCAGCCTGCCAAACTCGTCCATTGCCAAAACGACCTCCTGCGAGGCTCCGGCGAGAAGCGCCCCCATGGCGGCCGAGGTACCGTAGAGCACGCCGGTCTTCTTCTCGATCATCTCCATGTACTCCTCCTCAGAGGCGCGATCTCGAGACTCAAATTCCATGTCCAGCCACTGGCCTTCACAAATAGCCGTACAGGTCTTGGAGAGCATATTCATGGCTTCGAGGATTCGCCCAGGGTCAGCAGGGGTCACGCCCAGAACCTGAAAGGCCTTGGAGTAGAGCGTATCCCCGGCCAGAATCGCTCCCGGCTCGCCCCAGAGCTTGTGGACGGCAGGCCGGCCTCGCCGCACATCGGCATTGTCCATGATGTCGTCGTGGATCAGCGTGAAGTTATGGATCAGCTCAATGGCGACAGCCGCAGGAGCAAGACCTGCTGCCTCGCCCCCCGCGGCTTCCGCCGCGAGCAACAGCATGGATGGCCGCAGCCTCTTTCCGCCGGAGTTCACCAGGTGTCGGCTTGCCTCGTACAGCCCGCGCGGGTGCACCACCGGCAGCAACTGCTCGATGGCTCCCGTTACCAGTGCCGCACGCTTTTCCAGCTCTTTGTCCATCATCATCTCATAACTCCTGTCTTGATCCTGTTAACATCCCGTTCTTCGATAGTCCTGATCACCAAATCTTAATCGATGAGCAGCTCCTGGCCGTTCCTCACCAGATGAATATTGGAGCCCAGGGAGTAGCCCGTCTCTTCTGCCATCATGAGGTAGCTGCCATGAGAGGGCAGAGTTCCGTGGCTGGGTATGACGTGCTCCGGATTTATCATGCGCAAAAGCTCCCAGTGGTCCTCCCGGCAGGCATGCCCTGAGACATGCACGTTATCGTAAATTCTGCCGCCCCGCATCTTGATCTTGGTCACTACTGTGTGACGGTTGGATTCGTTGAGGGGCTGAGGTATGATTCCCGCAGAGAAGATGACTTTGTCCCCCGACTCCACCAGATAATCGGTCTCGCCATTGGCCACCCGGCTCAAGATGGCCCCCGGCTCCCCTTGATGGCCGGTCATGATGGGCAGATACTTGTCCTTGCCCTCTGTCATGATTCTCTTCAGGGCTTTGTCCACCGACTTCCTTCTTCCGAAGACAGTCACCTCTCCCTGCCCGGCATAGCCCGTCCGCATGGCCGTGCCCCAGTATTTCTCCATGGACCGGCCCAGGAGCACAGGTTTTCGGCCCATCTTGTGGGCGGCCTCGATTATTGCCCTGATGCGGGCAATGTGAGAGGAAAAAGTCGTGACCATGACGCCGGATTTCGACTCTTCTGTGCCGATGAGCACATCCCATACCAGGTCTTTGGCAATCTTCTCAGAGGGCGTTTTTCCCGAGATGGAGGCATTTGTTGTCTCGGTGATAAGTGCCAGCACGCCTTCCTTTCCCAGAGCTCTTAGCCTGGCAAAGTCTGGAGGCTCGCCCAATGTCGGGCTCCTGTCGATCTTATAATCATTGGCGTAGATTATGGTGCCCTTGGGAGTGTGAATAGCAGCAAAGACGCAGTCTACAATGCTGTGCTGTACGCGGATGAACTCCAGCTCGATATCCGGGGTGACCTGAAAGCGTTCTCCCGCGTTCATGGTCTTGAGAGGATTGTTCACCCCGAATATCTTCTCGGACTTGATCTCCTGATTGATGAGATCCGCGGTAAACGGAGTGGCTATGATTGGAGCATGGTACTTATGGGCCAGTTTGGATATGGCGCCAATATGATCCAGGTGACCGTGCGTACAGGCAATGGCCCTTACTTTTCCGTCAATGTTCTCCATGATGCTGTCATCGGGAATGGCACCCATGTTGATCAGGTCGGCGGCATGCAGCGACTCTACGTCTGTGTCCTCGTGAATCTGCACTCGATCCAGCCTGATTCCCATATCCATTACCACGATATCTTTTCCGATCCTTATCGCCGTCATGTTACGGCCAATTTCGTTATAGCCGCCCACCGCGATGATTGCAATATCCTTCATTTTGCCAACTCTCTATAAACAGAAAATTTTCTCAAGTCGAAACCCCGTGCATCAAGCCAAACTCTGGTCCTTCCTAGAACCACGAGAGGTACACAGGCCAGTTGTCTCACATTCGTACATCCGGTGAGGAACATCGAGATCCTCAGCGCCCGAATATAGGGATTCATAGCCCTAACTACAGCTTTTGTGTCTTTTGTGGCAGGTTTTAGCATGGGAAGAGCAGTCTCTGCCAGGATGGCGCCTAGAGATAGACTCTTAGCTACATCCAGGCCGTTTCGAACTCCTCCCGAGGAGATAACATCTAACCCCTGGGCTCTGCATTCTATTATGCTCACAGGCGTGGGAATTCCCCAGCTCCAAAATAGCCTTCCCATCTCCTCCAATTCATCGTCCCCGACCATTGCGGCGCGGTAGGCTTCAACGCCGGCCCAGGAAAGGCCGCCCACGCCCGAGACATCAACCATCTTGACCCCTGCGACTGCCAGATCCCGGGCAGCCTCCCAGGGTATGCCGGCGCCGGTTTCCTTGATGATTATGGGCACCTTTCCCCTGGCCGCAGACCTGATCGCATCCAGAATGCCGTTAGCCTCTTTGTCTCCTTCCGGCTGAATGCACTCCTGCAAGAAGTTCAAATGAACTGCGACTGCATCTGCATCTATCATCTCGGCCAGGCGCTCTAAAACCTCCGGGCCGGATCTCTTCAGCTGGACGGCTCCAATATTGCCAATGATGGGTATGTTTGGTGCCGCATCCCTGACGGCAGAGAAGGTATCAACCAAACTCTTGTCCTCCAGGGCTGCCCTCTGTGAGCCCACCCCGAGTGCTATTCCTAACTCAGATGCCGCCTCTGCCAGGCGAACATTGATCTCCTTGACATCGGGATGACCTCCGGTCATGGCACCGATGATGAGGGGGGCCTTCAGCCTCTTTCCCAAGAAACTGCAGGTGGTATCGATATCTGCCTCATCGATCTCCGGGAGAGCCTTATGGATCAGCACCAGATCGTCGAAGGGCCTGCATTCCGATTCTACAGGTTTCTCCAGGCAGATTTTGATATGGTCGAGCTTGCGGCTGGATGTTGTCAATTAGGCCTCCGGACTCTTGTTCCTATAGATTCTCCCCGCAAAGCTCGCACAATATTTCCTTCTCTGGCGGCGTTGAATATAACTGAATCTACACCCATATCTGCCAGATCCAGCAATTCCCGGAGCTTTCCTTTCATGCCGCCTGTAACGTCCACGCCCACACTTCCTCCAACGACGCTCTCCAATGCAGGAAGATCTCTCCTTGTAATCTCCGCCAGAGGCTTGCCGGAGAGCATCACGCCCTCCACATCGCAACCCACAGCTACGACCTCGGCCTGCAGAGCACCGGCAAGATATGAGACGAGCTGGTCTCCGGAGACAATTCCCGCTTTTCGTGTTGCATCCATGGCTACATCTCCATGCAGCACCGGCATGAGGCCTTCTTCCAGCATAGCTTTCAGCGGCCCCAGGGCAAAACTGTCTATCCTGCCGTTCGAGAGGAGGAGACAGGAGAGGGGATGAACCGGCAGTGAATCGACTCCCGCGCGGTCCAAGGCCTTGACCACAAGATCATTCAGCCTGGCCACAGAATCATGCGTCACCCTCAATCCCTCCGGGCTGAAGCTCAGAGGCATACCATACTTTTTGGCAGGGAAGTGGCCAAAGGATCCTGCTCCATGCACGAGCACCAGATCTTCCGGGCGGGCTGCAATCTCCTCAGCTACACGCGAAATCTCGTCCTGTCGGGCGGCATCGCTACGGGTTTTGTCGGTCAAAATGCTTCCCCCGATCTTCAGAACCTTAATCACTAGTCACTCTCCAGCCTCATTCCCTCACATCCCGCCTTAACGGCAAAAGCCAATCCTCTCGCCTGTCTCAGGGCCACCATTAATGAATCTCTTAAGCCGGGCTTTGGCAGAGCGATCATGCAGCCGCCACCTCCTGCGCCGGTGAGCTTGGCTCCGAAGGCTCCCCCGGCATTCCGCGCGGCATAAACCAGCTCGCATAGCTCCCGGGTGCCTACTCCCAGGGCCTCCAGCAGGCCATGGTTGATGTTCATCAGCTCACCCAGTTGGACCAGGTCTTGCTCTCTGATGAGTGGAGCCGCCCGCGTCGATATGGCCCCAATGGCCTGAAATATGGGCTCGACCACATCAGGATAGCGTTCCTTCAGGCTCTGTACCTTCTCAACCTCAGAAAACGTATCGTGAGGCAATTTTGTATATCCTACAATCATCTCCAGCGGAGAAAGATGGAGAGGCTTGACCTCTCTTGCGACCTGCAGGTAGCCGCCAAAAGAGGCGAGCGCTGTATCCATGGGGCTGCCACGGCCATTTTGGACCCTCTTTTCTATGCGGTAGGCGGTGGATGCGATCTCCTCCAGGGAGAGCCCGAGATCCAGGTGACCATTGAGAGCGGCAACTGTAGCCACAACGATGGCAGCCGATGATCCCAGGCCTGCTGCCAGGGGAATTTCCGATTCGATCTTAACAGAGAGATCTTTTGCCTCAAATTCCCTAAGAGCAGCCGAGACATACCTCGTAGCATGCACGGCGCTGGAGGAGACGAGCTGGCCGGTGGTCAAATCGATTGAGAATCCCCGCAGAGCAAGGTCTTCGGTCTCGATGAGAACTTTGCCGGGCAGGTCATGCAGTGTTACCTTTGCTCGCAGGTCTATGGCTCCGCCCAAAGCGGTTACGCCGGATACGACGGCATGCTCTCCAAAAAGGATTATCTTGCCTGGAGCCGAGGCCGTTGTCATTAGAGACCCACCTCAGGTGAAGACGATCGCTCCGTACCCGACTACCTGTCCATAGTCCCCACTGACGTCTCCGCTGGTAGCGTAGCGGAGCAGTTTGCCGCTAGTGGCTCCCATGATCGCAGACGCTGTGATGGTTGCTGCAATGGGCCCATGGCCGCATGAAGTCGCATCGTAGCGATATACTCGGGAGTAGAGCTCTGGGACATCCATATTCAAGATGGCCTCCATCAATTGGCTATCCACTTTTCGAGCGACCTCTTGTGGCTTATAGTGAGTGAAATCGCTGCTGGCAATCACAGTGCAATCTCGCTTGAGACTGCATATGGCCCGACCTAGCTCCTGCCCGACCTCCACTGCAGTCTCCTCATCCTGCATCCCCATGGAGATGGGAAGAATCTTGAAATCCTGAAAACGCCTCTGAAGAAATGGAATCTGGACCTCAATGGAATGCTCTCGCTGGTGAGCGATCTCATCCTGGTCGATGATCGTGCCTGCCAGGGCCTCGGCCAGCTCCAGATCTGTCTGAACGACTCCCAGAGGCGTTCTCCAGGATTCGCGAGAGAGAGCCACAGGTGAGCCAAGTTCAGGACGATGATTGGGTCCCAGGATCACAAACGTATCTCTCCTTGGCAGACGGGAATAGACCTCACCAGCAATAGCACCCGAATAGATGTATCCGGCATGCGGGACCACGCCGCCAATTATGGGCATCTCTTCCGCCCGCGGCAGCATGTCCCCTAACTGACGCCCCAGTTCTGCTTCATCGTCTGGATAGAAATTATATGGACCTGCAGCAGCCGGAAGGCGCATCGATCAGAACTCCATCTCGAAGTCCGAGATAGTGTACTTGAATCTGTCTTCCTCTCCTCTCTCACGCAGAACCTGACGGGCTAAGAGCCAGTAGATGAGCGTTAGAGCTTTCCTGCCTTTGTTGTTGGTGGGTATCACCAGGTCAACATTGGAGGTCATATTATTGGTATCGCATAGAGCGATTACTGGTATGCCTACATCCACGCCTTCGTTGACCGCCTGGGCATCGCCGCTGGGGTCCGTGGCTATGAGCGCATCTGGCTCCATGAAGCCCCGGAAGGCCGGGTTGGTCAGGGTATTGGGCACGAACCTGCCGACGTTCGCGCTGGCGCCGATGGCCTTGGCGAACATGGTGGCCGGCCTCTGGCCGTACTGCCGGGCAGAAACGACCAGAATATTGGCCGGGTCGTACTTGGCCAGGAACTTGGCAGCCAGACGGATGCGTTTGTCTGTGGACTGAACATCCAGAACATACAGGCCGTCCGTCCTCACCCTGTAAATGTAGGGCATCATGTCATTTGTTTTCTGCTGAGTACCGATGTGCACGCCCGCCGCAAGGTACTCGTCGATTGGTATGAGAGTCTCATATTCTCCCGCTACCGTTATCACCTCATCTTCTTCCAACTAATTCACCTACCTAAATTGCGATCGCGTTTTACGGTTATGGGAATTACGCCCAGTTTCATCTCTTCAAGCGCTATTTCGAGAGGGTCGGTTAGACTTGTATCGATCAACACTGGAGCGCCCATGAAAACTTGCAAAGCCCGTGCTCCTACTATGCGCGCACGTTCATATCTGGTATATTTCTCGCCCTTCAAATAGCCACCTCAAAAGGAAGAGTATGATGGGGTTGCTGAGATTCGAACTCAGGTCACAGCGTCCCGAACGCTGTAGGATGGACCAGGCTACCCTACAACCCCTTCTACTGGTACCGCCTAAGCGTGTCCACTATCTCCACATGAGAGAGAAGCATGCGCCTGCAGCAATATTTTTCTATTCCCAGGTCATCCAAGACTTTGCCGGGAGGCTCGGTCTTGATGCGCTCCCGGTATTCCTCCCAAACATGGGAAACCACTTTGCCACAGGAAAAACACCTGACTGGAATCAAGCAGTTTCACCTATAGGACTTCTGGTACTTGGACCTGGCACCTGGTCCGCCGAACTTTTTCCGCTCCTTGTGGCGATGATCGCTGACAAGGAGATTTCGGTCGTATTCGGAGAAGGCCTCTTTGAGGGCCGTGTCTCCGGTCCACTCCACGATGCCTTTGGCGATTGCAGTGCGGACGGCGTCTGTCTGGCCCATTGTCCCGCCACCGCTCACCACGACATCGATATTCATCCCTTTGATCAGATCTCCTGCGATCTGAACGGGTTCCTGGATCTTGAGTCTGGCCAGCCGGGGCTCGTGGATATCAAGGGGCACTTTGTTGATGCGCACAATGCCCTTTCCGTCCTTCAGAGTGGCCCTTGCAGTTGCCGTCTTCTTCTTACCCGAGGTATTAATTATCTTCATAGCGAACCTCTCAGAAGTTTGCTCCGAGCCTCTTGCTCAAGGCACCAAGCTCGATATACTTGTTATTGCTCTCGGTCCTCATCTTCGCAGCATCAGGCTGCTCCAGTGGCATTCCTTTTAGTTCTCTGGGAATGCCCACATATGTCTTGAGCCGGGAGAATGCGTCTCTTCCCCTTCTCATCCTGTAGGGAAGCATGCCGCGTACGGTCCGCTTGAGAATCATCTCTGGCCGGCGGGGGAAGTAGGGACCTCTCTCCTTATGGCCACGGGCCCTCGTTTGGCCATAATCGCCGAAAATGTAATCTTTTCCACCGGTAATGAGAACTTTCTCAGCATTGACAATCATGATTTCTTCGCCAGCCAAAAGGCTCTTGGCGGTTACACTCGCCAGGCGTCCCAGGACCAATCCAGTTGCATCTACTACTTTCATCGCCTCACCTCAAAATCTTTATGCCTGATCCTTTGGGGTGCTCTTGCACCAACTTTTCAATTGGTAAGCACTTCCCTCCGGCTTCTGTGATCTTGGCCATGGCCTGGCTGCTAAAATTGAGAGCGGCTACTGTAACGCTATGTTCCAGATCGCCAGAGGCCAGCACCTTTCCAGCCACAAGGACGGTGTCGTTAGACTGGGTATGCCGGTTGATCTTGCTGAGGTTGACAGCAGCGTAGTTGCGACTGGGCTTCTCCAGCCTCTTGGCAATATCGCGCCAGAGAGGAGCGCCATTCTCACGAGAGGCCGCCTTAAGATCGCCGATAAGGCGGGTTATTCTTGGATTTGTCTTTTCAAATGTCATTTAAATCCTCCGCATAGCCTCAATAGGGCCGACTCACGCGCCAAGCGCGCGTTCGAACCTGTCGGTTCATGCGCCCAGGGCACACTATCCCTGTGCGGAATATGTAGATCGACAATGCCCCAGTATTTAAGGGTTTTCCAGAGGAGAACGCCAGGGAAATCCCGTGGATGCCCAAAGCCCCCGCGGCCGTACCAAGCTCTTGCGCTCTGCGGGTGCCAGCCGACCCGGGAGAGGCTCTATCGACACAAATGCTCCGGCAGCATGCCGGTGCAAAATGGCGGGGCAACAGACCAAACTCACAGTAGAAGCCGGAAGTAAGATATTAATATGCCGAAATATACCGACGAAGACTTCTTATAAATTAAGTATAAGTTAAACAGGGCGAAGTTCAAATGATCGACATCATCGACATCACCAGCATCACCCTTGCCGCCTGTGTAGCTCTCGGTTTTGCCCTGGGGATTCTGAGCGGCTTGACTCCGGGACTGCATCTGAACAACTTCGCAGCCATGCTTCTTGCATTGTCGCCCACGCTCATAACCCTGGGTCTGACCCCCTATGAAATGGCATTGATAATCCTGGCCGCCAGCATCTCCCAGACCTTTTTCGACGCCATTCCCGCTATCTTTTTAGGCGCGCCGGATTCCGAAACCGCTCTGACAGTTCTTCCCGGCCAGAGGCTCATGCTGGAGGGACGGGGCATCGAGGCGGTGCGCCTCTCGGCTCTGGGGAGCGCGGGATCGATTATATTTGCCCTTCTTCTGGTCGTCCCTATATCCTGGGCCGTCTCCAGCTACTACGATTACCTTATGAAGTACGTGGGAGTTATTCTCCTGGCTATCGCTCTTATGATGATCAAGTCCGAACGCGGCCCCTGGATCGATGGACAGGGCTCGCTGGTGCACTGGAAGTACAAGATCATAGCCGGTCTGCTCTTCCTGACCAGCGGCATTCTGGGCATATTCGCCTTCGACCGCGAGAGCATGATCAATTCACCCCTGGGCCTGGAGCCGCAAGTGCTGCTGCCACTGCTTTCAGGAATCTTTGGCGCTTCGTCCCTCCTGCTGAGCCTGTCCACAAAGACTGAGATTCCCAAGCAGGAAGAGAGCCAGATCAAGATGCCGGGCACAACTCTGGTCAAAGCGATCTTCTCCGGCAGCCTGGGAGGCTCAGCAGTGGCCTGGATCCCGGGAGTCTCGCCCTCGGTCGCCTCCATCGCGGCGCGTCTGGGCACGCAGGCCTCGGCGGAGGAGTTCCTGGTCTCCATTGCGGGAGTCAACACCACCAACGCCCTCTTCTCGCTGGTGGCGCTCTATGTGATAGACAAGCCTCGCAGCGGAGCTGCTGCCGCCATTCAGCAGCTTCTCAGTCTGGATCAGAACATAATGGTGCAGATGATAATAATGGTTGTAATTGTGGCCGCAGCATCCTTCCTGGCCTGCATCGGCGCGGCGCGTCTGGCAGCGCGGACCATATCCCGGCTGAACTACAGGTGGCTGTGCCTCAGCGTGCTGGTCTTCCTGGTGGCTATGACATATGCCTTCACGGGATTCTTCGGGCTCTTCATATTCTTCCTGTCCACTGTGGTGGGCCTGATCGCGCCCGTGGCGGGCATCCACAAGACTCATGCCATGGGGGTGCTGATGCTGCCGCTGATTGTGAGGTACATTTAGTTAGGGCAGCTCCAGGCTACTGAGCGGCACAAACTTTTGTGCCAATTCCGGCCTGCGGCAGGAGCTCCGTATTGAACACTACCCAAACCCTTTTCTCATCGGGGAACGCATATCCCCATGAATGAAGCTCAAGATCGCCATCATGGGCCCCAAAGTCCATGACGTGGGCTACAGATATTTCCTTATGAGCACCGCCATGGACCTCAGTCTCAGAGGCTTTCATGCCCGCAATTATGGAATCGACCGGCTGTGGCCCTGGCGCGGCGCGAAGACAATCGCAGACTTCCGGAGAGGGACATGAAGAGAGCAGGCCGACTCGCGGCACCCCGGAAGAATGGCTGATGCGTCCTTGCCTGCATCAATAGATCCAATCTTCAATTAAAAGAAATTCCAATTTGTCGGAAAAACTATCCCACAATTTACGGATTCCGCGCGGGTGTTACGCGCTGGGGTTGACGGGGCCAACTTATGGTCGTGGCGGCCCCTCTAACCCCGCGTCCGCGGGGAACAATCTATGAAGCTCTGCCCTTTATCCTTGAGCGTGTTTGAGAAGTCCCCAGACAAAGTGCAGTCCAAACAGCTCACATGCCTTACTGATGGAGAACGATCGAGATGCTCTGACATCAATAAATCTGCGGATCCTATGTTTTCTCTGCCATTCTGTTTTGCACACATCGGGATATTGACTCTTACCGATAAATTTTTCTCGCTGAAGGATTCCATTAAGGTAAAGCCTAAGCTCTGAGCCCATGTGTCAGAAATATCTGGAGATCTATGAACGAGCAGATAGAAGCCGCACGCGAGAAAGTGCAGGAGATTTTGCATTTATAGATGAAAAACCAGGTCCCGGGAAGACACTTGTCAAAATGAGAGTTGTTCCGACTATTTCTACCTAAAACAACATCATGATTATGCAAACGAAGAGCTTCACGAGTCCTTTCCCGGTCTAAAATATAATATTTGGGGTCGCTCTTGCTTTTTCGTGTTATAACAGTTCTGCTACGATCCGTGAACCACTAACGATTGCACCTTCGTCGAACGCAACAGAACCCGGCAAATTTTCTAGATATCTATCTTTATCCCGAAAAGCTTCTCAAATTTTTCGTACTTGGTCCTGGCACGATAAACGTTTTGCCGAATATAGGGCAAGCCCTGCTGGCAGGCCAGCATATCTCTGATCTCAGCCTGCGTGAAGACCGCCTCCAGCATCTCTCTCGATAGATCACGGATGCTTATTTTTTCCTGGGCTATCTGCAGCTCCAGATCGCCCAGCCAGTTCCATTCTTTGTCATAGCGCAACAATGCCAGGTGCTCTTTCTGGCAGCGCGCCGAGACCAGCCAGCCCGACTCAGTAGAGTGATACGCCAGGCTCTCCAGATCAGAGTCGCATTTGCTGCAAAAGCCGACCATATTTCTCTCCAAGGAAACCGGATCCAGCCGTTTTCCTTCGAAGAGAAGAATAAAGCTTTTCTCCTCCAATTGGTTCATCTTGATTTCAGGACATCCGCCATGCTGTAGATTCCAGGATCTTTGCCGACCACCCACTGGCTGGCCCGCACTGCTCCGCTGGCGAAAGCAGTTCTGCTGTGAGCCTGGTGCTTTATCTCCAGCCTCTCGCCGGGTCCTGCGAAGAGCACCGTATGGTCTCCGACGATGTCTCCTCCCCGCACGGCATGCACACCAATCTCTTTTCCGCGCGGCATAATGCCATTCCGGCCATAAACGACATCCATCTCGCCCCGGGCCTTCTTTATTGCATCCACTGTGGCCAGAGCGGTGCCACTGGGGGCATCTTTCTTTTGATTGTGATGGGCTTCAATGATCTCGATGTCGTAGTCATAGTCCTTGAGCGCCGCGGCGCAGTCTGCTACGAGCTTCCAGAAGAGGTTAACCCCCACCATGAAATTAGGCGATATCACTGCCGCCACATGGCCTTCTATCGCCTCTCTCATCTGGGAATGCTGATCAGGAGAGAAGCCCGTGGTACCTACCACCAGGTCGATTCCTAGAGCCGCCGCCGTGCATACGTTTTCTACTGCCGCTTTGGCAATGGTAAAGTCGATGAGCACATCCGGCTTGGTCTCTTTTAAGACCGACTCCAGTTGCGATACATCCCTGGCCAGAATGCCGCCCAGGAGCGGCTTTCCGGCTCCAACGGCATCCAGGCCTGCCACCAGCTGCATGCCTTCCACCCTGGCAGCCTCCTGGATGACCAGGGTGCCCATGCGCCCCAGAGCGCCGGTAACCGCAATGCGGGTCATGCTCTTTCGCCCAGTTTTTCCAGGATATCTTTCAGGATCTTCTCTTTCTCCGCAGCCATTGGCGCCAGAGGAAGACGCAATGGGCCATCAGCCAGCCCGATGTATTTATGAGAGGTCTTTACGGGGATGGGGTTGGTCTCCAGGAACATGGCCCGAACCAGGGGTGCCAGCTCATAGTGCAGCGATCTGGCCTTTTCCAGGTCTCCCTTAGCCATGGCATCCACCATGGCCACGGTCTTGCGCGGTGCAACGTTAGCCACCACTGAGACTACACCACGAGCTCCCAGAGCCATGGCAGGCAGTGTTATATCGTCATCTCCCGAGAGCAACGGAGAAGTCGCTTCCCTTGGTCTGCTCGATGATTTGAGATATTTGAGAAAGGCTTCCGCTAGCTTCTTTTATGGCCACGATATTCTTTACCTTGGACAGTTTCGCCACCAATTCCGGCTTGAGATCTATTCCGGTTCTCTTGGGAACATTATAAAGCACAATGGGAATGTCACACTTCTCGGCGATGGTCTTGAAGTGCTCAAACATGCCGCGATCGTTGGGTTTATTGTAGTACGGCGTGATCAAAAGGGCAGCGTCTGCGCCTGCTTTTGCTGCATGACGGGTCAGCTCCAGAGCTTCACGGGTATTATTGGAGCCCGTACCGGCAATTACCAGCACCCTTGAAGCCTCCACGGCAATCTCAACCACTTTTTTATGCTCTTCAAAGGTCAACGTGGCCGATTCACCAGTGGTGCCGCAGGGAACAATGCCTGCTATGCCTGTTTTATTCAGGTACTCGATGTTCCTCTTCAGCCCCTCCTCATCCAGGCTTTCGTCTTCTTTGAATGGCGTGATTATTGCAGGAAACACACCGCTAAACATCGACCTCGACCTCTCCTCTGCGAGTGCTCCTCTGCCGCATCACATTGGATATATAGCCGGCCACGCGGTTGCGGATAGTCTTATTCTTGATGTCCGTGTACTCAGATACTACTAGCTTATTCTGTTCAAAGTCAGGGCTAAATGAGCTCTCGTAAGTCCTCAACAGATCCATTGCGAAATTCTTGATATAACTTGGTTTTACACTTCCCATAATCAACACTCCAGGTAGAACAATCCTTTGTGCTTCCTTCTACCACCAATTTATATCTTCCTATGCTCGCCGAAGCCACCGGCCAGACTTACCGCCCTCCGGGCCAGCAGAGTGGCGGAAGCTCCCAATAGATATAGCCTGGGCTCTTCCCCCGGAGCACCCTTAACCAGGATCACATCAGGAAGCTGACCCGGGACCTCAATGCCGGGTATTGCGTCCCAATCGTCAAATTGATTGATCTCCATTATCGACAGGCCCAGGGCTTTGCAGGCAGGCAGGGCCATCGGGCTCAGATTCATGGCCGCCCTGGCCTGAGGATCATGGCTCATTGCTGCCAGGATGATGCTGGCAATATCTCCAAAGTCTCCAAACTTGATGCCGCCTGAAGGGCGCACTCGTCTTCCATCTTTCACCAGCCCTACTTCCACCGAGGCTACATCGGCAGGCGTGGCTGCGCTGGGAATGGCCATACCTAGATTCGATCCCGGATGCAAAACCACTTTGAAGAGATTCAATTCATTCCCCAGTAGATCCACTGCATCTCGGATATCGCAAAAAACATGGTAGCGACTCGCCTCTTCCCGCAGGAACGCGGCCTGGTTCACCGGCCCGACCCCTTTTCCCACATGAAAGCTTCCGCGCAAGGCTCTTTTTGCGAACTCTTTGGCCTTTTGGGCCGCCTCTTTCAGAGAGCAGCCCATGGCGAGAAAGGAGGTCAATGCCGCAGAAAAGGTGCATCCTACGCCATGATTCTGGCCTTTGACCCTCTCTGACGAGAGATGAGCAGACACCAAATCGTTCTGCCAATAGGTCCGTACAGTCCAGATGCCCTCCTTTGACAATTACGGCCCTGGATCCAAAGCCCATGATCTTCTGGGCGGCAAGATTTGCGCTACTCATATCGCGAACCCGAATTCCCGTCAGAGCCTCTGCCTCGAAGATGTTGGGTGTCGCGACTCTAGCCAGGGGAAGAAGATGCTCTTTCAAAGCTTCCAGCGCCTCGGGTCGAAGCAATCTACCGCCCGCCTCCGCCTCGATCACAGGATCGAGGACAAAGGGAATCCCAGTCCTTCGCAGGTGATCTGCCACCACGACCACGATCTCTGCCGAATGGAGCATGCCTGTCTTGGCATAAGCGACGGAGAAGTCATCGGTGACGGACTTGAGCTGCGCCAGAACTATCTCTGGATCCAGGCCATAGACATGCTGCACGCCCATAGTGTTCTGGGCGGTAATGGCCGTGACGGCAGAGGTTCCATGCAATCCCAGAACTGAGAATGTCTTGAGGTCGGCCTGGATTCCGGCTCCACCCCCAGAATCCGAACCGCCGATTGTGAGAACGACTTGGAGCATCGGCGGGCTCACGATATCTTTTTTTCAGCTGCCTGTATCATCTCTTCCGAAAGATTGTACTTTTGTGCGATCTTGAGGGCTTTGCGATAGAGGCCGGCTTCCATATGCTGCTCATAGGATTTCGTGGCCGCCTCTCGTTTCATCTCTATGGGAAGATCAAAATCCTCGGCAATCTCTGCAGCATTCTTGACCAGACCAATGCTCATGCTCTTGTAGTAGGCCTGCAAAGCTGCCTCTCGGACCATATCCTCGGGCAGGCCGAATTCCTTGGCGTAGTCGGCTGCCGCCCGAAAAGCCTCGCTGTCGACCTTTCTATGGAAGGATCTCTGGGCGGCCTCCAGGCGGAGTTCCCTGGGAAGGTCATACTGCTTGGCAAGTTCAGCAGCAAGAGAATAGTCCCCTTTCTTCATGTTTACGTAATATGCATTCTTTACCGCATCCAAAAGCATTGCATTGGGGAGACCGAAATCCGCTTTGATCTTGGCCGCCTCCTTGTAAGCTCCCAGGTTCATCTTTATTGCGAACTGCCTCGCACCTTCGGCCAGCGTATTATCTGCCATAGATCCTCCATAATAATTCTACTAGTAATATCTGCAGTCCCGGGAATAATAACCTATCAGTCCCCGATACCTCTATTCCTGAGACTGGTTATGAAGGCATACTGGGTGGTGGTAGGAAGCTTTCGGCGCAGCTCCCTTATTTCAGGGAGATAGATTATTATCTGTTTTCCCTGGGGTCGCTCTTTGCCCAGGATCTTACTGACTACCTCTGCCTCGGCCTCGCCCTGAATGCGAGCTGCGCCGTTGCCAAAATCGGGTGACATCTCAATGAGCATGGGTAGCCGGAGGCGGCTCCACATGAATCTGGGAAAAGATTGGGAGATCAGATCCAGCTCGGCTTTATCGATGATGAAAAAAGTATTATCTTTTCCCTTGATGCCGGGCTTTTCCATACCCATGAGATCGGTCAAATTGATTCGCCTATTTGGCAGGTGCTGGTTCATGGTCTGAATAGTCTTGACCAGCAGATTCTTGTCAATCCCCTGCCCTTCACCGGAAAATGCCATTCAAGCCATTCTGTTCTTTTGCGACTTAAAGGTAACCGTTATCGACATCGGAAAATGTGTGCTGCACGGTGTTCTTCTTCAGGTTCAAGCACCTTTTAGCGCTTCTGGCTACACTTTCCCGCAGCTCTGCCGGGGCATATACGCCAAAACGCCAGGTAGCCCGGTGCGCTCTCTCCAGGATGCTGACCAACGGCGAGACCTCTCGCAGTGGTCTTACCTCTTCACCCACTAACGCAGGAAAGCTGCCCTCTATGGCGTCGGGCAGAGGAGGATTGTCCACCAGAACGTAGTCCACATCGACTCCTGCCTCTGCTGCTATCTCCTGGGCCAGTATCTTATCGCTGACCCGAAGAAGGGAGGGCTCCAGGTTTTCCACGCCGGTATAGACGGCTCTTTTGAAGAGCTTGCGAGACCTGATGCGGTAATTCATCTCTGCGGCATAGCCACCAGCCTGGTTCATGGAGGTGAAGAGCTGAATGTCGTCCATCTCTTTTATGTCGGCGGCACTGGCACCTTCTCCAATCATGCTGCGAATGCCCGCGGCGATCATGCACTCCGAAATGCGGCAGACATGATGGTAATAGACGGATGGATGCATGAGAAGCCGCGAGATGAGCAGGGATGTGGCAGCCTGCACGCCTCCTGCCTCCACCACGAGCTGTCCCTGATGAAGGGTCATCTTCTGCAAGAGGCGCAATCGGTCTATAACCCCGTAGGCCACCCCGGTGTAATGCGCATCTCGGATCAGGTAATCCATTCGGTCCACGTCTATCTCGCCGCTCACTATCTGGCCCAATCCGCACCCATTGATGAAAGCCTGGATATGCTGAGCTCTGAGGCCATGCCTGTCCAGAACCTCTCTCAATTCCCCTTTCTTCAGGAGTTCTATGATGCTCTCGTGCTCCGTTCTGAGAAATGGGGCCAGGGCCGCTTCGGTGGCATGGGAGAGCGGCCCGTGGCCGACATCATGCAGGAGTGCAGCCGCACCTACCAGCAGACGATCTTCCTCTTCCAGGCCGAGATGATCGGTGAGGAGCGCGGCCATGTGGTAGGCCCCCAGGCTGTGCTCGAATCGGGTGTGATTGGCGCCGGGGTAGACTAGGCTCGCCAGGCCGAGCTGCTTTATCCAGCGCAGCCGCTGCATCTGGGGGGTGTCTGCCAGCTCCAATGCCAGGCCTTCCAGCAAAACATAGCCGTGCACAGGATCTCGGATCTCGGTCATTGCTGTGACTTTCTAATTCCGGCTTTAAAAATATGTGGCCTTGGTCGTTTCTGGCCTTTTTCTAATCCGTACACGACCCATCAATCATATCTCCTTCATCCACTATGTTGGCGACGGGTATTTAGCTTATCAATTATTTTAAAGAGATATCGGGTGAAATTAATTTATGAAGAAAGTTGCGGGATCTATTTGCATGGCATCCTTCCTGGTCCTGGCATTCCTGATACCAGGGACTCTCGCCACCGAGAACGACACATTATTTCAGACCTCAACCATAAGTGCCCTCATGCAGGGCGTTTATGATGGCACCATGACTTTCAAAGATCTTGGAGCCCACGGAGATTTCGGTCTGGGAACCGTCCAGGCCCTTGATGGCGAAATGGTAGGGCTTGACGGTCAGTTCTACCAGGTAAAATCCAATGGAATAGCCAGCCGTGTGAGCGACTCCATGAAGACACCATTTGCAGAGGTCGCTTTCTTCAAGCCCGAGGAGACGGTAACCTTGAATGGCACCTCCAACCAGACCGAGCTTCAGAGCCGCCTGGACGGCAGCCTCGCCACCAAGAACATCTTCTATGGCATCAGGATCGATGGCACATTCGATTATGTCAAAACCAGGAGCGTTCCCATGCAGAGCAAGCCGTATCCTCCTCTGTCCGAAGCCGTAAAAGCCCAGAAGATTTTCGAGTTTCATAACATCAAAGGAACGATAGTAGGGTTCAGATGCCCGGACTATGTTAACGGAGTGAATGTCCCAGGCTACCACTTGCACTTCATCACTCTGGACAGGTCTGCAGGCGGCCACCTCCTGGACTTAAATTTAGAGAACGCCAGCGTAAGAGTTGACAGCCTCTCTGAGTTCCAGATGGCATTGCCAGATAACGAGGAGTTTTATCAGGCAGACCTGACAGAAGACCAGCAAGAAGCTCTGACGAAGGTAGAGAGCAATCCCAAGAAGTAGAATTACATCCCAATTTTTTAGCCCGGGTGAACCATAGAGATGGAAGGCAGGGTCTTATGTTACTAAAATGGAAACATTTATATCCTGGTGTCATCACTACGGTGAGCTTCATGTAGGTTGATTAGGTTCAAAGGACATAATTCAGCTATCCATTTTTGTGAATTAGTCCTCTCATAAGATGAGCGACCTCAATGGGATATGTGACCAATTGGGAGGGAGTCGTGGTCCTTGAGATAATCACAATAAATCTCGGAAAAATAAGTTGGCCGAAGCCAGGTTCCCAGGGGCCGACGGCTGGCGGTACTGCCCGATGGGCGGCTATCCGAGATTTGCAGCCATCATCTTTCTCATGCCCGAGATTGGCTACAGTCCAAACTCAAGACAGGAAACAAACGATGATGCCACATGTTGGCAGATCAATTCTGATACCCAGGAATCCTTGCCCCCGCGTCTGAAAATCCGGGGTTCAAGAAAGAGATGACATGAGAGTTAAAATCGTCCTTGGCATTATCGGCACTGTTCTGAAGATCCTTGGCCTGTTACTCTTAGGCCCTGGAATTGTTGCCGCATTTTATCATGAGACGGACGGAATTGTGGCGTTTGCAGTGACCTCTCTGCTCTCTGTGTCTGCAGGTATCGTATTGGCGCGACTGGGTGAAAAAGGAAGTGTGGGCAACAAAGAGGCTTTCGCTGCCGTTACCCTGGGCTGGCTATTTGCAACGGCTCTTGGATCGCTGCCCTTCGTATTTCAGGGCTTGAGCCTCGTCGACGCTTTATTTGAATCCGTATCCGGCTTTTCTGCTACCGGGGCGACGATACTGACAGAGTCCAATCCTTTGGGTTATTACGTAGTGAATGCTACCCTTGCCGATCAAAGCCTCGCAACGCACATGGCGGGCTCTATCATTCGCATGACTGGAAACAATGTGGCGCCCCCCATCGCCCATGCTCACACGTACTACGGTCTTCTCTTCTGGAGGTCCTTCCAGCAGCTCATCGGGGGCCTGGGCATCATCCTGCTCGTAGTCGCCGTCTTCCCGCAGCTGCGGGTCGCAGGCCGCCAACTTTACCGGGCCGAAACTGTCGGGCCGACCAAGGATACCATCACACCTCGAGCCACTGGAACCGCCAGAATCCTTTGGAGAGTATATTTGCTCTTTAACGCTTTGGAGATCATCCTGCTTGTGGCAGCGGGAATGCCAATATACGATGCAGTTTGCACGGCATTCTCGACTCTTGCGACGGGTGGCTTCTCTCCCCAGGCCTCAAGCCTCGTCGCCTATCAAAGCCCAATTATCGAAGCGATAGTTGCCCTCTTCATCATCCTGGGCATGTCGAGCTTCACATTGCACTATAAGGTCCTCACCTCAGACCGCTTGGGCTGGTTCAAGGATGAGGAGTTCAGGTTCATGATCGCCATCCTGGCCGTCGCTACCCTGGTCCTCATGTTCTTCGGCGGGATAGACGGCCAAATGGAGGACCGCTTCCGGTTCGCGTCCTTCCAGGTGATATCATTCATGGGAACGTGCGGATTCGTCAATTCCCTGGACTACGACAGCTGGACCACGGCGGCCAAGATGGCTTTGATCATGCTCATGCTCATAGGAGGCTGCATCGGCTCGACCGCCGGCGGGATTAAGGTGGGGCGATTGCTCGTAGACCTAAAATACGCCTACAACGAGCTCTTCCACATGCTCCATCCCCATGCGCTCATGTCGGTAAGGCTGGGTGAGGCCCGGGTGAAAGAGGATATTCTCCGCCCTATGCTCTTTTACTCTTTCTTCTACCTGGCAGTATGGTTGGCACTCTCTCTGGCGCTGGCCATGGTCTCCGCCGGAGACCCGCGGGTGGATATGCAAGTCGTGGCGGCGGGCATCGCCTCCTGCATGGGGGGCGTGGGTCCGGCTTTTGGCATAATAACCTTCGACTGGTCCCAGATCTCGAATGCCGGCAAGATGATAGGCTTCTTCGCCATGTACATCGGCCGGCTGGAGATGATGCCAATATTCCTATTGCTTATTCCAGAATTATGGAGGAAATGATATGCGTGTCTTGATCACCGGAGCTGGCGAAGTGGGTTTTCTCATAGCCAGCGAGCTTTATGCGGATCACGATGTAACCGTTATAGACAAAGATCCTGCGGCATGTGCCAGGCTACAGGATATGGATGTGAAAGTCCTGCTGGGCAATTCTGCTAATGCGCGTCTGCTCCTTGATGCGGGAGTCAAGAAGGCCGATATCGTAGTAGCCGTGACTGGAAACGACGAGGTGAACGTGATAACCTGTATCATAGCCTCTCACCTGGGTGTGCGCCAGACCATTGCCAGAGTCAGCAATCCCGAGTATATCGATCAGCCGGTTCAGGATCGAAAAGAGATAGGCATAAGCTACATGATATGCCCGGAGCTGGCTATGGCCGAGGAGATGGCCCGATCCCTCTACTTCTCGTCCATGCTCATGAACCGGGATCTCGCAAAAGGATTGGTCGAGCTGATCGAGTTCAAGGTAACGCCCGGCATGAACATTCTGGGGCCCGTCGAGGAGATCAGCCTTCCCTGGAACTGCAATTTAATCGCCATAAACCGGGCAGGCGAGATCTTCATACCAAAAAAGGGCGATCAGATACAGCTAGGTGATCACCTCATGCTGCTTTGCGACTCCAAATCCCTTCCCAACCTAAGGCAGATGCTGCATGAGGTTCAAACCTCTCCCAAGGTTATGATCGTGGGCGGAGGGATGGTGGGGTTCTACCTCGCCAGCAGGCTTGAGAAGATGAAAATGGACGTCAAGCTCATAGAACAGAGTGCAGAACGCTGTGCAGAGATTGCGGATAAGCTCTCAGGCACCATGATTCTCAACGGTGACGGCTCTGATCTGGCACTTCTCCAGGAGGAGGGGGCTGGCAAGATGGATGTGGTCTTCGCGGTGACCGGACTGGATGATAAGAACCTGCTCTGTTCTCTGCTGGTAAAACAGCTCGGCGCCAAGAAGATCCTCTCTCGGGTCAACAGGAACGTCTATATTAAGCTCTTTGAGATGGTGGGGGTGGACAGGGCAGTCAGCCCGGGACAGGTGACCGCCGATGCCGTGCTGCAGAGGGTGATTGGAGGCGAAGAGGTGATCACCCTGAGCGACGAGAGGATGGAGCTGGTGGATTTCATTGCCAGGCCGGGGGCAAAGATCATCGGCAAGATGGTATCCAAAGAGCTTCCACGGGATTCTGTGGCGGGCATGGTCTTGAGAGACGGTATGCCAATAGTTCCGGCAGATGACTTCAAAG
The DNA here is from genome assembly GCA_963702455.1 of uncultured Methanosarcinales archaeon. GTDB lineage: Archaea > Halobacteriota > Methanosarcinia > Methanotrichales > Methanotrichaceae > Methanothrix. Next base: position 151,219 of record CAVPCV010000011.1, read on the forward strand.
TGGCCGCCGGAGACCGCGTATTCGTGATGTCCATGCCGGATGTCGTCTCCAAGGTGAAGAAGCTCTTCATCCCCTGAGCATATAACTTTTATAGCAATAAGAGAGGAGAGTCCGTCCTACGGGAGGATGCTCTCCACATTCGGAGCGGCATTTGTAGGATGAGGATCAGAGTATTTCTCAGGCTGTTTGCGTCGCTTCTGAAGATTCTGGCGGTTTTGCTGCTGGTTCCGGGTGCTGTCGCTGCCTTCTATGGGGAGACTGCAGGCGTTATTGCCTTTGCAGTAACATCTCTTCTCACCCTGGCCTCGGGAATAATCCTGGGACGGCTCTCGATTAGGGAGGAACCGGGCTTAAAAGAGGGTTTTGCTCTTGTAGCTCTGGGGTGGCTTGGTGCCGCATTCTTCGGCGCACTGCCTTATGTCTTCCTGGGAACAGGCCTTATCGATGGCCTATTCGAGTCCATGTCCGCCTTTACCACAACCGGCTCATCCATACTCACAGAGACAAATGCCCAGGGGTACTGGATTTTAAACTCAACTCTTGCCGATAGCAGCCTGGCATATAATATGGAGCTCGGGCTGCAAAACCTGACCGCAAACACAGCTCCATTTCAGATGAGAGGCAGTATGGATGAGACCTTTATGGGACTGCTCTTCTGGAGGTCTTTTGCCCAGTGGCTGGGTGGGATGGGGATAATACTATTATTCGTGGCCATACTGCCGCGCCTGGGTGTCGCGGGCCGCCAGCTCTACCGGGCTGAGGTTCCTGGCCCCGACAAAGATGCACTGACGCCGCGCATCAAGCAGACGGCTCGAGTGCTCTGGGTGGTTTACATCCTCTTGACCATCGTCGAGATCGTGCTTCTTTACCTGGCGGGAATGCCCCTCTTTGACTCTCTCTGCAATACCTTTGCCACCATGGCCACGGGCGGCTTCTCGCCGCAAGGCTTGAGCATAGCCGCCTACAGGAGCTGGATAATCGATGCCATAATCACTCTCTTCATGTTCCTGGCCGGGGCCAACTTCGCCCTGCACTACAAAATGATCAGCTCCGACCGAAAGGCTCTGATCAGGGACCCTGAGTTCAGGTTCTATACTTTAATCATTCTGGCGATGACATTGATCATCATCCTCTGGGGCGGATTGGAGGGGGATATCTTCCGCAAGATCCAGCTGGCTGGCTTCCAGGTGGTCTCCGTCATGACCACTACGGGCTTTGCTACGGCGGATTTTGATCAATGGACTGCCGCTGCCAAATTCACCTTAATTCTGCTCATGATCATCGGCGCCTGTGCTGGATCAACGGGCGGGGCTATCAAGGTGGTGCGATTGCTATTGGTTCTAAAAAGCGGATACCGAGAGCTGTTTCGTGCTCTGCACCCCAAAGCGGTCGTGGCAGTGAAACTGGGCGGCGTTCCTGTCAAGGATGAGATCCTCAGGCCGAGCAATATCTTCGTGGCCATGTACATCATCATCTTTGCCGTGGCTGCACTGCTTTTGGCCATCATCTCTTACGACGATCCAAGGATGAACATTGAGACCATTCTTTCCGCGGTAGCTACGACCCTGGGCAACGCCGGGCCGGGCTTAGGAATGGTGGGGCCGATGTACAGCTTTGCCGAGCTCCATCCTGCCGGAAAGATGCTCCTCTTCTTATGCATGTGGATCGGCCGGCTGGAGATTATGACCGCACTGGTTTTGCTGGTGCCGGAGTTCTGGAAGAAGTGAATCCAGGGACCAATTTGTATTTAACGGCATAAGCAAAATTATGAGCCATGAAAGTCCTCCTCTTCGACCCCAGCGCCGGCGCCGCCGGAGACATGATCATGGCCTCTCTCCTGGACCTGGGTGCAGATCCCGCTGCCGTCCGCCAGGCGGTCGAGTCCGTGGGCTGCAAGCTGGAGATCACTCGCGAGGAGAGAAGCCACATCATGGCCACCCGGGCAAAGGTGATCTCGGACCGGAGATACCAGTCCCTGGACGAGGCGGTATCCATTCTGCAGGGCTCCAGCCTCGAGGGCAGAGGCCCTGGAAAACGCACTTAGCTGCCCTGAATATCTTGGCCGAGGCGGAGAGCCGGGTGCATGGCGTGGCCAAAGGCAGAGGCCAGGTTTCATGAGATCGGCGCCCTGGATGCGCTGGCGGACATCGCCGGAGCTGCGCCGCGCTGCAGAGCCTGGGAGCGGAGCGCGTACTCTGCCGGCCCGTCTCTGTGGGCGGGGGCTACGTCCAGTCGGCGCACGGCCTTCTTCCCGTCCCGGGGCCGGCTGCCCTGGAGATCATGCGCGCTCACAATATCCCCTGGAAGGGAGGGCCGGTGGATGAAGAGCTTCTCACGCCCACAGGCGCGGCGTTGCTGGCGACGCTCGTCGACGAATTTGTGCCCGAATTTCCTCTGATCCGGGCGGAGAGGGTGGGCTATGGCGCGGGGAAGAGAGATCACGATCTTCCCAATGTCCTGCGGGGCATAATTGCGGAAATGATCTCGGAAAAGGAGATGAATGCAGGCAAAGATCATGCAGCAGCATGGCGAGCGCGTGGTGCAGCTGGAGACCAATGTCGATGATGTCACGGGCGAGGTCCTGGGCCATCTGATAGAGCTGCTTATGCAGGCCGGCGCCCTGGATGTCTCAGTTCTGCCGGCCCTCATGAAGAAAGGGCGCAGCGGCAACGTCGTCAGAGCCTTAGCCCGTCATGAGGAGATGGAGAGTCTGGCCAGGATAATCGTCCGGGAGACGGGCTCCTTGGGGGTTCGCGTCTTTCCCAGCCTGCACCGTTTCGTGGCCGAGCGCGAGACGGTCGGTGGAGCTGGAGATCTCTGGCCAGAGCTACAATGCCGGCATAAAGGTGAGCCGCATGGATGGCGCGCTCTTGAACATCAAAGCAGAGTACGAAGACTGCATCAAGATCGCTGAAGAGACAGGGCTGCCCTTGCGCATGGTCATAAAAAAAGTGGAAGAGGCGGGTTGGCGGGCCACGGAGCTCTGAATCGTGCCATCCCTTCTAATATATTTTTTCTCTTTATTTCTCTGAAGCCCTGTAAACTCGTCTCTTCAACTGCATTAAATCATCATAACTGTTTGATGATACTAATACAGTTAAGATTGTAGTTTCTATTATATATACTTTTTGAAAATAATAATAGTAGCAGATACCGAAAGACGAGAGCCGGATGCGTGATAGCTCAAAATCGCATAAAGACGAATGCGTGTCGCGATCTCATCGGAACGAATCGCAAGTTTGATTAATCTGACAAAACGAGGTGCTCTTCCAATGCGTTTTGACTCATCCATCAAGCTCTTCGATCGAGCCCAAAGGCTCATGCCCGGCGGCGTCTCCAGCCCGGTGCGCGCCATCTCTCCCTATCCCTTTTACACGGCCAGGGCCGACGGCCCGTATCTATGGGATAGCGACGGGAACAGATTCATCGATTACTGTCTGGCTTACGGCCCCATGATCCTGGGCCACCGCCATCCGGCCATCATGCAGGCGGTCACTGGACCAGATGGGTCGCGGCTGGCTTTATGGAACGCCCTCGGAGCTGGAGGTGCGGCTGGCAGAGAGGATATCCGGCCTCTACCCCAGCATGGAGCAGCTCCGATTCGTGAGCACAGGCACCGAGGCCACCATGGCCGCCATACGCGTGGCGCGCGGCAATACCGGCCGGGATAAGATCATCAAGATCGAAGGCGGATTTCACGGGGCGCATGACAGCGTTCTCGTGAAGGCGGGCTCAGGAGCCACAACTTTAGGAATCCCGGACTCGCGAGGAGTGCCGGTGGACACGGCCAAGAATACTTTGCAGGTGCCCTACAACGATCTGGATGCCCTGGAGAAGGTCTTAAAGAACTTCCCGGGCCAGATCGCCTGTCTGATCATGGAGCCCGTTCTGGGGAACATCGGTCCCGTGCTGCCGGAGAAGGATTATCTTCAGGCCGTGCGGCGGCTAACTCGCGAGCACGATGTTCTGCTCATCTTCGACGAGGTCATAACCGGCTTCCGGCTGTCCCTGGGCGGAGCGCAGGAGCTCTTTGGCGTCAAGCCCGATCTGACGACTCTGGGCAAGATCATCGGCGGAGGATTTCCCAGTGGGCGTCTTTGGCGGTCGACGCGATCTGATGGAGCAGGTGGCGCCCAGCGGCGGCATCTACCAGGCAGGAACCTTCAACGGCAGTCCCGTCTCACTGGCTGCGGGCATGGCCACACTGGATGTCCTGGAGAAGGAGAACGTCCTGGCGAAGCTGAATGAAACCGGAAACGAGATGCGAAAAAGGCTGCAAGAGATGGTGGACGACCTGAGGCTGGACTACAGCGTGGTCGGCATCGCCTCCATGTTCAAGATATTCTTCGGGCCGGAGCCGCATAACTATGGCGAGGCTCTGCAGTGCGATAAATTGGGCTACCTGGCCTTCTTCCGCCGCATGCTTGCGTCTGGCATATTCCTCACCCCCAGCCAGTACGAGACCGATTTCATATCCGCAGCACATTCCGAGGACGTAATTGAAACCACTCTGGAGGCGTTTCGCTCCTGCCTGAAAAGCTGATCGTGGGGAGCCGGGGCAGCCCTCTGGCCCTGCGCCAGACGGAGATCGTTCTGGATGGACTGAAGCCTCTGGGCATAGAGACGGAGCTCCGCAAAGTCAAGACCAGCGGGGACGTCTTCCTGGACAAGCCTCTGCACCAGCTCAGCGGATTCGGGGTCTTCGTGGCCGAGATAGACGAGCGCATGCTCTCCGGCGAGATCGATCTGGCTGTGCACAGCATGAAGGACCTTCCTACCAAGAGGCCGGAGGAGCTGACCATCTCTGCCATCTTGAAGCGCGACTCGCCCTATGATGTTCTGCTGAGCCGGAACGGTCGCTCAAACGCTGGAAGAGCTGAAAGAGGGCGCTGTTATTGGCACATCGAGCATGCGGCGAACGGCACAGCTGCGCCGGGCCCGGCCCGATCTGGAAGTAAAAAGCCTGCGCGGAAATCTGCAGACCAGATTGCGCAAGCTGAACGAGGGCGACTACGATGCCATAGTCATGGCCGAGGCCGGTCTGCAGCGCATGGGCCTGGACCTGGATTACGCCCGGCTGGACGGTGACCGGTTCGTTCCCTCCGCCAACCAGGGAACGATAATAGTAGTGGCCAAAAAGGGATCGAAGGCCGAAATCTATTCCCAATCGCTGGATGATGCGCACACCAGAATGGAGACCATGATCGAGCGCAAGATTCTGGAGACCGTGGGCGGAGGCTGCATTGTGCCCATGGCCGTTCATGCCGAGGTTTATGACGGCAAGGCCCGCGTTCTGGCAGAGGTTCTTTCTCTGGACGGCAAGAGGTTTGTGCGAGTGAATGAGTTGATCTCCTTAGAAGATGATTATCTGAGTCTGGCGGCGGATATGGGACAGAGGCTCATGGAGATGGGCGGGCGAGAGCTGGTGGAAGAGGCGGTGAAGGTTTTTGGCGATCGGTAAAGTTTATCTGGTGGGAGCAGGTCCCGGTGATCCCGAGCTCATGACTATAAAGGCCAGGCGACTGCTGATGGAAGCGGACGTGGTCTTGTTCGACCGGCTGCTCGATCCATCGGCGCTGGAGGGAGTCAAAGCGGAATTGATCGATGTGGGCAAGAACGCAGGAAGGCATAAGCTGAACCAGGAAGGCATCAATCAGTTGCTGATCAAGAAGGCAGAAGAGGGCAACGTTGTGGTCCGACTGAAGGGCGGCGACCCTTACCTCTTCGGCCGGGGTGGCGAAGAGGCAATCGCCTGCCGGGAAAAAGGCATTCCTTTCGAGGTTGTGCCCGGCGTCACCTCCGCCATCGCAGCGCCGGAGCTGGCCGGAATTCCCGTAACTCACCGCGGCCTGGCATCTTCGCTTACCATCGTCACCGGCCACGAGGAGCCGGGAAAGGACACACCTTTGGACTGGAAGGCCATTGCAGGTCTGGGTGGAACTCTGGTGGTTCTGATGGGAGTATCCCGCCTGGAGCAGAATGTCGCTGCCCTCATCGAGGCCGGCAAATCGCCCCAGACTCCGGCGGCCATGGTGGAGAAAGGAGGCTGGCCTGAGCAGAGGACTGGTATGCGGGAACTCTGGCCGACATAGCAGAAAAAGCAAGATCACTGCAGATCGAGTCGCCCGCCATATTGGTAGTAGGCGATGTGGTCCGGTTGGCCCCGATGTCTGGGGCATAAGAAGATCGCCATCCTCCGGCCTGAGGGCCAGCAGGCGGAGTCGGCAAGGCTCGCAGAGCTCTACGGCTTCCAGGCGATTATGGCTCCTGCCATTGCCATTCAGGAAAGGCCCCTGCCCGAAGACCTGCAGAGGAGGCTGAATGATGCGGAATGCGTGGTCTTCACCAGCGCCAACGGAGTGAAGACCGCCCTGAAAAACCAGACCATCCAGAGTGCCCTGAGAGAGAAGAGAATTGTCGCCATTGGGCCCAAGACAGAGCAGGCCCTGGCCGGATATGGTCTGAAGGCAGAGGTGCCTCTGGAGTACAGCTCTGCGGGATTGGAGACGATGCTGAAAGGCCAATGCCGGAGAATTCTCTTTCTGCGCAGCGCTCAAGGGAGCCAGTACCTCTCCGAGGGTCTGAAGGACGCCGGGCTTCAGGTAGACGACATTCCCCTATATGACGTCGTAAACTCTGGGGACGTCAGGCTGGACGAATTGATAAAGAGGGCGAGGAGCGTGGACATCTTTGCCTTCACCAGCTCCTCTACGGCCCGAAATCTGCTGGAGAGGGCCAGAGCCCTGGGGCTGGAGCCGGAGCTGCGTGAAGCTCTGAGGGGTGCCACTGTGGCTGCCATCGGCAAACCGACGCGTGAGGAGCTCGACCGGCTGGGGGTAAAAGTGGACAGTGATGCCCGAGAAATTCACTTTTGAGGCCATGCTTCAGGCCCTGGCCAAGAGAGAGCAGGAGCAATCAAAATGATCATATTTTCCAAAGCGCTGGCCGATCAGGCCACAGTGTGGGAGGCCCTCCGGGCAAGCGAATCCTGCCAGAATCTGCCCGCCGATCTGCTCAGGTTCTCCGCCCAGACTAAACCAGTAGTGATGTGGAATTTGACAAGGCGCTGCAACCTGGCCTGCCAGCATTGCTACATGGATGCCAGTCACGAGGCCAGCGATGAGATGACTCTGGAAGAGGGCATTCATCTGGTGGACGACCTCGCCAAGCTCGAAATACCCATCCTCATATTCACCGGCGGAGAGCCCCTCCTCAGCCGCAACTTCTATGCTCTGGCCTTTCACGCCCGCGAGGTGGGCCTACGCACCGTCATCTCCACCAATGGAACCCTGATAACTCCTGAGGTGGCCAGGCTTCTGGCCGAGGCCAGGATCCGGTATGTGGGCGTGAGCGTGGACTCGGCAAGGCCCGAGCGCCATGACGAGTTCCGGGGCGTCGCCGGAGCCTATGCACGGGCTTTGCAGGGCTTGAAGAACGCCAGGGATGCCGGCCTCAAGACGGGCCTGCGCATAACCTTAACCCGCGATAACTGGCAGGATGTCCCGGCTCTGCTCAACCTGGCCGTGGCGGAGAATATTCCTCGATTCTGTCTCTATCACCTCGTCCCTACGGGCCGGGGAGCGGGGATGGCCGACAGGGATGTCACGCCTGAGCAGCGTCGCAGCGTTATCCGCCTGCTGGCAGAGGCCGCAGTGGAGCTGAAAGATCAGAATATCGAGATCTTGACCACGGATTCGCCCATGGATGGAGCCTATCTGCTGGAGCTGTTAAAGGATGACCCTATCCGTCAGGAGTACGTGCGAAAGCTTCTGACCAATGCAGGCGGCTGCTCCACCGGGGTGAAGGTGGCCAACATCAACCACCAGGGAGATGTCCATCCCTGCCACTTCATGCCCCAGGTCGTGGTGGGCAACGTCCGGGAGCGCTCTTTCCGGGACATCTGGATCGATCATCCCACTGCAGAGCTGCAAGCACTGCGAGGGATCAAATCCAGCCTCAAAGGAGCATGCGGAAAATGCGACTATCTGGAACTATGTGGAGGATGCCGCCAGAAAGCCTACTACTATCACGGTGACCTGCTGGCAGAGGACCCCACCTGCATTCTGGAGCAGAAGGGCACCTGAATCAAGGGATGGTCAAATCATCATATTCATCCCCTTTTTCTGATCGACTATTCAAAATTCGCTAACGATTGCGCGAATGATGCTCACCGGAAGATATATTTAAGATCAGATGCATTTATAGATCGAGGAATGTAAATGACACACCACGAAGAAAAGAAAGAGAAAAAGGAAGAGACAGAAGCAAAGGTCGAGCCCATTAAGCTTGGAGACAAGAGGGGCGGCAAGAAAAAGGGCCTTCTCGATACCTGTGAGTAAAGCTTCACAAAAGTAAAATCTATTTTTAATTTTCTCTCTTGTATCTTTTGAATATGGTTATTAACTAAATTCTTATACTAAGCCGTCATTCAATTGCGCCACAAATCTAGAAAATCCTATTCCCAAAGTGATGAGGCGGCAGCTCAGACGCAGTATAGCCGCATAGGCTTGGAACGCTCGCAGGATGCCATGGAACGAAGCATCCATCTGATTCGAGTTATCATAAAAGTCTCGCTCCACAATGATGGTCTAAATCAAATAAGGATGAGTTACACCTGGTGCTATAGACATGCCTCCCGATAATCTCAATTTGCAAACTAAACCCGGAACATAATTCAAAGAATAGAAAAGTCCACCCAGCATCGCCTGCTTCTCCAGCGAAAGGCGGGCACGCTAATTGAGAAAAAGCAAAAGAAGCCTTTCTACATCGCAGGAATCGGCGGGTCGGCCGGATCTCTGGAGGCATTTGAAGAGTTCTTCCGCAACATGCCAGTTGACACCGGAATGGCCTTTGTGCTGGTCTCTCATCTCGACCCAACACATAAGGCTCTCCTGGCCGAGCTGCTGCAGCGTGTCACCACCATGAAGGTAATTGAGGTGATCGATGGGATGAAAGTCCTGCCGAACTCTGTCTACGTGATTCCGCCCAATAAGGACATGTCCATCATGCACGGAACCCTGCAGCTTCTGGAGCCTTCCATGCCCAGAGGATTTCGGATGCCCATCGACTTCTTCTTCAGGCACCTGGCCGATGACCAGAGGGAGTTTGGCATCGGCATCATCCTCTCCGGAATGGGAACGGACGGAACTTTAGGCCTGAAGGCCATCAAAGAGAAGATGGGTTTGGTGATGGTGCAGGACATAAGCTCGGCCAAGTACGACGGAATGCCCCAGAGCGCCATCAATACGGGCATTGCCGATATTGTGGCTCCGGTGAATGAGCTGCCGGCCAGGCTGCAAAGCTATGTGAATCACTCTCCCAGCCTGACCGGAAGGCTGCCTGTTGCGGAAAAGAAGACTACCGGCGCACTGAACAAGATATTTGCCCTTCTCCGGGCTCAAACCGGAAATGACTTCAGCCTCTACAAGAAGAGCACTGTTAACCGCCGTATTGAAAGGCGGTTGAATATCCATCAAATCAGCAATATAAATCAGTACGTCCGTTACCTATCTGAAAATTCTCATGAGATCGATCTGCTCTTCAAAGAGCTCCTCATCGGCGTGACCAGCTTTTTCAGGGAACCGGATTCCTATGAAGCCCTGAAAGATAAACTCAAATCGCGTCTCTTGAAGAGCAAGAAGGGAAAAGACACCATCCGTGTCTGGGTGGTCGGATGCTCCACCGGCGAGGAGGCATACTCCATCGCCATCGTCTTCAGAGAATGCCTGGATGAGCGAAGGCCGAAAGGCAATTTCAAGATCCAGATCTACGCCACAGACATAGACAAAGAGGCCATTGACTTAGCTCGCACGGGAACTTACCCTGCCAACATCGCCCAGGACATATCCGAGGAGCGTTTGCAGCGTTTCTTCATAAAAGAAGACAGCGGTTACCGCATCAGAAGCGAGATCCGGGAGATGATCGTCTTTGCGCAGCAGAACGTTCTCACGGACCCTCCATTCACCAGGCTGGATCTGCTCAGTTGCCGAAATCTTCTCATTTACTTGAGCCCTGAGACGCAAAAGAAGCTGATGCCGTTATTCCATTACACCCTGAATCCCGGAGGCCTTCTCCTCCTCGGCTCTTCGGAATCCATCGGAGGCTTCACAGACCTCTTCTCTCCTCTGGACAACAAATGGAAGCTCTTCGAACGCAGGGAAAATATCGCCGCCCGCAGGTCACTGGTCGAATTCCCCACCTTGCCTCTCCCCTATGAAGACCAAATGCATGAAGCCGAAACAGAACCGAGAGGCTCAAGTGCCAGCATCATCGAGATGGCCCAAACTCTCATTCTCCAGACCATCGCTCCTCCGGTTGTGCTCATCAATGACCAGGGAGATATCCTCTACTTGACCCGGCAAACCGGGAAGTATCTGGAACCGCCTGTTGGGAAAGCAAACCTGAACATCTACGCCATGGCCCGCGAGGGGTTGAGGGCTGAGCTGGGAATCGCCATCCGTAAAGCAAAGACCGAGAAGAGGAAGATAACTATTGAGGGGCTGAGGGTTATGACGAATGGAGCCTCGCAGACCATCAACCTCACAGTCACTCCTTTCGACAAGCCAGATGTGATGCGCGGGCTGATGATGGTCCTGTTTGAGGATGTAGCCGATGCCCGCAGAAGGGGCTCGATCAGCCCGTGGAAAATCAAGATCCACTTCCCGGCTGAAGGCCATCAACGAAGAGCTCGAAAAGGAGCTACAGTACACGAAGGAGCACCTTCAGACCGTCGTCGAAGAGATGGAGACCAGCCAGGAAGAGCTGAAATCCGCGAACGAGGAGCTTCAATCGACCAATGAGGAGATGCAGAGCACCAACGAGGAGATGGTTACCTCCAAAGAGGAGCTTCAATCCCTCAATGAGGAGCTGACAACCCTCAATTATGAGCTGCAGTCTAAGAATGAAGAGCTCTCGGAGATCAACAACGATATGAAGAACCTCCTCGACAGCACGCAAGTTCCGACATTATTCCTGGACAACAACCTCAAAATTAAGAGGTTCACGCCGTATGCGACGAAGATCATAAGTCTGATACAGAGCGACATAGGGCGTCCGATCACTGACATCGTCACCAACCTGCAATACGATGGTCTGGCCAGAGATGCAAATGAGGTGCTTAAGTCGCTGGTCTTCAAGGAGATACAGGTGCAGACCAAAGGGGGGTCGTGGTACCTGATGAGGATCGTTCCCTATCGAACCACCGACAACATCATCGACGGAGTTGTGGTCACCTTTTCCGACATTACCGATTTCAAGCGGATGGGGGAGCGCATGATTGACCGGGCCGAGTACGCCGAGGGGATAATCCGCACGGTTCGGGAATCGCTTTTGGTGCTGAACAGCGATCTAAAAATTGTATCGGCCAATCCCTCATTCTACCGGACGTTCCAGGTAACGCCCGAAGAGACCGAGGGCAAAACTCTTTACGATCTGGGAAACGGGCAGTGGAACATTCCTGCCTTAAGAAAGCTTCTGGAGGAACTGCTTCCCAGAAACACTCAAATCGAGGGGTTCCTGATGGAGCATGAGTTTCCGGTCATCGGTCAAGAGAAGAATGCTCCTCAATGCACGAAGCATCTGCTCAGGAGGCCTCCCGTAAGGAGCTTATCCTCCTCGCCATAGAAGACATCACGAATCGCAAAGAGCAATCCCCAATTACAGACGGGTAAGGTCATGAAGAAGGAAAAAACCAGGCTAAACCAGGAAAGTGACCTGCGCCGGTTGGCAGAGGAGCGACTGCCGGATAGCAGAAGCGGCTTCGCACTCGGTGAAGATGGAGAGCATAGACGCTCTGGCTCTGGTTCATGAGCTGCAGGTCCACCATATCGAACTGGAGATGCAGAACGAGGAGCTGAAGCGCGCCAGGCTGGAGGCGGAAGAGGCATTGGCAAAGTACTCCGACCTCTACGACTTTGCGCCCATCGGATTGTTCACACTGGATGAGCAGGGGCAGATCCAGGAGTCCAATCTGGCGGGAGCCACTCTCCTCGGCGTGGAGAGGCGCAATCTTACAAAAAAAAGTTTCCAGAGGTTTGTTGCGCCAAAAGACCGTCCTTCTTTTGAAGATTTCTCCCAAAAAGCATTTGAGACCTCTGTCAAGCAAACGTGCGAATTGTTCCTTCTCAAAAAAAATGGGGCTCCATTCTATGCCCGCATTGAAGGGCACGGCCACGGAAGATCTCCCGCGGAGGCAAGAGAGAGTGCCGGATCGCCGTCATCGATATAACCGAGACAAAGCTTGCCGAAAAGGCTCTGATGACAATTGAAGAACGATCTGGAGCATGAGGGTTCAGGAGAGAACGGCAGATCTTGAGAGAATCAACCAGGATCTATTGAGGGCCAAAGAGGCGGCAGAGGTCGCTGTCGAGGCCAAATCCGATTTCATGGCCAGCATGAGCCACGAGATTCGCACGCCCATGAACTCCGTCATAGGCATGACCAGTCTGCTCCTCTATGATGACACTCTGACGCCAGAGCAGAAGGACTATGTAGAGACCATCCGGATCAACGGTGATGCCCTGATGGTCGTCATAAACGACATACTGGATTTCTCCAAGATGGAAAGCAACAAGGCGGTGCTGGAGGAGCAGCCCTTCGACCTCCGGTCCACAATCGAAGAAGCCCTCGAGCTGGTTAACGTCAAGGCTGTAGAGAAGGGTCTGAACCTGGCTTACACTATTGACACCAGTGTTCCCGGGTCCATCATCTCTGACCCTGCCAGGCTTCGCCAGATTCTGGGCAATCTGCTGAGCAACGCCATAAGGTTTACAGATAGGGGTGAAGTCAAGCTGTCCGTGTCCCGCAGCCAGGGCAATGATCGCGAGATTCACTTTGCGGTTCAGGATACGGGAATAGGCATTCCCGGTGATAAGCTGGACCTGCTCTTCCAATCCTTCAGCCAGGTAGAGCCCTTATCCTTCCGTTCCGAAGGCGGAACGGGCCTGGGTCTGGCCATAAGCAAGAAGCTTGTGGAGCTGATGGGGGGCAGGATCTGGGTTGAGAGCAGCCCTGGAAAGGGCTCAACCTTCCATTTCACTATCCAGGCTGTTGCCGTTCCGGAAGAGCAGACTGCTGATTTGAATGGAGTTCAGCCAGAGCTTGTGGGAAAGCATGTGCTCATAGTTGATGGCAACAAGACCAACCGCCGCATCCTGGGAGCCTACGCCTACTCCTGGGGCATGGTTCCTCGGGTTGCGTCATTGGCCAGGAGGCTCTGGACTGGGTCAGGAGAGGAGATACTTTCGATGTGGCCATTCTGGATATGGATATGTCGGATATGGATGGCTTGGCTCTGGCCGAGGAGATCAGCAAGTACAACAAGTCTCTGCCACTGGTAATGCTGACCTCTATGGGAAGGCGTATTCCAGCCAACCATGCCTTCCACCTGACCAGGCCCATCAAACCGTCCCAGCTGCATAAGATGCTGACGGATATCATATCGGGAGGACAGGCTCAGGAGCCAACCCGGGCCGGCAATGTCGATAAGAAGGCTCCGGCCAGTCCTCTTTGCATACTTCTGGCCGAGGACAATGTATCAAGCCAGAAAGTCATCCTGCAGATGCTCAAACGCCTGGGCTACAGTGCGGACGTGGTTGCTAATGGAATTGAGGTATGCCAGGCGCTGGAACGCCAGCGTTACGACATTGTGCTCATGGACGTGACGGATGCCTGTGATGGACGGGCTGGAAGCCACCCGGATTATCTGCCAGCGCTGGCCGGTCAATGGGCCGAAGGTGATAGCCATCACAGCCTATGCTCTGGAAGGCGATCAGGAAAAGTGTCTGGGTGCCGGGATGGACGCCTACATCACCAAGCCCGTGAAAATGAATGAGCTGGCCGAGGTGCTGAACAGGTATCAACCATCACATATCTCTGCAAAAAGGTAATATCATCGCTAAATTGCCTCGACATTGATTACTTTTGGCAATCCGCTCTCGAAGTAAATGCTCTTCTGGTACATCCAGAAGCCATCCCAAATGCTTATCACATGAGACATGCCACCACGGGCTTTGAAGGTGAAGTCTCCATTTGCGCCAGTACCAACATAAGCACCGTCGACGTAAACCTCGAAGTTACCTGGATTAGGATAGATGATTGTCACAGGCACATCTCCGGAAGACGGCGCTGGTGCCGGCATCTGTGATGGAGATAGGTACTGCTGAGCATTCGCTGAATCGGTCAAGGGATAAATGAAGGCTGGGACCTGCGGGGCCTGGGCAAACACATCCACAATGACCACATTGCTCGGCTGGTTGCCTACTATGAAGTAGAGGATATGTCTTCCTATCTGGTCGGCATTGAATTTCATGGTGTTATAGCCTGCGTTGAACTGATACTGTTTTGGACTCTCTGGCTGGCTTGTTTCCGTCTGAATAGTCTCATAGAAGCTTCCCATCCCTCCCGCAGGCACATTGGCAACCAGCTCCAGAGTCATTCCCACAGGGCTCACCAGATACTGTGTCCAATTTTTTGTCCCCCGGATCCAGAGATCATTGGTCTTGGAGGGCACAATGGATAGATACTGAGAGTAAGGCAAACCCTGGCCGGCTCCGTAGTACACGTAGGATGGTGTCGCCTGGGTGATATCGAATCTTACCGGATAGCTAATTATCTCACCCTCAATAGGCACAGCTGCGGTTGCATAATACTCGCTGAAAGGCGAGAACGTCGAGGCAGGTACCATTTGCTTGTAGAAGGAGGCATCTGAACTATACCCGGAGAAGGATGGAACAGGAGCGTCCAGCCAACGAACCATGCCCGCGATCCCCGGGTCCATCATCATTGAACGGTCGAAACTGCTAACGTATCCGCCTTCCAGCCAGTCTGTTGGGTACATTTGGCCTATGGAGGGGTTGAGATAACTTCCTTGAGATAGAGCCACAGGCATCATCATGGCAATGAGCATGGCCACTAAGATCAGTTTCATAAGTTTCATACAAAAGCCTCTATCTTATTATGGTCTCTATTGGATTAAAGCATTTTTGTGCCATCATGCCCTGGGATAACAGGAACAATGCATAGGTGAAGCCCGAAGATCTAATCTCGTCAGGGACAAAACTCTTATCTTTGAATCCGACAAACGTATATTCTTTACATACTTCATGGGATTATGCGATTGGCATATTTCGTCTTCATCCTTCTGATGGTGTTGATGACATCCGCACAATGTCAACAGACCGCAGAAGATTGGTTTGACAAAGGCCTTGCGCTTTATAGCCAGAGCAATATGATGAGGCCGTCCAGGCATACGACGAAGCCATCCGGCTTGATCCTAACTTTGCAGCAGCCTGGAGCAACAAAGGCGTTGCTCTCGATGACCTGAGGAGGTACGATGAGGCCATCCGGGCATATGATGAAGCGATCAGGCTAAATCCCAAAGATGTTGTTGCATGGTACAACAAAGGCCTTTCTCTCGCTATCCAGGGCAAATACAACGAATCCATCGAGGCTTATGACGAGGTCATCCGTCTCGATCCAGACCTTGCAGCAGCCTGGAGCAACAAGGGACTATCTCTCAAGAATCTCGGCAAGTATGATGAAGCCATCAACGCCTTTGATGAGGCTATATGGCTCGAGCCCAACCTCGCCGCTGCCTGGAGCAGTAAAGGCATTCTCTCTTGATCTTGAGGGCAAGTACAATGAGGCCATAAAGGCATACGATGAAGCCATCAGGCTCGATCCCCAAAATGCCAATGCCTGGAACAACAAAGGCGCGGCTCTCGCTTCCCAAGGGAAATACGATGAGGCCATCCTGGCTATATGACGAGGCCATAAGGCTCGAACCTAACCATGCTGCTGCCTGGAGCAACAAAGGCATTGCTCTCGATGCCCAAAGCAAGTACATTGAAGCCATTAAAGCGTATGATGAAGCCATCAGGCTCGACCCCAATTATGCCTCAGCCCGGAACAACAAAGGCGTTGCTCTCAATGCCCAGGGAAAGTATGATGAGGCCATCAAGGCGTATGATGAGGCCTCAAGCTCGATCCCAACTATGCCAATGCTTGGTACAACAAAGGCCTTTCTCTCAATGCCCAGGGCAAGTACGATGAAGCCATAAAGGCATGTGACGAGGCCATCAGGCTAGATCCCCAATATGCCAAGGCCTGGTACAGCAAAGGAATTGCTCTCAATGCCCAGGGCAAGTACGATGAGGCCATCAAAGCTTACGACGAGGCCATCACGTCTCGATCCCAAATTTGTCGATGCCTGGCAGAACAAAGGCGTTGCTCTCGGTATCCAGGGCAGGTACGATGAAGCCGTCGAGGCTTTTGACGAGGCCATCAGGCTGGATCCAAAATATGCACAGCCTGGAACACCAAAGGCCTTGCTCTTGAGGCCCTCGGAAGGACCGCCGAAGCCGATGCCGCCTTCGCCAGGGCCAAGGAGCTGGGGGCAACTGAACCCGGCTCGTAAGTGCATGCCCTCGCACGCAGCCGCCCACGCTCGCCCGGGCGTGCCCGCGCCCACATGTGTACGCACGCGCAAGACCCGTAATCAAAAAAATTATAAAAAATAGTTGGGCTATTTCTCGATTATAAAATAGCCCTGCTCCAAGCAGCCCAATCAGCAGGCGACTCTTGCCGTGTGCGACCTGCGAGGAGCAGATTTTCCCATGCTCTTCGTTGAGATGGATCTCTGCGTGACCCTCGATCTGCCGGGTGGGACCGGCTTTGCCGCCAAACCCGTCGCCGTCTTGGCCTTCTCGGAATGGAACTGGTGCTCTGCCACCTTTATCTGTTCCCGGGTGAGCCTCTCGATATCCCTCAGGAAGCTGCGCTCATCTGCAGCGCAGAACGAGAATGCCGTGCCGCTCGCCCCTGCCCGCCCGGTGCGGCCGATGCGGTGAACATAGCTCTCCGGCTCGTTGGGCAGATCGTAATTTACGACGTGAGTGATGTCATCGATATCGATGCCGCGCGCCGCAATATCCGTTGCCACAAGCACCTGGATATGGCCGGATTTGAAGTTATGCATGGCCTTGGTGCGCTGGTTTTGCGACTTGTTGCCGTGAATGGCATCCGCCCGGATCCGGTTCTTTTCCAGCATCATGGCAACTTTATCCGCCCGGTGTTTGGTGCGGGCGAAGACCAGAACGCGGTCCATATCTCCATCTCTGAGAAGCTCCAGCAACAGGGAGTTCTTGGAGTTCTGATCCACAAAGAAGACGCTCTGATCGATGCAGTCCAGAGTGCACGTAGTATGAGCTGCCTCTACATGCACCGGATTGTGGAGAAAGCTCTCCGCAAACTCGCTGGTCTGCGGGAGACATTGTGGCCGAGAAGAAGAGCGAGTTGCGCTTCTCAGGCAAGGCTGAGACCACCCTGCGCACATCCTTGATGAAACCCATGTCAAGCATGCGGTCGATCTCGTCCAGAACGAAGAACTCCACGCCCTTCAGCTGTATGTAACCCTGATTCATCAGGTCGAGCAGCCGCCCTGGTGTGGCGATGAGGATATCGACCCCCCGGGAGAGCGTCTGGACCTGCGGCCCCTGGCGGACGCCACCGAATATGACCAGTTGCCTGAAGCGGAGAAACTGACCATACGTGGCAAAGCTCTGACCTATCTGGGCAGCCAGCTCGCGGGTGGGCGCGAGCACAAGCACGCGCGGAACTCCTGGCGGAGAAGACTTGCGCACCTCCATCATCCTTTGCAGTATGGGCAGCACGAATGCTGCTGTCTTGCCCGTGCCCGTCTGAGCGATGCCCACCAGGTCTTTTCCATCCAGCAGAGGAGGTATGGCCAGCATCTGAATCGGCGTGGGTGTGGTGTATCCTTCTTTGGCCAGCGCTCGCAAGAGCGGATCTATGATATTTAAATTTCCAAATGACATTTATTGCCTCTTAATGATATTAGAGCGATGCCCTATAGGGCGATGCCCTCAATTTTGGTTGAAGCGAGGATCTGAAAACAAGTTGAGTCTATCTGCTGTAAAGCCTTCCAGATAGATACTCCAACCGGATGCAGAGGCGCTAAACGAAGAATGCTATTTTTAAAACTGAAGTGATAATATAATGATCAAGTCGTTTTAATAAGATCCGTCTCGTTTAAGGGAGCCTCATGTTGGTCATCACTCTTGAGACCAAGTGATGCTGCCTCTGCTATTTCCAAATCAATGCAATGAAGCCTATTACAGAGATACCTTCTGGACTATATATCTATCGGTCAAATAGGTTCCAACTGCGATACAGCCGGAAATCTTATTTTTTCTTCTTCCTCGCCGCCTTATACTTGGGCCAGCTCTGGCGGGGCAGCCCCTTCTCAGCATAGCTCGCCGCCACGCTGTCGGAGACGGCCCGCTCGATCCTGTCGTCGCGCGACCTTCTGTTTGCGAGCCGTCTTCTTGACGATGATAGTAGTTGGCGGCCAGGAAGAGGGGGAACATAAGAATACAGATCACGACTATCTGCCAGATTTCCATAAAAATAGCCTGGTTCAAGAATATAAAAGGAACACCTTGAGCCGATCCCCCAACACCAAACATCGCCCGTGCACCGCCATCAATTTCGTTATGCTTCACTTGAATTTCGCCAGCAGTCTCGCATAAAACTCCCTCTCCGGCCCTTTGGTGGTGCGCACCAGCCGGTCCAGTATCAGCTCGGGAGTGCTGCGCGCCAGGTAATTGTATCTCGGGCTGCGGTTCACCATAAGGCAGTTGTTCTCGTCCAGCCCCTCCGCCTCTATCCCGTCTACCCGAACCGGTGTTTCGGCAAAGCGCCGCACATCTTCAGCCAGGTGGCTGACGAAGATGGCCACGCAGTCGCGCCGGTTCAGCTCATCCAGCATGCAGGCGATGATGCGCGCCGAGGCTCCCGGCTCGGTGATGGCCTCCAGCTCGTCCGCCAGGACCAGCTTTCTCTTCTGATTCTCCACCACGGCAAACTTCTTCATGGCCGTCTCGAAGGCCCCGGCAGACAGAGTGCCACGGCTCTTGCTGAAGTAGTACATCTCCTGAAAGAGGCTCAGCCTGCAGCTCCGGGCGGGCACGGGCAGGCCCATGTGCGCCAGGATGACGATCTGGGCGATGAGATCCAGCAACGAGGTCTTGCCGCCCGAGTTCACGCCGCTGAGCAGGGCCACCTTCTCCTTGTGCTCAGCCGCGCCCAGGCAATAGCTCACCGCATCCGGCTTCTCTAAGAAGAGGTGGCGTCCCTCCTCAAAACAGAGGCACGGCTCCTCTGTGATCTCGGGAAAAGAGAGATCTTCCGCCAGGGCAAAGCAGCCCAGGGCATTGGCGAAGTCAAACTCCATGAGCGCATGGACCAGTGCCGCTGGCCTTATCCTTCTGGCCGTCCAGGCTCCGGGCCAGCTCCCTTCTTGCCCTCAAGCCCCTTCCTTCCATCCGGCTTCTCAGATCCTGCTCAAAGGATCGCAAAGCCTGTCGATCCAGCTCCAGAGGATAGCTGACTTCAGCTGAGAAGATCTCATCCAGCCAGACCGTCTCCGATCCCACCAGCTCCAGATCCCGGGCAGCGCGCACTTTTGCCTCCCGCAAGACCTCCTGGAAGACGCCCTTCATCTGCATCTCGAAGAGCTCCCGGATGCCTTCACCCCGGCTCATGACCAGGAGGAGATCTGTCCCGCCCAACGTCAGGGAGCTCTTCTCGATCTTTCTCTTCAGCTCTTCATTGGCAAAGGAGACGGCCTCACTCACGCATCCGCCCAGCCGCGCCGCCAATCGGGCCAGACGCTCCTCTTCTCCGTCGCCGCTTTCATTCAATTTGCAGATCAGCTTCGCGAAGTCCTGCCATTCTCGAAAATCAGTCAATCCCCGCAGCCTGCAGCCTGGAAGCCGCTTCGACTGCGGCCAGCAGAGTCTCAAGGTTTTCCTTATAAAATCCCAGGACCGCCTCGGGCACAAGATACCATTCCTCCAGAGACTCGGCCAGCTCCAGGCCCGGGGGTCCCTCCACATCCTCGCCCACCAGGCTGACATGACTGTAGCTCCTGGCCAGATCCATCAATTCCGGAGGGCTTTCCGCCAAATGAAGATCTATCAATTTATCCAGCCCTCGCGCTTTTAGCCTCTGGAAGGCCTCGGCCGAGGTGGTGGCCACCGCCCGTTCTCTGACCCTGGAAGATGCCTTTTCCCGCAGAGGCCGGATCGATTTCAGCAGTTCCTCCAGCCCCAGGCCGCGCACCTTCTTTGCCGTCTCAAGCGCTCTGGACGCAACTATGCGGTTCTCGGCCAGCAGCTCCATTGACGATGCGGGAAAGAGTGTAGCAGATCTTCAGCCGGGCGTATTCGGTATGAGCAAAGCCTGCCATGCGAGAGATCAGCATGGAATAGATCTTGACAGCCTCATCAGTGGCCAGGAACTCATCGGGCGAAACCCTGTATTTCAGACCCCGGGCATACTGCACCAGGAGAGAGTGCCTGGCGTTCGCTCAGGGCCTTACACAGGCCCGGCACATCTCCATTCAAGACGGCCTGCAGGGCTTTTTCCTCGTCCCCGTAATGCTCCAGGAGGCGTTCTCTCATGCGAGAGCCAACGCCCGGCAGATCTACCAGTTTCAAACAGCCGCATTTTGCCAGCGAATATAATATATCTGTTCCGGCGCATGACCTTTGAGAAGCTTGATATTCAGGAGGCAGAAGAGAGTTCTCGTGCTGCTAAATCGAATTCTTGACCTGGGAGAAGAGGAGAGCCTATTTCTCGCCGAAGAGTCCTTGCAAGATCTGTTGGACCTGCCCGTCACTGCCGAGATACTGGCAGGAGGGGCTGGATGCAGATGCCTGCATCGAAATCAACGAAATGGGCTTTGCCCTGCATCTATCTACGCCGGCAGAGCTCTGGCTGCTGCTGACGGATAAATATTCAAGCCGCAAAATTTTGCAGGATTATGCCGGGAAATGGAGATCGAAGACCATAAAGACGGTGCAGGCAAATGATGACGATTTTTTCCTGGCTCTGACGGAATACTTTGCCAATTCTCTGGCAGAAGAGCTGCTATGCGAGAGCTGCCCGACAGAAGGCAGGCCTTACTTTGTAGAAGAGAGGATCGAGAGGCTGATGGCCTTCCTGGATCCGGTCCTATCCCCGGAAGACAGCATCCTGGAGATCTGCTGCGGCAGCGGCATGGCCACCCAGGCGCTCCTCCGCCTGGGGCATCATCCGCTCTCTATGGATTCCGAACGCTGCGATCTCTGCCTGTCCTTGAAGAGCGGACTTATGGATCCCAGGAGATGCTTCGTCCTGGATGCCAGGCTTTTGCCCGGCATCTTTCCAGCCCAGTCGTTTCATACCGTTCTCGGGATTCATGGTAGGACTGATCGATGACTTTCAACTGGCCTCTCTGGAAGGATATTCTCCTCAAGGCCTCCAGCCTCGCCCAGAAGAGGGTTCTATTCACAGTCTACACGCAAAAAGAAGCAGAACTCATCGCGAAGGCACTCGGCGAAGCCGGCTGGAAGGGCGAGGTAATCGATAATCGCGACTCCAGGGGAATTTATGATCAGTGGGCCTACCTGGCGGACTAGAGAAGAATGATGGAAAGGTTAATTACACTTCCCGCGAAGGATAATATATAGGTGAGATTCTTGGCTGATTTTAAGAAACGAAATACTGAGAGAAAGGGTGACAAGAAGGAAGAGGACAAAAGCAAGAAGCTCATGGAAGAGAACCTCGACGATCTGAGGGGTAGGGGAGAAGAAGAGAAATAATTCCCGTAGTCTTTCGCTGGCCAAAAAGAGCTCTTATGAAGCACAGGAACGATTTGTGAGATGGGATGCCTTTTTGCCATCTCATCTCTTAGAATATTCTTCATTACGATTTTATTTGCTTGCACTATGTAGGCTTGATGCTCAAACCCCGACTCAGCTCCTTGAGCTTTTCAATGCTTTCCAGGGTCTTGGCCGATTCTTTTCGCTTTTCATCCTCGAAGTGCTTTATGATATCCCCTAAGGATATGGTAAGCCTGTAGACCTTCATGGGCCGGCCTTTCCCATCCTTCTTGATCTCTCTCTCCTCCACCCAGTTGTTGTTGCGCAGCGTGCGCATGGCTATGCTTACCTCTGGCTGCCGGAGGTTGGAGCCGATCTCTATCTCCCGGGAAGTGGCCTCCTCCACATTGGCCAGATAGGTGATCATGCTGGCCACATTTCTGGGAATGCTGAGCTCCCGTAGAACCTCTACGAACTCCCTGTCAGCATCATCCAGAACTTTCACAGAGAATTGTCTCATAACGACCTCATTCTATTTTTGTATATAACAAATACTCTATGATATAAATAGTTTATTTCGATACAACTTATTTTTCTTGAGCCTAAAATTATGCAATCAATATGCAACTCGGCAAAGATATTCCTCCCGCATAACGATATTATATCTGCCAATTCATAGATCCAACTAAATGGAAGTCGCGATCTGCCGGTCTGAGGGTGAAGAGTCATATGCAGTCACAAATATATGTAATAACATAATATAATATGACGAAATATCAGATAATATTAGTATAATGCAAGAATAATAGAAAATAATACTAAAATATTACTGAAGTGATATTGAAATGTGCTTAATAAGATTTATTTAATATATGTGGCAGGATAAGGAGGTATGATGAGAAGATAGATATATCATCGTTTTCACTCCCTTGGGCCATGGAAACGAAGCTTGATCCCTGGGGCGCAGTTCATGTGGAAGATTACACCAAGCTCTTTGAAGAGTTTGGGATATCGAGCTTCGAGGATATGCTTCCCGAGCTGAGAGATCCTCACCCTACATGAGACGCAAGATCATCTTCGGTCACAGAAATTACGACATCCGTGCTCCGCGCCATGGAGAGGCACGAGCCGTTTGCTGTCATGAGCGGATTCATGCCCTCCGGCAGAGCTCATTTCGGCCATATGATGGTCATGAACGAGATCATCTGGCACCAGAAGCAAGGTGCAGATGCATTTGCTGCTGTGGCCGATATGGAGGCTCATGCCGTGCGGGGGATAAGCTGGGAGAAATGCAGACTTCTTGGCATCGAACGAGTATATCCTCAGCCTCATTGCCCTGGGCTTCCAGCCGAAAGAGAACAGCCACATCTACTTCCAGTCCGAGAACTATAAGATGAGGAATCTGGCCTTTGAGCTGGGCAGAGAGGCAAACTTCTCCGAGGTCAGCGCTATCTATGGATTCACCGGCGAGACCCATATCTCCCACATGGAGAGCGTCATGGCCCAGAGTGCCGACATCCTCCATCCTCAATTAAAGGAGTTCGGCGGACCAAAGCCGGTCGTCATTCCTGTAGGTGCCGATCAGGATCCTCATATCAAGCTCACCCGCGACCTGGCCTATCGCATGAGAAAATTCCTGGTGGAACGAAGAGGAGATTACATCAGCATCCGGGGAAAAGCGGCGAGCCAGGAGCTGATGCAGGCGGCTGAATCGGCCCTGCAGAAGAGGGGTTTTGGAAAGGTGAAAAGGTACGAGGAGCATATCGATATCACCAATCTCCGGGTCGATGAATGGAACAGCATCGAAGGGCTTCTGGAAGAGATCGAGAGGCTGATCATAAAATTGGAAACTGAGCATGGAGAATACGGTTTCATACCTCCTGCCTCCATCTACCACAGATTCATGACCGGCCTGACCGGAGGAAAGATGTCCTCCTCCAAGCCGGAGAGCCATATCGCTCTGACGGAAGACCCCAAAGAAGCGGCCAAGAAGATCATGCGGGCCATCACCGGAGGCCGCCAGAGCCTGGCAGAGCAAAAGAAGCTGGGTGGCGAGCCGGAGAAGTGCTCCATCTACGAGTTTCTGGTCTTCCATCTCTCCGACGATGATAAAGAGCTCCTGGAGCTGGACGCCGAATGCCGCAGCGGCAGGCGTATGTGCGGAACCTGCAAGAAGGATGTGGCAGAGAGAATAGAAAGATTCCTGCACGAGCACCAGCAGGCCCGCGAGGCGGCGCGCGAGAGGCTGCCGGAGTTTGGGATAAAAGCCTGAGAGCTTTGCCAATCTGGGCGGAATCTTAATTGTATTCATAGGATCGATTGAGGATTTGGGACCAAGCAATGCGAAGGATTGAAGAAGCTAGAGTGTCTATAATTATTCCAATGTGTAAACGAGGTCGGTAAGGATGAAGAAACTAAGATTGGCGGCTACAATTTGGGAAGAGGAGGGAGTCTAGGTAGCCAGGTCTCCGGAAACGGGAGTCGCAAGCTGTGGTGACACCCCAGAAGAGGCCCTCTGCAACCTGAAGGCGGCTGTGGAGCTTTATTTGGAAAATGCAAAGGAGTTGGGGATGCTGGAAGATCTCAATTATCAGCACCTTGTTCTCACACACCCTTCCTCTTTTGCAGCACCCGGATTTCCTCTATCTCCGTCTCCGGATAGTTCCCTGTCTCGTCCTTCTCCAGGTACTTGACCATATCCCAGACATTGAGCAGCGCTACAGCCACCCCGGTTAGAGCCTCCATCTCCACGCCCGTCCTGCCCACGGACGTCACTGTGACTGTAGCCCGCACTCGTCTCACTCTCCAACTCGAAGTTCACCTCCAGCCCCGTGATGGGGATGGGATGGCAGAGGGGAATCAAACGGGGCGTGTCTTTGACGGCCAGGATGGCAGCGAGCCTGGCCGTGCCGAGGACGTCTCCTTTCTTCACCTGTCCGGCTTTTATGGCCTTGATGGTGGACTCTTTGAGCCGGATTGTGCCGGAGGCGGTGGCCTTTCTGAAAAGGGGCGGCTTGGCAGTGATGTCCACCATTCCGGCCAGCTTCTCTTCACCGGTCACGGGTCTCACAGCCTCATGGCTTCGGGAATCTTCTCGATCACATCGGTAGCCACCATGCCATAGTCCAATTCCGTGTAGACCAGATCGCCTGCCCTTCCGTTGACGAAAGCTGCGGCGGTCGCGGCTCGCATGGCTGAGGTCCGGGCATAAAAAGCGGCTGTGACTCCGGCCAGGACATCTCCCGTACCGCCAACGGTCATACCTGGATTTCCTGTGCTATTGGCCCGCACCACCACTCCATCCGAGATCAGATCGACCTTTCCCTTGAGCAGAACTACCAGGCCCTTCTCACCAGCATAGCCCTTCAGCGGCTCTATGCGCTCCTGGTAGCCCAGATCGACAAGAGAGATGCCGCTGATTCTCTTGAACTCGCCGGCATGCGGAGTCACAATGCCCTTCAGAGGAAGATCCGGCTGCAAGGCATCGGCATCGATGACGACTTTTTTTGCCAGAGGAATTATCCGGGCGATGGCTTCCATTGTCTCCGGATGCCTTCCCAGGCCCATTCCCATGACCACCACATCATGCCTGGCGATCTGATCCACAAGAACTGACATGTCTTCAGGACAGAGGTGATCTTCCGACAGCTCCTGAACTATCAGGTTGGGCGAGAAGCAGGATATGGTCCTGGCCGCAGTCCTGGGCGCGGCCACGGTGACTATATCCGCGCCAGCTCGAAGAGCGGCCAGGGCCGAGAGGGCCGGAGCGCCGGTGTACGGCCCGCCGCCAATTACCAGAATCCTGCCGCTGTCTCCCTTGTGGCTCTCGGGAGTCCTCTTTCCCACCAGCCATAGATCGCCCGGTCCCACAAAGAACTCCGCTTTGGGTGGTATGCCTATATCCGCAACCACGACATTGCCGGTCATATCGGGCTTGGGCCGGTGAAATGTTACGACAATATCAGCCCGCACGACCTTATTGGTGCCCAGACCGCTCGGTACATCCACAGAGATTACGGGCCTGCCAGAGGAGTTGATGGCATCGATTGCCCCAGCCTCCAGTCCCTTGATGCTGCCTCTCGCGCCCGTTCCAAAAATGGCATCTACAATCAGGTCGCATTTCCCCAATGACATATCCATGGGGTCCTTTATCTCCTGCAGATCATAGTCCAATTTCTCCAGAATTTCCCAGTTCCTCTTCGCCTCTTCCGTGGAGATATCCCGGGATCGGCCCAGAAGATATACTGTTACATCAAGGCCGACCAGGTGGCGCGCTGCGACGAAGGCATCGCCGCCGTTATTGCCCCGGCCGGCGACAATTTTGATCCTCTTCCCGGTCCCCGGGCCATCACCTCTCGCGCTAGAGCCGCTCCCGCATTCTCCATGAGCTGGAGAGGAAGCAGGCCAAAATATCTGCAATTGGAGTCGAGAGCCTGCATCTCTTCCGCTGAAATAATTCTCATAGAAATAGGATAGAGGCATAAAGCATAAAACTATTGGCGGAAATGAGCAGGAATAAAGGAAAAATAAAAAAATGTATTTGGCTAATTGGATGTATTAAGATTGATCCTTCTTGTGTTCATCCTGGTACTATTGTTTTTGATCCAATCACGCCAGGTGTATAGCCTGGCGTCATAGCCCATCATGGTAAGACCGAACCATACCAGGGACGCTTTGGTGCCCGTCGTAGTATATACTACTACAGGTTTATCGCTCGTTAAATTGCTGCGGAAAGCATCCTCAATCCCGGCCCGATCCTTGAACATTTTGCCTTCCAATAAGTCATCATAGGGAATGTTGATGGCACCAGGTATCGATCCAGACTCGAACTCCGGGACGGATCTGGCATCAACTATCTGGGCGGCCCCACTCTTGACATAATCATATGTTGCGTACAGCTCCGGCCGGAGAGCGGGCGAATAAGTGGCGGCTGGCCTGACAGATGAAGAATTTTGAACGGGCATTCCGGCTCTTGTCCAGGCATCAATCCCGCCATCCAGTACTTTGACTTTATCATGACCAAGGTAGCGAAGCATCCAGTAGACATAGGTCGAGGTCGAGGGTCCTCCCCCACAGGGCAGACACTCACCGTACACCACCACGGAATCGCTGCGTGCGATGCCCGCCTCGCCCAGGATCCTGGCGAGCTCCGGCGGAGTCTTGAGTGACGGTGTATTGTTATCGTCGATGAAATCAAGATATGAGATGTGAATTGCACCCGGTATGTAGGATTTTGGATTTTCGCTTGCATCGAGAACTACGTCATTCTTGTCGACACCGGAAACATTCACCAGCATAACATTACTCAGTGCCCCCTCATTTTGGGGTGAACCCTCTGATGTAGCCGATTTTACCTCCAGGCTCGCTGAGCTGGCACCGGATGCAGTCTCTTGATCCGTTGGGGAATTGTCCGGGAAGAATCCATTTATCATTCCCTTAATCCAATTATCCACAAAAGTGCAGGCAGTGCATTCAGCGCTTGCAGATGTACTGAGAACTGCCATCGCCAATAGAATTATGACAAGCGTCCGTATGTTGCCACAGGCTGTCAACTTGAGTTGTGACATGATCATTCATCCTTGATTTGACTTTTTATTTTTTTATGCAGAGCCAATGTCCATACATAATAAAGGCTTCGGGTTAAAATCCCTTTCTGTCTGATAGGACTTGATCCATCATCAGGCCCATCAGTTACTGACAAGATGTACTTATAGTACTTCAGGTTTTTTTATTCCGTACCATTTATACACCAAAAAGGTCCCTCATTAATAGTAATTGTATCCTGGCAATCATGATCTTCCGGGGGAATATTCAAATGAGCTTCACCACTCGATCGATACTGTGCGCTGCATTCATCTTATTTCTGCTCCTGGTTCCATCTTCCGCAGGAAGCTGGATCGTGCAGAGCATCAGCCAGGATGCAAATGCGAGAGGCATTTCTGGTGGTCTGCAGGATGGCCTGCAAATAGCTGGAACTTCGAATGATAACGTTTTCATAGTTCAACATATAATGCAAGAAGCTGGATTGAATAATCCGTATTTCAGAGATATAGTGCTGGCTGATAGAGACGGCCAGGTGGTGGGAGAGAGCAACATTCCTGAAGACCTCAACAAATTGGTAGATGAAATTCGAAGCAGAGATGATGATTTCGGCGTGGTCTTCTGTAATATGGACTTCCCATTGATGAAGGATGAGCTGGAAGATAAACCAAATGGGCCTCCGGAAGAGCCCGATGAGCCCAAAGAGATAGATGACGACAAACTTTTTATATATATTATTATTCTGATTGAAGGAAAATACGACTTCGGAGATGCTCCCGATAGGTATCAAACCACCCTTGTTAGCAACGGCGCGAGGCATATCACAGTGCCCGGATTTTATCTGGGTCACAAAATTGATGCGGAAGCTGATGGACAGCCGGATTTAAAAGCTGCCGGCGATGACCTCAATGAGACTGATGACGGAGACGGCGTGGTCTTTGCAGGCATCCTCAATCCCGGTATGGATGCCCGTGTCGATGTAACCGCTTCATCACCGGGTTTTCTGAATGCCTGGGTGGACTTCAACGGCGATGGTGATTGGACGGATGAAGGGGAGAAGATCTCTTCAGACCAGCGTCTTGATAGCGGTGCTAATCATATCCAATTCAGTATTCCGGCCGGAGCACTTGTAGGGAGTACCTATGCCCGTTTCCGCTTCAGCAGCATAAAAGGTCTATCCTTTGAGGGGCCTGCGCCGGATGGTGAGGTTGAGGACTACCTTGTGCAGATTGCTGAGCTGTGATGAACTGAGATAGGGATAAGAAGAACTCTCCAATTCGATGCCATTCCCGGCTCGACAATATGGGGGGCAACAGATAACCGGGCACCAGAAATACATTGATCCTGACATCCGTAATACTTTATCGCCGAGGTGCAAATAAGAGCATGTCAAAATTATGTGGTATGCGCTTCTGATCAGACTGATCAATAGTTAGGAGCAATAGCACAACCATCTTAAAATCGGATTTTCCTACCGATGCTGGCGGCATCACAGGTTGGCTATTCGACTGAATTTCCAGGCTTAAAAATGCCCAGAATCAATTTAAAACGGGAGACAGGATCCGGGGCTGTGCAGATCTTGTCAATAGACAAAGAGTTATCCTCATCCGAGCACATATAAAATATGGGGGAGGAATGGGTCTGTTGAAACTTCATGGACCACATCATCCGGAGGAAAGAGCTCATCAAGTATATCGTCAATATCGGGATAACCATTTGGATCATCCTCATCATCCTCATCATCACCAGATGGATCATCATCAGTTTCCTCTGGAGGCACCATTGGGGGTGCTGTATTATCACCTGGATATACGCCGGGTGAAAATTGTTCTCCCAGGGCACTGCTGAAACCTCTAATTCCATACTCTGCAAAATTGCCCCCAGAAGAAGACATTTTCATTTCAGTCTCTCCGAGAGCTCCTTGATTTAAGTAAGTAGCCCACCAGTAATCCACAGGTTTATCGCCCTGCTCCTCCTTCAAGAAGGATTCCATCCTGCAGTCCTTGCCTTCGAATACGTACGAGATGGAGTCGTTAAAACTGCTACTTGCGCCGCCGTTAGATTCACCTTTCCCTGACATATAAGCTCTGGTGCCATACGACTGTAACGTGCCTGAATATTTGTTATTAGCTAAGTTATATATATCGTTTTTAAACAGGGATTGAGGGCTGAGATATTTGATCTGCAAAGCTGCAGGTGAATCCTCTCCCATCAAATTCTCTACATCATAAGTGAGCCTGGTGAATGGCACGCTTCCCCCTACTAATGTTCTTGAATATTCCACATCATTGGAGTCTCTCGCTTCCAGGCCGAGACCCTGAGTTCCAGACATTGAATTGGTGAAAACCGTGTTTGTGAATTTGCTAGTTTCGGACTGATTAGATGTGCTGGCTTTTGCATTGGCATTATAATTATCACTGAAGACGCTTACTGAGTTCGAATAGTCCATGTTGTGCAGGACTACATTCTCGTGGCTCTCACTTCCGGAGGTATAGTAGGAGTTCGATATGCTTACATCCGCAGACGCTATACCGGCAGCAAATAGCAGAAATAGTAGAATTAGAATAAGCCGGGGGATAACCTGACCATTCAGAAGGTTTCGATATTTAGTTGATTCCATATGACAGTCACTCCGTGACTCGATTCTTCGTTTCTCCAAGGCATATCAGTTGCAGGAAGATTGGGGGACTCGGGCTCGAAATAATATTGACGCAGTTCATTAAGATCAGTTGTCCGGGTCGGGATTGAATTTCCTGGCAATTGCGGCATTTGTGGTTCGAATTTGAAGAGTTTTGTGGGGGTCCTGATCATACCGAACGCAGAGCCCATCTCGTTGTACAATTCCGAGAGATCGCTGTCGTAGGCAAGCTTTTGTCCTCTTGCCTCTTTGGATAGGTTCTCCAGGTCGTTCGTGGTATTGAATATTGCAGACTCGCCTATCACAAAAACCGTTTCTGCATGTGATTGTGCAGGAGATAAGGGCTTTTTCTTGAGAGCCAGGGCACTTGATGCAACCAGATCATTTGTGTCGCCATCCAATGCCAGTAACATTTCGGTTCCACTAGCATCTTGGGGAGGTATCTCCTCAAGAATCCCATTACATAATGGGGAAGTCATTGCGAATACTATTAATAGATATGAAATAATATACCTCATATAGACCCATTCACTCCACTAATAAACATCCCAATAAACCCGGACTCCGTCTTTGGAATGCGCACCTTTTGCCATCACCCACCTGTTCCTCCTCCGGGAAGAAAGGCTCCAAGAACTTGCGGAAATCAAATGCACTTGAATCAACCTTGCCGAATCCCGCTGCACGAAGAATTTTAGCTAAATCACCAACCCCCGTAGCACTCAGGATTCCGTTACTATAGTCAATGGTTCCGACATCGAGATTGTCTGATCCGCCAAGGGCTAAAGTTAACATGTCAAGATCTGCTGCGGTATATGTGCTTGGCAATATCAGAAGGTTCCGAGAATAGAGATCTTCAATGCCAATGCCGTCGCCGGATAGCATTGTGAGATCTTCACTTAAAAATGCAAAAGGAAAACTGCAGTCCTTTAGATTAACCAGGTTTTCCGACTGCGAGCTGAATTCATTGCCGAGCGTGTCGCGGCCGCTGAGGCTGGAAATGTCCCCTATCTGCATCAGCTCAGATCCGTATGAGAACATGGTAATTTTGCGAGATTTCAATACAGATCCTTCCTCCGTGAGGATAAGACCGGTTTGCATATTATTCAGGAGGCCCATTGCTCCATTGCCCCAGGATGCGACATTATGCTGATCATAAGAGCTGACTGATGCAATCTTGCCGGCGCTGGGCATCAAGCTATTTGCGTCCATGAGGGTATTGAAATCATCTATATTTGTGTCAATTGAATGAGTATCTATAGTGTTTATAGTATCCGAATCCTGGCAGCAACCCAAGATGACGAATTGCGACAAAATCAGAGCTGTGGCTAGCAACAGCATACATAGACGGGAGGGCCTGAGAATTTCGGACATGTTATTACCTAAATAATTTTAGAATATGATGCGGCATTGAGCCCGCATCATATTCAGATGTTTTGGTCTCTATTGCGATTCAGTTAAGCTGCTTCAGGGATCCTTTCCGGCGATGGTGACGTTAACGTTGTTGATGATGGTTCCTTCGGAAGTCTGGCTGTCGGTCGAAGATGAATCGGCGTTGGCCTGCAGATTGATGATGGCTTCCATATCGTCAACGATCATGGCCAGCTTGTTGTCGACGTTCAGAACCTTGCCACCCTCGCGGCTGTCGAAGTCGTATACTCTGTCGATGAGCTGAGTTGTGGACTGGACGACAATAGATCCTTCCTTGACGTACACCGGCGTCATCGTTCTTCATTCATCTCCAGTTCCTTTACGCCCTGGTTGGCAATCCAGGCGGCCTGAATAGCCTTGTTCCAGGTGATGCCCTTGGCGCCATCTCCCAGGTTCTCATCAACGCTTCCCAGATCGGTTACTAGCTGGTTCATGCTCTGATCGATTCTGGCGAAGGGAGCGGCCAGGAACATCGGATCTTCCTCGCCTGTGGGATTTACTGGGGCCTTGGTCACGATGATACCGGCGGTGAGTCCTTCATTTCCAACAGCGACTGTATTCACGACATTGAAGGGATCCTCGAGTGACAGTCTCACAGTATCGATTGTCTGAACATCATTCTGGGTGATTATGCTTGCGTAGCAATCAGCGCAATCCGGCTGAGCTGCAACGAGTCCTCCAAGCGAGAGGAGAACCACTAATAGGGCTGCTAAGTATTTCCACATATTCTGTTACCTCCTGATTCTCTTTTCTTCCCCAATCTCATCCATCCCCGACACCTAAATCGAGTCCCCGATGAATTGCGGCCGCATCGAGCAGCCGCCCCCATCAGGAAGCATGACCCATGATGGATTAAAAATGCCGGACATGGTGATAAAGTTTAAGAATATGACGCGGCATTGAGCCCGCATCATACTCTGGTGTTTTGGTCTCTATCGCGATTCAGTTAAGCTGCTTCAGGGATCCTTTCCGGCGATGGTGACGTTAACGTTGTTGATGATGGTTCCTTCGGAAGTCTGGCTGTCGGTCGAAGAGGAATCGGCGTTGGCCTGCAGATTGATGATGGCTTCCATATCGTCAACGATCATGGCCAGCTTGTTGTCGACGTTCAGAACCTTGGCACCCTCGCGGCCAGCGTAGTCGTATACGTTGTTGATGAGCTGGGTTGTGGACTGGCTGATGTAGGCGCCTTCCTTGACGTACATCTCCATCTCCTTCAACGGTTTCCAGTTCCTTTACGCCCTGGTTGGCAATCCAGGCGGCCTGAATAGCCTTGTTCCAGGTGATGCCCTTGGCGCCCTCGCCAACGGTTGGGTCGGTATTTCCCAGATTGGAGACGGTCTGGTCCATTCTCTGGTCAATTCTGGCGAAGGGAGCTGCAACGAATATGTCGCCTTCTGCGGGCTCCACAGGGGCCTTGGTCACTATGATAGCTGCGCTGAGTCCTTCATTTCCAACAGCTACTGTCTCAACGGGGGCCGCGGGATCCCCGAGTCCCAATCTGACATCAACGATGCGCTGAGTATCTATTTGAGTGATCACATTTGCATAGCAGTCAGCACATGGTACCTGAGCTGCAACGATTCCTCCCATTGAAAGGAGAACTACTAACAAAGCTGCTAAATATTTCCACATATTTTCTTTGCCTCCATATTCTGTTTCTTCCCCGACCTCTTCAATAGGATCCATCTTCCTTCTGGAGAAGCCATAATCTTAGATGCACCTATAATTTATTAAAGGGATAGGAATTGGTTCTAAGAGTGATACGTCGGAAAAGTGTATAAGAATGGCTGCTATTTAATTGAAGTAAGTACGGAAAATATGGACTTGTTTTTATAGGACCAATCAGAGATGATAGTGACTAAAAGATAAACGCGTGATCCAATTGAAAACGAGATATCTGATAGTCATTCTGTTATATTTGCTGGCAACCGTATCAGCAGGGGCTATCAACAATCCGGAGATAGATACTTCGAATTATCTGAAGGTATTAGCGGACGTCGATTCCACCAAAGAATCTATCCTGATGACTCTCGATCCATTTGCGGGCGCCTGGCTGAAGACGATATCAAAACCAAGCGAGAATCGTTCCGCCTTTCGTATCTCTTCGATTGACCTCAATAATTTTGATCCGGATCTCATTTTTAAAAATGATTTATCAAAGGGAAAAAGCAAAACAACGAAAGATTATATTAAATTGATAGAACCAAATCAATTGAACGACCAATATTTATCAAGAAGCCATGATGAAAATATCATGAATATAGATCATCTCATATTTGGAAGCGATTCGAATACATCGTTGGCCAATTCAGATCTAAAATTTATATCCGAAAATAATGTAAACCTAAACCGGCAAAAGACAAAGAATATAGTGGATAGCGAAGATCAAATATATTTAGGCTACCTCGACCCGAATACTCTCAAGAGGCCGGATGAGGTCCGTCAAGTCGCGCGTCTTTTGGGTGCAGATGATAGCTACCGTTATCTGGAACCTCCGAGCATGGCGCGAAAATCCACTCCGGTCACAACTCAAGATAAAGCAAATGATGACTTCTATCAAGAACTCTCAACTTTCCAGACCGGCAGAGATGAGATTAAGAGAATAACACCATTTTCGAGTCCGACAGCGAAAAGGAATATCGTCGAGGTTGGAGATTCAATTCGTGGTCAATTATCTGACCTGAGCCAGATGGAAAAGACGTCAGAATCTTCTGTTAGATCAGCGAATAGTGCGATGGATGCCGTTGATGCGACAGAGAGCCTGGATATCCTGATTCGTGATTTTGAGAAGGTTCCTGGCAGAACCTATGATCTCAACCGCAAAAAAAATCCCACTTTCTTCTACTCCAGCCGCAAAGAAAATGTCTATCAAAACTATGCGGTTGTTGTGGGAATTGATAAATATGATGATCGAATGGCTCTGCACGCCAGTGCGAATGACGCCAGGTCGGTTGCCGATCTCCTGGAATCCTTAGGCTACAAAGTCATTCTGCTCAGCGACAACTCCGGGACGATACCTACCAAGCATAACATCCTGAATGTTGCTCTGAATGACCCGGGTCTGAAGAAGAGCAAGGGAAATATAATCTTCTACTTCTCAGGACATGGCGTGAAAGATAAAGATGGCACTTTCTATCTTATACCCAAAGACGCAAACGGCCATAATGCGTCATACATAAGCGATTCTGAGCTGAAACAGCATCTCAAGGACCTGAAAAACCTGGCTGTAATAGTAGATGCCTGCAATGGAGGCGGATTTAGCAGTGCCATAGGAGACGGCCAGCTCATTATGGCATCTTCGAAGGAGAATGAACCCAGTAATGAGGAATGGACTGGATCTTTCAGCATATTCACTCAAAACCTATGCAATGCGATAAGGGAACAGAGCCGCAACGGCGATCGGATACTCTTGCGAGAATGCTTCGACATAGCCTATAATGATACCGTTAGATGGTCAAAATTACGCATGATGAGCCAAAACCCGGTCTTGATAGATCTGAACTCACAAAGAATACGTCCTGAAATAAAAATGAGTCCTGCTTTTCCGAGTTTAAGAATTCTGCAGTCGTATCCAATAAGTATCTCTTATCAGTAAATAAGTAGCAGTGACAGATGCGCCTGTATTTCTGGCACAGTCCCTGCATGAGAGACTTGTAGCAATAGAAATATTTTCTTTATCCGCTATTGTGACATAGGCAATAAAAGTGAGTAGAGCACCCAGCGTGCTCTTACTCTAAATTGGGATTCACATCGATATAGATCTGGCGGGTAGAGGTCTACTGGTTGCAGTCCACCCTTGGTTCGAATTGGCCCACGACAGATGAACCACATTCTCCGGACCCGCAGGTGGCAGTGTACTCCCCGATCGACAAACTAGATTCATCCTCTGCGACCCACTTTATATCGGTTATCTGGGGAGTCGAACCGCAAGTGCACTCCAAACCGGCCAAGGCCATGATTTGGTCTTTTGTCGGCAGTACGTCAGGGCAATTCTCTATGGGATTGGTGAAGCCCATAGGCTCGGATACAAAGTCACACCGTTGCTCGATATTCACAATTCCTGTCTCTGTTGTAGTGCATTCATCAGTTGTGCAGGTTATGGTGTACTCCCAGTGATTGCGGACTCTGTGTATATCTGATATCTCGGGAGCTGCATCGCAGACATCTCCGCAGGATACTCCCCCGTTAGCCTCGATCATTTCAACGGTTGGAATTACATCAGAGCAGACAGTGAAGGGAACGGATGTAATTGTGCACGAATCTGAGAAGTACACATTGCCCTTAACCAGGCCGCAACCCGGACAGGATACCGTATATGGGTAGAAAGCACCTGCTGCAGGATGTGCAGGTATCTTGCGGAGGTCGAACTTGGGCGTCGCATCGCGACATCCCGAGCATCGTGCACCCTCTGCTATGAGAAACTTGGGAGTGATCTTCGTTCCCGGACAGACGGTTACATCCGGTGCAGTGCCACGACATGCACAGAATATCTGGATTTTAACCAGGGCCTGATTTGTTTTCTTGGTGCCGTCAGTTGCCCTGTACTTGAAGGTGACATAGGTGCCCGGGGCAATATTTTGTGCCGCATCATAAATGAAGGACCCGTCTTCATTTACCGCCAGTGTCCCGTATTTTTGATCAATCGAGATTGCCTCAGGATCCAGCACCTGCAGCAAATTGACCGATTTTGCATCATTAATCAGGATTCCCGGAGCCGAAACAGATAATTCCACTCCGCATTGTCCTTTATATAGATCAGGCATAGCATGCGGACCCGCTGCCGATGATACCGAGATCAACGATACCATCAAAACGGCCAGGACTGCAATGGCTTTCATACATCTGTTGCACATATACTTGCCTCCATAATTGTCCTATAGATTCAAAGCAACTCAAATGATAAGAGTTTTACAGTATTGTGGATAAGTATTATTTATCCGTAAACAAGTCTGATTGATAGTTTGGCCTATATTTCGGGCGACAACGTTGAGTGAGAACTCTTGTTAAAAATATGGTGAGAAATTTCTTTATATATCTATCAATTTTTTTTAAAAAAAATAAAATGCAGTCGCGGGAAACCTTGAGATACCATATCAAGAGCATATTTTTGATTATTTTGCTAGGAGATAAATATATTTTTTATCTGCAAAATTGAAATGAATTGTTTAAACTAAATAAAAATATATAAAAATAGGGGCGGTGGATAGTCTAGATGAATTATATCGAGAAGCCAAACGAGGGCAACACCTGAGAATTCAAGAATTTCGCAGCAGAAATTTTACGATGAAGATAAAAAAAAGAGTGAGTGGAGCACCAAATAGTGCTCTCGCTCTAATCCATCAGACTTCGATGCAGCAATCACATATACAACGAGTCGGGGAACACGTTGGGTAGGCAACGCTTATTCCGCCTGTGGCTGTAACCGGAGAGCTGTCGCATCCCAGGCATGTGACTGTATATGGGTACACTGTGCTGCCTGCCTTGGTATAGTCGACCGCAGAGTCATCTATAACCATTGTCGGAGTCACATCGCAGTCTGGATCTGGATTGCAGCCTCCACCCAGGTCTTCGAATTGTTCCATTGGGAAACCAAAATCTTTACAGCTGCACAGGTCCGGTGCGGCGGGTGCACAGGAGCAATCCGGTGGCGGCAACTCGCAATTGCTTGTAAATTCGCCCACGACAGATTTGCCGCATTCTGGGATTTCTTCGGACCCGCAGAAGGCCGTGTACTCCCAGATCGGGACATCGTCCTCATCACTAATCAAATGTGGTGGAACGGTTATCTGGGGAGTCGAGTCGCAAGTACACTCCAAACCGGCTAAGGTTATGATTTCTTCGTCCGTCGGCATTTTGTCAGGACAATTCTCTACCGGGAGTGAGAAGGCCATGGGCGGAGTTACGAAATCGCAGCTCACAGAAGTATAGACACAAGCTCCTGTATCTGGATTGCAGCTGTCTGCGGTGCAAACGTTTCCGTCATTGCATACTACTGGTTCCATTGTGCATCCTGTTGCAGGATTGCAGGAATCGGTGGTGCAGGCATCGCCATCATTGCAGACTATTGGCCTGTAAACGCATACTCCGTCCACACAAGCATCAGTTGTGCAGGCATTTCCGTCATTGCATACCACAGGTTTTGTTGTGCATCCTGTAGCTGGATTGCAGGAATCAATGGTGCATGCATTTCCGTCATTGCATACCACAGGGTTTGTTGTGCATCCTGTTGTTGGATTGCAGGAATCGGTGGTGCAGGCATTTCCGTCATTGCATACCACAGGGTTTGTTGTGCATCCTGTTGTTGGATTGCAGGAATCGGTGGTGCAGGCATTGCCGTCATTGCATACTACAGGGTTTGTTGTGCATCCTGTTGTTGGATTGCAGGAATCGGTGGTGCAGGCATTGCCGTCATTGCATACCACAGGGTTTGTTGTGCATCCTGTTGTTGGATTGCAGGAATCGGTGGTGCAGGCATTGCCGTCATTGCATACTACAGGTCCTGTTGTGCATCCTGTTGCCGGATTGCAGGAATCGGTGGTGCAGGCATTGCCGTCGTTGCAGACTACCGGTTCGGTTTTGCATCCTGTAGCTGGATTGCAGGAATCGGTGGTGCATGCATTGCCGTCATTGCATACTACAGGTTCGTAGTGCATCCTCTTGTTGGATTGCAGGAATCAGTGGTGCAGGCGTTGCCGTCATCACAACCTCTGAAGCACACATGGCCCGTAACAAGCTGGCAGGCCGGACAGGATACAGTATAAGGGTAGCATTGACCCGCCACTGGCTGAGCCGGTATCTTGCTGAGGTCGAATTTGGGTGTGGCATCGCGACATCCCATACATCCCGCGCCTTTCGACATGAGAAACGCAGGTGTAATCACGGTGCCCGGACAGACGTTGATCTCCGGAGCAGCGCCACGGCATTTGCAGTATACAGTGATCTTTACTAATGCCTGACTGCTTACGCTGATTCCATCAGTTACCCTGTAATAGAAGTAAGCGTAGCCGCTTGCGGGAAGATTTGCTGCCGCAGTAAAGACAAAGGACCCGTCCGCTCCTACCTTCACGGTTCCGAATTTTGGATCGGTAAGTGTGATCTTTTCAGGATCCTTCACCTGTATTGGACCCGTCGACTTTACGTCGTTCTTTAGGATTCCCGGAGCCGGAACGGATAGTTCCACTCCGCATTGCCCCCCTGTATATAAGTCGGGCATAGCACGCGGTCCTGCAGCGGATGATATCGAAACCAGAGATATCAGCGCTACAGTCAAAACTAATATAGTAATAATCCATCTGCTATTCATGACTTTGCCTCCATATGTTGTGTTGGGAATTTATTGAGAACTCGAGAGATAAGAATTCTGCAGTATTGGCATTAAGTATTGATTCTCCTTAAACAAGTTCAAGAGATAGGTTCACTGGGACTTTTGGGCAATAACTGTGAAGAGATGATCCTGTCGAAAGGATAATGACAAATTTTATTAGTGACGTCTTAAGTTTTTAAAAAATTTGAGGCAGCTACAAAGAAATGGTCATGGCCGATTAAGATCATGCATGATCATTTGAAGCGATGAAGGCGAAAAAAGAGTGAGTGGAGCACCCCACGGTGCTCTTACTCAGATCGATTCAGGATCAGACGCAGCATTCACACTCATATGAGTATGATCGTGGTCAAGCGCTGCCGGTCAACAACAACCGCACACGCAATTTTCACCAGTATCTAGATCGCAAGTTGGGTTATCGATCCATATCCTCCCAGTGGCTGTAACCGGCGAGTTGGTGCATCCGTAGCATGTGACTGTGTACGGGTATATTGTTGTGCCTGCTGTGGTATAGTCGACTTTAGAGTCATCGATCTCCATGATCGGAGTCAAATCTTCGCAGCCTAGTTCTGGGTGGCAGCCTCCTCCGAGATCAGTGAAGAGATCCGTTGGGAAGCCGAAGACCTACACAGCTGCAAAGATCCGGTGCGGTGGGTGTACACCCACATGGCTCTATGGCAATAGCCGATTATCGAATTGGCCCACGACAGATTCGCCACATTCTGGGTATGCATCGGATCCGCAGAAGGCAGTGTACTCCCAGTGTTGTGATATTAGGGTCAGTGTCACCATCATCAATCTCATGTGATTGAACGGTTATCACTGGAGTCGTATCAGGGCAAGTGCACTTCAAACCGGCATTTTCTATGATTTCTTCGTCAGTCGGCATGTATCGGTTGCAATATCAGCGGAATGGAGAAGCCCAGAGGATCTTCTACGATAGCCGCAGAATGGCACCAATCTAAATGTTCCTACCTCGGTTTCTGGACCGCATACCGACTCGCAGGTGATGGTGTACTCCCAATCAGTGTATTCGCCAGTATCTAAGACCTATGCGGATATTTGATATCTCCGGAGTGGAATCGCAATCACCACAGGAAATAGCAGCGTTTGCCAGGATCAGTGCCTCGGTTGGTTCATCATCCGAGCAGATTGTAAATGGCGCCCAGCTAATTTGGCATGGTGTTTCAAAGCATATCTGGCCCGTAATCAGCTGGCAAGCCGGACAGGCTACTGTGTATGGGTAGCATTCCCCAATCACTGGCTCGGCAGGTATCTGGCTCAGATCGAACTTGGGTGTGGCATCGCGACATCCTATGCATCCTGCGCCCTCTGACATGAGGTACTCAGGGGTGATCTCGAAAGGATCCACACAAACGGTTATGTCCGGTGCAACGCCATGGCATTTGCAGGATACGGTGATCTTGACTAATGCCGAATTGCTTACGCTGATTCCATCAGTTACCCTGTAATAGAAGTAAGCGTAGACGCTTGTGGGAAGATTTGCTGCCGCAGTAAAGACAAAGGACCCGTCCGCTTTTACCTCGACGGTCCCGCGCGTTGGATCAGTAAGGGCGATCGACTCAGGAGCCTACACCTGTATCGGACCCGTTAGGTTTTACGTCATTCTTTAGGATTCCCGGAGCCGGAACAGATAGTTCCGCTCCGCATTGCCCCCCTGTATACAGGTCGGGCATAGCACGCAGTCCTGCTGCGGATGATACCGAAACCAGTGATATCAGCACTACAGCCAAGACTACTATGACATTCATCCATCTGCTGTTCATATACTTTGCCTCCATATGTTGTGTTAATAATTTATTAAGAGCTCAAAAGATAAGAATTCTGCAGTATTGTTAATAAGTATCTCCTATCCGTAAACAAGTTTCATTGATAGAACCGCCGGATTTCGGGCCAAAAATTTTGAATGCTAGACTGCGGTTACAGGGAACTAACTTTTCTCCTAGTGCCGCATTTTGAGAAATCCTATTCAGAGTATATTTGAATGAATTTACTGATATTGGAACATTTGCGGTCATAAATCGGCAGCAATCTCCAATGTACTCCACATTTATCAGGGAGTTGCGGCAGGACAAAAAAGGTGAGTTGAGCACCCGTTTGGTGCTCTTACTCTAACAAGTTGTTCAGGGACAATGTCCGGGGCAGATGCAGTTGCCATTCGGGCCGCACAGTGGGTTTCTGATGTATATAAGGCCCGTTGCCACGTTATTTGGTTCATTGCATCCTTCGCAGATGACTGTATAGGGGTACGTCTTGCCAGTTACGCCGTAATTGACCTGAGAGTCATCGATTCTGTAAGTCGGGGTCTGGTCACAACCAGGTAATGGGTGGCAGCCTCCACCTAACCTCTCGAAGAGAGCCTTCGGGAACGGGTAGCCCTTGCATCCACACAGGTTCGGCGCAGTGGGTGCACAGTTGCAAGG
Organism: uncultured Methanosarcinales archaeon; assembly: GCA_963702455.1. GTDB lineage: Archaea > Halobacteriota > Methanosarcinia > Methanotrichales > Methanotrichaceae > Methanothrix. Next base: position 192,259 of record CAVPCV010000011.1, read on the forward strand.
TCCTGCACAGTCACGGTTGTCGAACTGGCCATTGACAGATGTGCCACATTCTGGGGATCCGCATAAGGCAGTGTACTCCCACGTCGTGATACCATCCACAACACCAATCACATGTGGTGGAACAGTTATCACAGGTGTGAAATCGGGGCATGTACACTCCAAACCGGCTAAGGCTATGATTTCAGCGTCCTTCGGCATTATGTCAGGACAATTATCTGCCGGAAGTGGGAAGGATACGGGCGGATCTACGAAATCGCAGCCCTCAGGAGTATAGACGCATCCAGAAGCTGGATCGCAGGTGTCATCGGTACAGATTTTACTGTCATCGCAGTCCAGCGGTTCAGTGCCAGCGGTACATGATCCGTCGGCGCAGACATCGTCTACTGTGCAGGCATTGTCGTCATCGCATGATGCAGTGTTGTCAGCATTTACACAGCCTGTAGCTCGGATCGCAGCTGTCATCGGTACAAACATTGCTGTCATCGCAGTTCTCAGCAGCACCTGGTGTGCATACCTTGTCAGAGCAGACATCGTCTACAGTGCAGGCATTGCCGTCATCACATGATGCCGTGTTGGCGGTATTTACACAGCCTGAAGCCGTATCGCAGCTGTCATCGGTACAAACATTGCTGTCATCGCAGCTCTTAGCAGCGCCTGGTGTGCATACCTTGTCAGAGCAGACATCGTCTACAGTGCAGGCATTGCCGTCATCACATGATGCCGTGTTGGCGGTATTTACACAGCCTGAAGCCGGATTGCAGCTGTCATCGGTACAAACATTGCTGTCATCGCAGCTCTTAGCAGCGCCTGGTGTGCATACCTTGTCAGAGCAGACATCGTCTACAGTGCAGGCATTGCCGTCATCACATGATGCCGTGTTGGCGGTATTTACACAGCCTGAAGCCGGATTGCAGCTGTCATCGGTACAAACATTGCTGTCATCGCAGCTCTTAGCAGCGCCTGGTGTGCATACCTTGTCAGAGCAGACATCGTCTACAGTGCAGGCATTGCCGTCATCACATGATGCCGTGTTGGCGGTATTTACACAGCCTGAAGCCGGATTGCAGCTGTCATCGGTACAAACATTGCTGTCATCGCAGCTCTTAGCAGCGCCTGGTGTGCATACCTTGTCAGAGCAGACATCGTCTACAGTGCAGGCATTGCCGTCATCACATGATGCCGTGTTGGCGGTATTTACACAGCCTGAAGCCGGATTGCAGCTGTCATCGGTACAAACATTGCTGTCATCGCAGCTCTTAGCAGCGCCTGGTGTGCATACCTTGTCAGAGCAGACATCGTCTACAGTGCAGGCATTGCCGTCATCACATGATGCCGTGTTGGCGGTATTTACACAGCCTGAAGCCGGATTGCAGCTGTCATCGGTACAAACATTGCTGTCATCGCAGCTCTTAGCAGCGCCTGGTGTGCATACCTTGTCAGAGCAGACATCGTCTACAGTGCAGGCATTGCCGTCATCACATGATGCCGTGTTGGCGGTATTTACACAGCCTGAAGCCGGATTGCAGCTGTCATCGGTACAAACATTGCTGTCATCGCAGCTCTTAGCAGCGCCTGGTGTGCATACCTTGTCAGAGCAGACATCGTCTACAGTGCAGGCATTGCCGTCATCACATGATGCCGTGTTGGCGGTATTTACACAGCCTGAAGCCGGATCGCAGCTGTCATCGGTACAAACATTGCTGTCATCGCAGCTCTTAGCAGCGCCTGGTGTGCATACCTTGTCAGAGCAGACATCGTCTACAGTGCAGGCATTGCCGTCATCACATGATGCCGTGTTGGCGGTATTTACACAGCCTGAAGCCGGATTGCAGCTGTCATCGGTACAAACATTGCTGTCATCGCAGCTCTTAGCAGCGCCTGGTGTGCATACCTTGTCAGAGCAGACATCGTCTACAGTGCAGGCATTGCCGTCATCACATGATGCCGTGTTGGCGGTATTTACACAGCCTGAAGCCGTATCGCAGCTGTCATCGGTACAAACATTGCTGTCATCGCAGCTCTTAGCAGCGCCTGGTGTGCATACCTTGTCAGAGCAGACATCGTCTACAGTGCAGGCATTGCCGTCATCACATGATGCCGTGTTGGCGGTATTTACACAGCCTGTAGCCGGTACGCAGCTATCGTCGGTACAGAGATTGTTGTCTTCGCATGTCAGTGGTGTACCCGGCGTGCAAGATCCTTCCGAACAAGCCTCTACCCCATTGCAGGCATTACTATCTGCACAGACGTTCGTGTCGTCGTTGGTATAGACACAGCCATCATATGGATCGCAGCTGTCATCGGTACAGGGATTGATATCATCGCAATTCAGAGTCTCGCAATCTGCTAAGCAATCCTGATTGTCGAACTGTCCCGTTGCAGTTAATGTACAGCCGTTCGTGGTTGTGCATGTTACGGTGTACTCCCCTATCCAGGCTTCATTTGGTGGTTGAGAAATCCAATGGATATTGGATATCACAGGTGTTGCATCACAATCATCGCACCTCACGCTGCCTAGATTTATGATTTGTTCTTCTGACGGTAGTATATCTGGACAATTTTGTATAGGGATGGTGAAGCCCACAAGGGATATCTTGCAAGGCGTCTCGATGTCCACCCTGCCCGTTCCTGTTGCGGGGCCACATTCTGACTCGCAGGTAATGGTGTACTCCCAATGATCTCCGACAAGATGGATATTTGAGATCTCTGGAGTGGTATCGCAACTACATAAGACGCTTCCTTGGGCCAGGATCTGCGCAATAGTTGGTGTTACGCCGGAGCAGACATTGAATGGCACCGATGTGATAACGCACGGACCTCCAAAGCACACCTGGCCCGTAACAAGCTGGCATGCCGGACAGGCTACTGTATATGTGTAGCACTGCCCTGCCACTGGCTGGGCGGGTATCTTGCTGAGGTCGAATTTGGGTGTCGCATCGCGGCATCCCATACATCCAGCACCTTCTGATATCAGAAACTCGGGCGTGATCGCGGTGCCCGGACAAACCTTGATATCCGGTGCCGCGCCATGGCAGGTGCAGTATACGGCGATTCTAACCAACGCCTGATTTGTTACCGCGCCGCTTTTATCAGTCGCCCTGTAATAGAAGTAAACGTAAGTGCTTGAAGGGATATTTGCAGGTGGATCATAGATAAATGACCCGTCGGCATTTACCACCAGCCCAGCGAGAGGTGTGTTGCTGGACACACTCAGTGGTGGATTAGTTGTTATATCATTCACTAAAAGTCCTGTCGATGCAGGAACATCCAATCTTACTCCGCATTGCGCCCGATATATATCAGGCCTGGCAAGCGGGCCTGCTGCGGATGATATCGAAATTAAGGATATCAATATTACAGCTAGGACCACCATAGCTTTCATGCATTTTTTTAACAAATACGTTGCCTCCTTTAGAAGGACTATCTTCCCCTGGATACGAACCAATGGGTCTTTCTGACATAATAAATAAGGGCTAATAGCAAATGCTGAGGGCAAATTCAGAGATTAAAAGCTAATATTAAATGCTAATAATAGATACGTATTCCACTTAAGATTTTAAAGTAAGCAGAGAATTTGAAGAAGATTCCAAAAGGGCGAGATAGGGTGAGGTTGGTCACCACTCACCCATACTCCTATATTGAGGCTAAAAAATATTTTTAATATAGGAAGCTTGCTTCATTCCTTCCTTTTGTATAATAATCCATGCTGACATTTAACGCATTTCTTGCAGATCTCGCGTATGCTCCTTCTCGTGTTTCAAATAGCTTTGCCATATTATAGAGATATATGTTGAAATATCTCATTGCATTGAGTGTATAGTCATGGAAATCTGAATATTCCTCTCCCGGGACTATTTTTTCTCCATCCTCCAATGCTTGGCTATTCAGCACCAAGAGCGCTGTGCTACGAACCATTGCTTCATCATATGTGATATTTTTGCGTGCCGTATCGTTGTTGATTTGGCCCTGATAGAGGAAGTTCTCTACAAAACTATTCCAATTCGCCAATACCAATTGTCTTTCCGGTGTGTCATTGGCTGCATTGCTCGCATTGCCGGCCTGCATCGTCTTCAAGACGGGATTATTGGCATCCATGGACACGCTCTTGTCTGTGCTCATTGCGGCTGTCATATTCAATATACTGATGGCAGCTACTAAGGTCAGCGCCAAAACGGCTAACGTATTTCTTCTCATTTACAGCTCCTCCATTTCATTTTATGCCTTGATTGAAATCAATTAGAGACGAACGGCATAAACACAATCTCGCCGCCTGTAATGAATAATCGAGGCTTCCATATCCCGTTGGGCAACAACCTAGCCAATCGTCTTCCTCAAGAATTCGTTCGAAACTATGGACCTTAGACACCTTTGTATTTAGTTTGAATGAGCCAACATAGCTTTCATCGATTAATTCATTAGATGATTTAAATTTAAATCCTGTGTACAAATCTGAATCTGAACTCACCTGGAATAATGAGCTATAATTTTCACCTATGAATTTTACTACACTTACCGGAGTTAAATCCGCCACTATGAAAGCATTTCGATATACCGCCAGGTAGGCCGAAGATTCAGAGAACTTTTTGGCCTGATAATTTGTCATTATTTCATCGTCATTATTTGTATAAGAATTTCTCTTATATATTCCATCGCCTCGGTAGGTGATCTCCTCTACATTCAGCAAGTTCGTAGGCATGCTCTCATTTATCTCGACATGATATGCGTCTAAGTTGCTTGAATAACTCTCATCGATATAGATCCAATTCACCTGGCTTGCAATCGATAAGCGCTTATCTTCCTTTAACCTACCTTTTTTTGTATAGGTATTTTCCTTTAAATTAATATCACCAAATCCATTAATATTTATATATTTAGACGAATTTCCATCTCCCTTTATGTGACTCTCTAAGTCATAATTTAACACGGTTGTATAATGACTCCACCCGAAAGAGGAGCTCCCTGTGCTATTATTTACCGTCGCACAGACTCTATAACCTACTTGCCCCTCTGCCTGAGACAAGATTGCCACCATAATTAGGAAAATATAAATGATTTTCAGTTGTATATTATTCATCCCTCCAATATGGTACAATATCCTCACATTACATATAGCTTTTGCCGGATCATTACTATTGTGGAATAGATCACGGGTATATATATTTGCACGGCACAAATAACCTAACTTAATCGCATAATTAATTGCGTAGATCGCAGAGATTTCTTGGTATCTACTCGGGCGATCAAATTTCAGGTATTAATGTTCAACAAAGGCTAATCCATGGAATTGCCTAACATAAATCTTATATAAAAAAATTTATACGGATTAGGTGCGGCCTAGATCTAGCCGTATAGCTTCCAAACTCCTGTCGAGTCACCGTTTCCGAGAGTGCGTTTGACGCCGGTGTAGTAGTGCATCACCTGGCGGCTGTCCTTGCTGAATATAGCCTTGTTATACAGATCGCCCAGGCCGATGGTGTGACCCATCTCGTGAAGAGCAACAGACTGGAAGTCGTATGCTCCAGATGCCCCGGTCGTGGTCCACTTGTAGTTGGAGTTAAAGGCGATGTCAGATTCCACTATCGGGTAATATCCACCCACTTTCGTGAGCCGGTACCACGTGCCGGCTGAGGCCAGCGCGGTGCATCCTGGATTGTATTTCAGGAAGGAGACCACATTCTGTTTATCATATTTTCCCTGGACTGCAGTAGTATCAACCGCACCGCCATCACTGAAGAGGTTCTGGTTAGTGGCGGCATCCCAGGTCTCTGCTGCGGCAGAAACCGCGCCCCGCATCTGGGCACCGGTGAGGCCTGATCCAGCCGCGTTAACCGACATCTTGACCTGTGGATTGAGTTGCGTCCACTTCTTACCAGAGAGCCAGTACGCGTTACTATTTCCGCCAGTAGAGGTTACCGCGGGTGCTGATAGCAGAGAAGAAGTATCGCTGCCGATATTGCCATCCGGGTAGTTGGTTGCGCTCAGGCCGAAGGTTCCGAGCGAGCCTCCAGGCGCTTCGTACACACCGTCCACAGAATAGCCCATATCACCCAGGTTTAAGGTCTGCATGGTTTCATCGCCCAGAACCGAAATTCCTAGGAATGAAGCATCTCCGTCGACGAAGGATCGATCGGTCGCCATCGCCAAGAGATCTGCCACCAGGTCACCTTCTCCTGAGAAGCCTCCTGCTACATTGATCTCGTTACCTGCAGAGAAGGAGCTGGAGCCGATGCCGCCTGTTTGACCGCTCAGCTGAGTATTCTGGCCCGCATAAACACCACTGGCAGCCGCAAGAGTCTGCGTGGTAGATAATGCACCGCCAGTCACCTCCGATATCTGGCCGGAAGAACCTGAGGCGGTAACGCCATCAATTGAGGTGCTCAGATCTCCGCTGCCCACCAAGCTCTGGCTCAGACTGGCGCTGGTGCTGGATGCCGCAGTAGAAGCAGAGGTGCTGAAGGAACCTGAGCTATCAATGACATTATTGACGCTGTATCCATTCCCACCCACCGACTGATCAATGAGGTTGTTGCCGGATCCCGTCGCCTCCCTGGACTGGACCATTTGGCTTTCACTCAGCACGGTTTGCTCCTGAAGCCGAGTCGAGTCGTCGAGATTATAGTTCGTGGATGTAGAGACGGAGCCCCCACCGGTTCCACCACTGACACTCACAGATATGCACAGGGCAGGTGTCATTAAGCTATACAAGAATGCAGTTAATGCTAGAACTAGTATGAACATTTTCATTAAATCAATCCTCCTTAGTGCCAAGAACCAAATCCTGTGTTACGGATGTAACAGGCATTTGCTTGGTCTTATAAGCCTTTCCTCGGTTTGCAGCCTCAACGTTAAATGACGATCCTATTTATAGATTTCGATATGTCGCTGTATTCATAATAGCGATTCACGTTGGGATTGCACATGAGAGATATACGTCAAAAGCCTTAGTTGAATTGGGTTTAGCCTCAGTTTAGTGGGAGGAATTCTAAACTATTGATTCGCTCAAGGGGCAGATGCTACCAGGGAGTCCTTCTGCCATATCAGGTGCTTTTTTGCATCAACTCTCTATTCTACCACCCTGAGCCCTAACCCTCGTATCTGATCCGCTGAAAGCTTGTTCTACATACCTTATTTTGGCGCCAAAATGTCGCTGTCTTGCAGTTTGAACCAGGTATCATGATTTTCAATTCCGAGTCCCTCGAGAGTTTTGACCTTCTTCGTTAACCTGCGATGCTTCCTTGTCTAAAGCTATTTACATATATTTTATTTATTATTGGTTCCTTCAGCTGATTTTGATCCCAACACAGATCGTTATTACGAACACTTAGGCTTTATGAAATCATCTATATATGTTCTAAAATTCGACGATAATGCAGCAATACTTCCTAAAAAAGCAGAAATGTTTAAAGCTAAGTACTTGCAATACTTATTTTTAATAAGTACTAAAAGTGGGAGGGTCGTAATGAAAAAAAGCATTTTGGTTTTAGCGTTAGCAATGCTCCAGCTCGCCCTTCTGGCTCCTGCTTTCGGCATATCTGTCAGCATGAGCGGAGGAAGCAGCGGCCAGGTAACATCAACTTCGACCACATTCGAACTGAGCCCAGATTCGCAGGCATATGCACATGCCACGATGGCCAGAGGACAGTCAGCAGGCTCGCTGTCCGCCTCTGGAACTGGCGCCATATACGCAACCTCGGATGGAGTTAGTGCGACTGTTGCAGGTGACGATCTCACGACAAACATGGATATGAGCGGTTCCAGCATCACAGGCAGTGCAATCCTCTCCGGGGTGCCTTTTGGCATCAATGCCCGCTTTGATCTTGGATTCGTTGGTGAAGCCGTCACCGGAGATGGCACCTCTTTGGGAACGATATTGACGGGTCCCGTCCAAACCCCAACGGGCGGCAATCCTAATGCGTACTGGCTCTCTGGCAAGAAGTGGGTGCAACTCGATCCACAGGTCAAGATGTCGGTTAATGCCGCCGGATCTGGCCTCACCACGGCAGAGATGCAGGGTGCGGTCTCCGCCGCGGCTGAAACCTGGGATGCCGCCACTAACCAGAACCTCTTCAGTGATGGCGGCGCGGTTGTAACTACTGCAGTCCAGGGAAAGTACGATAAGCAGAATGTGATCTCCTTCCTGAAATACAATCCAGGATGCACCGCGCTGGCCTCAGCCGGCACATGGTATCAAATTTACAAGCCAGGCACAAACTATCAGCAAAGATATGACGGAAAACCTGGAAACGAATACCCTATTGTGGAATCCGACATCGCCTTTAACTCCAACTACAAGTGGAGCACCACAGGTGCGGCAGGAACCTATGATTTTGGGAGTGTAGCCCTTCACGAGATGGGCCATACCATCGGCCTGGGCGATCTGTATAACAAAGCCCAATTCTCCAAAGACACTCGCCAGGTGATGCACTACTACACCGGGGTCAAGCGCACTCTCGGAAACGGCGACGCTACTGGAGTTTGGAAAACGTACGGCTAATCGATGTCGTTCCATAAGCCGTACGATTATTTTTTTTAAAAAGGTCAGCACAGACCACAAAGATACTATATAAAATATATTCTATAAAACATCCCGGACTCGCTCATCCACTTCCAGGCCCAGGATGTCTTTGCAGCCTTTGAATACGTCTTCTGCAATGCAGGCGCACCCTTTCGCTGCCGAGCATCTCTCAAGCGTCCCCACATCTCTGCCCAGAAGCTCGGCTACGCGCCCTTTGATCAAAGGGGCCGGGCTTCCCGCTAAAAATAGACCCGGATTCGGCTCGCCGAGATCCCGAGAAAGGACGAGCAGGGCATTGATCTCCATGGCCGCGAATAGAGCCAGTGATTCGAGAGCCAGCACCCTCTCCTCCGGGTGGCATTCCTCCAATGCTGCTTTTCCCATCTTCCTGAGAATGCCTCCTCTGGCAAAGGCCTGGTTGGCCGTCATCTTTCCCGCGTCCACGTCTCTTATGGCGTCCACGTCCAGAGGACCCTGCATCAGGCCGGGCGCAAAGATGGGGGCATCAATGGCCCCGATGATCTTTCCATCAAGGACGCAAAAGCTCACGGTATTGGAGCTGGCATCGCAGACGATGAAGCTGTGAACGTTCTTTTTGAAGACGCCGTAAGCCAGCCCCACCTTCTCCGGGCTCATGCCGTGGCTGAAGACCTTCAACCTGGGATCGATATCGCTGGCGCGATGTATGCCGGGCAAGAGGATCACCGGCCAGCCAGATTCACTTACGGCTTCAAAGACCCTGGTGCCGCCGCCTTGATGGAGGCCGGCCCCATCCAGGCTGACCAGGCCCCGGTGGGGGGCGTCCTCCAGCCTAACGATACTGGTGAGGCCGTCTCCCATAGAATAAGTCAGGGCCACGAGGTCTACGTCTCTGAGAAGAAGGTTTTGCGAGACCCGGGATATGATCTCCTGAGCAGATAGCCGGCTCGCGTCAAGCCTGGGAAGCTCCCAGCAGCGTGCTTTTTCGGTGGCAAACCTTATGGCTGTGGTGCCGTGATCGATGCCTAAGAACATGAAATCATATCCAGCAAGCTTCTTGCCATTGCTAGACTCTCATTTTTCGTCCTCATAAGCGTTTTCATGCGCTTGCATTCGCCGCGGTAGTCGCTCTTCCTGTCCACCACGAAGAGGTCGATAGGCCCGAGTAGAGCTGCCACACCTTCATCGCTGGCAGGAACGCCGCAGGCCGCCATGAGCTTGGCAGCCGGACCGCTGACAGGTTTATTCCCAACAAGAGGGCTCACTGCCACGACCTTCTTGTCCCGGAGGCGCTCTCGCACACCTGGCAGAGCCAGGATGGGGCCGATGCTGGTGACTGGATTGCTGGGCCCGATGAGAACCGTATCCTCCTTCTCCAGCAGATCCAGGAATCCCTGGCTGGGAAGCGCCTCCTCCAATCCCGTGAAAACGACTGAGCGAACATCCGGCTCGCCCCTCCTACTTACCCAGAAGTCCTGAAAATGCATCACCCCCTCTGATGTGGCGACAACGGTAGAGACGATATCGTCCGTCATGGGGACGACTTTCTGCTCCACCCCCAATGACCCGGCCAGGGCTTCTGTGGCCAGACTTAATTTGACACCGCGGCGGAGCAGATTGGAGCGAAAGATGTGCACGGCTCGATCTTTATCCCCTACGGTGAGCTTCTCATCCACGCCCAGGGTGAGCAGAAAGTCATGGGTGAGGGTTTTGTCGCCCTTTACACCCCACCACTTTTTTTCGTCTATCAAATCTGCCAGCGTATAAAGCACCGAATCGAGATCTGGTGAGATGTAGTTCCCGGAGATCCAGAGATCTTCTGCTGTATTTACGACAACTGAGAGGTCGCAAGGGGGAAGAAGTTCTTTTAGGCCTCGTAGAAGCTTGGGGGTGCCCGTGCCACCGCTTAAGACCAGCATTTCTAAGCGTCCAAGAGTATAATGCCGGTCTTGAGGCGGGCTATATCCTCATCCGTCAGAGGGGATTGCACAGCCTTTTCTGAAACGATGGCGCTATTTCCCAGGGGATCCTCAATAATTAGTGTCAGTGGAAACTGCCCCTTGCGAGCAAGTTCAATCATCTCCAGGATCTCTTCGCCTTTCATTGTGCTTTCGAGGTTTTCCGCCTCTCGCGCCGAGCGTGTGGCAAAACATACCACGCCCTCGATCCTGTCTAAGACGCCCTCCACATTGGATATGTACGACTCCGAGGCAAATCCCGGCTCTATATCAATGCCCAGCTCCGGGACTCTTATGGTGCCACTGGAGGAGCGGATCACCCTGGCATCCAGATCTTCCATGGTCTCTACAGGCAATGTGCTCCGCACCGGCTCCTTCTGAGTCAAGAGAATGGTATCGCTATGACGAAAGCCGCAGTCGCAGACTCCGGCGATGATCATGGCCTCTCCGAAATGCGGGATATCCCGAGTCTCCCAACAAAACTGCATCTCGGCAGAGCAGACTGGGCAGTTAGCATTTGTAGTTAGATTCAATCTTTTCCTCCGACCACCTTCTCGCGGTCTATCTTTATGCCGTTGGGAACTAATACGATTAAGTCGTCTCCAATTCCTGCAATATCTCCGGAGACATCTTCGACAGCCTTTTTGAGCTCCCCAACGGCCCTATCCAGGGCGGCTTTATCCCTCTTCAGCCCTGCGATATCCACCAGGACGATATTCCCGGCGTAGATCTCCTGCTTGATCTCCGGCAGAACCTCGATTCGACCCAGCTCCGCGACGCGCAAGACGGTCTCAGAGGAGCCGCTCGACTCCACGAATTGACCCAGATCTACCTCAGAGTAATCCTGTTCTCCGGACTTTCCTATGAGCTTGAGCTTTTCCAAAAATCCAGCCATCTAAAAAACCCTCGACGGAAAATGTCTATTATTATATTTATATTTAACGTCGCTACATATCCACGAGTCTCAATCCCAGAAAGCCCATGGCCACCATGAAGAACAAGACGATCAGGGCGAAGCTCGAAGGTCTCAGCTCTGCAGGAAGGACCAATTGAGCTCCTAAAATGAGGACGATCATAAGGAGCACGAGGCCCGTGCTCATGCCTATCTCCAACCAATTCTTCTTCACAAGCTTATTCACCACCCTGCCTTAGAAGATATACTTTTTCGCCCGAAGGCCGTCCTCGCCTGCCAGAGTTGCCGCCAGCCCCCGGGTTCTATAACCATGCCACCCCCGCTCCACGAATTGGGGATAGACCGGCAGCCGTTCTTTCAGAGTATAACCCGCGAGAAGGATTTGCAGCTCCTCTTCTCTTGGCCAGGCTCTCTCGGGATTTATCTCGTCTGGCGTCACGGGGCTGATTCCGCCTAGATCAGTTGCGCCCGCTTTCACAAGCGACAAGGGGTTCGCGAGGTTAGGCGGAACCTGGATCGCCACATCTGGGGGCAGAATCTCGCGGGCCGTCTTCACCAGCCGGCAAAGATCATCCATCCCGGGCCGGGGAGCATTCGCCAGGTCTGTTCCTGGCTTCGGATCAAGCGGCTGGATTATAACCTCCTGGATATGGCCAGAGACTCTATGCAGATGGGCGATGGCCCGCAGGGACTCGACACGATCCTGCCAGTTCTCGCCGATGCCAACCAGAATGCCGGTGGTGAACGGGATTCGCAGCCGGCCCGCCCGGGCTATGTGCTCCAATCTCAAGTCAGGCCTCTTTCCTGGCGACTGGGCGTGGACAGACAGATTAGCAGTGCTTTCCAGCATCAGTCCCATGGAGGCGTTATAGGGCTGCAAACGAATCAAATCCTCTTCTGCCAGGAGCCCGGCGTTGGTGTGAGGCAACAGGCCATGCTCGAGTGCCATCTCGCATAGCTCTACCAGGTAATCCAGGAGATCCGGGGTTCTTGCCCCGTCGAGCAGCCTCTGGAAGCCAGGAACCTGCCAGGGGCTCTCGCCAAAGGTGAAAAGCGCTTCACAGCATTCTTCTTTTGCGCCGCGTTCCAGCAGCCGCAGTGCCTGGGATCTTTGAATCAAATGGGCTTTGTCCGGTTCCCTTCGAAAAGAGCAATAACCGCAGCGGTTCCGGCAGAGGTCCGTCACTGGAAGAAAAATATTTCGGGAGTAAGTGATAGTATTCATCTAGCGGCGGAACTCCACCAGCTTCAAAACACTTCCCCGTGGACAATCCTCAGGAGCTTCGCCCACAACTTCCACAATAGTGCATCTCTCGCCATCCTTCAATCCCGTGGGATGACAGATATCATACATGCTGCATTCCGGATCATCGCACTTCATGGCTTCAAAGACGATCTTGGATCCGGGGAATGCCTTTCTGGCGTCGAAAGCGGCAATTATGGGGCTTTCTGCAACCTCCACGGCTCGAACCCCTGCCTCGTGGATGGGACACTCGTGGACCAGCTCTCCGCGCGTTCCCAGGACTCTGTAGCGCCTTTTAGGCTCCAGATTTATGCAGGTGTTCCTGAGCTTGCAGGATTCGCATTCCGGAGTCGAGCCCACAAAGGTGAATTCCATGCCAATGCTGGCGAGTTTCGTTCCAATCAGCGTAATTTGTGTAGATGCCTCGGACATAGTTCATACTCCATTCTCATCATCATAATTTGATAATTATTATCCTATTAAATAATGCCTGTAGCTTCGGCGGCTTTTACCGCAGCAATCCTATTCAGGCCTGTGTCCAGGATGGTATAGCGTTCCGGCCGGATCTCATGGGCTTTGATCAGGGCTTCGATCACGTTCTCCGCATCCAGGCCCACTTCTGCGGCAGAGGTAGGGGCTCCCACCAGAGCCAATGCTTTTTTTATCATCTTCCAGTCGCCGCCATGCAGATACATCATCATTATGGTGCCCAGACCACACAGCTCGCCATGCAGCGCCCTTCCTGGAGCGATGCGGTTCATGGCATGGGCAAACTTGTGCTCTGAGCCGCTGGCCGGCCGGGAAGAGCCAGCTATGCTCATAGCCACGCCGCTGGAGATCAAGGCTTTAACGACGATCTTTGCCGATTCCTCGAGGCCGGGTCGAATCTCTGCCGCAAGCTCGACGACCATGTGCGCCGTCATGCCGGAGAGGGCGGAGGCGTACTCGCTGAACTCCTCATTTCTGAGCCGGTGTGCCAGTTGCCAATCCAGGATGGCAGTGTAGTTGGAGATAATGTCGCCGCACCCGGCACGAAGGAGCCTTGCCGGCGCCTGAGATATTATTTTGGTATCGGCCACAATGGCCATGGGCGACTGTGCCGGAAGGGAAGTGGTCTCTCCATTTACCGTCAAGGATGCCTGGGAGGAGCAGATGCCGTCGTGAGAAGCGGCGGTGGGAACCGATAGGAAGGGAATATTCATTCCCAGTGAGGCGAGTTTGGCAATATCTATCGATCTGCCGCCACCAGCACCAATCAGGAATCCTGCCCCAATCTCCTGGGCCAGCCCATCTGCGCGATGCACCTCTTCCAGCTTGGAGGCAGTGCAAATCAGAGTCTCGGGCTGAAAACCGGCATCCTCCAGGAGCTCAAATATGGCTTTTCCCACCACGTCCTCAGTGCGGGGGCCGGTTATGATGAGGCCGCGCCTCTTGAGCAACAGATCGGCGCAGATCTCTGGCAGCTCCAGTATCACTCCACTACCTACCGCTACTATGCGCGGAAGCTCCATCCATCTAGATCTGACCAACTGCCTCACCAGCGAAAAACAGGCTGAGATATAAGTGATCTAAGGCGATATAAAACCATATCCTCAACAGGTCACTATCTCAGAGCGAAGGTCACAGAGTATACGATCCCTTATCTGATTGACCTCGGTGCTGGTCCTGCTTCGGGGTCTTGTGAGGGGAATCGGAATGACGTCCTTGATTCTTCCCGGACGTGCGGACATGATCACAATGGTATCCGCCAGGTAGATGGCCTCATCAACGCTGTGGGTGACAAAGATCACCGTCTTCTTCTCCTCTTCCCAGATGCGCAGAAGCTCGGACTGCATGATGTTGCGCGTCTGGGCGTCCAAAGCTCCGAAGGGCTCATCCATGAGCAGAGCCTTGGGATTGTTGACAAGAGCTCTGGCGATGGCCACCCGCTGTTTCATGCCGCCGGAGAGCTCATGAGGATAGCGGGTCTCAAAGCGCTCCAGGCCGACCATCTTCAGATACTGTCTCCCCAGCCTTCTCCGCTCTGCCACAGGAACTCCCTTCAATTCCAGGCCGAAGACTGTATTGTCCAGGACGGTTCGCCAGGGAAAGAGAGAGTACTCCTGGAAGACCATGCCCCTCTCCGGAGACGGACCTCTTATGGGATTGCCATCAAGGGTAACGGTGCCGGATGTGGGGTCCTCCAGGCCCGCAACTATGCGAAGTAAAGTTGTCTTGCCGCAGCCGGAGGGGCCGATGAAGCAGACGAACTCGTTCTCCCTGATGCTCAAATTGATGTCGTGCAGGGCCTCCATCTCATTTCCATCCGCGAAAAATTGCTTATTTACCCCCTTGATCTCCAGCAGAGCCATTGCAGGGAAGATCAAAGCGCTAGGATGCTAAAACTCTTTCTATGCAGGATATGCCGCTTTCAGAAAAATGCTGGATTAATGGGAAGGCTGCCCATCTCTTGCCCAGAAGCGAGTAGGGCCGGGCAGCAGTCCCTTAAATTGCAGGAGCTGGTTGCTACCTGCCCCTATTTAGCCAATGAGAGCGCGGAGCGAAAGTAATCTATCCTAAATCTTCTCCGGCTTTTCCAGAAGCCTGGTCTTCCTCATCAACTCTCCTGTGCGGGCGTGGGGCTTGCGTGAGACTGTATCGTTGGACTTCTCCAGCTCTCGGGCCTCGTCGGCGAGGCGTGCCGCCGCCCGCATGACCTCATGGCCCGCGGCCGCGGCCAGGGCGATCTGCTCCAGCTCCTTGAGGCGGAAGCAGGCCTGGGCGTCAATGCCGGCTACGGTCTGGGCCATATGCAAAGCTCCAACGGCTTTGGCCCTGGCATAAGGATTCTGGAAGTTCATGCGCTCTGCACACTTCTCGGGTGTGGCCAAAATGGCTGGCAGATGGGTCTCGCCCCTGGCGATTGTGCCCATGGCGAGGTCGAGCTCTTCCGAAACAAGTCTGATAGCACCGCAGGCGGCCAGAACCTTGAGCGCATCGGAGTTGAAGAGCGCCATCTCAGCCGGGTCGAGGAACTCACGCTTGGCACCGATGAGCGGGTCCACGGCGAGGATGATGTAACCATATCCATCTGCTGCCAGCAGGTCGCGTGCCTCCTTCTTGGTCGGACCATCGGAGACTATGATGGTGGGGAGACCCCGGAAGAGCTCGCGTGCCGTAGTTGGACCGGCGGTCGCTGCATTGGGGCTGGTGACCACCACCAGTTGGGGGCCCCACTCTTTCAGCTCCAAAGCTGCTTCTCCCTCTTTTTTGGTCATCTTGGGGCCGAAGCTGACGATCTTGAACTCGATATCTGTTCTTTCCGCGATCTCGTCCAGGGAAAGATCGATGACCGTCGAGGTAGCGATATTTCCCAGCTTGACAAAGCCTATCTTGAACATGCTGGTCTTAAAACAGGAGAAAAGATAAAAGGGTTCCGTTTTAGGTGTTTATCACAAATTTCCATCTGCTTTCATCGTATCCAGACACCTCAAAACTGAATATGCCGACCGATTGACTCCTGCGCTCCTCTTTTCGGTATCTGTCCCCACGCAGTAAAGATTTCCTATCGGAGTTCTTACATCCCCGAAGCCGGAGTTTAGCCCCCAGGATGCCTTTTCTGGTATTAGTTCTTGATAATGTATCATATCAATATGCTTTTCGATGCCAGGAATATAATTGACTATGGTATCAAATGCTTTTTTCTTTATGTCAGATGCATTGTACTCGCCCGGCAAGGTAAATGCGAAACTTGCAAGCTGATTCCCTCTGGGCGCTAATGTGGGATCATAGTTTGTGGTAGGAACCACCCATGCATACGGATCCGAGTCGATCCACATCTCGGAACCATAGTTTGTAAAGATCTTCTTGGTCAGACCAAGCCATATTGTCAATGATCTGACTTTGTTGATTGATAGCAGATTTTTGGTATAATCAGCTGGTAAATCGTCAACCAGATATGGTAAGTTAGATGAGAAGCCCGAGTAGACAACCATTTCACTCTCGTAACTATCCTCATCTGTAACCACCCGTTCCACTCGCTTGCTGCATTCGATCTTTGTAACCTTCTCATTCGTCTTGATTTCCACTCCCTCTTTTGGAAATGATGCCAAAATGGAGTTCACTATAGATTGGAGGCCCCCTTTAGGGTATCCCTGATCTTTGGCACCCTCGGTTATAAATAAGTCATACAGTTTTCCCACATAGGGAACCACGTGCGGATGAGGGTGGTGGATCTTATTATCGATAAATCGAGAGATCGGCGCATTGTCTATGGACGTGCCTACCATAAAGTAACATAGCCAGTCCAGAAATCGTCTGGTCGTAATTGAGACCTTGTCGGGAAGTATTTCGGATAGAGGAATATTGGAAAAATCCTTGCCTGAATTCAGCAGATACAACGTATTGAATAAGGCCCGCATCAGGAGCAGTCTGTCTGTCATAGGGAGCAGGCTAAAAGTCAGCCAGGCATTGATGCTCCAGGGAAACGTCTTTATCTCGCTGCCGATTCTCACATAGTACTTTCCAAAAGGAATGAACTGAGGAACCACACTAAAATATTTGTCCATCAGCTCCTTGAGGGGACCGTTCTCCAACCTTGTTATGGCATGAGGTCCTGTATCCACCCGGTAACCATCTACCTCGTAAGACCTGCAAACTCCGCCAATATAGTCATCTTTTTCCAAAATCAGTACTTTCTTGCCTTCTCTGGAGAGGGCTAGCGCTGTCAGTAAGCCACTGATTCCGGAACCAATCACAATAACATCATTCTTTTTCATATATCATTATCCGATTTCCAATATATCCCTTGGCTATCATCCCATCAAAATGCTTAAGCCTTTTGCCTTGAAATCTCTGCAACTCTGTGGCCTGATGGCGGAGCATAATTGATTTTCGGAGTCCATTCAGTTCCTTCCTTTTTGTTCGAAAAGAGACTTTATATCCGATAAGATGCTCTCTGGCCCCAGACCAGCAAAAAGAGACGGGCATGGCAGGTCGCTCTATTCATATATCACTATCATGAAACGCCGAACGGCTGCGGGTTTAAAGCGTGGGATGACATGATCACCAAGGAAGATGTGGAGCACATCAGCTGGCTTGCCAGCATCAAGATTGAGGATGAGGAGAAGGATGAGTTCGTGGAGCAGTTCAACTCCATTCTGGAGTACTTCCATCAGCTGGACGAAGTGGATACGGATGGAGTAGAACCCACTTATCGCGTGGTGGACCTGGCCAATATCTTTCGGGAGGATGTGGCTTTTGAGTCACTCACCCAGGAAGAAGCGCTCAAAAATGCACCGCGGCGCGAAAACGGCTACTTCAAGAGCCCCAGGATTGTGTGATTATGCTCTCCGAATTAAGGGCCAGTTTGCGGAGCGGATCCGCTGAGGAATATCTTTGCCGGCTCTTTGAGAAGATCGAGAAGAGCTCGCTCAATGCCTTCACCACTCTTGCCAGGGAAGGCGCAATCGATCAGGCCAGAAAGTTTGATAAAAATCCCGGCCAGGGACTGTTAGCTGGCGTTCCCATCGCCATCAAAGAGTGCATATCCACCAGAGGCATCGAGACCAACTGCAGCTCCAGGATACTGCAGGGATACATCCCGCCCTATGATGCTCATGTCGTCGAACGCCTCAAGGCGGAGGGGGCCATCATCATGGGCAAGACCAATATGGACGAGTTTGCCATGGGCACCTCCACAGAGACGAGCGCTTTCGGACCAACCAGAAACCCCTGGGACCGGACGTTGCGTTCCGGGCGGTTCCAGCGGCGGTAGCGCGGCCTGTGTTGCCGGCGGCGAAGCCCCGTGTGCCCTGGGCTCAGATACCGGCGGATCAGTGCGCTGTCCGGCCTCCTTTTGCGGTATCGTGGGTCTGAAGCCCACCTACGGATTGGTTTCGCGCTTCGGTCTCGTTGCTTATGCCAACTCTCTGGAGCAGATCGGGCCGCTGACGCATACTGTGGAGGACACCGCCCTCCTCATGGAGATCATCGCCGGCCATGACCGGCGGGATACCACCTCGGCCGAGAAGGGAAGCTATCTGCCGGGCCTCAAAGAAGGAGTCAGCGGCCTGAAGATCGGCATCCCTCGTGAGTATTTCGGCGAGGGAGTGGACAAAGAGGTGGAAAAAGCGGTCTGGGACGCAGTATCCGTGCTCGAAAACCTGGGCGCAAAGTGGCAGGAGGTCAGCCTGCCGCATACGCGCTATGCTCTCGCCGCCTATTATGTAATTGCCATGAGCGAAGCCTCCTCCAATCTGGCCCGTTTCGACGGCCTGCGCTACGGGCTCCGCCAGGAGGGGGAGGATAAGGACTGGCATACCACCTTCTCCGAGATTCGCAGCCAGGGCTTTGGGCCGGAGGTGAAGAGGCGCATACTCCTGGGGACCTATGCCCTCTCTGCCGGCTACTACGGCCGCTATTATCTCAAGGCCTTGAAGGTGAGAACGCTGATCAAAGAGGACTTCCTGCGGGCCTTCAAGGATGTAGATCTCCTGGCCAGCCCCACCATGCCCATTCCGGCTTTCAAGATCGGAGAGCGCATCAACGATCCCCTCTCGCTCTACATGGCGGATGTCTTCACTGTGCCCATCAACCTGGCCGGCGTTCCTGCGGTCTCCGTGCCCTGCGGATTTGCCGGGCGGCTGCCCATCGGCTTGCAGCTCATGGGGCCGCACTTCGGCGAGGCCGCGGTGCTGCGGGCGGCGCATGCCTTCGAGGCGGCCACGCCGTACCACGAAAGAACGCCGGAGGTGGTCTAGATGGATGACGTCATCATTGGTCTCGAGATTCACGTTCAGCTCAACCGTCTGCAGTCCAAGATGTTCTGCGGCTGCTCTACGGCGTATCATAATTCCGAGCCCAACACTCATACCTGCCCCGTTTGTCTGGGGCTGCCGGGATCTCTGCCCGTGCTGAATAAGAAAGCCGTAGAGTGCGGCATAAAAGTGGGTCTGGCCCTCAACTGCACCATTGAAGAAGAGACGCTCTTCTACCGCAAGAACTACTACTACCCGGATCTCCCCAAGGGCTTCCAGATCAGCCAGTATGATTTTCCCCTGGCTACCAAGGGCCACATCATGATCCTGGGGGATGATGGTTTGGAGAGGGATATCCGCATCAACCGCGCGCACATGGAGGAGGACCCCGGACGGCTGGTGCATGCCGGCACCATCGACAAGGCGAAGTACACCATGGTGGACTATAACCGCTGCGGCATGCCCCTTCTGGAAGTGGTGACCGAGCCGGATCTGCGATCTCCGAAAGAAGCGCGCACTTTCCTGGACAAGCTGAAGAGCATTCTCGAATATCTGGACGTCTTTGATGGCTCCCTGGAAGGGTCCATGCGTGTGGATGCGAACATCTCTCTAAGAGGAGGAGACCGGTCTGAGGTCAAGAACATCTCCGGCTTCAAAGGCGTGGAAAAAGCCCTCTCCTACGAGATCACCCGCCAGAAGAACCTGGCAAGACGCAACATCAAAGTGGTGCAGGAGACCCGTCACTTCGATGAGTTGCGCAATGTGACCGTCTCCATCAGAAGCAAGGTGGGGGCACATGATTACCGCTACTTCCCCGAGTGCGATCTGGTGACACTGCGCATCGCCTCCTGGGTACCGGACATCAAGGCCACACTGCCTGAGCTGCCCGATGACAAGCGGGAGAGGTTTGTTAAGCAGTACTCTCTGGCGGACGATCATGCCAAATCGTTAACATCCGAGATCAAGCTGGCCCACTTCTACGAGGCAGTTGCGGCTAAGGCCGCGCCCAAAGCCGCCGCGGTCTGGATCGCCGATGTTCTCAAGGGCGAATTGAACTACCGCAATCTCGCTATCGACGCCTTCCGTACGGAGCACATGGTCGATATTGTGCAGATGCTGGAGAGAGCCGAGATCACCGAGGACGGGGCGGTGGAGATCATCCGCAGCATCCTGGACAAGAAAGGCAGCTCGCCGGAGGAGATCGTCCGGACAATGGGCCTGGGCAAAGCAGAGGACGATGCGGTGCAAAAAGCCGTGCGAGAGGCCGTGGCGGAGAGCGCGGCTGCCGTGGCGGACTACCGGGCAGGAAGCGAGCGCGCCCTGAACTTCATCGTGGGATTGGTTATGAAGAAGACGCGTGGCAAGGCCAGTCCTGGCGAGGTGCATATTCTGGTCAAGGCTGAGGTGGAGAAGGCCTAAACTATCTTTTCTGCATGGTTAAAATCGCGGTCCTTCCAATGTGGACGGATAATCAAAATTTTTATGGAAAGCCACAAGTTATTTATGGACTTCAAGCGCATTTATGCACATGTCAGCAGTTAGATTATCTTTAGTACTTTGTATGCTATTAGCACTCTCTTCGCCCGGGCTTAGTTGCACAACATTTGGAGTCACCAAATCGGCGTCGTCTAATGGATCTGTCCTGGTCGGTCATACCAATGACGGCTTCGGTCCTGGTGATGTCGGCGGCATCATTAGGGAGGACATGGTTGTCTTCGAATATGTCCCGGCTCAAGACCATTCGCCTGGGTCCAAACGACTCATTCCCTATGATCCCAACAGCGGCGGAGAATTCAGAGATAATTCCTCGGCCTCGCCTGGCAATCAAACCATTATCGGATCCATAGATGAGGTGGAGCATACCTATGGCTACCTCACTGGCTCCTACGGGATAATCAATGAGCATCAGTTGATGTCCGGCGAGTGCACCGACTATGCAAAGATACATCCGGATGCAGAGATCGGAAAAAGGATCTTCTACAGCTCAGAGCTGTCGAACATTGCCATGGAGAGATGCAAAACCGCCAGGGAGGCAGTAAACCTCACGGGACAGCTCATAGATGAATTTGGATACTACGGGACGGGGGAGACGCTTATTTACGGCGACGCCTCAGAGGTTTGGGTCATGGAGATGTGCGGCGGCACTCCCTCTGGAACTGGTGGATACTGGGTGGCCCAGAAGGTCCCCGAGGGCGAGGTATTCGTTGCAGCAAATGAATTCAGAATCAGGGAAGTAGATCCGAAAAATAAAGATCAAATCTATTCTCAAAATCTATTCAACGATGCTGAAACCATGGGCTGGTGGAAACCTGCCGACGGCCCTCTGGACTGGGCAAGTGTGTTTGGCGCTGGAGAGTATTCGCATCCATATTACTCCCTCGGCCGGGTTTGGCGGATTATGGACAGAATTGCTCCTTCCCAAAATCTATCTCCTTATGTTGAAGGGCCGTTCACCAGAGAGTATCCATTCGCAGTCGTCCCCGACAATCCCATCAATCTAACAGATGCCTTCGGTCTATTTAGAGATCACTATGAGGGAACAGATTTTGATCTGACTGCGCCTCCCGCAGGCGGGCCATTTGGCAATCCCTATCGAAATTGGGGTCCTTTCGATGTTCATGATCGGCTGTACTCTGAAGAGCTCAAGCCAGGTGCCTGGGCCAGGCCGGTATCAACAGATCCCTGCGGATACTCATATGTAGCTCAGGCCAGAGACAGTCTGCCCGATCCAATAGGCGGGGTCTGCTGGCTGGGACTGTCATCACCGTCTGAGACCTGCTATACGCCATTCTATTCAGGAATTCTGGGAATTCCGGCTTCATACCAGAACGGGTCCCACTGGATTTACGATATGGATGTTGCCTTCTGGCCTTATGAAATGGTGCAAAACTGGGCCCGGTTGATGTATGCGGAGATGATCCCGAGCATCAAAGTCGAGCAGTCCCGTCTTGAAGGGGCGGCCCTTTCCCGGCAGCCCGTTATAGAGAAGCAGGCTCTGGACCTGTATGAGAAGAATGCCACGTCAGCCAGCTCATTCCTGACGGAATATACGAATACGACCGCAATGGATAACATGGAGAGCTGGAAGAGGCTTTTGGAGACGCTGATCGTCACCTATCGCAACGGGCAATATAACGACATAAAGAATAAGACGATTTCAAATATCGGATATCCGGACTGGTGGCTCAATGATTCGGGATACCAGTATGGTCCAAGGGTATACGATCTCAAATCGCTGCAAGAGATTCAGGATGTGCGGTATGTCGGCAAGACGGAAAATGTAACGGGAGACGTGATCGAGTATATACGAGAAAATCAAACAGGGCAATTCGTTTGATTTAATCTTTCTATTTTTTTTAATTTTTTTAGTTTACTCACCATGGGGCACCAGCGTTTCTGCAGTTGGGCTCCTCGGTCATCTATTCCCATTCCAGACAAGTTGAAGCTAACAGAGGCATCTTAAGTACACAGAAGTTATGTTCCACTTTGTGCTGAGCCTTATACCTCAGAAGAACCTCCTTGCTTCCCAAAGTATCCGGATCAATATTCGTCAGGAGACAAAACTTCGCGGATGGCCTTCCTACTGGATTCTTTTCGTTGACCGATGAAGCAGCAGAAAGACTTACCGAAAAGAAGGATTTCGAATGGGATTTGAGGAATGCCACCAGATCAGTGTTTGCATCCGGTTCACAGGCATATTCCCTATCCTTCAAAATTTTTAGATCTGACTCAAACTTTGCACGATCCTTTTCTATCTTTGACTGCAGACGGCGCTCCGCAGGCTTATGAAGAAAAACGATGAGAATGAATCGATTGCTTTTTATTCACCCTGGTCTTCATCGCCTCAGGTTGATCATCAATGTCTGGTTACTGGGATCCGCATATTGAGCGCATGCCTCTCGAGGATTTGCATGCCCTTCAAGAGGATCGGCTCAAGTCCATAGTGCGCTACGTCTACGATCACTCTGCCTTTTATCGACAGAGATTCAAAGAGGCAGGCGTGGAGCCAGGCGACATTAAGACCCTGGCCGATGTCACAAAGTTGCCCTTCACCAGGAAGGTAGACCTAAGAGACAACTACCCCACAGGCATGTTCAGCGCTCCCAAGAGCCAGGTGGTGCGCTATCACGTCTCCAGCGGCACCACTGGAAAGCCGACCGTTGTGGGCTACACCAAAGGAGATATCGAGACCTGGTCGGAGTCCCTGGCCCGAGCCCTTACCTCCATCGGCCTCAGCCGGGACGATGTGGTCCAGGTGGGCTACGGCTATGGCCTTTTCACCGGCGGCCTGGGGCTGCATTATGGCGCAGAGCGCATCGGCGCCGCTGTGCTGCCGGTCGGCACGGGCAACACGGAGCGCCAGATTGAGCTGATGCAGGATCTGGGCACGACCGCCATCGCCTGTACGCCCTCCTACTTCCTGCATATCATGGAGGTGGCGGAGAAGATGGGCATCTCCATCAAGAATGATACAGAGCTCAAGGTGGGCGTATTCGGAGCCGAGCCCTGGTCCCTTGAAACCCGCAAGAGGATCGAAGATGCAACTGGAATCAATGCCTATGACATCTACGGGACAAGCGAGATATCGGGACCCCTGTTCACTGAGTGTTACGTGAAAAAAGGCATCCACGTCTGGGGAGATATGCTGCTGACCGAGGTCATAGACCCCAAGACAGAAGAGCCGGTCTCTGAAGGCGAGACGGGCGAGCTGGTTTTCACCACCCTGCATAAATTCGCCCTGCCCCTCATCCGCTACAGGATCGGTGACCTATCTATCATAACCAATGAGCCATGTGCATGCGGCCGTACGCACCCGCGCATCATGAGGATTCTGGGCCGCACAGACGACATGCTCATCATTCGCGGCATCAATGTCTTCCCGAGCCAGGTGGAGTCGGTCCTGATGAATATTCCCGAGGTTGGCGACCACTGGGAGATTGTGGTGGACCGCCAGGGGCCGCTGGATATGATGACGGTACGGGTGGAGCTGACCGAGTCCGGCTTTTCCGATAAGATCGGCGACCTGATGAAGCTGAAGAAGAAAGTCTCAAAGGAATTAAAAGGCGTATTGAATATAGCTGCACAAGTGGATCTGGTCGAGCCCGGAACCATCCCCCGGTCCATGGGCAAGGCTAAGAGAGTGACAGACAACAGGAAGGTTTAGGTGGGTGCAAAATGGAAGAGATCAAACAAATTTCCCTCTTTGTGGAGAACCGGCCGGGAAGGACGGCCAAGGTTGCAAAAACGCTTTCCGATGCAGGTGTGAATATCCGGGCTCTGACCATCGCCGAGGCGGGCGACTTCGGAGTCATTCGCATGGTGGTGGACGACCCGGAGAAGGGCTACAAGGTTCTGAAGGAGAACGCCTTCACCGTCTCCATGACAGATGTTCTGGCTGTGGAGATGAAGGATACCCCTGGCGGCCTTTATGAGATCGTAAATACTCTGGGACAGAACAGCGTGAATGTGGACTACGCCTATGCCTTTGTGACAGCGAAAGCTCAGCGTGCCATGCTCATCCTGCGGGTGGACGACATTGCCAAGGCCCGGAAGGTGCTGAGCGAGAAGAACGTCAAGATCGCGACGAAAGAGGAGATCCAGGCCATCTAAAGGCCTGGAATCACATGGTTTTATAATTTTCTTGTATATATTACAGGAAGTGTAGCAAAATCTTTATATCTTCCACGTCAATCCAGTCATAAGGAGTTACGAAAATGAAGCCTTTTGTAGCCTTTCTGTCGGCGATCCTTATACTGGCCTGCCTGGCCCTGCCATGCACCGCTTTGGAATCGAAGGTCTTCACAGTCTCGGAGAAGACCCTCACCGTGGATCTGAGCCAGAGCTTTGAGATTGGCAACAGTGCATTAAACGCCAGTGGCAAAGGTATGGCCTCCCAGGACTTTCTCATCAACAACACAAACACAGCAGGAGCGGCATTCGTATCCGTCATGAGCGTCTATGATGAAGTCTTAGGCAAGATGAGTCCCGGCAGTCTTTCCGAGCTTTTCCTGATCGGGGGTATGTCTGCCGTTGAAGCTAGGGGCGATTCTGAGATCGGAAACTGGACCGCCGTGAATGCCCTGGGAAATAATGTGACCGTCCACACCATGAGCACCGAGGATGAGCGGATTCAGATGCTTGGCGGCAGCTACGACATGGCCGTCTGGGACCTGGATAGATCCACTTATGCCGTGATGGTATCTTTACTTGATAGGGATAATACCACTCAAATAATCAAGACTCTGGCCGTCAGCTAGGTCGGAGCCGCGCTTTTTTTTATTATTCGATTATAGCCCTAAAAAAACATGAAAAAGAGATGGAGAAAAGCTATAACCCTTGCAAGCTCGTCTCAATTTTGTATCTGTGTTAAACGCCCGGACCGGGATTCGAACCCGGGTCGAAAGCTCGACAGGCTTTCATGATGGGCCACTACACCATCCGGACACAACAGATCCCGCCTCCCAGATTCGAACCGGGGACATCGCGGTGACTGCGCGTAGCACCTCTACGGTGCGAGACATACTACAGCCGCGCACTCTACCAGGCTGAGTTAAGGCGGGCCTCTCGCTACCAGGTTACTCCTTGTACTTAGACCTTTCGGGCAATGCATTTCTAGCTGGATGGGTTTATTGAAATGACAATAGAATCAAAGAGAGCCTATGCCGTATAATTATCTTCAGCTATTTTCATATAAGCATCCCAAATACTATCCTGGCCCTGCGCCCTGTTGTGGATCGTGGTCCTATGATGAAAAAGTATTTTGCGCAGCACTTCCCAGGACAACGGAAGGCGATGAAAAAATGGAAAAAGACCTCAGCAAAGAGTCAGTAAGACACCTGCTGGAACACTGGATAGAGCACAACGAGAGCCACAGCACCTCTTTTCGAGAGAGGGCGGCCCAGGTTGCCGCGGTGAGCGAGAAGGCGGCCCAGGATATCCGCGGTGCGGCGGAGCTCATGGACCAGTGCACAGAGATGCTCAAGAAGGCCATGCAGGATCTATAAAACTCGAGGAGACTATACTGATGGAGCTGGTTTACACTTACCCAATGGAAAACAGCAAAGACATGTTGAAGATGCTGGACGAAGAGTTCTGGAAGCGGCTTGGGCCTACCATGCGAGAGTGCAGGGCCATGGGGCTGAATAAGGATGGCATGTGCCTCTACATTAAGGCCAGGGACGAGCTGGCGGAGGAGGCACGAAAGCTCTTAGCTGATACTCCTGCCAAGGAGCTGAAGGGCGAGGAGGGGGAAGCGCTGCTGAAGGCCTTCCGGGATGAAGCGGAGGCGGCAGAGGCAGGGATGGGGGCGATGTTTGGGTAGCCGGACTGCCTCTAAAATCTTTTATTTGGCAGAGGATGGCCACCCTAATGGCATCCCGCGCCCCTAATGCGTTCCCTGCTGATCTCCTCCCGCGTACGCTTATGCTCGGCTGCGCGTACAAGGAGGTCTGTCGGGGTGACAATACAGAAAGCCTGGATGGCATGGCCCACAAGCTTGTCCTTCCAGCTTTACACGCCCACATATACAGACGCGGCCGTGGTAGTCGGTTCAGGTATGCTTAGAGACTCCGCCTTCAGCCCTTCCAGGTGAAACTCTATTGCCTCTTTCATCAAATCAAGCGTTTCCTTTCTCGTTGGACCGGTTGCTATGACACCAGGCAAATCTGGACAATAGGCAGCGTAATTTTTTTCTGCCTTTTCAATGATGATCAGATATTCAGCCATCTTTCTTGATCTCCTTAATACCGCTCTGCTTTAGTATGCTATTCAAGGTACCTCTGGGTACTTCATCATCCAAGTTCCCTGAGATGGTCACCAATCCACTCTTAAAATGATGCTTGAACTGCCTGTGGCTACCTCTTGTTCGATCAAGGAACCATCCATCTTCTTCAACCAGCTTGAGTACAGCCCGGACTTTCAATCGTTAGCCTCATTCAGACAATTAATCAATCATAATGAGCCTGCTTTGGACATATAACTGATGGCCTCGCGAGGGAAATACATTCAATAATCGTTATATTATCCCCATCTCGGTGAGCCTCTCCGGCAGATAGGTCTTGGTCACATAATCCAGTCCCTTGCCGGCAAAGGCCTGCTGCTCTGCCTTCTTTTTGAGATCTATCTGCAGCTTGATCTGCTTCACCCAGTAAGGCGTGTTAAAACGCGGATCTGTCAGCTCGCTGCGCAATGCTTGCATATCCTGATCAGTGAGCTTGTCTGTGGAGAGATTGTAGTCCACGATATCGCTGGGCTGCACCCCCAGGAAACGTGCTTTGGGTGTGACCAGGTGCTCGGAGAGGTGAGCGCTCTTGATGGCCCCGTAGGCGATGCTGGCAAAGATGCGGTAGGACCAGGGGTCCCCATCCGTGAAGACGACCACGGGAATGTTCAGCTCTGCGTTAAGCCTCTTTATGATGCGCCGCGTGGACCTGGCCGGCTGCCCCTTGATATGCACCAGGATGGCATTGTACTCTTCATCGAAGCCGTTCTCGATCAGCCGGGCATACATTCCGCCCGTCTCAATAGCCATGACCATTCTGGCATCATGGCTCAGGAACTCGATGTTATCCACATTGAAGGGTATCTGGTAGCCAGCCTCGCCCACATCCTCCTGGCAGTGCATCTCGCGCTCGCCGCGCCGTGTTTGCTCTCGGAGGCGCAGAGGCCCGAATACTGCCGCTCCATCCTCCTCCGGCCGGACATGGAAGTCCTCCCGGTGCAGAGTGGTGACGATCTCCAGGTCTTCGATCAGACGGTCGCTCTCCGCTTGCTCGTGGAACTTCGCTATATCCCAGTTCTCAGAGATGTAATAGATCTCTCTTAATGTCGAGCCACGATTGTTCTTGAGGTGCTCCTTGATGAGCAGCTCGGCGAGGTGAACGGTCTTGAGAAGGGTCTTGGCTCCGCGCACGGTCTTGACGCTGCGCATCGTCTCCTGGTCTCCATAGACCCAAACATCCTCTTTAGTGGAAAACTCGATATTGCCTTTGGTTCTGGAGGGCAGGGTGATATGGGGCACTATGCCCTGCTGGAACTGGTTGTAAAGATCCTCAGCGAGGCCCATAATCTTCTCCTGAGCCATCTTTGATTTTGCAGTTTTTTCTACTTTTGCTGAATTTTTTCGCTCTTCAGATCTATCCATTTATCAGATCACCCTGGCTCCTGTGACGATCTCCGCCTCCAAACCCTCCACCACAGGCTCTTTCCTGGGGACACTATCCGCATGAACGTTGTAGCTGAGAACGGTGCTCTCACCCGGGGCCATGGATAGCTTCCAGTGGTGGTCATAGCCATCCCCCAGTGAAATGACTTTGGCGGCAGGGGAGACGGCGACTGCCTCTTCAGCCAGCACCTCATGCAGCTTGAAGGATCTGACCAGGTCGCTGTGATTTTCTACCATGATCCTGACGGCCAAATGGCCATTCTGCTGCTCCACGAGCCTAAAGACGAGAAGGTTGCCCATGATCTTGGCCACCACCGGTCCGATATCCGGCTCGGGCTTCTCCAGGACATCGGAGAGCTTCTTCGCGATGCGCGGCAGGATCTTTCTTATGATCTCCTCTTTCTCCCGCCTCTCCGATAGCACGCTCTGCCGGCTCAGGTAGCGGCGCAGCTTTCGCGATACCTCTTTCAGCCCCAGATCGATCTCCGTCAGGATCTCTGGCATATCGGCCACGGCATCTTTGCTCTCCGAGGTGAAGGGAATATTGGTGGAAGCGATGTGCACCAGCAGCACTGCCGGCCCAACAGGGACCCCGCTTCCTGTGGACTGGCTCAGGGAATAGTTCTTCCAGGAGACGCTCTCCACTGCATGCGTTATGGCGCAGGCACCCTGCTGATAGACGAGAGGAACGCGATTGGCGAAACGCAGAATCTCCAGGCGGCTCTCCTTCGCCAGCTCTCCCCCGTATCCCAGGCCCACCTCGACCAGAAAAGGATTGCCGGAGTAGACGGAGACGGGCCGAACCGTTGTGGCAATGAAGTCCAGCCGAAACTCCTTCTCAAGGCCGGCCTTGATCAGGTCTTCGCCTATAGGTGACAGGCAGTCCACGGGAGGCGACTTGACTTTGATCTGCTTGAAGGCGGCAAGCAGACGTTTCGCACCTTCATGGTCAAGGCTTGTAGGCGGCTCTTCAGGGTCCAGACCTGCCCGGAGGCATAGCTCCTGTGCCGATATGGTGCCGATGGATGAGAAGGTCTCCTTCAGAAAGACGCGCAGTTTCTTCTTGTCGGTATAACGCAGGAGCTTGATCAGCTCGCCAAGCTCGATTCCGTCCGGGTGAGGCTGAATGGCATAGGCAATCTTCGGCAGACTCTCCGTCGCCCTCTCGAAGATCTCCACATTTCCGTCCGGCTCCACCAGCGTCAGACGTGCATGAGGGTTGACGATGGCCGCGCTCTTCAGGGAACCGAAGACTGACTGCCGCCGGCTGCGCACATAGGAGCCCTCCATCTCCAGCTCCACGCGCGTGCCCCGGGGCCTTTCCCAATCCACCTCCAGCGACTTGAGGATCTCGGGCTCATTCCTGGCCGTGTTTATCAGCAGCTCACAGTAACAGGCGGCTCTATCCGGAGCGATCTTGGAGATGACTTTTGTCGGTTTGCCGCTCGTGAGCTGGGAATAAAGCACCGCCGCAGATATGCCGATGCCCTGCTGGCCCCGGCTCTGGCGCAGGGTATGAAAACGCGAGCCATAGAGCAGCTTGGCAAAGACCCGCGGAATTTCTTCCGCCACAATGCCCGGCCCGTTGTCCTCCACGATGACCTGATAATAATCGCCGCTGCGTTTTATCTGCACAAAGATATCCGGCAGTATCCCTGCATCCTCACAGGCATCGAGGGAATTATCCACGGCCTCCTTCACGCAGGTGATCAGGGCGCGAGGTGCTGAGTCGAATCCCAGAATCTGACGGTTTTTCTCAAAAAATTCAGCTACGGAGATGGCTTTTTGCTGCTTGGCCAGCTCCTCAGCGATTTCCATAAAATAGGAAAAAGGGGGCTAAAGCTCAGCCCCGACTACGGTCTGGGTGGCGGTGACGTTGTCTATCTCACGGATGACGTCGACAAGCTTGTTAAGCATGCTCAGGCCTTCGACCTCAATGATGACCACGAAGTCAAACTCGCCGAAGACATGGTAGACATCCTTGATGCCATCTATCTCCTGCAAGGCATTGTAGACGGTCTTCTCCTGTCCCGGCACCACCTTCACCATCGTTACTCCAATTACCATATTGATTCACCCATGCTATAGAGCTTCAGCACATTATATAAAACTTTTCAGCTCTTCTTGCCGAAGTTTATGGTCTCCACCTCTTCATCATTCTCAGTCTCCGGCCAAGCGTTCAGGGACTCAGTCTTCTTTCCCTTGCTCTTTCTCGGGGCAGGCATCGACTCGGGCTCGGCTTTTAAGGGCGTAGATGGCTGCGATTCGCTCTCGGGAACTGCACGGACCTCGATTTTAGTCTCCGGCGCAACGCCGTTCTTGGCCAGCTCGGCCTTCAAAGAGGAGAGAGCGCGAAGTATCATCTGCCTGTAATGCTCGATATCAGTATGGTAATGCTCCAGAGCTCTTTCTGCATCCGGAAGGGGTGTGGAAGATGGCACTCTGTCGGCGGTGGCAAATTCGCTGGACGCTGTGCCTGGCTTCGCGTTCTTCAGTGCGGCCAGCCGCTCCGATGTTCTGCGGGCAGTGTCCATTATCCACAGGTTTCTCGTGGCTTCGTCCACCCGCTGGATGGACTCGGCGCGCAGAGATATGATGATATTCCCGTCTTCGGTCTGGTAGAGGTTGGGCTTGCCCACCACGGCCACAAAAGCGGGAGCCTCCATATTGGCCAGAATCTGAGCCGCTTCCGGCTGGTACTGGCCGGCATAGATCAGTATGCTGCCTGTTGGATCGACCAGCCTCCCACGCCAGTACTCGGTATCGCCGCCGATATCATCCTTCTCCGTCAGTGTGCCAACAGTGAAGACGCGATTGCATTTGGCTCCGGTAGGGGTGAGAAGATATTGAGGCGCATACTGGTTCTGTTCTTCTCCATCCCGGAAGGAGTAGTTCGAGCTCTTCAGCTCTTCGGCAAAGACCCTGCGCGCCACTTCTCGAGAAAATCCTGCCATCTTAGACCGCCTCCACTTCGCCCATCAGCTCGTCCACTTTGGATTCCATCACTGCCGGAACCTCATTTATTGTCTCCACCAGAAGATAGCGATCAACTCGTGGTCCAGTTATGCTGAAATATCTCCCCATCAATTTGCTCTCGATAAGGCCGCGCACTACTTCGTGATCCAGGGCCTCCATAGCCATCTGCTTGGCATCATCCAGAGTCAGGCCCACCAGACGCTCTGTCGTCTCCCTGTTGATGAGCACATCCTGCACCCGACGGCCATCGTCCAGGACCGCCTTGATGCGCAGATCGTAGGTGCCATCCACCTTTCCATGCTCGCTGCAGACACCTTTGGCGAGAGAGCGTTTGCAGACAGGACAGCGCTTGATGAGGCCCGAGCCCTTTTGCACATCCACCAGGGCGCCCGAGAACTCAGCCGCCTGGGAGCCTATATCCACATCGACATCCAAAGGCTCGATCTGGCTGGTGCGGTTCAATTTCACGCTGAACCGGCCCTGGAACTCGTCTGTGACAATGTTGCGAAGAAGGTAGCTCTTTCCTTCCTCCAGGTTGGGCAGATCGGCCTTGACCCATTTCACAAACTTTATGGAACCGGTCTCATCTCCCACCAGGCCGGACTGGGAGATGGAATCGCTATTCGTCTCCCAGAGCTGGGCCACCTTGACCTTCAGATCTACCCATTGGCCGGATTCCGTGATCTCAACCACCTTCACGGCTTTAGCAGCTCTGCTGGCGGGCCTCGCCTCCACCTCCTTCTCTAGAGGCTCCATATGGCTGGTGCGGTTCAGTTTCACGCTAAACCGACCCTGGAACTCGTCCGTGACCACTCTCTTCAAGAGATAGCTCTGTCCCAGCTCCATATTGGGCAGCTCGGACTTGGCCCACTTGACGAACTTCATCGATCCTGAGCCGTCGCCGATGAGTCCTGTCTGGGAGATGGCCTCGGTTGCCGGCTCCCAGAGATCCAGGACCTTGACCTCCAAATCCACCCACCGGCCAGCTTCCTTGATCTCTGAGATCTTGACCTTCTCAGAGCTGGCCCTGACCTGGGGCATTATGCCGTGCTCTTTCAGGAAATAATTCAAAACAGATCTTCTGGCCTCACCTTCAGGCACTCGAAAATCATCGATTAGCTTCTTCAGGCGAGACGCGATCTCCTCATCAGGGACTTCGATCTTCTGATCCCTGAGACGAGCTGATATCTGATCAACCAGTTCTTTCATGACAAATCTGCCCCCTAATTTTTGTTGAGAGGTAACTGTAAGTAGGTCATGGAAGTATTTAAAAGGAATCTGTGCGGCCCGAAAGTAATCTATCCCAGACCGCCCAGATAGTGAGCAGATGGAGACTGTAACCTGGTTTGGAAGAATTGACCAAGAGACAGGGTCCTTCATTGCCGCGGAAGATACAGACAGCATGATCGAGTCGCTCAGGGAGCTGCCCCGAGCCGGCCCTGCCATGCAGCCCGATCTGCGCAGCATTGCTCTGGGTTATGGCTACGTGGCAAATGATAGCGAATACAACTCTCGTCTTCGAGAGGTGGCCCTGAGACTTGTGCGCCGACAGCTCCTGGAAAGTACCACAGCCGAGAAGGACCTGCTCCAGGCCATGGAAGCCCTGGACGATATGTCCCAGGCAGTGAATCTCCTGGATGAGAGGCTCTATGAATGGTCCCGCCTGCACCGCCAGGAGATTGTTCATGGCAAGGATCTGGCGGAAGGGCTCTGTGAAGACGAAGACATGGGCACACTCGCGAGAGCGATTCAAGGCCTGAGAGAGTCCAGGAAGACCATGGAAATGGAAGTTGTCACCTCTGCAGAGGAGCTGGCCCCAAATCTATCCAATCTGGCAGGACCGGTCCTGGCAGCGAGGCTCATCTCCAAAGCCGGGAGTCTGCGCCGCCTGGCAGGGATGCCCTCCAGCAGAGTGCAGATAATGGGAGCGGAGAAGTCCCTCTTCAAGCACCTGAAAGGCAATGCACCTTCGCCCAAGCACGGGATTATCTACCGCCATCCTGCCGTGATCGGATCCCCCAAAAGGCTCAGAGGAAAGGTGTCGCGCGCTCTGGCAGGAAAGCTGGCAATAGCCGGCCGGCTGGATTACTACGGAGCGGGACGATCTGTGGATCTGAAGTCGTCCCTGGAGGCTCGCCTGGAAGATATCAAACGCAGAGGACGGAATAAGCCACCAGGCAGAAGATAGGGATCAGATTTATATTCAATGCACCCGCCAGATGTTTCGGAGTTGAGGTGTCCAGATGAATTGGTGGCTCGGTTTCTTTGTGATATCGGCATTTTGTATTATTACCTGTGGCAGTATGCTCGTTCCCATGGCGGGAGGAGTTCCCCAAAACTTCACCGAGCATTCCTGGATCTACAGCCAGGGGTACATTGACGACATGCGCATTTACCAGACTGAGGCGGGTTTCCACGGACAGAAACTGGTCACAGGAACTAGAGGCACCGGCACCGTATCCCGATCCATTTACGCCCGGGTTTACGGCGGATTTCCAGATGGCTACAACGAGCTAGAGGTGAGGGAATGGGGCGTGTATCAGAATAAACCCGCCCAATACAGTGCGCCTATCACGCCTAGCGACCTTCGCAACGCACTTTGTGCCAAGAATTATGAAGTCGGTTCTGTCTATTCAGAGAGCTACTCCAATCTGAGAGACCTCATCAAGGATACATCCGTCAGCCAGACCAATCAGAACTCAGTCTATAGCGTTCATTCTGAGGTAGAGGGAACGGCAAGAGTTGGAGCCCGGGTTCAAAAGAGCGCGAGCAATGTACCCATCTACACCATGAGCGGCACCTACGAGGGTTATACGAACATGAGGATGCAACTTGAGAGTGGCAATGCATCCATCATGACCCTTCCTTGCCCCTGAGAGACGCTTCAATCCATCTGCAGCTCCAAAATTTTGCCGTATAAATCGAATCTCAAACCAGTGGCCTGGGTTGCTTCCTTTCCGGCAGAACGGGTAGCTGCATAGTGTTGATCAATAAGGGCTGCTCGACATCCTTAGCTCTCTCCACCAAGAGTTCTTTGCCCCAGGGAGTCAGACCGAATAGTGGCACGGCCGTTCCCACCTGAACCAGAGGCTTGACCTGCTCTCGGATATGCTTTGAGGCGCAGCCGGTCACAATATCGGCTACAGCCACGAGCCGCAACGCATCTTCCTGGCTTATGCCTGTGAGGTGAACTCCGATTATCATTATCCTGACCCCGGCCACCTTCTCGAGCTCCCGGAGCTTTTCTGCTGATGCCGCATCGGCAATTGTTACGGCAAACCTGGCGTAGCCGGCCGCCGCCGCATAGGCCGCTCCATCCAGTTGATCTATCTTGCCAGTCTTTGGCGACAGCACATGCCCGCCCCTGGCCCGAATGCCCTCAATTACCTCCGGGATGGGGTCGGTCTCTTGCAGTCCGGAGATGTAGCCACCCATTCCCTGGACAAGTTTTCCGTTGGGCGTTATGACCGTTCCTGCGCCATCGCATACGGTTACGGCTGCATCAATTATTCCCCGCTCCAGGCCCGTCATCATCGACTCAGAGGCACCGAAGCCTACAAAGGCATCCATTTCCAGCTTTCGCCGCGGCGAAAACATCCCATGCTGCTGGATGCGAAAATCCATATTTGCAGCGGCCGACTCGCATGTTACTTTTTTTATGCCTCTGACCTTGTCGAAGAGGGGACACCACTCGATCATGGGCTCACTCGCTTCCAGCACTTTTTCCTCATCTACCTTGACACGTGATTTGCCCAGCAACTCCATTATATGCATTTGGTCCTCCTAGGAAAGAGAATAAAACCTGCTATTTGGCTTGTCTAATGTACTTTCACCTATGATCTATCTTAACCTTCCCACAACTATAGACGACCAAAATTCATCAGGGATCACCTTTTTAAAATTTGAAAATAAAAAATAATTTTTAAGACAGATACCTTATCTATTTCAAGGGAATTATTTTCAACGAAACTTATATATATGTTACCATTCGTTATGCGCTTGGTGAACGCTTTGAATACATCAGCTGCCTCTGATTTAAAAGATGAACGGGATGAATTTGCATCCATAATGATGAAAATCGGCCTCAAAAGGAACGTGGCCAAGGTTTTAACCTACCTTGCAGGGGTGTCAGAGGCAACATCTCGCGAGATAGAGATTGGATCGGATCTTCGGCAGCCTGAAGTGAGCATAGCCATGCGGGAGATTCGTAAATTGGACTGGATTGTAGAGAGAGATGAGAAGAACCCTGGAAAGGGTCGGCCATATCGTATCTACAAGTTGAACCGGAGCCTTCCGGAAATTGTCGAATATCTGGAGTCAGAGAATGAAAAGGAAGCTGAGAGGATAATGAAGCAGATTGAGAAGCTCAAATCCTTGAAGTCTAATTGATTCAATGTTTTCAAGAGCAAAGATAATTATAATTTGATGGTGACTATTTGAGATGGAACGAGGACCATTTTGGGATTTCGTAATTTGATTCTCTGAAACAAATTTCATCAACCATTCTCAAAACGATTAATAATATTTTCCTAAGACATCCATCCGCTCTATGCAAAAATCTATATACTAATAGATTACTAGAATCAGGCAGAAAAAAAGTAGAGGGGGGATGGAGATTAGGTACATCATCGACGAAGCCCTGGAGAGATCCGAGGCCGAGAGCAGGATCAAGCCATCCAGCATGATCCAGAGCGATGAAGAGCTAGTGTCGGTTCTGGAAGAACTGACCACAGTCATCCGAGTCATCGGATGCGGCGGAGGCGGCTCGAACACCATCGACCGCCTGGCAGAATGCGGAATCCAGGGAGCTGAGCTCTATGCAGTCAACACTGATGCCCAGCATCTTCTGCATATCAATGCCGACAGGCGTTTCCTGATAGGCAGACGCACAACTCGAGGCCTGGGGGCGGGAAGCCTGCCGGCTATAGGCGAGGAGGCAGCCCAGGAGAATATTGACGAGATCAAAGCGGCAGTAGAAGGAGCTGATATGGTCTTCGTAACCTGCGGGCTGGGAGGCGGCACAGGCACAGGCGCTTCGCCCGTGGTGGCAGAAGCCGCGCGTGAAGCAGGAGCTCTCACCATTGCCATCGTTACCATTCCATTCAGTGCAGAAGGGTCCATCAGAATGCAGAATGCTGAAGCAGGCCTGAAGAGGCTGCGAGAGGTTTCGGATACAGTAATCGTAGTGCCCAACGACCGGCTTCTCGATGTGGTGCCCAACCTTCCTCTGCAAGCGGCCTTCAAGGTAGCCGATGAAGTTCTGATGCGTTCCGTCAAAGGCATCACCGAGCTAATCACCCGGCCCGGCCTCATCAATCTGGACTTTGCTGATGTCAGAACTGTTATGACCAACGGCGGCGTGGCAATGATCGGCATGGGCGAAGCAGAAGGCGAGGAGAAGGCACGCGACTCCGTTGTGAAGGCTCTCCGTAGCCCCCTCCTCGACGTGGACGTATCAGGGGCAACCTCAGCTCTGGTGAATGTGGTGGGAGGACCGGATATGACCATCACCGACGCCGAGACGGTAGTAGATGAGGTTTACCAGAAGATCAATCCAGAGGCTCGCATAATCTGGGGCGCACAGATAGACCAGAACCTCGAGCACACTCTGAGAACCATGCTTGTGGTGACGGGTGTATCGTCCCCGCAAATACTGGGAAAGGATATCAAGCGCCTGACATCCAAGCACGGCATAGACTTCCTCTCCCGCCGATCGCGCTACTAGCTGACATAAGTCATCAATCTCTGTGCCCCTGGGCTGGTCCAAAGATCGGCCTCAGTACATTGCCAGGAAGCTCCGGCCGCCGGGGATCCGGAACTTCCTGCCTTTTCCGGGTCTTGATTATCTGTGTTAGCATGTGCCGTGTCAATCGATGGAATTATAAGTTCATCACTCGAATTAATATTTGTTTTATCCGTGACCGGATGTGATATCAATTCTGACCGAGAAGGTGAGCGGTGAGCTTGAGATGCTGCAAAGGCACCTGGTCGTACTCAAGCAGGTAGTGGAGAACGAGCCCATCGGCATCCTCAAGCTGGCTGAGGAGACAAAGATACCCAGCCACAAGGTGCGCTATTCACTGCGAGTATTGGAGCAGGAGGGACTGATCAAAGCGTCAGCACCGGGCGCCGTGACCACCAATCAAACCGGATCATTTCTGAAAGAGCTGGACTCCATGATTGGAGACCTGTCCAAGAGGGCAGAGGATCTGAAGAAGATCGAGATAGCGAGGTAAATGCTCTATTGCCAAATTGCCCAGGCACTGCAAGACATCTCCCAGTCCCCGCGCCGCCAGAAGGTCGACCTGACGGCACGCCTTCTGGCAGATCAAGGACCAGAGATGCTCTGCCCTGCGGTGCGGCTCCTCTTGGGCGAGCTCTGGCTGCCATGGGAAGAAAGAGAGATGGGAATAGGCCCGGAAGCCCTGATGGCGGCATTGGCGGAGATATGTGAGGTAGATGTCTCCCGGCTCAGAGAGAGAATGGGTGAGATGGGGGTGGTAGCCGAGGCGGCTCTGCGCCAGAAGGGACAGCACTCGCTTTGCAGCGAGCCCTTGCAGGCCCTTTCCGTCTATGAAAGGCTGAGACACGTCTCTCGCATGAAGGGCAAAGAATCAGAACAACGGAAGAATGCCCTTCTGAGAGGCTTATTTTTGCAGGCAACCCCTCTGGAGGGAAAGTACATCGCCCGCACCGCTCTAAGAAATATGCTGGCAGGCATGCGACATAAGACGATGCTTTCCGCTCTTTTCCAGGCATTCCACGGCGATCAAACCCTGATCTTAAGGGCCTACAATCTTATGCCAGACCCAGGAAGAATCGCCTGCATGGCCCTCACCTCAGAGCTAGAGGGATCAACCGTCCAGCCCGGGGTCCCCATCAATCTCATGATAATTCGCAAAGGCAGAGCAATGAATCCAGAATCTGAAGGCGAGAGCCGGCAGTTTGCCTATCTTCCCAAGTATCCCGGCCTGAGGGTCCAGGTCCATAAAATAAAAGGAGAGACACTAATATTCACTTCCAGGCTTCGTAACATTACTACGGCCTTGAACGGCCTATCCCAGCATCTCGGCGCCATAGAAGAGGATTTCATTGTAGATGCGGATCTCATCGGCTTCCAGGAGGAGAAGATATGCAGCCAGTCCGAAATGCTGAAGTACATCAACCGCCGCCGCCTCTCTCGCAAAAGCCGCCTATCGCCTGCCCTCCTGGCCTACGACCTGATCTACCTATCAGGAGAGGACACTTGCAGCAGACCCTATCAAGAGAGGCGAATGAGGCTGGTGGCAACACTTGGCGAGCCCAGAGCCTTGCCTTTCACGGGCGTTTCTCCTGCCGAGGAGAAGCTTCTAGGAAATAATGATACAGTTCGAGACTACATGGTCCGGGTGGGGAAAAGCGGGGGCGAAGGATTGATGGCAAGGGATCTCCAGGCGGCCTACTGGCCGGGCTTTGGCTCCAGCCGGGATTTCATAGAGATCTGCTGCAGATGATTCTCAGACCTTTTGACCCCTGGAAGAGCCCTTTATGCACCTGCCCCGCCAAGATGAGCCTGAATCCCTACACAGGTTGCCCGCACGGCTGCATTTACTGCTACGCCTCATCTTATATTCCCCACTTTCAAGAGTGTCGTCCCAAAGTCGATCTCTTAAGACGCCTGGAAAAAGATTTGGCAAAGATCAAGACCCACACCCTCGTGGCCATGTCTAACAGCTCTGACCCCTATCCATCAATGGAAAAAGAGCTGAGGCTAAGTCGAGGATGCTTGCAGATATTGAAAAGAAAAGGTTGTCGAGTCCAGGTGGTGACGAAATCCGATTTGGTGGCAGAAGATGCAGATCTGCTGGCCAGCATGGAGGCCACGGTTGCAGTTACAGTAACCACATTGAAGGACTCAATCTGCCGGAAGCTGGAACCAGGAGCAGCATTGCCCGGAAAGCGCCTTGATGCCATGACAATACTGGCGGATTGGGGAGTCCCGGTCTCGGCCCGCGTCGATCCCATCATCCCGGGCATAAACGATTCTGAGATTGAGGATCTGGTCTATGCTGCCACTCATGCCGGGGCCAGGCACATAATCTCATCCACCTACAAAGCCCGACCTGGCAATACGAAAAGAATCTCATCAGCCTTCCCGGAAGCGGGAGTTGCCCTGAGAAAACTGCTCCAGAAAGGCTGCAGTGCCCAGGGAACTCTCTACCTCCCCGAGGAGTTGAGATGCTCTCTGATGCAGAAAGTGAAGGATAGTGCGGAGAAGGTGGGGATAACATTCTCCACCTGCCGGGAAGGCTTTGCATCAGTCCCGGGCATAAACTGTGATGGGTCGCATCTGTTGCCGTCCACGAGATAGTTGATGCCATGCTTTAGCCAAACTTTGCAAAGATACTAATGAAGATGATATATAACATAATATATTATAGGCCGAACTAACAAATATAAATACAACAGACTGCCAATGAATCAGCATAGGGCATTTTCAGCAGGCCTCCACCCCCGCCAGATAGTTGCAAAAAGCATAAATGCGATGCGGTCCCCCAATAATGCTCTTGGGCCATGAAAGTCTATTTATATGAAGAATAACTAGACTTCACGACAATTCTTCTCAAAAGGGAGGATGTTCATCTACAGTCATAAGTGCTATGCGCAAGAGTAATAAGAGGTATTCAATATGAGGAAAGTTCTGGCTATCACCGTGGCCCTCATGATAGCAGCCATCGTTTCAATGCCTGCTTTGGGGTTCACTAATCAGATTGCAGGGAATCAGTCGTATACTGCAACATCTGGAGCAAGAGTCGGTTACAGCATCTCATCAGGAGTTTCCGGCCATAATTTGACACAGGGTATGGTGACAAGCGAGTCTCCTGTCCGCACCCCCGCAATTCAGAGCAACCGGGTTGCCTACTCGATCAAGCAAGGGACCGTCATGCCTCACTCAGTTCGTCTAGTAGGCGTCAATGCCATGGGCGAACAGGCCAAGGCGCCCGTAGTCTTAGGCTGCTGTGGCAAATAAGACCGAGACTCAAACTACGCCCGCGCCAGAGACCGTTGCGGCTGTTGAAGCCACTCCGGTAGTTGAAGCTGTTGACACCAATGTGACAGCCGCACCCGAAGTAGTTGTCCCAGGATTTACCATCGAAGGCATGGTCTTCAATGATGCGGATGGAAACAGCACCATGGATAACAACGAAACCGTTCTGGCCAACTGGACCGTCAACCTGGAGCAGCCTGCCGGAATGGTCATCATGAGCGCTAACACTTCCATGGATGGCAAGTTCGCATTCTCTGATCTGGCCGCAGGAGAGTACGTCGTCTCCGAAGTTCTTGAGATGGGCTGGAAACTCGTATCCCCCAGCGAGGGCAAGTTCTCCGTGAATATTACAGACGCCAGTGTAACCGGACTGGTATTCGCCAATCAGTTAATGCCCATTGAAGCCGGGAATGAGACTATAATGCCCGTTGAAGCTGAAAATGAGACCGTAGTGCCCATTGAAGCGGAAAATGTGACCATGCCAGGCGACAATCCCGCTCTGATCGATGCCACAGTAGCCTAGGAAGCGGAAGAAGTGTAATTGAATGGATCAAAGCCCTGGGGTTCCCAGGGCATTTTTTTCTTTTTCCTATTCAACCAAAAATCTTTCATAGATTGGAAGAGCATAGATCATGTAGAGTTGGGGATATTATGAGATTAATTACAATATTGATATTGACGGCCTTGTTTTTGATGCTGCCGGCAGAGCAGGTCTCTGCCACAGGATTAGGCGGAACCGGCCCCTGCGTGGCGAGAAATGAGTTAGAGGCCTACTGTATGAGTCAGGGTGGATGTCCCAAAGACGGAAACTGCTATTTCCCGGATGGTGGCTATTGCGAACTGAAAAGCTTCTACAACGGGACCTGCCCCGGACGAGAGTACTATGAGCAAGCTATTTGGATGGCAGAGGCTTATGCCTTCCTGAATGGGGGATACAGTTCACCCTACATGCCAGATTACATGCCCTATAATGCTTACCCGAATGCATATCAGACATATCAGAACAATAACCCATATTTGTACCAGAAAAATATGGCCTATTATTACTGGCCAACCTATGCACCAGGATACGGTATGCTACCACCCTGATCCCATCAACAAAAAGATCGAAGAGGGGCGAGCATTCGCCTCTCCAACCAATTTCTTGAAAAAATTCTGAACACCAGAAAAAGGCGTGACGCCAGGCCTTGATCCGTCTGCTAAGCCAGGATTTCCGCCTTGAACTTCTCGAAGCTTATCTCCTCGATGAACTCGCCCAGGCGCTGCTTCTTGGCATGATCCTTGTAGTAGTTGACCATTCTGTCGATGAGCAATAAAACCTCTTCATCGGACAGATTCTCTGCCAGCATCTGGCCCAGCCTTGGCTTGACGCCGCTGCTTCCACCCACAAGAACCCTCCAACCCTTGGAGGTTCCAATCAAGCCGATATCCTTTACCGCCGGCTCAGCGCAGGAGTTGGCGCATCCTGACACTCCCATTTTGAACTTCCAGGGAAGCTGCATCCCATGATATAGTTCGTCCAGCTTCAAGCCTACCCCGACGGAATCCTGCAGGCCGCGCTTGCAGAATGTGGTTCCGGGACAGATCTTGACGCTGCGAACGCATAGACCGATGGCAGCCCCAGCCTTCATGCCCAGATCCGTCCAGGCATCATCAATGTCCTTCGGATCGAGCCCCACAATGGCGATCCTCTGTGCCGAAGTGATCTTGAGAGCCTTGGCATGATACTTCTCAGCCACATCAGCGATCTTTCTAAGGCCGGCTGGATCGATTATGCCACCTGCAATATGCGGGGCTATGGCAAAGGTCTCTCTGTCCCTCTGCACAATAGCGCCTTTTTCCAGAATGTCTTTGGACATGTTCTGTGACTCCAGTTCGAGACTAATTTACCAGGCCCATGGCGATACTTCTTCCTAATAAGAAGCATTTTTCTATATCTTCCTTGGAGGGAACCTGGACGGCTGCAGTACCAGGCTCAATCACCTTCATGCCAAAGGACTTCATGCGGATAATCAGAGTTGGAACGCCCTCTCCGCTCCACCCGTAAGATCCGAAAGCAGCTCCTATTCGTCCCTTCAGATCAAGCTTTGCCAGCTCATTTAAGAACGGATCCATGGCCTTGATCAGCTTGTAATTGTAGGTCGAGCCCCCCAGAGCTATAGCTTCTGCATCCTTAACGTCTTCAGGCGAGGCATCATAGGCGTCTTTCAGAACCACCTCAACACCCGGAATAGTCATGGCTCCATTCGAAATGGCTTCGGCCATCGTTTTGGTCCTTCCCAGACCGCTCGCATAGATTATCGCCAACTTTGGCATATGAATTCCCCACAGCAATCTTGGCCGCATTTTATAACTAATTTATGGTGAGAATACTCACGATGAAAACCACCGCAACGGAATCGCAGCCAGAATGTTTTGGGTTAGAAAAGTCACGAGATAGCTGAAGAGGAGCCTATTGAGTCATTTCCGGCTCAGTTCCTCGACAGCATTACTCTCTGGAGATCATGCGTGTGCCTTTGCCTGCGAGGAGGCCCCACTGGACCTGCTCTTGCGGTGGCGCGAGCGTTTTCCCACGATCTCTTCGCTCTTTACCCACTCACCCGTCTCGTCGTCCTTCTCATATTGCTCTTTCACGGCCGACCAGGCAGATTCGTGAGATGCCTTCTCGCGCGCTGCTTCATCAGGATTCTCTTGGTCCTCCCAGCAGCTATTAAAGGCCTTCATGTAAAGGGCCTTGGCGCGGCTGGGCAGATTTCGGACGCTCTTGGGCAGCTCGCTTATGCTCTCGTATGGCATCAATACACCTCCTGTTAATGTTTGAGCACAGATAACCTGTCTACAATGAAGATCCTGGTTAAAAGGTTTTGGGGTCCCTGAAGAACGCATAAAATGCCCAATTTTCGACACTGAAGGCCAAAAAATCACAGGCAGGTGGATTCAATGGCTGGCCACCGGCCCGGATGAGATACATGCGAATGAACTATTGGGGATGCTCTTTTCCAGGAATCCTAGAATCCTTTCAGCTTTTCATCCTCGCCCTTGCTTCTTCGAGCTTTGCCATAGCTGCCGCCCTATCTGCTGCCATCTTCTCGTTGCGGGCCGCAGCATTGTCTTTTACGGTCTCTTCCAATGTTGGCTTCTCTGCCGCCGGCTCGCTTGGGGCAGGATCATCCGCGGCAGCCTCCACCACAGGATTGTCAGTAGCTTCAGCGGGTATGGCAGAAGCCTCATCAGAGACGACTGTGGTATCAGGGCAATAGCCTGGCGTGAGGGGTGTTACCCCTTCATTCAGAGTTATACTCATATTTGCCAGGAAATCCGCCATGGTCTCTTCCGGCAAGCTCCTGTCCATCACTATCAACGCTGCAGTCTGGTTGGTGGGCTGATATGCGGCAAATATCTGTGCTTTTATCTCTCCCCAGACGGCAGGTCTGCCGCTGATGCCAAGCAAGGTGTCGCTATAGTTCGCCTGCATTATTGTCGGATCAGCAGTAGCGAGCAGGGATTTCAGTTCCTCTGGCTCAAGCAGCGTTTGGGGAGGTTGGCAAGGATAGAATAAATAGACGCTGACCATACTCTTATTCAAGAGAATAGATGCCTTTACATCTCTTCCCCCAGTATAGTTCAAGACATCCAAACCGTACGCTTCCGCATTAACCTTCGAAGACAAGATAGTAGCGAGCTCTGCATAATTATTCAATCCGTCGTCAAAGGGCGCTCTTATGCTGGTGTATTTATCACCTTGAGCTGCAGCCGGATTCGCTGTCAGAAGACCAAGCACGATGCAGCAGAAAAACAGCATCAAGCCAAAGGGTGCCCTGCATGGTAGAATCGCAAATTTCATCCAATCCACCTCATTGCTAGTTTTTGGTTTCTATCTCCTTTCGATCTCTTCAGATCATTCGCTTGCCATTATAACTCTCTAACTATATAGCGTTTTCCAGATTC
This sequence comes from uncultured Methanosarcinales archaeon, assembly GCA_963702455.1. Classification (GTDB taxonomy): domain Archaea; phylum Halobacteriota; class Methanosarcinia; order Methanotrichales; family Methanotrichaceae; genus Methanothrix. Next base: position 236,719 of record CAVPCV010000011.1, read on the forward strand.
GATCTGCAGCTCACTGCCGTTTTAGCCATTTTTCTTCCGGCAGCAGCAACTGCGATACGATAATATACCTTAAATCAGAGTCTGATATTGTATATTAAGGATAAGAGCATGATTGGAGGAGAACAGCATTGAAATCGACATCAAAGGCGGTTTATCTTGCAGCAGCTTTGCTGGTTTTATCAGTAAGCTCTGCGGCATCGGTTGTCATAAACGAGATGGAACTGAATCCCCCCGAAAACGGGGCTGACTGGATTGAGATTTATAACCCGGAGAACGGGAGCGTAGATATCAGTGGATGGACGGCAGAAATCACTGACGGAAGCTGGGTGGGCAAGCTCCCCGCTGTTCCCGCGGGAACGATCCTGGCTGCCAGGGGCTTCTTTGTCTTCAATGGTCAGACTTCCTGGAATCATAATGACGGCGGATATGCCACACTCTACAGCGCATCCGGAGAGGAGATGGACAAGACGGCCAGCCGACAGGACAGCATGAACAATGACTTCACCTATGGCAGGCACCCCGATGGTCACGATACAAACACAGATGGCGACTGGGGTCTCGGCTCTGGCACCAAAGGAACCTCCAACGTACGCTAAATGATTGCAGAAAAGAGTTGAGATTGAAGGAAGGATAATCATAGAAATATAAGAGGAGATGTGCAATGGAAATGATTCTCAAATTGGGAAATGGTTTCAAGGCGCTCATAGCTCTGAGCTGCCTTGTGGCCACCTCTGGCCTGGGCCTTTGTGATGTGGTCATTAATGAGGTGGAACTCAGTGCGCCCGACGATGGCACTGTGTGGATAGAACTTTACAATAGCGGAGACCTTGGAGTGGATCTGACCGGCTGGACGATTAAGATCCTCGATAAGCCCTGGGTTGGTTCCATTCCACTGCAAGGCATCATCGACCCCAAGGGATTCATAGCCACTGACGGCCAGGCCGCCTGGGTCACGACAGGCAACGGAACCGTCTATCTCTATGACAGCTCCGGAAATGAGGTTGACAAGACATCCCAGCAGAGCGACAACTCGCACACCGATTTTACTTATGGCCGTCTCCCTGACGGCAAGAAGACCGATACCAAGGCCGACTTTGCCTTCATGATGGCGAGCAAGGGGAGGTCCAATGGCAAAGGAGTGCAGGTCTGAATACAGGCCGTTGCTCTTTTAATTTTTTGTTATAAATGCAGCCAAAAAGAAATAAGGAAATAAACGGATTTGTTGCCAGCTAAAGGGGCCATCAATTTATCGACAGGGTGTAGGCAGTATCTCTTTTGAAGCTTTTCGTGTGCTCATTCTTATTGAAGATGTTTCCCTGTTTGTCCCTCTGGGAGACGATAATGGTGTGCGTCATATCTGCGCCTATTGTGAAGCTGGTTATGCCGTCCAGGGCTCCGTCACTGACATCGCTACTGTAAAAAACGCCGTCCAAATAGACATCGTAACCTTTGATTCGCTCCGATTCTATGGTCACTTTGGCTCTTCCGGTCGGTATGCTTCTCACATCCAAAGGCGAACTTGAAGTCTCCTGGGGTAGCGCTGAAGCATCCAGTATCACGGCGTTGCTGGGCTGGTTGTTAAGGGCCATTATCAGGAAGAGCCTGCCCGAATCCTCCGGCGTAAGCCTGAGCAGGTGGTAGCCGGCCAGAAGTTTGAAGCTCAGGTGGTTTATGGTGCTCCTTGCATAGGATACGAGATAGATATCGACATTCCCGTCACTGGGTGTGTAAAGGATGAGATCCACACCGTTACTCGTATAGATTTGTTCATACTGGCGCCATTGCCTGCCTGTTCGGACCCACAGCTCACTACTTAAGGGGTTGGCGACATAATCGGAGAAGTTCATACTGATAGATCCGAGACGCAAAGTCGAGGGCTCATTGCCGCTCAGGTTGAAGGTGAGGGGGCTCGAGATCGCTGTCGCATTCTGGCCGTCACCCTCCTCTGCAGAACTCTTCCAGGGCTCCTCGGACCAGCTCTGATTTGCTTCCATTGAGGCCTGAGCGGATATTGCCAGCAGCATGATCAAAACCATGATCGATGCCGGGAAGAAAACCATGAAATTGCTGCGGAAAGTTTTCATGATGAAAGATAGAGGCATCTTTGCTTTAGAGTTTGCCGCAAGTTGGAGAAAGAAGAAGGTGAGAGAAGGAAAGAGTGTCTGGAAGGCCGCTACGTTCTGGCCTTCCAGTACGCTGCCCGAATTCCTCACATCGTCTCCAGAGCAGATATGCCCAGAGTCTCCAGAGTCGTGCGCAGGGCATTTCTGGCCGCTCTTGCCAGCGCCATTCTTGCGTCCCGGAGATTTGGAGCCGCATCCAGCACCGGACTGTAGCGGTAGAAGAGGTTGAAGCTCTCCGCGAGCTCGCGGGCGTAGGTTGCCAGATGGTGGGGTTTCAGCTCCCGGGAGGCTCTGTCGATGATCAGATCGAACTCGGCGATCTTCTTGATGAGCGCGACCTCATTCTCGCCTGTGAGCAGATCGGCCTGGAACTCATGCTCCTGATCCCCTTTGCGAAGGATGCTGCAGGCGCGGGCATGTGAGTACTGAATGAAGGGCGCCGAGAGTTTTTCGAAGTCCAGCGCCTGCTTCCAGTCGAAGGTGGTGGCTTTGTCTGCGGAGACCTTGACCACATCGTAACGCACCGCTCCTCTCGCCACCTGACGCGCCACCTCCTTCAGAAACTGCTCGCTTTCCCCGGGCCGGCGCGCTTTTACCTCCTCGAAGGCCTGCTTCTCGACTTCATCGATGAGCTCATCGGCAGAGATGAACTTGCCTTTGCGCGTGCTCATGGAACCCGTGGGAAGAGAGACGAACTCGAAGATGACCACCTCCGGCTCGCGGACACTTAAAAGGCGCAAAGTTGTGCAGAGCTGCGCGGAGACGAGCTTGTGGTCCGCTCCCAGGATGTCCACAGAGCGGTCGGAGTTGGCCGACTTCCAGCGGTGGTAGGCCAGGTCGCGAGTTATGTAGAGGGATGTTCCGTTGGCCCTCTTGAGAACCATCTTCTTCTCAAAGCCATATTGGTTCAGATCAAGCTGGTAAGCTCCGTCCTCCCACTCGGTGAGGCCCGTCTTCTCCAGGAGCCCTACGATCTCAGCCACGCTTCCATTGCGCACGAACTCCGACTCCCAGTGGTAGCTGTCATGGCTGATGTTCATGCGGTGTAAGGTCTCTTCGATGCCGCCTATTGCATACCGGACAGCGCTCTTGATCTTGGCTGTGATCTCCGGGTCGCCCGCCTCGTATCGCTGGATGACCTGATCCGCCTCGGTTCGGATCTCGGGGTTTGTCTCCATCTCCTTGTTGGCTGCGATATAGACCCTGGCGATGGCGTGGTCGGCCTTGCTGCCATCGAGCTGGAAGTGATCGCAGCCTACAACCACCATGGCCTCCTGGCGGCCCATGTCGTTGACGTAATACTCTGCATCCACGGTGCAGCCTGCCCGGCGCAGTATTCTGACCAGGGTGTCGCCAATGACGGAGTTTCTGATGTGGCCCACGTGCAGCGGCCCGTCCGGGTTGGCGGAGGTGTGCTCCACAATTACTTTTTCAGTCATGCGACCTGTCCAGGCGTTGTCTGCCAGTGCCTGGTCCAGGACAGCGTTCAGGAACATCTGGCTCATGAAGAAGTTGAGATAAGGGCCGGCAAGCTCCACCCGCTCCACATATTTATACGGGGGAGAGATGGCCTGATGGATCTCTTTGGCAATATTCGCCGGGCTCTTCTTCAGTGCCGGGGCCAGACGGAAGGCGACAGAAGAGGCCAGGTCGGCATGGGGGCACAGATCCAGCCCCAGGTTGTTTACTCCTTCCTCTACCTTGAAACCGCAGCGATCGAGGGCGCTTTGAAGCAGGCCCTCAACCTCGCTCATAAAATCGAGAAACATGGGAACACCAGTATGAATAATATCTTTGTCCATCAATCAGATGGGGCGATATAAGCATTGCGAGATTGCATCTCTGAAATTTCATTGCGCATGCAAATGCCACTCCAGAGGGACTCCGTCCATACATTCAGCAAAGTATAATATCTTTGCCAGTTACTCTTTAAAGAAGGAATTGACATGAAATACTTAGCAGCTTTTCTGGTGCTGTTGTTATGCGCCCCATCCCTTGCCGTCTCCGATGAGGCAAGAGGGGTCGAGGCCACAACAGCCATCACCCTGCCCCTGGACTCCGTCACCATCTATCCGGAGGGCCTGATGGCAGTGAAACGAATGGGAAGCCTTGACGTGACTGAAGGAACCCACAAATTCGTGGTCAATGTTCCAGAAGGTGCCGACGCCGGGTCATTGCTTTTGAATGTGAGCAATGCGACTGTGGACGGGGTGGTCTACGACGCGAATCCCGTCTATACCCTGAACGTCTCTTCTGCGGGATCTCAAGACTTTTCCTTGAGCTACCTCATGTACAATGCCGCCACATGGGAGCCCAGGTACGACCTGCACCTCACCGACGATCGCGTGCTGGTGAAGGCCGAGGCCAAGGTCAGCAATCGCGGTGGGGAGGATTTGAAGAATGTGCGGCTCAAGCTGGTAGCGGGACTGTCTCCAATTGAGCTCCCCTATCTTGCCAGAGCCGCGCCGCAGATGCTGGAAAGATATGCCCTTGCGGCAGCCCCTGAGGCAGAAGCCATGGATTTGGCAGCTGAGCCTGCATCATCCACCGGAGAGCTGGAGACCCTCTATATCTTCGAGCTGGAGGGGAGAAAAGACCTTTTGAGGGACAAGCAGATCGGCCTGCCGCTCTTCCAGGAGGATGCGCCCCTGGTGAGAGTCTACACCTGGGATGCCTACAATCAGCAAGAAGGTCCGGCTGAAGAGGAGATCCGGGTCAACAACACTCTGATCAGTCCCTGGCCGGCGGGAAATGCCCTGCTCTACAGAAATGATGAGTACGTCTCCACCATAGAGATGCCTTACACGCCAGCCGGCACCAATGCCTCTATAGTGGTCGGCCCCTCTGCCGATCTGAAGGTGGAAAGCAAGCTCACCGACTACAACATAACCGAGAACATCAAAGTGATAGGCTCGCGGGAAGGAAATGGCACCATAAGAGAGACCATAGAGGACTGGACCTACAGCTTGAAGATCAAAAGCAACCTGGACCGAGAGGCGGCTTTAGAGGTAACGGATACCATTCCTCAAGAGGCTGTACTGATCTCTGTCTCGCCAGAGCCTGCTGAGAGCACGGCCACCAGCCTGAAGTGGAAGATGCAGCTTTTGCCGCGGCAGGAGACAGCGATAAACTACACCACCCGGGTGATCACGACAGAGAGTCTGGACAGTGCATATTGATTTAGAATTTTTTCTTTTTTTCTGTGTCCGTCCTTCCACAAATCAAATAAGTAGGATGATGAATGACGTCTTATCCATCTTGTATTTGGATAGTCTGAGGATTGTTATCGAGGAGGAGAAATGAAATGCAACTTACAGGGATAATAAAAAAATCAGGGGATTACTATGTGGCCTTATGCCTTGAGATCAATGTATCCAGCCAGGGAGAGAGCATAGAAGAGGCTAGGAAAATGCTGCAAGAAGCATGTGATGAGTATCTCTCCTATATGAAAGATGTTGGGCTAGAGGGCGAAATAAAATCCGTTCCAGTGGACATACTGCGCGAATTTCTCTTGGATGACGTGGAGTGCGTGAGGCCGTCTTCGGCTTGGGTTTATTCAGAGAGCATAACCTTTGAGGTTTGTGCTAGTGTCTAAGAAGATCCCACCCATGTCCAGCCAAAAACTGGTCAGGCTTCTCGATCAAGGCAATGCAAGATTCGTCAGGCAGAGCGGAACCAGTCACGCCATCTTTGAGCGAGAGAAAGATGGGAGAATGTATAGGGCACCAGTAATAATGGCCAAAAATGATCTCTCGTCTAAATATGTGAAACTTGTCTTACGTCAGTTGGGCTTTACAGATGCTGAAATAGATGCTTTGATTTGAAACTATGGAAATAATGGAATCGCAGTCAACTGCTTCTCTTGGGCTTATACGCTGAACTTGGCTCGGGCGGAAAAAGGGTAAGATTGGAGTTAGAGGCTTGGCCTCTAATCCACTTGCACTCTCTTGGCATTTACTATTACCAATTTGGGAAGGATCACCTCAAGAATGCCGTCCTTGAAGCTGGCTCGCACCTGCTCCGGCTTGACCTCAACAGGCAGCTTGAGTTCCCGTTTCATCCCCATGGTATTGATCTCCCGGCGCAGGTATCTTCCTTCACGGGGATTGGCCTTGGCATCGACGTAAAGGCTGTCCTCTGTTACTCTCAGGTCGATTATCTCTTTGCTGGCACCCGGCAAGGCCACCAGGGCGATCAACTCATCATCGGTCTCCAAGAGGTCTATGGCGGCAAGGTCAGAGCTTTTGGTCTCGCCAAATTCGCTCGTTACATCTCCCAGGATCTTCTTCGCTGCCTGGCTGGCCTGGCTGGACATCCTGGCTGCTTCAACGGCTGCCCTGCCGATGACGCGTTCCAGATCACTGCTACCTGAAGAATCGGATTTCATACTGGAAATAGGGTCCTGTTCTCATAAAACCCTTTGCATTCCCTGGAAGCGTCCGAAGCCTGGTCGAACCTCCAGATCACCATCATAGACCACAAGGCCTCTGACCAGTGTCATCTTGGGAAAGATGGCGTCTTTGCCCTCATAAGGAGTCCAGTCCGCACGGCTGTGCAGCCGGTCGGCATTTATTCTGGTGATCGCCCTGGGATCCACGATCACCAGATCGGCGTCCTTTCCGATCTCTATGGCACCCTTGCGGGAGAGTCCAAAGATCCGGGCCGGCCCTGCCGCCAGGGCATCCACCAGCCTCTCCAGGCGCAGCAGATTTCTCTTCACCGCAAAAAGCATCAGCGGCAGCATGGTCTCCACACCGGGAACGCCCGCGGGCGCCTCCCAGATGTCCTCCCTCTTCTCTTCGGGGAGGTGAGGCGCGTGGTCCGAGGCCAGAATATCGATGGAACCGTTCCGCAGGCCCTCCCAGAGGGCATCGTTATCCGATTGGCTGCGCAGCGGTGGGTTCATCTTGAGATAGGAGCCCTGTTCTCGGTAGTCCTTGATATTGAAGAAGAGATGATGAGGTGTGACCTCACAGCTCACCTTTTTGTCAGTGCCTTTCCCGTTCTCTTTCGCCTGCATTATCCGATTCAGTCCCGCTGATGTGCTGAGATGGCAGATATGCAAACGTTTCGACCAGGCCAGGACCTTTTCTATGGCCGCCAGCTCCGCCTCCACGGGCCGCGCCTGTGAGTAGACCAGGGAATCGTGCCGGCCCAAAAGCGGCTCGGTCCTCTCTCTTACGATCAATCCGTCCTCGGCATGAACCGTAGCCAGCATCCCCAATCGCTCTGCCTCAGAAAGGATTTGCTGCAGCTCCTGGTCGCTGTGTTCATAGCTGAAGATCTCGCCCAATGCCAGGGCCCCGGCCCTCTTCAGCTCTTCAATTCGGCCCGGCGCCCCGTTGATGCAGAAGTCCACCACAGAGCGATTTTTTGCCAGGTCCAGCTTCAGCTCAAAAGATCGGGCATCCGTTGTACGTGGATCGGTATTGGGCTGGTCCACCACTGTGGTGATGCCGCCTGCGGCAGCGGCAATAGAGCCGCTCAGCCAATCCTCTTTATAATTCTGTCCAGGATCGCGGAAATGGACATGAGAATCGATGAATCCCGGCAGGACCAGCATCCCGTGGGCGTCTATTTCTTCTGCCGCCCGGTGCGGTCCGCCCAGGGCCGCCACCCTTCCGTCTTTGATCCAGATGTCGATGCTTTGCTGGCCTTTTGCCGTGTAAACCCGGCCGTTTATTACCGCAAGATCAAAGTTTATATCCAAACCTCCTCAACAGATGGCGCCGCTCCTCCACATCACCTGCGTCCTCGACGCCCCTGGGAATGAAGCCATCAATGACGCCCATAATCCCTCTCCCAAGCAGGGTCTCGGCCACGACCACCTCCAGAGGATTGGCTGTAGCACAGAATATGCCACAGACCTCCTGGATGCCCTTGATAGCGTTTAGAACATTGATGGGAAACGCCCCTTTCATCAGCACCACGAAGGTATGGCCGCAGGAGAGGGCGAGCGAGTTGTTCTTGGCAGCTTCGATGAGCTCCCCGTCGTTCCCCTCGGCGCGCACCAGGCAGTCACCGCTGGCCTCAGAGAATGCGATGCCAAATTTTGCCGCCGATGCTGTGCCCGTCATGACTTCATAGAGATCTTCAACCGTCTTGATGAAGTGGCTCTGCCCTAAAATCAGATTTGATCCTTCGGGAATATTCATTTTTATAACTTTCAGTTCCATCTCTAACCCTTCGAAGATGATTCACTTATTCCTCAATCCCTTCTTAGGCCCCAGGGATTGATTTGCCAACTTCTTATTCTTTCTCATGATAATGTGCGATGTGAAATAGTACACCACCATGAATAGGATCGCGGAAGTGACGGCCATGATGATCGATTCCGCCAGGTTTAGTTGCAGCAAAAAGTATGCATATGGTACGTATACCACAAGAAAGAACAGACCCGCGACCGCTGCCTGATGCATGGGCTTCATCTGCCGGAAGCGAATCAAGAGATCTGCATAATTCAATTTTTCAAGATTTACCAAAGATCCATCACCTCGTCGTTCTTAAGCATGCCTTTTCGATTCATATAAAGCCTTGTCCACCACAGATTGGAGAGGGGCACCAAGATCAAGAGGTTAACCAATCCAGTGACCAATGATAAGGCCGGGTTATTGACAGCATCTCCCGTTGATAAGGAGCCGCCGATCATCTGCAGAGCGATGGATAGAGCTGCCACCACCAGCCAGAGAATCAGGACATCTAACTTATTGTCTCTGAAGAAATCTATACCGGCCCGGATGGCCCGGACGGGACCAAGCCCTTCCAACACCAGGGCATAGGGTGCCGGGGACAGCACCAGGGAGAGGATCAGGGCATAGAGGATGAAAACAAGGATTCCCACTAGGAGCATGCCCATAGCCGCCGGCTCCGCCTGCACCGGCCAGGGTAGACTCAAAATACCTGGCAGGAGGAAGACAAGACCTGCCATTGTCATCAACCCCATCAAGAGGCTGGAAAGGAACATATTCAAAAAGTGCATCTTTCCTGCAGACCACATGGCACCGGTGTCCGCTCTGCCCTCCTCCAGAGCCTGCCTGGCCATACCGATGGCTCCTGCGGAGAAGAAGGCTCCGACTATTGACAGCATAACGATCATGCCCAGGAGAAGAAACCCAACCGGCAGGATATCTTGCCATCCCAGGCTGCCTAGAGACTCTTCCATCTGAGAAAACAGAATCTGCATATCCTGCGGATCCTGCACATTCTGAATCGAAGTAGAATCCATGCTTGACAGGGGTATAGCTGCCATGAAGATGGCTGCGAGGAAGGGAATGGCGACGAGTATAGACACAAAGACGTTGAGCACGAATGGAATACAGAGATTGAGGTTTTGTCTCCAGATCCCAAACCCCTTGCCAATCATTTCACCAATCTCCTCCATCTCATCCCTCCAGCCCTTTCCAGATCTGATCTCCAACATGGTGCAGTGACTTTACCGCTTTTCCCTCGCCCTTCATCTCCAACCCTGACACCAGAGCCCGGCCTATGGCCAGGGGCTTTTTGTACCTCTCCTCCACAATTACAACCAGGTCCCCGGCAGCTATTTCAGGATCGGCAGAGACTATGCCCGGCTTCATGATGTCGGCCCCATTCACAACAAACCGCACTGCGCCCGCATCCACAGTAACCCGCCTCTTGCAGGGCATGAGTTCAATGGCCCCCAGCACAGTGAAGAAAGGCTCTCCTTCCACGATCATCATCAAAGGTTGTCCATCCAAGAAGATCAGATCAACACCTTCGTCGCTGATAGCCATCTCTAGCGATGCCTTGCGGAGGGACGATGGGTCATCAAGGAAGGGCTCAATACTTGCGATTACCTTCCTGGCATCGCTCCCTTTGAGATGGTGCCTGGATTTTGTCTTCATAACTTTTAGGTATCCCGATAGGTTTAAATATGCAACGCGCAAGTTTGGAATTCGTAGCCTTTTGCGGTTATCATCGCTGGAGAGAGGTTTAATGGGTCAGAGACCGCTTGATATTCTGAATGAATCACTGAATGGACCCGTCATAGTCAAGCTCAAAGACGGAAGGGTTTTCAGGGGAGAGCTGCAGGGTTATGATATCCACATGAACCTAGTGCTCGACAAAACAGAGGAAGTAGCAGAAGGGGCGGTCGCACGCAAAATTGGAACGGTAATCGTGCGAGGAGATAATGTTGTATATATTTCACCTTGAGGTGTTTTAGATGACCAAGGGTACTCCTTCAATGGGCAGGCGCCACAAGAGTTCTCATATCAGATGCAGACGCTGTGGCAGTATCTCGTTCAATTTCAAGAGAAAAGTATGCGTTAAGTGCGGCTTTGGCAATTCTACAAAGCTCAGAAGTTACAAGTGGATGAGAAAGGCGGATTACTAGAGGAAAAAAGTTGCACGATGCCTGCGGCGTTGTCGGGATCTCCTTCAATGAGACGGGCAATAACGTAGCCAAGTCCATTTATTACGCCCTCTATGCCCTGCAACATCGGGGACAAGAGGCGGCAGGCATATCGGTGCATGATGGCAAATCCATCCGCACCCACCGGGGTATGGGTCTTGTAGCGGAAGTATTCGACGATGCCCAGATTGCCCTGCTGCGCGGTCAGGTGGGCATTGGCCACGTCAGGTATCCGACCTCAGGCAGGTCGTGCATTGAAAATAGCCAGCCTTTGTTGGTAAAATACAAAGACGGGGCTATTGCTATAGCACACAACGGAAATCTGGTCAACTCCTGTCAGCTTCGAGAGCAACTGGAGCAGGCAGGGGACATATTCTATTCTACCTCTGACACCGAAGTTATAGCGCACCTTTTTGTAAAAGAGCTTTTGCGCTATGACCTTCAAGAAGCAGTTCGTGCTTTGATGCGCAAGATCGTGGGCTCCTATTCGCTCGTCTTTTTGTGGGGAGATACGGTTCTGGCCGTGCGCGACCCTCTGGGGATCAAGCCTCTTTGCATTGGCGAGATCGACTCCGGCTTCATGGTGGCCTCTGAGAGCGTGGCCATAGATACGCTGAACGGCCGCCTCATACGCGATGTTATGCCCGGCGAGCTTGTGGTTATCAGGCATGGTGAGATGAAGTCCTACCAACTGGCGCGCCTTCCCCATCCGGCACACTGCATATTCGAGTACATCTACTTCGCCCGGCCGGACAGCATCATGGACGGCCGGCTGATCTACGATGTGAGAGTGAACATCGGCTCCAACCTGGCCAAGGAGCATCCGGCCTGTGCGGACACCGTCACGCCCATTCCAGATTCTGGCATAACTCTGGCCGTGGGATACCACCAGCGATCCGGGATCAGATACCGGGAGTGTCTGATGAAGAATCGCTACATAGGCAGAACCTTCATCATGCCCGATCAGAGCATGCGGGAGGCGGCCGTTCGTCTGAAGATGAATACCATCAGGCCTAACATCGAAGGCCACAAATTGGTCATGGTAGATGATTCAATTGTGCGGGGCACCACCAGCCGGAGGATCGTGAATATGGTCCGAAAAGCAGGCGCCGATGAGGTGCACGTCCGCATAGGCAGCCCGCCCATCCTTGCTCCCTGCTATCTTGGCATCGACATGGCCAGCCGCGAGGAGCTGATTGCTGCCTACAAGACGGTTGCCGGAGTGGAAGCAGTCATCAATGCCGACTCCCTGGGCTATGTAAGCCACAAGGGATTGGTGGATGCGGTGGGCATACCCAAAGAGAACCTCTGTATGGGATGTCTGACGGGATTATATCCGGTGGAGATTCCGGGCGAGAAGTGCATGGCAGCGCAAACCAAGCTTTCGGAATACTAAAAGGCTAAGTGCAAAAAAGCTCATAGGATAATTTTATAATATGTATTTTATTTATGTGAGCTAAAATAAAAAAAATGGGATTAGCACAGTCTCTATGCTGTTTTCTTGACAGCTGGCTTCATCATCATAAAGGCCACGACCATGCCTAGTACAGCTAATCCGGCCACGATCAAGAAGAAGGGCTGATAACCTCCCATAAGATCTTTTGCCTGAGCAGAGACTATACCGCCAATTACTGCTCCCGCGCCATAGGCAGTGAAGACCAATCCGTAGTTTTTGGCGTTATCTTTCATTCCGAAGTAACTTGCCGTAGCTGTAGGCGCAATGGCCAGCCAGCCACCAAGGCAACCCCAGAGCAGGGCGAAGCAGATTATGAACGCATTGATGGAGGAATAGTTCGTGTACATTATCAAGCACGCCACTAGTATGAGCCCATAAGTTAACAACGCCGTGTTTTTTGGAGTGAGCTTATCCGTCAGCGTGCCGAAGATGGGCCGGCCGAGACCGTTAGCCAAGGCAAATGGCAAAGTCAGAGTCGTAATTAGAGCTGTTGCTGACTTTGGATCCATGCCTGCATTTTTCGCTACATCCTGGCCAACTGGACCAAGTATTCCTATGGCGGTAAGACCGGCTAATGCTCCGATGGTATAGCACAACCAGAGTCCCTTGAATGTAGAAGTTTTGGTCATCTCGTTGCGCATAAAGTCCTCCTTCACAACAGCTCCTGGTTTGGGTGCAGGAGGCGTCCAGCCTGCTGGTTTCCAGCCTGCTGGAGGGAACCTGAGAAGTGTGGATAGTGCTACAGTTATTACGAAGAAAGCCACGCCGAAGATCTTCAAGCTGTTCGATATTCCTCCGTAATTCGCCATTAGGATAGCGTTTGATTGCGCGATCAGAAAAGCGGAGAATCCGAAGCCCAGCACCGTCAACCCTACTGCAAGACCACGCTTATCCGGGAACCACTGCGCTGAGGTTGCAATTGGGCAACCATAAGCTATGCCAACGCCCAAGCCACCGATAATGCTGTATAGGGGAATGAGCGCCATGGGCGATGTAGCAAAAGAGGCCAGGAACCAGGCCAGTCCGCAAAGCGCTCCGCCAACCATACAAACCTTTCCTGGTCCCATCTTCTGAATGTAGGGGCCAGCCAGAGGCATGGTTAAGGCAAAGAACAACAGGAATACTATAAAGGGCCATGTCATCTCCATCGCAGTTGGATTTAATCCAAGATCCTTGAAGTAAGCCAGCAATGGAACTCTCACGACGCCATACGCATAAATGGCACCGAGACAAACCTGGATCATTATGCCTAGAGCCACCAGGACCCAGCGCCCCGACTCCGCAGGCATACCAAATAACTTAACATCATCTGCCATAAGTTATACACCTTAAGATTGATATTGTTTTATTCTTACTCGATACATAAAACCAATATAAAGACTAAATAAATCCAATTTTTTTATAATAATAAATCTATCAATCCCTCCTTATCCCCTCCATCACCCTTGAAGGATTATTCAATGGCTTTGACCTAATTTCGTCTCCCATATATTTAAATTTGGCGGCAATTATCGCGATTATAGATTATAATATTACACATATCGCCAAAATACCCGGGTCAATTTACATTCGCATTCGCTGCTCACACCGCCGGTAAGAAAGCTGCCTTGATTGAGGCAAGATCTATCTATCGCCATCGACAATAACGTATACATCCCTTTGCAGACATCGTTAATGGCAATCTCTTTTAAGGTGAATGGAGAATAACCAGGGAGGTGGTGCTAATATGCTAAAAGCCAACCCCAAGACATCATGGAACAGCAATGAATACATGCCCACGGTTGCAGCGACGGCTTACGTGGATGACGGAGCCTCGCTCATAGGCGACGTGCGCATCGGCGAGCAGGTTTACGTGGCACCCGGTGTCTCCCTGCGAGCGGACGAGGCGCATCCTATTATCATCGGCGATGAATGCAACATCCAGGACGGCGTCGTTTTTCACGGCCTGATGGGCAGCGCCATTGAGCTGGGAAAGCAGATCTCCATCGCCCACGGTGCTGTGATTCACGGACCCATGAAGATCGGAGACGAGAGCTTTGTGGGATTCAACTCCGTGGTTCACGCCTCCACTCTGGGCAAGAAGTGCTTTATCGGCCACGCGGCTCTGGTGATAGGCGTCCGGCTGGCGGACGGCAAATTCGTGCCGCATGGCGCCCTGGTAGATACGCAGGAGAAGGCCGATGCGCTGGGGCCTGTTCCGGAGAGCCTCGAGCACTTCAATGAAGAAGTGGTCCACGTGAATAAGGAGTTTGCTAAGAGCTACGCTATCCTGAAAAGATCCTGTGCGGGCGACTAATTCATTATCCAAATAGAATCTTTTTTTCCAGGCAGATCTTAAGAAGCTCATTTTTTCCGTTCCTTCGGACAAGAAATATATACATCCGGGCCGTTATGCCCCAAACTAGCAAAGGAGATTGTTAATGGCCAAGATCAAAGCAGGCGTCTTAGGTGCCACCGGCGCCGTAGGACAGCGTTTCATTGAAGGACTGAAGGATCATCCCTGGTTTGAGCTCACCAGCCTGGCCGCATCGGAGAGGAGCGCAGGCAAGAAGTACAGCGTGGCAGCCAAATGGCGCCTGGAGAGCGAGCTTCCCGAGGATATCGGAGAGATGACTGTGGTCAATGTCGATCCAAGGGAGGTCGACGCTGATATCGTCTTCTCGGCACTTCCGGCGTCAGATGCCATGACCGTCGAGCCTGCCTTCGCAGCCGCGGGGTTTGCCGTAGCCAGCAATACCAGCTCTTACCGCATGGTAGATGACGTGCCCCTGCTCATACCGGAGTGCAACTACGAGCACCTGGATCTGATAAAGGTGCAGCGAGAGAAGAGGGGCTGGGAAGGATATCTCACCACCAATCCCAACTGCACAACTGTAATGTTCACCCTGCCCCTGAAGCCGCTCATGAAGTTCGGAATAGAGAGCGTCCATGTGGCATCTATGCAGGCAGTGAGCGGAGCCGGCTATGAAGGAGTGCCTTCCATGGCGATCCTGGGAAATGTCATTCCCTACATTGGCGGCGAGGAAGAAAAGGTTGAGACCGAGCCCCAGAAGATCCTGGGCAGCTTCGACGGCGAAAGAATCGTGTACGCAGATTTTGCCGTGAGCGCGAGCTGCCACAGGGTGCCGGTCATGGACGGCCACACCGAGGCCGTATGGGTGACCATGAGGGACAATCCCACCCCCGAAGAGGTCAGGAAGGCCATGCTGAACTTCGATCCGGGCCTCGGCGATCTGCCCACCTCGCCCAAGAAGGCACTCATCGTCAAGGATGAGCCCGATCGACCTCAACCCAGGCTGGACCGCGGCCGCGGCAATGGCATGTCCGTATCTGTAGGAAGAATCAGGTCCGGAATCAGGTTCATCTGCATGGGCCACAACACCGTGCGCGGCGCAGCAGGAGCGAGCATTCTCAATGCCGAGCTGCTGGTGAAGAAAGGCCTGCTCTAATGCTCATTGTCGCCTGGGAGACGACGGCCGCCTGCAATCTGTCATGCCGTTACTGCCGTGCCTGTGCAACGCCTGTGCCAGAGCCGGACGAATTGGACACAACGGAAGCGCTGGCCTTCCTCGACAGCATTGCGCCCCTGCAGCCCATGCTCATCCTCAGCGGTGGTGAGCCTCTGCTGAGGCCTGATATCTTCCAGATCATCCGGCATGCCGTATCTTCGGGCCTGCGCGTCTCCCTGGCCAGCAATGGAACCCGGATAACTCCAACGGTTGCAGATGAGATAGCCGCCTCCGGCGTCACCCGGGTCAGCATCAGTCTGGATGGTGCCTCAGCCGAAAAGCATGACCTCAGCCGCGGTCCCGGAAGCTACCGGGCGGCCTTAAATGGAGTGGAAAATCTGCGCGGCAAAGTCGATCTCCAGATCAATTTCACCATCACCAAAAAGAATGAGTCAGAGGTTACGAATATCTTCGACCTTGCCGAGAAGGTTGGCGCCAAGGCACTTCATTTCTTCTTCCTGGTCCCCACTGGCCGCGGCCAGGAGGAGGACCTGATCACTCCCGAGAGACAGGAGGAACTGCTCATACTGATCGACCAGGAGCGATCGCGAGGGATGGAGGTACAGGTCACCTGCGCACCCCAGTACGCCCGCCTGGCCCGACAGGGAAATGGTAGACGCAAAGGAGGCTGTCTGGCGGGCAAGAGCTTCGTCTTCGTCTCCCGGAAAGGAGATGTCTATCCATGCGGCTATTTTCCTCTCCTAATAGGGAACATCAGGGAGAATAATTTTATCGACATATGGGAGAATTCTCCCGAACTTCGGGCGCTTCGCGAGCGAAACCTCAGAGGAAAGTGCGGACGATGCAGTTTTTCCAAAGGCTGCGGAGGTTGCCGGGCCCGGGCCTATGCAAAGACAGGGGATTATCTGGGACCCGACCCGTCTTGCCGCCTGGAGGTATAGCCATGGACGAGATAGATCTCAAGCTGCTGGCACTGGTTCAAGACAGCTTTCCGCTGACCTCCAGACCATTCCAGGATCTGGGCAAAACCCTGTGCCTGGACGAAAAAGAGGTCATTGAGCGACTGGCAGGGCTGCAGAAGGAGGGCCTGGTGAGAAGGATTGGGCCAATTCTCGATCTGCGCAAACTAGGAAGGAGCGGAATTCTGGCGGCTCTGCGGATCTCCGCGGAAGAAGCGGATGGCGCGGCCAGGGTAGTTAACGAGTACAGGGAAGTATCGCATAACTACCTGCGACCGAATGCGAGCGGCTACAATCTGTGGTTCACAGTCTCGGCAAGTGAAGAGAGGATCCAGGAAATACTGCAGGAGATCAAGATACGAACGGGGCGAGAGATGCTGGTTCTGCCTACAGGCAGGATATTCAAGATCGGTGTCAAATTCGATATAATTTGATATACTAGGAAGGGCTTTCCTTAACTCAGGATCTTGCCCGAATAGTTTGTGAGGAGACAGGAATTATGGCAAAACCCATTCTGATGGACTTTTATGCGGACTGGTGCGGACCGTGCAAGATGCAGGGCCCCATCTTTGAGGACCTGGCGAACGAATTTAAAGATAAGGTGGAATTCAAGAAGATCAACGTCGACAAAGAAGGCGATCTGGCCATAGAGAAGGGGATTTTCGTCGTGCCCACAATCATCCTGGAGAAGGATGGTGTGGAAGTGAAGAAGTGGGCGGGCGTCACCAGCAAGGAAGAGCTTACTCTTGCTATCAATGAATCCCTGAAGTGAGGATCATGGGATGGTGAGGGGGATGGATTGTGATCTGGAAGCTGTGAGGAGGATCAATAGCCGTGGAGGCTGTGCTCCTCATCTCTGCATCCGCTTCGATTCGTATCTCTTTTCCATCGACACCAGCCGCGCACCCAAGGCCAGCATTCAGCCCGATGCCTACCTCATCACCCATGCCCACAGCGATCATTACGGCAAATCGGCCATGAACTCGGCCAACGCTGTGGCCTCCATTGAGACCGCTCGCGCCCTGGAGATTCGCTACGAGCGGGAGTACAAAGGCCGCACCTTTGCCGTGGGAGAGAGCTTTATGGTAGGGGATGTCAAAGTCGACACCCACCCCACGGGCCACACCATAGGCTCGTCTGCCTTCTCCTGGCAGACGGAGACAGGACTGCACGTGCTTGTAACCGGGGACGTAAAGGATTATCACCATCTGCCAAAATGCGACTTTCTGGTTACTGAAGCCAACTACGGAGATCCCTATGATCCATCCTGCATCTTCGAGGATGACCTGGCAGGCTTCTACGAGGCCCTGGAGTCCGGGGCAAGCTTCGGTGCCTATGCCTTTGGCAAAGCCCAGAGGGCGGTGGCTCTGATGAGGGCTATGGGCTACAAAGACGAGATAGGCATGGACGAGAAGAGCCTGATCCTGACCCGTGAGCTGATGAGGGAATTGGCCGGGCCGCTGACGGAGGTCAATGGAGACGGATACAATGTGGTCACGCCCTGGAACCTATCACAGGTGCCGGGAAGAAACAAGTACTTCCTGACCGGGCGGAGGGACACCTCATACCCAACCATTCAGCTCAGCGACCACCTGGATTTTCGCGGCCTGATGAAGATGATCGAGCACATATCGCCCCAGGAGATCCTGGTCTACCATCCCGAGGGAGAGAGGGCGAGCCTGCTGGCGCACCATCTGCAGCAGTGCGGCATGGAGACGACATCGCTGGATCTCATTGAGTCATTTATGCGTTAATCATGATTATCCTGAAAACAGCATCACTGGCGATGACAGCAGACGTTTTTAGACCACCCAATTTGGAAGGGAGCAATACGAGTTTGAGGGCTTCAAGGATATCGACGGAAGGCAGCCGCCTGCCTTCAGGATTGATGAGGACGCAGGGGAGCGATGACATAAAGCCTGAGTCGGATTTGGAAAAATGGCAGAAAGCGGCATTTGCATGTTTCCATCTCTGCAGATAAGAACGGGATAGTCGATCCCTGAAACCCGGGTCCACTTCATTCAGTACCCTGCCAGCCTTGAGCTACCTGGCAGAGTGGGGCGGCCACCCCTTTCAAGAGGCAAGGCTGAGTTTGGTGTTGCCCACTCCGGACTTAACTTTGAACCTCAGGGTCGTGCCGGTTTTTCCATAGGCGTCATTGATATAATAGTCGCCATTGGCCTTCAGGCCGCTGCCCACCTCAGTTGTTCCTATTCCCTGGCTGACTTCAACTATGGCTCCGGTATTCTGGGGCAGCACGATGGCCAGTTCGCCAACTCCAGACTCTATACTTATGTTGAGATCATTCTTCCAGATTCCGTCGAAGTCCATTGTTAGCGTGCCAGCTCCCGACTTCACATCGAGTCCTGTCAAAGAGAGGCCTCCAAGCCGCAGGACGCCGTCTCCTGCTCCTAATTCCATGACGAGGTTCGTGGGAACATCATCATTGAGCAGAAGATTCCAATCATTGCGAACAACGCCATTTAGAAATACCCCTGCGCGAGACGGCTGATGAACCTGCAGATCTCCCACCCCATTGGAGACGGAATAGCTGACATCAGGCTTCCAGGAAGCTGTGTTGTAGATAAAGTTTGCATCCATTAAGTTCTTGGCCCCGCCTTCCAGGGTGAGCATTCCCACTCCCATAGCCACTCTGGCATTCGCTGATTTGGCATCCCCCAAGGGTACAGAAAGAGATTCATTCTGCATAGGCCCGGGCTGCTCGCCAGGCTGGATGCATCCCAGAGAGGCCAGTATCACCAGGGATAGACAGAAGAGGGATATGTGTCTGATGGATTCGTCTTTCATGATTTCGTCCCAATATTAGAGAGCTTACAGGCAAGACCCTTTAACTTTTGGATTCTCGAAGATATAAGTCTTATTGAATATAGGGAGGAAGCAGGAAGCGCCTTCAGAGTCGCAGCCAGTCAAATAATCCCCGGGTTCTGCAGTCCCATCTAATACAAGCGTCCCCATCTCCATCTTCGGGGCCACATTTGCCCCCCCCCGCCATCCTGCTCTGCACGGTGCTTGCAAGCCCCTTGGCCGCCCGCGCCCGTGAGCGATCGTCCACATGCGAGTCCGGCCCCGAGCTCAGATCCAAGATCAAGAGGCCACGGCAGTCCGCAGGATATCCTCGGTTCAGGCGGCAGGATAATCTGATACAGGGGGCAAAGAGTGGTTTCGAGGTGGTATTATTCAGCACCCAACGGCGTGACCGTGGGATTCCAGTTGATCGAAATCAATATTAGCAAAGAATCCAATAGTCTTATCAGATCCACCATGAGACTGATAAAGAGATTGATGCACAGAGTCGGTCACAGTTTCTTCCTTTTCGGACTACTAAGCATCTTGTGGTTCCTTTTCAGAACGGGCACCAAGCCAACCAGGATCATCTATCCCTGCCAACAAGCCTCCGCAGCCAGCAGCGGCCTGTGGCTAACATCGTATGTTCTACCCTTGGTCTTGGTTAAACCTTCACTCACGATCCAGGGTATTAAATGCAGGAGCGTTATCCTGTCACTGCTCTTGCTCTCATTGGTCTCATTGCTATTTGTTTCAACTAATACATTAAATATTATGAGCAACATCCAGGTTGCTTCTACAGCCCAGGGAAATGCGGCGAAGTTAGTCTTTTCTGAGAAGCAGGCGCAGAGTCCTGCAGCCTCCGCCATCTTTGTTGTCAATGGAACATATGGAAACGATGGAGGAGTAGAGGAGCTGATAGGGCTGATGCAGAGCCATGGACTATCTTTTTACGCCAAAAACAACTCGTCCGGGATCATCAGCAGGGATGACGTGGTAATAATAAAGGTGAATAGCCAGTGGGACGAACGAGGAGGCACCAATACCGATTTGGTCAAGACTCTCATCCAGGCCATTATTGATCATCCACAAGGGTTCACAGGTGAGGTGGTGATAGCAGACAATGGCCAGGCTCAGTACGGATCGACGGGCAGTGGAGGCAGTCTGAGCTATGCGAGGAACAACGCTGAAGACACATCGCAGTCGATGCAAAAGGTGGCAGACTCCTTTTCGGGTTATAAGGTATCGACTTATCTGTGGGATACTATTACAGCCAGGCGTGTAAACGAGTATGTAGATCTGGATCTGCAAGATGGCTACGTAGTGGAGGGTTCTCCAAGTCCTGAAACGGACTTAGTGGTCACTTATCCCAAGTTTAAAACCAAATACGGTACTCATGTGAGCTTCAAGCTAGGAGTCTGGAATTCTGCCAATAAAACTTATGATTCCAGAAGGCTCAAAGTAATTAACATGCCCGTGCTTAAGTCTCATGGAGGATATGGAGTCACGGCCTCAGTTAAGCACTACATGGGCGTAGTATCGGATAAGCTCAGCAGAGAGATGGGAGGCAGGGCACATAATTCCGTGGGATCGGGTGGAATGGGAACTGAAATGGCCGAGACCAGATTTCCGGCACTGAATATCATAGATGCCATATGGATTAACGCCAACCCAGGACATGGGCCAAGCACCTCGTATAACGCTGCAACTCGGTGCGAAGTAATCGCAGCCAGCACAGACCCTATCGCTCTGGACTATTGGGCCGCCAAGAACATACTCATGCCTGCAGCCAGGGCTAATGGCTACAAAGATTTGTCATCTATAGATCCGGATAATAGCTCTCCAGGCTCCTTTGGAGAATGGCTAAGGCTTTCTATGAGTGAGATTCGTCTGGCAGGATATGGGGCCACTATGGCTGAAGACAGCATGGACATCTACATAGCTCAAATAAGTGACGAGAAAAGCCAGAATTTGTAGTATCCGGCAACAGCTCAAATCCAAATATGACCTTCACGATAGCTCGGAAACAGCCGGTTATTAGAGCTTCCGCGGGGATCTGCCTTGCCACTACTTCAGCCATTTTTAAACAAGTTGCCAGTAGATGATCGGAGCCAGTGTAAACAGCGTAATTCCCGTTATCAACCGGATGGCAACTCTATGTTTGTTCCTGAATTGATCCACCTGGTCTGGGCTCATGCCCAAAGCGATGATACCACCCAAAAGCATCACTGGAAGCACTATTCCCAGGCTGTAAATCATCAGATAAAACAACCCTGACAAGGCATATCCCTGGCTGGAGATTATGCCGATAATAGCTATATAGACACCCCCGACACAGGGAGCCCTTACCAGTGAGAAGAGCGCACCCAAAAGGAAATAGGAACTGAGGCTCCGGCTGGCAATGACACCGTGGATATATTTCCGAGTCCAGTCCGTGCGGAAGAGGGATTGGCCTCCAATTTGCAGCCTTCGGGCATCCTCCAGCTGCATCAGCCCCAAAAATAATAGGACAGCTGCCAGAACAAGACGAAACATAGCGGTAGTGGACTTTCCCTGGAGAACGCTAAATAGGCCCACTCCAAAAATAATGTAGACCGCGAACATGCCAAGGGAAAAAAGGCCACCATAGTCAGGATATCCCTTCTGCCCTAAACTCCGCCCTTTTTAATAACCATACTCGCCTCGACAGGAATACTAATCTCCATCTTTTCGAAGATCGTCCTCTGTTTTTTTGTTATCTCCGTCAGTCTCCATTTTCCGCCAACTTTGACTGCCCGGAGCTTTGCCAGTTCCATGAGAATCTCTTCGATGGAACTCTTATCAAGCAGCTTCGCGTCCCTTGCCTTTTGAAGTAATATCGCTCTCAGGATCAACGATATGAAGAAGATGAACAATAAGCCTTGAAGTGTTTCAACCTTATGCACTCTCAGAGGCATAACTTCAAGCTCATTCTTCAGGTCATCGAACTTCTTCTCGACTTCATCCCGTTCCCGATAAAGAGAAAGGACTTCATCCCAGCTTCGTTTTGTGGCCGAAAGAAGAATGGTCTTTCCAAATCGGTTTATTGCCTGTGATATGGCATTGACTCGCCTGCGGAGAAGAATCGTCTTGCCATCCACAGTGTACTCAAAATATCTTTCAAAATTGCCTGCCGTCCGCTTGAATTGATCGATAGGATTTCTGAACTCTTTTCCGTGAAGAGTGCACTCGATATCGATTAGTCGGTTATAGAATGAATTTGTCTCTAAGCCTTCACGCTTCTTATTAAACAAGACATATCCGTAGGCATTAACTTCACCAATTTTGATCTCACTTTCCAAGACGTAGAATATGTCTCCGCCGAACCTCTTTGCATTGGCCGGGTTGTCAACATCCTTGTTTGTCTCGCTGATCAGGCCTTTGCCGACATTGACGCTAAACGGAAGCGGAAGGATGAAATCAATTTTTTCATCGCTCATCTCTTTTAGATTATTCTCGCTGTAAAATCCGCGATCTAAAATGAAGAGGCTCTTTGTTATGCCAAATGCTTTGACCTCAGCCACGAGGTTCTTCAGAGTCACAACATCGTTGATGCTACCGGGAAACAGCTTGAAGTAAAGAGGTAGGTGCCTGTGCAACGAAAGAACCAGGCCGAGGTTGACTTGAGGAAGGTCCAGTCCATCGCGATTATATCCCCACTCCAGCCAATCGATATTTCGGGAAGCAGATGAAAGAGACGTGATATCGAATATCAGAGTCTCATTTTCGCCAGCAATCAAGGAGTTATAGAACGATGTCATTGCAGCGTCTTTAGTGGATAATCGCTCCAGGAAACTTGAAAGCCACTGTGAGCTGAATGATTCTTTTAGAGAGTACATCTCCGGCAGAAATGAGTCATCTAAAACGTTGTGCAGGTTCTTGAGAGAGGTTTGATGAAGCAGTTTGCTCATCGCCATGGCAAGAATTAGATCGCCATCTTTGCCGAAGGTTTCGGAAAGCTTCTTGCGAAGTTTGATCTCATCGCCCACAGAATCGAGAAGATACGCAGGGCCCAATGATTTCGTTGTCTTGACATCTCGTTGGGCAGTCTTTGGAATGACCTGCCAAGTCGCCTCATCCCAAACACCAAGATATCGCCGTTTCTGCCTGGATTGCTTCTTCTCAGGGTCCCAATAATTTTCGGCTTCGTAAGCATAGGTTCGCCCATGGATCTTCTGCTTGACGAGATTTGTCATAGCTAAGAGTAATAACCATAATAGTATATAAATCCTCGGTAAGTTCGACGGCTGAAAAGTTAATAGGAAATGGTTATTATTCAAGACCGGAGTTTAGGGATGAACGCCCTGTATTACAGAGGAATCGGAAACGCATAAGCCCACATCTACTCAGAAATAGTGCCGCTTCATGGTGGCTTGATGCCGGGATTCATATTGGGGACGTAGCCGGGCAACTCGGACATGCCAGCCTTAGCACGACTACTCGCTATGTAGACCGTGCCCCCAAATCATCGCCGTGAATCCTTCAGACGGGCAGGAGTGGATAATATGTTATAATCGGTAACGACATAGCTTACTGTGACCGAATTTCAACCTGCACCTCATAATTATGAATATTGTTTATTTGACAAAATATTAAATCCAATTATTATTCATGATAAATGTAGATAACTTTAAATTCCTGAAAAGCTATTTGAAATATTGGTGAATATACATGGTAGATGCTCCAAATGAAATACCGAATGTTTCGTTCGAAGAACATATGGTGGAATCGAAACCACCAGTTATTGAAATGGCTAAGCTTGAAGCTGAACCAATGGAAATTGGCACTGGTAAGTTTAAACTCGAATTGTACTATTACGATAAACAACTAGGGTTTGAACGAAGAGGGTTTCTGGGGCGAAACAAAGCTGGTTGGGCCACTATCTCAAAAGATGCAATTATATTAGAGACTTTTCCAGATAAAAAGGCATCCTATTGGAGAACCGCTGATAAAAAATATCTGTCTGTTTCAGTTACTAGCTGGGTCGGATTTTATAAGGCACGTTCTAATGCAACGCAATTTACCTTGGAAGATAGCCCACATAGCCCGCTTGAGGGTTTTAAACGTATAAAATCTGAATACAAAAATTCATACTTATCGTTTAAAAACGGGGATTACCCATACATAGCTGCATGGAATAGTTACGCTATATTAGATATAAAACTAATACGTGAGTAAGAAGCTTGACGGAGTGCGTACAACCTGCAAACTTCACCCACTCTTTTTCGGATCAATTCATCTAACTAAGATTTGCAAGACATTATTATAAACTCATTTTCAGCTCGATAAGTATTATGTTGTGCCCCAAGTTCTGCATAGCCGAAATCGATAGCATTAAGATCAGTTAATCGATAGCAGCAACCGAACAATTTTACTTGATTTTCATTCTATAGTGGCTGAAATGAGGACTTTGACAGAAGAAGATTTAGGCCACTTGGATGGGTTGCATAAGGCGCTATGCATAACTTGCAGGTCTTGGCCTGAGCCCTCAAAGAAGTTCTGTGGCCTTTTTCTTAAATATATATTTTAGTACGTTTAAAATGCATCACCCGAAAATAGTCCGATCACGCTTCGCGAGATTGAAGCCCTTATGTTGAAGAAGCTCTTTTCCTGCCAGAAGATCCCGGCATAAAGAGCAGATTATAAACCTACACGCGGTCTTCCTAATCCCCCGCATCCAATCCCATCGCCCTCTCCATCTCCCGGGCCACATTCGCCCCTGCCATCCTGCTCTGCACCGTTGCCGCCAGCGCCTTGGCCGCCCGCGCCCGCGAGCACTCGTCTACATGCGAATCCAGACTCGAGCAGCCCATAAGACCATATCCTATGGATTAAATCGCCATCATCAAAGATCGTGAGAGTCCCTATGACTCTCCAGCCAGCTTCAATACAGCTTCCCGTGTCTGTTGAGAGAGGCGGAAGCCCAGCTCCTGGAGCTTATCAAGAGAAGGCTCCACCGCATTTAGGTGGCCCGCACGTTTTGCGTCCAGAAGCAATCCTAAAGTGCCCTTAATAGGTATTCCATTTGCTATGGCCACGCGACGTGCCAGTGCATCATCCAGAAGTGCAATGCTTCCGGGCATTTCAAGGGCCAGCATTAGTACCTGGGATTCTCCAGGTCCGAGATCTGTTATTAGAGATGCGGCCCGGGCGCTGACAGGTGCTTGTATTCTGACCCATTTGAGGTTCTCAGGTTGTGGTAGGTCCAGTCCTTTTGCCATGCCAGCATCCAGTTCAATTAGAACGGCAGGAGGAACGATAATAGATCCGACAAGAGCCTGGAGGATACTTAGTTGACCTATCTGATGCAAATACTGCAAAGGCGATGTATTGCATATGACTTCAGGCAAGAAATGCCTCCGCCTTGAGGTCTTCTTCTGTCAGGCGAAAGGTATCAACACCGTAGTTCGCAAGTTTAGCAAGGAAGAGCGTTCTTGGTATTCCTGCCAATCTGGCTGCAGCCCCTGATGATAGTTTTCCCAATTCAAAGAGCTTCACGGCAGCTGCCAACCTTAGCTCCTTTCCTAATTCATCCGGGGACATCTTCAGGGCCAGTAATGCATCGTCCGGCACTTGCAAAACTATCTCGCTCATATGTTCTAATGTTATGCTGATATTTAGTATATCTTTGCATCTATGCTCTCGCCTTGCTAGACCAGGTCTTCCTAATCCCCCGCATCCAATCCCATCGCCCTCTCCATCTCCCTCGCCACATTCGCCCCTGCCATCCTGCTCTGCACCGTCGCCTGCCAGCCCCTTGGCCGCTCGCTGCCGCGAGTACTCGTCCACCTGCCACTCCAGCCCCTCATAGCCCACATCCATGAGGATGAGCCCTTCGGCAGGAGCCGTGGGCGCGCCGTGGTTCAGCTCCGGCCGGAGGAGGTCTGAGAACCAGCTCATATCCTTCTGGCCCGATCCCACCTTCTCCAGGGCGCCCACGATCTTGCGCACCATATTCCAGAGAAATCCGTCCGCCCGAATGTCGAAGATGAATAGGCCGTTCTGCTCAGAGATCTCCAGCTTTTGCACCGTCTTTACCGTGCCCACCTTGGCCGAGGAGAAGTTCCGGAAATCGTGCTCGCCCAGATAGGAGCTCAGCAGCGCCGCGCATCTGCTCCATATCCAGGCCCGGATGCCAGAGGAGGTAGCGGTACTCCCGCCACTGAGCATTCCAGCGGGCGCTGAAACCTATGGGCGCCCGTGCCCAGGCCCAGGTCCAGATATCGCGGGGCAAGCCGGCCGTTCACGCACCTGGGCCGGGTCAATTTCTCTTTGTCCTCGTCGATCCAAAAGTCGATGACCTGGCCCAGAGCCGAGACGCCCCTGTCCGTCCGTCCTGCATAACAGAAGTCTCCGTGGATGACGCCGATCTTTGTCAACGCTTTTCTGACTTCACTGTCCACAGTAACCAGATCCGGCTGGCGCTGGAAGCCGTAGTAGTTGTCGCCGAGATAGGCGAGCTTCAGGGCTATTTTCATATTTTCATCTAGACTTCTCTGGGATCGGTGATGTACCCGGTGATGGCGCTGGCTCCGGCTGTGGCTGGCGAGCAGAGGTAGACGAAAGCCTGGGGGCTGCCCTGCCGGCCCACGAAGTTCCTGTTCGAGGTGGAGAGGCCGTGCTCTCCCGCGCCCAGGAGGCCGAAGCTCCCGCCCATGCAGGGACCACAGCAGGCCGACTCGAACATCGCCCCCGCCTCCATGAACTTCTCCACCAGACCCGCATGCAGGCATTTCATGTACTCCTCCCGGCTGGCAGGAACCACAATCATGCGCACCCCTTTAGCCACGGGCTCGCCCTTCATCAGCTCCGAGGCCTGGCTCAGGTCCTCGAACCGGCCATTGGTGCAGGAGCCCAGGAATACCTGATCGATCTTGATCTCTGGGAACCTGGCTGATGGGCAGGACATTATCGACGTTATGAGGCATGGCGATCTGGGGTTCGAGGTCGTTCACATTCCAGTGCTTCCTGGAGACTGCAGCATCCTCATCTCCCCGGACGATGCCGGCCTTCACCGCCGCCCTTGTCCTTCACCCGGCTCTCCAGGTAATTTATGGTGGTCTCATCCGGCTCAAAGATTCCGGCCTTGGCACCCATCTCAATGGCCATATTGGATACCGTCATCCTCTCGGGAATGCTCATCCTGGACGCGGCTTCGCCCTTGAACTCGCAGGCCAGGTAGTTGGCGCCATCCGCCCCTATGTCGCCTATGATGCGCAGCACAGCATCCTTCGAGGTGACGTGCTTGGGCATGCGCTCCCTCGATCATGAGCTGCAGGGTCTTGGGCACCATGAACCAGAGCTTGCCCGTGGCAAAGACGGACGCCATGTCCGTAGATCCGACCCCCGTGGCAAAGGCCCCCAAAGCCCCGTAAGTGCAGGTATGCGAGTCGGTGCCAACTATTATGCCCCCGGGAAGCACATGGCCCTTCTCAGGCATGACCTGATGGCATACCCCGCAGAAAATATCGTAGTTGAGGATGGACTGCTCTGCGGCGAACTTGCGCAGCATGATATGATTTTCCGCCGCCTTCAGGCTATCCGCAGGGACCTGATGATCAAACAGCAGAACGATCCTGGTGGGATCCCAGACTTTTGCGTCCTTGCCTGCGATCTCATAGAATCCCTTGACCGCCAGGGGACCGGTGATATCGTGGATCATGGCTCCGTCTATCTTCGCCATGACGAACTCACCAGCCCGCACCTCTCTATTTGCCGCTCTGGAAAATATCTTCTCCGACAGGGTTTGGCCACTCATGAGGATTGCCATTTCATCCATGATAAATAAATCTTAACCTTGCCAGGCCAGAAAATCTAAAAAAAAATCTTCAGACTATTTCAAAGCCTTTAAATAAAACAGATGAATCAACGATGTACGAGAGATTACATCAAAGTAGGAAAATGGAGTGTCCCGATGAAGATCAAGTACCTGCTCGACGAGGAAGAGATCCCCAAGAAGTGGTATAACGTTGCTGCCGACATGCCCACGCCCCTGGACCCGCCTCTGCATCCCGGGACGCTGAAGCCTCTCTGCGCCGCGGATATGGAGATGATCTTTCCCAAAGCGCTCATCCGGCAAGAGATGAGCACGGACCGTTGGATAGACATCCCTGAAGAGGTACGCGACATTTACAGGCTCTGGAGGCCAACGCCTCTGTTTCGAGCCGCCGCCCTGGAGAAGGCGCTCAAGACGCCGGCCAAAATCTACTATAAATATGAGGGCGTCAGCCCGGCAGGAAGCCATAAGCCCAATACTGCCGTCCCCCAGGCCTACTACAATATGAAAGAGGGCATGGAGCGGCTGGCCACAGAGACGGGCGCAGGCCAGTGGGGCTCGGCTCTGAGCCTGGCCACCTGTCTCTTCGGCCTGAAATGCACGGTCTACATGGTGAGATCCAGCTTTGACAGCAAACCCTACCGCAAGAGCGCCATGCGCGTCTGGGGTGCAGAGTGCCTCTCCAGCCCGTCTGATCGGACGAACTACGGAAGATCGGTCCTGGCCGAGACCCCAGACACACCAGGAAGCCTGGGTATGGCCATCTCTGAGGCGGTGGAAGATGCTGCCAGCCATGAAGATACCAATTATGCTCTGGGGTCGGTGCTCAATCATGTCCTCCTCCATCAAACCGTTGAGGGACTGGAACTGAAAAAGCAGTTCGAGATGACTGAAGACTATCCTGATGTCATGTTCGGCTGCTGCGGCGGCGGGAGCAACTTCCCGGGAATGGTCTTCCCCTTCATTCCTGATAAGATGAAGGATAAGAAGGATCTGCGTATGGTGGCCTGCGAGCCCACTGCCTGTCCCAGCCTGACTAAAGGGCTTTATGCCTACGACTTTGGCGACACGGCAGGCATGGCGCCGGTGATAAGGATGTACACCCTGGGCCACGACTTCATACCGCCCGGCATTCACGCCGGCGGCCTGCGCTACCACGGAGATGCACCACTGCTCTGCAATCTGGTCCATGACGGCCTGATTGAAGCCGTCGCATTGCAGCAGACAGAGGTCTTCGAAGCGGCCACCCTCTTCGCCCGCACTGAAGGCATAATTCCCGCTCCCGAGGCTGCTCACGCTATCAAGCCCGCCATTGATGAAGCATTGAGATGCAAAAAGACGGGAGAGGACAAGATCATCTTCATCTCCTTGACAGGACACGGCCACTTCGATCTGGCGGCCTACGATGCATATAACGACGGCAAGCTGGTAGACTATGAGTATCCTGCCGATCTGGTGAAGCAGTCCCTCTCCAAGCTACCTAAGGTCTGATGGCAGAGAAAGCTGGTAGGATCGGCTTCCTGATCAACCCCATTGCAGGCATGGGCGGAGCCGTTGGCCTGAAAGGAACAGACGGCCTGGCCAAAGAAGCAAGAGCCAGGGGAGCCCGTCCCCTGGCAGCCGAGAGAGCCCGAGCTTTCTTGCGAAAGCTTTCCCGAGAAGCCAAAAGCCTTCTTTTTTTTACTGCAGGCGGCGAAATGGGCGAAACCGTTTTGAGAGAATTCGACCTGAATTGCGAGATAGTCCATAGGCTCCGGGAAGAGTCCAGCTCCAAGGATACAAAAGCCGCCTGCCAGGCCTTCCTCGATAACGAAGTCGATTTGATACTATTTTGCGGAGGCGACGGGACGGCGCGGGATGTGGCGTCGCTGGCAGGCCAGGTGCCCATCCTTGGCATTCCGGCAGGCGTGAAAATGCATTCCGGTGTCTTTGCCATCAGCCCCGAAGCGGCAGCAGAGCTGGCGCAGGGCTATATTAAAGGCGAACTTCGGGCACGAGAGACAGAGATCGTGGACGTAGACGAGGAGCTCTACCGAGCAGGAGAGCTGCAGACTAGGCTCTATGCAATAGCCAAAACTCCCTACCAACCTGTGCTGGTGCAGGAGAGAAAGAGGATCTATAGCTCCTCAAGCGAGGAAGAGTTCAAGGACCAGATCGCACTCTTTGCCTCCGAATTCATGAGGGACGGCTCTGCCTACATCTTGGGGGCAGGGACCACCACCGCCAGGATCGCCGAGCTGCTGGGTGTGGAGAAGACCCTGCTCGGCGTAGACGTGGTTCAGGAAGGAAAGCTCCTCCTCAAGGATGCCTCGGAGAGAGATCTCCTGGCGTTGCTGGAAAGGGAAAAGAGCGTCAAAGTCATTGTCAGCCCCATCGGAGCCCAGGGCTTCATCCTGGGCAGAGGCAGCCAGCAGATAAGCGCCGCCGTCCTGCGAAGGGCTGGCGCCGAGAACTTAATAATAGTATCCACCCCCCATAAGCTGGCGGAGCTGTCTCACCTCCTGGTGGACACGGGCGACCCGGATCTGGACAGAAACCTCAGCGGAAATAGGCTGGTAGTGACGGGCTACAGAATGGCGCAGAGAAAGGATACCCTCGCAGCGTCAATGCTGCCCGGGCTTTTGAACCCATAACCAAGACCCAAAGATTTTTCCTCAAAGGAAGAAGCATGATAGAAGGGCAAGACATATCCCAGGAAGACCAGGCTGTGTCCAGTTTGAGCGGGACACCTGTCGCCAGCAGAAATATCGTCGCCTTCATCATATTGCTGGGCATTTTTATGTTCGTCATAGATGGCTCAGTGGTGTCCATTGCCCTTCCTACCATAACCAGCTATTTTCGAGCCGATGTGGCCCAGTCCCAGTGGGTCATAACCTCCTACCTGGTTACGGTGACGAGCCTTCTCTTGATCTTCGGAAAAGTAGCAGATCGGACCGGCAAGGTTAGGCTCTTTTTAGGGGGATTTGTCCTCTTCACTCTGGCATCTATTGCCTGCGGACTCTCCTCAAGCCTTGGCATGCTCATATTCTTTCGTGCTCTTCAAGCAGTGGGCGCGGCCATGGCCTTCTCCATCAGCACCGCCATAATCTTTGAGCTCTACCACAGTGGAGAGCAGGGCAGAGCCATGGGCTACATCGGCACAACCGTCTCCCTGGCCAGCATCGCCGGACCGATGCTCGGCGGCTACCTGGTGGGCTTTATGGGCTGGCAATACATCTTCCTCATCAACCTTCCCATCGGCATTGTGCTCTTGGCCCTTGCTGCCAGGTACATGAGAATAAAGGAGGCGAAACCGCAAAAGTTGGACATGGACTGGCAGGGTGGAGCCCTGCTCATTGTCTTCATAGTATCCTTAATGCTATTCCTGGGAGATCTGGGATCCAGCGCCACATTTACATCTTCAGCGGCCTTCCTGGCCTTGCTAACGCTTGCATCCCTTCTGGCCTTCGTCTGGATCGAGTTACGAAAGAGGTCGCCTCTCCTGAAGCTATCAATCTTCAGGGAGAAGAAGTTCATTCTTCCTGTGATCAGCATAATATTGTTCATCATTGCGAACTTTGCCGTCTTCATCCTGGGGCCCTTCTATTTGCAGGGAGTCATGGGCTACTCGCCTGCAAAAGTCGGCACTGTGTTTCTCATCGTGCCTGCCATATTGGTTTTCGGCTCTCCCCTGGGAGGCTGGCTCTACGACCGATATCATTACCGCTATAGCTCCGCCATGGGGATGATAATTGTAGCACTATCTCTGTTGATAATGAGCAGTGCCATTCGCCGAGATGATATAACATCGATTTACATCTCCTTCATAATCCTTGGGATAGGAAGCATTCTCTATCAAAGTCCCATCAATGCAGAGATCATGACCGCTCTGCCCCGAGAGATGCTCGGCACGGCTTCCAGCCTCTCCTCGGCGGTAAGGAATATGGGCATGGCCCTGGGGGTTTCCGTCTCCACTCTTCTGCTCTACCAGCAACTTAACCTGGCGGGCTATCACGGAGCTGTACTGGATGCAAAGCCGGCACTGCTCAGTGCAACTATAAGCAATGTAATGATCATTGCAGCTGCCTTATGCATAGTGGGGACAGTGGCAGCATTTCTCCGCAACTGGGATAAGGTTCGGTAAGAGACATCTGGAGGAGATAAAAGTTGGATGGATAAGATTGGTGATTGGTTCCAAATCAACTGCCATTCGTGAAATGGTTCCACGCCTGTATGATATATTCGCCGTAAAGCATCCATATCAGAACAAATATTCCAAAAATAATATAGAGGTTGGTGATGTACACCAACCACTGAAGAAGACGCATCTTCTTCTCAGGCGTCCCATACCAGTCTTCAGCTTTTCGCTCAAACCAGTTAGACATCGCCAGGAATCAAGCGGAAGCTTTGCCGGCTGCTTCTGCGGCTTTGGCAGCTTCCTTCTTGACTTCTTCCGCTGCGGCTTTCCTCTCGGACTTGCCCTTCAGCATCTTCAGCTTGACCACGTTGTCCCTTTCCATCTCCTCCAAGGCCATGGCGATGAACTTGATGGTGTCCTTGAGTTCAGGAATCACCTTGAACTCCAGAGCATTGACACGCCTCTTGGTGCTGTCGATATCCTCGACAAGCCTTATCATGGCGGTCTCTACCTCTGCAGCCAAGATGATCTTATCCAGCAAGCTCTCATAGGCATCAGCGGCCTCATCGATGGCGGCACTGGTCCCAATGATGCCGTAGCCGCGCTCGAACATCTTCTTACGCACGGCCTCTGCCGTGATCTTGGGAACCACTACGCCCATGATGTTTCTGGATTCAAGCTGGATGGCAGGCTCTTTTTGCAGGGAATAGGCCACGCTTCCGATGGCAACTGTTCCCTCGATGGCCATGGCCATTTGAAGCCTCTGCTCAGCTTTGAGCAGAGCTTCAACCAGCTCTTTCCTGACCGTCTTGGCCTTGTTTAGCACCTCGAAGAACTCAATCATGAGGCCGTCACGCTTCATTTTGAGGAGCGAGTGACCAGTTTGTGCGACCTTCATCCTTTTCTTGAGTGCGATCAGCACTGCCCTGGTCGGTTTTGTTCCTCGAATTACGGCCATGATCTCACTTCGTCGGTGCTTCTGCAGCCTTGGCTGTGCCTGCGTACTTGGGATGGTACTGCTTGATGTATTTGTCGTCAATCCTGGTGAGCATTGCTTCCGGCAGGTCTGCCAGGAGATCCCATCCGATCTGGAGGGTATCGAAGATAGACCTATCCTCATCTCTGCCCTGATTGACGAATCTCTTCTCGAACTTATCGGCGAACTCCAGGACCAATTTATCGCGTTCCGAGAGAGCCTCCTTACCGACGATGGCCGCGAGACCGCGCAGATCATTGCCCTCTGCATAGTAAGCATAGAGCTGATCCGATACTGCTCTGTGATCCTCGCGAGTGTGGCCCTTGCCGATACCGGAGTTCATAAGCCGGGAAAGCGAGGGGCGGATGTCGACAGGCGGATAGATGCCCTTTCTGTGCAGCTCTCGGGAGATGAGGATCTGGCCCTCGGTGATGTATCCGGACAGGTCCGGGATGGGGTGAGTGATGTCGTCGCCGGGCATGGTCAGGATGGGGAACTGAGTGATGGAGCCCTTCTTGCCCTTGATGATTCCTGCTCTCTCATACTGGCAGGCCAGGTCGGTGTACATGTATCCTGGATAGCCGCGTCGTCCGGGCACCTCTTCACGAGCAGCGCCCATCTGCCTGAGCGACTCGCAATAGTTGGTCATGTCCGTGTAGATGATGAGCACGTGCATGTCCAGATCGAAGGCCAGATACTCGGCGGTGGTCAGGCCCAGCCTGGGTGTCAGAATCCTCTCTACAGCCGGGTCGTCGGCCAGGTTGAGGAACACGACTGCCCTCTCCAGAGCACCGGTTCTCTCGAAGTCAGCCAGGAAGTGCTGAGCCTCTTCGTTGGTGATGCCCATGGCGCAGAAGATAACTGCGAAAGACTCGGCTTCTCCCAACGCCTTGGCTTGCCTTGCGATCTGCAGAGCAAGGTCGTTGTGGGGCAGACCTGCACCAGAGAAGATAGGCAGCTTCTGGCCGCGCACCAGTGTGTTTGTGCCGTCGATGGTGGAGATGCCGGTCTGGATGAAAGCGCGCGGCTTCTCACGGGAAGCTGGATTGATGGCAGCTCCTGCAATATCTCTCAATACCTCGGGCACAATTTCCGGGCCGCCGTCTCTGGGCTTTCCGGATCCGGACAGAACGCGTCCCACGATGGCCGGAGACAGTGGCATCTTGATGACGTCTCCGGTGAAACTGACGGCGGTATCCTTGGACAGACCGCCGGTTCCCTCGAATACCTGAATAACCACGATCTCATCGGAGGAATCCAGCACCTGTCCTCTCTTCAGCTCTCCGCCCGTTCTGATCTCGACGAGCTCCATGTAGCCCACAGGCTCAGTCTTCTCCACGAAGATGAGTGGTCCGGAGATCTCAGTAATAGTCTTGTATTCCTTTGTCATTTTGAACCCACCTCACTTCAGCGCCTTGAACTCGGCGTCCATCTGAGCCAGAACCTTTGCCAGGATGGGCTCATACTCGGCTTCCAGCCTCACCTTGGCCAGAGCATCCTTGGATGGAACAGATGTGATCTGCGCCACTGGTATGCCCTTCTGGACTGCCTCGAAGGCATAGTCCCTGTACTTCAGGATGGATTCCAAGAGGTCGAACTGCTTCTTGTAGGGAGAGAATGTATCCACCGGGTGGAATGCGCTCTGTGCCAGCCAGAAGTTGATGATCATCCTGGCCACTTCCAGTGTGACCTGCTGATCCTCAGGCAGGGCATCGGAACCGACGAGCATCACGATCTCTTCCAGCTCGGCGTTCTCCTGCAGTATGGCCATGGCGCGTCTCTTGTTCTTGTTCCAGTCGGGGCTGACGTTCTCTACGAACCAGGGCTCGAGGTCCAGGTCATACAGCGAGTAGGAATCCAGCCAGTTGATGGACGGGAAATGCCTGCGCTGTGTCAGCTTGGAGTCCAGTGCCCAGAATACCTTGACCATTCTCAGTGTGTTCTGAGTAACGGGCTCGGTGAAGTCTCCGCCGGGCGGGGACACGGCACCTACGATGCTAACTGAACCCTGACCGCCGTTTAAAACCTCGGCACGTCCGGCACGCTCGTAGAAGTCGGCGAGACTGGCACCCAGGTATGCGGGATAGCCTTCCTCACCAGGCATCTCTTCCAGACGCGAGCCCATCTCTCTCATGGCCTCTGCCCACCGGGAGGTGGAGTCAGCGGTCATCAGGACGTCGTAGCCCATATCTCTGTAGTACTCTGACGTGGTCATTCCTGTGTAAACAGAAGCCTCACGAGCAGCCACAGGCATATTGGAGGTATTGGCGTAAACGATGGACCTCTCCATCAGGGGCCTGCCGGTCCTTGGGTCTTGCAGCTCTGGGAACTCATGCAGCAGATCGGCCATCTCATTGCCGCGCTCGCCGCAGCCCACATAAACCACAATATCGACATCTGCCCACTTGGACAGGGTCTGCTGCATAACCGTCTTTCCGGTACCGAATCCGCCGGGAATAGCTGCAGTTCCGCCCTTGGCCAGGGAGAAGAATCCGTCTATAACCCTCTGTCCTGTTCTCAGGGGAATGGTGGGTGCCAGTTTTTTGGTCACAGGTCGAGCCCGTCTTACCGGCCACTTGTGCATCATGGTGAGCTTGGTTCCGTCCTCTAAGACGGCGACGGTCTCTTCGACGGTGAAGTTTCCGGAATAGATCTCCTTGATGGTTCCGCCCTTTTGATTGGGTGGGACCATGATCTTATGCTTGATGAGCAGTTGCTCCTGAACCTCACCAATGGCTCTGGCCGGGCTTAACTACATCGCCCTTTTTCACTACAGGCTTGAACTCCCACTTCTTCTTGTGATCGATGCCATCTACGAATAGACCCCTGCTGATGAAGTCTCCGGATGCCTCTGCCAGCTTGGGTAGTGGCCTTTGGATACCGTCGTAAATCTGGGTCAGAATGCCTGGACCCAGTTGTGCTACGAGCGGAGCTCCTGTCTCCTTGACGGGCTCGCCGGGCCTGCACGCCGCCCGTATCCTCGTATACCTGAATGATATGTTTATTGCCGGAAATGCCGATGACTTCGCTCATCAGGCCTTCCTCGCCGACCAGGACCAGGTCGTACATGGAAGCCTTCAGGCCCGTAGCCTGAACTAGTGGTCCGGCGACTCGCTTTATTTTCCCTACTTCCATAAATCAACACCTATTGCCCTTTTAATCTTCTCTCTCATCTCTGTGCTCTGCTCGGTTCCGATGGCAATCATGGTGGGCTTGATAGAATCGGAGAGCTGCTCTTGAAGCCTCTTGGGCAGCTTATTGTAATCCGATTGCTTCAACACCAGAATTCCCACATTGGAATCAGCCATGACCTCGCCAATCTTTGAGACCATCTCCTCTTCGGTGTTGGCCGCATAAGATTTTTTTACTCCTGCCAGATTGAACCCGAGGACGCTCTCGCTGCCTCCCACAAAAGCAATCTCCATTTTAGGCCACCACCAATTGCTCCTCTATGAGTTCAGCAGGAAGTCCGGCTTCTTTTCCCCTCACAATCTTCCTGATGTTGGAGACTTCAGTCTCTTTGCTCACCATATATCCGAGCACCGGCAAGATGGATAACGGATGATAGTTGGAAAGAGCCCATGCATACCTGATGAGATACGCCCTCAATCTGGCCTCGACTCTGCTGACGGCATCAAGATCTGCTGTTGCGATATCAGATATCGAAGACCAGAAGGGATATCCTTCCAATCCGCGCAGGAACTCGCCGAAAGGCTGACCTGCCATGCGAGCCAGCTCTTCGTGCAGCTTTCCTCCGGGGATGAGGTTCTCTTGAATCACGGCTGCATCGACGCCTGCCTTGTTCATCCGGAAGAGAGTGATCAGATTCTTGATATCGATCTCTCTGCGGACGTACTTAAGCAGCAGGCCGCCACCTACGGACAATGTGCCGCCAACGGCACGCTCCATCCTGAAGTAGTAGAGCTTGTCCAGAGCGTTCTCAAGCGTAGCCAGATTCTTGCCGTCGTACTGCGCCAGTGCGCTGGCATAGTCGGTTCCATCCAAAGCCGAAATGATATCCTGAATGGTATCCTTCTTGGCCAGCTCATCGAGGTATTCAGGGGATAATTCGCCTGCAGGCACGAGATATTTTACAATCTCCGTGTCGGAGGCCCCGTAGAACTTGCCTCGCAAGAGAGTCTTGATGTTCCAGACATCCCAGCGCCTCAAGTACTCCAGAATCAGGAATGACGGCTCGTCTATAGAGACCTCAGCCAGCTTCCTGAAGGTCTTTGCCAAATTGGCAAAGGTGGCGTGCTCAATCAGATCCACCCCGGAGTAATCCTTGGAGAGCGCGTCGATCTCATCCTTATACTGAGTCTCTTCCAGGTATCGGGCGATCTCTGACATTTCCATGTTCATCATCCTGGCATACATTTCTGCTGGGACGAGCTTGGTTTTCATCGCCCGGACTCTGCCCGTGATGTAAGCGTACTTCACCGGTTTTCCGAACTTCGGCAAACGTAGTACAGGCATCGTCCTCACCCGAATAAGATCCCGGAAACCTCTTTCATGTGGTTATTAAATACCTCACGCGCAAGAGTTTCATAGGTTAAATCGTAACGCAAAGACCCATCTTTGCTCTCGATCACGACGCCGCCGATGATGTCCAGGTTCCCGCCGTAATTGGGGGCGAGAGAGGATATGAAGGCCTCATCTCTCTTATTGGAGAAGACCTTCATATCCTTGAGATCGTAAGGCTCGAGCATCTTTTTCAGCATGGACTCGTTATCCTTCTTGGGAAGATTTTGGATCTTCTCAAGGAGTCTTGTCCGGGCCTTCTCCAGGAGATCCTTGTGAACATTAAGCTCCGATCTCTTTACTTCGAGATTGGCGCTGGAGATCTCCCTGCGCTCGATTGCCTCTGTGGTGTGTCCAACCTCAGTTTCCTTCCTGGACTTAATCTCTGCGGCACGTTCCCTAGCTTCATTGAGTATCCTTGCAACCTCTAGGTCAGCTTCGCTATTAATCTCTGCGACCTTGTCTTTGCTGGTTGCCAGGACTGACTCAACCACTGCATCTAGTGCCATTGCCTCTCACCCTCTGGAATGGCCAACTTAGGGTGTCACTATATCAGCGAAAGGCGTCCAGGCGAACATCAGGATCAGCGATACAGCGAGGCCGAAGATGATCAGTGTCTCGGGCAGAAGCATGAGGAAAAGACCCTTGCCCAGGAATCCGGGCTCCTCAGCCACGACGCCCACTACTGCGGCGCCGATACCCTGTTCACCAACACCGGCACCAATGCCGGCTAATCCAGTAGCCAGGCCTGCGCCGACAGCTATCAATCCATACAATACACCAGCATCTGCTACAACTACCATTTTCCTCAATCCTCCTTTTTATTAATATTACAATTTGCGTTCAATCTCTCAATTCGAAATCTCGAATTCATGCCTTCAAGAACCTCCGGACATGTCCGAAGGGACTGTATTCCACTCCACCACCATGAGCGCTGTAGAACTTCGTGAACATCTCCACATAATGCAACCTGAGAGGATGCATGAAAGGAGACAGAATTCCCAGCAGGAAGTTGATGAAGTGCACCAGCACCAAGACCATCATACCCACGATGACGGCAGGTATTGTGAAATCAGCACTATTCTTCGCGCCACCGCTTAGCATGGGCATTATGACATAGAAGGCCAACTGATTGGCGGCATATGCCAAACCGACCGAAGCCAGGCCGATGGCCAGAAGCCTCAGGTAGGATATCAGATTGCTCACATAAGATGGCACGTGAGCCAGTCCCATGGCACCTTCCGGTCCCATAACCATCATCCCTATGGAGACAACGATCACTATTGCGCCCAGGATTACCATTGGCATCTGTCCCATGACCAGTCCAAGTAATGCAATTGCAAAGAATACCTGGAAAAGCATCACAGGAAGGCGCTCGAAATAGGCATGCTTCTTCTCGCCGTAGTTCAGCTCCGTCTTGATTCCCAAAATGGAGCCCACAGAACAATGGACTACGCCAATAAACAAACTTACTCCTATTAAAAGCAGAACCGCGTTAGTAGCCAATCGATATAACGGGAAGATATCCAACGGGCCGAGCCTTCCAAGAGATCCATATGTTCCTTCACCAAAAAACAGGCCAGCCTCTTCCAGCGCCACAATTTGTGCGTGAGACAGCATTCCAAACATATAATTCCATAGACCTAACGGCCCAAAGATCTCACCGTAGAAGATTCCGAATATGATTGACCACACGCTGGCAATCATGACGATGTTGATCAGCTGCCGCCACCCATCGGTTCTGAACTTTCTCTTGAGCATTATCAGAACCAGGAGCGTCATAAGGCCATATCCGACATCCCCCAGGATCATGCCGAACATGATCGGGAAGAAGATGAATATCAGCAATGACGGATCGAACTCCTTGTACTCTGGAATGGCAAATAGCCTTGTGACGAGTTCATAAGGCCTGACCAGGCTTGGATTATCCATCTTGGTCGGTATGTCTTCGCCCTTCTCTACGAGTTCTTCTGCTTCATTGTCCGCGATCAACTGTACTTCCAGCCGGCCTTCGGCTGCGCTCTCCAGCTCGCTCTTCAGCCTGCTGAACTGATCGCTCGGAACATAGCCGTCAATCACAAAGGCATTGGCCGTCTCAGCGAACCTGAGTGGTGCCTCAGTCTTGCGGGTCTGCATCGTTAGATATTCGTCTGTCGCCAGTATCAGATCTTCATACTGCTTCTTCATGTCGGCCAGCTTCTTTTGGAGAGGCGCCATTTCGCCTTCCAGTGATTTGATGCCGCCTTCTAAAGTCGCAATTGCCGAGTCGACATTGCCCTCAAGCTTGGGAACGGATAATTCAGAAAACCCATGCTCGGAAAGAACTGTTGATACGTCGCCGGCTTTGTCTGCAGGCACAAATATCGCAACAAGAGTTGCATTCTTGGCGGTTCCTGTGTAGATCTCATTAACCGGAGAGACCCTCGCTACGTCTGCATCAACAGGGGTTGCTGCTGTGCCGACAAAGGTCGCCAGAGAATCATAACCATAGTAAGCGTCTAACGGCAGCGGCAAGACAGACAAAGGAGTTAGAGACTTTATCTGATCCTGCTTGGACTTAACTTCTGCTTCGATCGCAGTGATGCGCTCAAAGGTAGCGGTAATTTCCCCGCCGACATTATTTAGAAGGTTGTCCATCTCGGACAGAACCTGCGACTCAGGATAGGTCTTCTCAGGAGCCTTGTTCTTGATATTAAGGTACCTGGTGACGGATCTGAGCTTAATGAGGTTCTCAGAATATTCCTTAGATTTGCCGATAGACCTTCCCAACTCAAACTCAGGCTCGTTGCCATTGTAGTTGACAATGTGCAACAAGCGCAACTCATGCAGCTTTTCAACAACAGGAGATATTACGTCCTTTGACCCGGCGACGACTACGCGACTCATCTTTACGGGTCTAAGCATGCAACAACCCCATAAACTCCTTCATCAGATATTCGACTGCTTTGTCCAGCTTTGCGCTGGCGCTGCCGCT
The DNA here is from genome assembly GCA_963702455.1 of uncultured Methanosarcinales archaeon. Lineage (GTDB taxonomy): Archaea > Halobacteriota > Methanosarcinia > Methanotrichales > Methanotrichaceae > Methanothrix. The sequence continues at coordinate 277,288 of CAVPCV010000011.1, forward strand.
CAACGAGTTGACGTTCTTCTCACCATTCTGGATGATTGACTGCTTCTTGATTGTAACATCGCTCTCTGCTTTGGCAACGCTCTTGTCATAGTAGTCCTGTGCTTCAGTCTCGGCGGATTTGACGAGGTTCATTGCTTCAGTAGTGGCAGCGGCTATCTTCTTTTCCTTTTCTTCCAGGACTCGCTGGACTGCAGTCCTGGCTTCAGCCTCTGCCGATTTGATTTTCGATAAGATATCGTCTCTAGCCATCTGATCCCTCTACATGCTCCCTCACTACACCTCTTCTATTTTTCAAACAGCGCTACATCACTTTGGCTCGTGATAAACGATCTGATCCATCCCTCATCTACCAATATAAACTCTTCGGTTTTGCTTCTGGGCAATGTCCCCAATTCCATTCTTTCCACTTATGATCCCCAAAATCTCAGGGCTGTTTCCAACTCTTTGTGGTCTTTTGCATATTCTTTGAGAGGAATTTGCTCTTGCCATGCCTCCGCTGCCTGGACCATCGCCCTGGCTCCGGCTTCTGTTCCATCCGGATGGCCATGCACTCCGCCTCCTGCCTGGATGATGCAGTCTATGCCGTAGCCATCCAAATTTCCATAGACTTTGGCAGGATATACTCCGCCCGAGGCCACGGGGAAGACCCTCTTATAGCCGTGCCACTCCTCTCGCAGCGCATCCCGGGAAAGGTCGTTCTCCTCTGTTCCCAGCGCCATCTTGCCCATGTAGCTTCCCGTATGCAGATTAGTGCCTCCCGTCA
>CAVPCV010000012.1:0-96607 GCA_963702455.1 uncultured Methanosarcinales archaeon
CGAGTTTGGATATTTTTTCGGTGCAGGGGGCAACATATTTATTATTAGAAAAAAACCTACCGACTGCCAAAAAAATATCAGGAGAATCTATGGGCGAAGGCATAAATGATCACACTCGATACATCGTTGATCTGAGGCGCCACATGTGGATGGATGGCATCGAGGTGGAATTGCGGCGGCTCATCTGGCAGATTGCCGTGGTCGGCAAATATATTTCTGCAAAGATCCACGAATCCAACCGCAAGCTGGCCGGCTTCAAGAATGTTTACGGCGAGGATCAGTTGGCGCTGGACCGCATTTCCGATGAAATATTGAAAAACATGCTGCGGAACTCCGGATTTGTTCGCGAGTATGCCTCCGAGGAGCTCGAAGATATTATTACCATTGGTCACGGGCAGGAAAAATATATTGTTACCGCCGATCCTGTGGACGGTTCTTCCCTGGTGGATACCAATCTGGCCATCGGAACGATCATCGGCATCCATAAAAATTCAATATTTGACAGCGGCCGGAATTCAATGGTCGCCGCTCTTTATATTACCTACGGCCCGCTCATCACTATGATTTATTCGGCAGGAAAGGGCGTGCATGAGTTTGTATTGGACCGCGAAGGAGAGTATGTCCTGTCCGAGGAAAATATCCGGCTCAATGAGAGGGGGGCGATCTTTTCACCTGGCGGTCTGCGCAAGGACTGGACGGACAATCATCTGAAGTATATCGATAAGCTGGAGGCAGACGGCTACAAGCTGCGCTACAGCGGCGGATTTGTTCCCGACATCAACCAGTTGATCATCAAGCGGGGAGGCGTATTCACCTATCCTGCACTGAAGAGATCGCCCCAGGGGAAGCTGCGGTTGCTGTTTGAACTTCAGCCTATGGCCTTCATCATGGAGCAGGCCGGAGGCCTGGCTACGGATGGGAAAGATGATATTCTTTCCCTCAAAGTGACGTCCGTTAATCAACGGTCGCCCATCTACATCGGCTCGTCTGCGGAAGTGACAATGGCAGGGGAATTCCTGTCGCAATAAATACATTCAGAGGGGCAGCGATGATTTACGAGAATATGGATCAGCTAAAGAAAGGATGCGAATCCATACTAGCCTATGACGGCGGCGATGTTCGTGTCTTGAATGAAGCCAGGTTTCAGGAAAAGTTGATCGATGATTTAATCTATACGGTCGTTTTCAGTCCCGACCCTGCAACTTCGGAAGCCGCGGGGTTTCTGATTCGCCGGGGAGCTGCTGCACTGGGAATCATGTCTGCGTCGATCCAATCCCTTTACGAAGCCATGGGCCGTAAAGAAATCGGCGGATTTACCGTTCCGGCGATCAATATCCGCGGCATTACCTACGATGTGGCGCAGGCTGTATTCCGTGCCGCGATAAAAGGGAACGTAGGGCCTGTTCTTTTTGAAATCGCCCGTTCGGAAATAGGCTATACAAAGCAAAGGCCGCTGGAATACACCTGTGCCGTGACGGCGGCGGCTGTTAAATCCGGCTGGCGCGGCCCGGTATTTTTGCAGGGCGATCATTTTCAGATAAACGCCAAAAAGTTCGCAGCGGACGCGGAAAAGGAAACTCAGGCGGTTAAGGATTTAATCCGGGAAGCGATTGTATGCCGGTTTTTACAATATCGACATCGATACTTCTACACTGGTTGATCTGTCGCAGCCCACAGTCAAAGATCAGCAAAGAACAAACTTTACGCTTGCGGCGGAGTTAACCGCCCTGATTCGCGATCTGGAGCCGGAAGGCATCACTGTGTCCGTGGGCGGCGAAATCGGCGAGGTTGGCGGCAAGAACAGCACTGTCGATGAATTGCAGGTTTTCATGGACGGTTATCTGGAAGAGCTTAAAAAGCGGGGCGAGGCTTTCAAGGGAATCAGCAAGATCAGCGTGCAGACCGGGACGACGCATGGCGGTGTGCCGCTGGCCGACGGTACAGTTGCGAAAGTCAAAATTGATTTTGACGTGCTGCAGAAACTGTCGGAGACCTCCCGCGCGCAATACGGTTTGTCCGGCGCCGTTCAGCACGGCGCTTCAACGCTGCCCGATGAGGCGTTTGACCGCTTTCCCGCCACAGGAACGGCCGAGATTCATCTGGCTACCGGTTTCCAGAACATGATCTATGATAGCAAAGCTTTCCCGGCTTAGCTGCGGGCAAAAATTTATGATCATCTGAAAGCCGAGATGAAAGGCGAATGGAAAGAGAAGGACACGGAAGAGCAGTTCATCTACAAGACCCGCAAGAAGGGCTTCGGACCGTTCAAACTGGAGCTGTGGCACCTGCCGGCTGATGTCCGCGATGAAATCTGCAGCCGAGCTGGAGAGGCAATTCGCCTTTTTATTTGATAAGCTCAAAGTCAATGGCACCCGACCTATCCTGGATCAATTCATCAAGCCGGTTGATGTGCCGCTGAAAATGCCCACGGCGCTGAAAGGCTGATGAGCCTATGAGCCGTGAAAGCGATCCTCCCTATGAAACTGCACACGATTAGGCTTAAGAATCTCGAAAAGCCATAATATAACACATTAGTTAAGATAAATCTGCGATATGCAATAAATCTGCGATATTCGCCAAAGAGCATCAGATGGGATCCAGATGACAAAGATAACAATCAGCCTTATAAAGGCCGATGTGGGCGGCTATCCCGGCCACTCCTCGGTCCATCCCGCATTGATCGAGACTGCGGAGTCGAAGCTTGGAGCAGGCCAAGAAGTCCGGCGCACTGATAGACTTCAGGGTGATGGCCTGCGGCGACGACCTGGAGCTGCTCATGAGCCACAAGAAGGGCTGCGACAACGGCGAGATCCATGCCCTGGCCTGGGAGACCTTCGAGGAGGCCACCGAGATGGCCAAGAAGCTCAAGCTCTACGGAGCCGGGCAGGATCTGCTGGCGGACGCCTTCTCCGGCAACATTCGCGGCATGGGACCGGGCGTGGCGGAGATGGAGATCAATGAGCGCACCAGCGAGCCGGTCGTCGCCTTCATGATGGACAAGACCGAGCCCGGAGCCTTCAATCTGCCCATCTTCAAGATCTTCGCCGACCCCTTCAACACCGCCGGCCTGGTGATAGATCCCGCCTGCCATCACGGCTTCACCTTCGAGGTCTGGGACATCATGGAGCACAAGACAGGTCTTCATGGACTGCCCGGGCGAGATGTACGACCTGCTGGCCCTCATCGGTGCCAAGAGCCGCTATGTGATCAAGAGGGTCTTCTGCAAGCCGAACAGCAAAATCTCCGAGCAGGAGGCCGTAGCCGTGGTGAGCACGGAGAAGCTCTACCAGACGGCCGGCACATACGTGGGCAAGGATGATCCCGTGGCCCTGGTCAGATGCCAGTCCGGCCTGCCGGCCTTGGGCGAGGTGCTGGAGCCCTTCGCCCTGGGACACCTGGTCAGCGGATGGATGCGCGGCAGCCACAACGGGCCCCTCATGCCCTGCTCCTTTGAGACGGCGCACCCCACCAGGTTCGACGGCCCGCCCCGCGTCATTGCCGCCGGCTTCCAGATGGCCTATGGCAAGTTCGTGGGTCCCGTCGATCTCTTCAAAGACGTGGCCTTCGACCTGACCCGCCAGAGATGTCTGGAGATCACGGATTACATGAGGGCGCACGGCCCCTTCGAGCCGGGGAGGCTGCCCATGGAGGATATGGAGTACACCACGCTCCCCCATGTCATGAAAGTCCTGGCGAAGAGGTTTGTGGACGCGGAGTAATTGCTTTTTGCCCTATATAATTTTTAAATTTAACTATTTCTATATTTTTTACACAATCTGCTCTGGTGGGACGCAGCGCGCGGGTATTGCGCGCTGGAGGAGTCTGGCCCCCCAGCGCCGGAGAGACTTGGATACACTGGCGGCATTGGATGAAAGGGATGGAGGGATTTGCTCATCATGACCTTCCGGGAATAAAGCTAAATATTTGCAGCTCTATGAATCTGCCATGAACCTTCCAGATGCCGATAGAAAGCTCTTTTTAAAGCTGTATCACTCATTATTGATACATGTAAATAAAAAACATAAAATTCTAAAGAACTTAAACCATCCCCGGGATCTCTCCGGGAAGGGTCTGGAAGATATCGAGAAGCTCAAAGAGAAGCTCTACTCTGAGCCCGATCAGATTGATTCATTTATCCGGGAGAATCCCGAGGGTTTTTCTGCTGAAGAGCTAAAGATCATATCCGGCTGGCGGCACTTCGTCAAAGGCAGATTCTACATCGTCCGCTTTCTAAAGGACCATGTGGTCTTCATGGATGAAGGCCATCCGCCCAAGGCCTACGGTGTGAAGGGGCTGGCCATGCAATGGGAGCTGATCGGCAATCTGCCCAGAATTGTCCAGGCCACCCTTCTCCCATTTAAGGGGAAGATCATCTTCGACGGCTCATTCAGTTGCTACAATTTATTCTTCGGCTCAGGTATGAAGAGCAGCATCAACGACAGCTTCCGCCAGGCAAAAGCGAGCTATGGAATAATAACCTCGCTGCCCTTCTCTCCCCAGGATGCGCCGCCCAGCGATTCAGAGAGGCTGAGGGCATTTTTGCGATCCCAGGAAAGCCGAGACTTTCACTGGCAGGAGATCGAGGAGCTGCTCAGAGAGAAGCCGGAGCTATTGCCCGTGTACAGCGAGGAGATGGGCAGGGTTCAGGCGAGGAAGTATCGAAAGAGGCTCAAGGATATTGGCATCAAAGAGGGTTGGTTTGCCATAATCGAAGGGATAATAATCGCTGGCGGACAGGATCAAACGAAGGTGGAAAAGGCAGCAGAGTCGCTTCTCCCAGAGGAGAAGAGAAATCTCGTCCATATATTCCATCTGAAGGGCAAATAGCCCAGAATATCCCCGCTTCTTGAAACAGACACAAAGAAGCAGCTTTTATACTTTGCCCGCCCAATATTTCATTCTAATTACTGCTATAATATCACAAATTTTTTCCCAGGAGGTATGCTATTCATGCCTGATATCCAGACGGATGAGTCCAATGCATCAGAGATAAGGCCAGAGCCAGATCAACAAAAAACAGCTGGCTCTCCAGCCGCCAGGCCGAAAAAGCGCCGCCGCCTGAAGGTGGCCCACCCCGAGCGCTGCATAGGCTGCCTGGGATGCATGTTCGCCTGCAGCAGAATTCGCACCGGAACCGTATCCCTGCAAAATAGCGCCATCAAGGTCCAAACTCAGGGCGGAATCGAGGGCGACTTCCGGGTCGTGGTCTGTCGCGGCTGCGAGGACCCTCCCTGTGCCAGGGCCTGCACCGAGGGCGCTTTGGAGAAGATGCCGGACGGCAGAGTCGTCTTCCATAAGGATCTATGCAAGGGCTGCGGAAAATGCGAAAAAGCCTGCCTGGTGGGCGCCATAACCATTGGAAAAGAGAAACTGCCCATCAAATGCATTCACTGTGGGGCCTGTGTGGACTTCTGTCCTCATGGCGTTCTCAAGATGGAAGAGGTCCCGCCCTCGGGAGGATGAAATGCTGCGAAAAGTTCTGTATATCGATCTCTCTAAAGGAGAATCCTTTGTCCAGGAGAGGCAGGAGCTCTTCGAGAACTGGATGGGGGGCACGGGCGCAGGGATCCGGCTGCTCCAAGAAGAGTGTCCTGCCGGCACCGATCCGCTCTCGCCCGAGGCGCCTATAATCCTCTCCATAGGCCCGCTCAATGGCATCTTTCCCGTGGCCACCAAGACCGTGGCGACATTCAAATCGCCGCTCAACGGCGAGCTGGGCGAGTCCTACGCCGGAGGAAGGCTCTCTCTGGCCATGAGGTTCGCGGGTCACGAGGCCATTGTCATCCGTGGCCGGGCAGATCGACCCAGTTATATCTCCATAAACGATGGCAAAGTCGAAATCAAGGACGCCACATCGATATGGGGCATCGATGCCCAGACCACAGGCGTGATCCTGCGCGAGCACGAGACAGGCGTGGGCCGCAGGTCCATTATTCGCATAGGTCCCGCCGGCGAGAACCTGGTTCGCTACGCAGGTGTGGTGGTGGACACCTACCGGCACTTCGGGCGGCTGGGCCTGGGGGCCGACTTTCGGCTCGAAGAAGCTCAAGGCTCTGGTGATCTCAGGGACGGAGCACGTTGACGTCCCCGATTCCCGGAGGTACAAAGAGGTGTACAACCGCCTCTACAAGACCACAGTGCAGACGGATGTGATGGAGAAGTACCACGATATTGGGACCTCTGTAAACATCAACGTCCTCAACTGGCTCAAAGGGCTGCCCTACCAATAACTTCCTGCTCTCCAGCTTCCCTGAGGGGGAGAAGATAAGCGGAGAGATGTTTGCGGAAAAATACCTGTTTCGAAGGCTCTCCTGCGCCGGGTGCCCCATCGGCTGCGTGCACATTGCCGCCCTGAAGTCGGCCTTTTCCCCCCATCACGAATTCGAGGTGAGGAAGGTCTCATACGACTACGAGCCCATCTATTCCCTGGGCTCGAACCTTGGTGTCGGAATCGGCGGAAGGGATACTGCAGCTGATCGACGTCTGCGAGAGGATGGGACTGGATGTCATGTCTGCAGGAGTGGTCCTCTCCTGGGCAACCGAGGCCCTGGAAAAAGGGCTCATCACGAGCCCGGGAGACGCTGGATGTGCCCATGCAGTGGAACAATGTGGAAGGCTACACTCGAGCCCTGGAGAATATCGTCAAAGGCCCCAATGAGTTCTATCAGGCTCTGGCCCGGGGCGTGGACTATGCTGCCGAAAAGTACGGCGGCCGGGATTTTGCCATGGCTCTGGGGAAGAATGAGGTCTCCGGCTACCACACGGGTCCCGCCTCCATTGTGGGCCAGCTGGTCGGCGTGCGCCACTCTCATCTGGATAACGGCGGATACGCCATCGACCAGAAGGCAGTCAAAAAGGCGATGGACCCGGAAAGGATGGTGGATGAGACTTATCAAAGAGGACAACTCCCGCGGCGTCTTCAACAGCCTGGTGGGCTGTTTGTTTGCCCGGGGCGTCTACACCGAGGAGAACATAATCGACTCCTTGGGTGCCGTGGGCATCGTCAAGACCCGTGAAGATCTGCAGGACCTGGGCAAGCGAATCTTCGACGAGAAATATAAATTCAAAGTACAGGAGGGCTTCGACCTCGCCCGCGCCCGCGTGCCCAAAAGGTTCTATGAGACGGTCTCCGCTCTGGGAATGGTGACGCCCGAGACCGTGGAGGAGATGCTCAGGCTCTATCGGAAGAAGAGAGGTTGGAGCTAGCTACTTGGCTGGCTACTCCGCCCTTCATCCGGGAATCGGGTTCGATCTTTCGTCCTCTTTCTGGAGGGCTTACGGGGTCTTGCTGGTCGCCGTCTTGGGCTCTTTTTTTGGTTCTTCCTGGTATTCTCCACGAGATCCTTTCTGCGATCGCGATCCTTGATCATGCCCTTCCTGGCCATCCTCTCCTTGATCATCCTCTTCACCTCGTCGTCTCCCTACGGAGAAGACCTCGCCGATCAGCTCCCTGGCCACCTCCAGCTCCCTTCCCACCAGCGGATCGCCTGCGCTGGACTTGTCCTGCCAGATCGCATAGATGATCAAGGGGCTTTTCCACCAGCTCCGAGGAGTATTTGTCCGGCTCCTCCTTGTAGATTTTGAGCATGCCGAAGATGTAAGGATAGAGGGGCGTCGCCGGACTGATCCGGTAGAAGGTGTTGGTCTTTTTCTTGGCCTCAGCGCGGGGCGAGGGAAGTATTCGGCGCTCCATGGAGACGACCTCCATCCGCTCCAGCTTGTCCAGCTTGTTGATGAGAGTGGTCTGGTTCCAGAAGGGGCCGCCGCCGGTGGGCCCCAGTCTCCCGCCAGATCTGGTTGAGCTGCACATAGCCTCCCTTTCGCTTCAGGTAGATCAAGAGCGAGGCCAAAGGAGATTGATCGCGCTGCAGGGCAGAGTAACGGATGAACTCATCCAACATGCATGTACCTGTTATGTGCAAATAACTCTAAAGCATTTTCGCTTTCTTTACAAAGCATTTTTATGCCCTTGTCGCCCCTCCGCTCAAAGGAGTTACAATGCAAGCCATAGTTCTAGCCGCGGGCGAAGGCAGCCGGATGCGGCCCTTGACCGCGAAGATGCCCAAGGTGATGCTGCCCGTGGCCGGCAGGCCTCTGCTGGAGCATATCATCCTCCGGGCTCATGCCGCAGGCGTGGATCGTTTCGTGCTGGTGGTAGGATACGGGGCCGAATGCAGTGCGCTCCCACTTCGGGGACGGCAGCCGCCTGGGCGTGAAGATAGATTACGCCGTCCAGGATAAGCAGCTTGGCACCGGCCATGCCCTGATGGCCGCCGAGAGCCTGGCAGAGGATCGATTCCTGGTTTTAAATGGAGATGTGCTGCCTGATGCGGCGTCCCTGCAGGAGATGGCCCGCGGCGGCGCGGCCGTCTCGGCCATCAAGGTCGATGATCCCAGGAGATACGGCGTCTTTCTGGTAGGAGGGAGGCATCTTCAAATCCGTGGTCGAGAAGAGCGACAATCCTCCCTCCAACCTGGCCAATGCCGGCATCTACCTTTTAAGAGAAGCATCTTCGATGATCCTGCGAGCAGCTACCTCTATCCGAGCGGGGCGAGTACGAGCTGACCGACGGCCTGAACCGGCTCGCCGCCAGAGAGAAGATCAGGATAGTGGAGCTCAAAAGCTGGCTGGAGATCGGCAGGCCCTGGGATATTCTGGCCGCCAATGAGATCCTGCTCCCGGATATCGAGCCCTGCAAATCTGAGGGCGAGGTTGAGCCCGGCGCGACGCTGCAAGGGCAATGTATCCATGGGCCGGGGCAGCATCGTCCGCTCCGGAGCCTACATCGTGGGCCCGGTTCTGATCGGAGAGGACTGCGATATCGGACCCAATTGCTACATCCGGCCCAGCGACCTGCCTGGGCGACAACGTCCGGGTGGGAAACGCAGTGGAGGTTAAAAACAGCGCCATCATGAGCGGCAGCAAGATCGGCCACCTCTCCTACGTGGGAGACAGCGTCATCGGAGAGAGGTGCAACTTCGGGGCAGGAACCATCTGCTCCAATCTGCGCCACGACAAGGGCAACATAAAATCGTATCATCAAAGGCGAGAAGAGTGGATAGCGGCAGGCGCAAATTGGGCGTGATCATGGGCGACGATGTCATGACCGGGATCAATACCTCCATCTACCCCGGCACGGTCATCGAGTCCGGCTTCCGGGGACTGCCGGCTGCGATTCACAGGGGCCTGGTCTTTTCCAAGAGAGAAGGCTGAATACAACAAACCTTTTCAAGGCAAAGGATGAGCATAGAATTGAAATGATGAGAATCACAGCTTCGAGGAGAACTTGATGAGAGATTTTATTCCCATAGCCAAGCCCATAATAGGCGACGAAGAGATAAAAGCTGTAGGAGAGGTGCTGAGAAGCGGCATGCTCGCCCAGGGCGAGAGCGTCAAGCGGTTTGAAGATGAATTCTCCAGCTACCTGGGCGTGAAAAACTCCATAGCCGTAAACAACGGCACCGTCGCCCTGGATCTGGCCATCAAGGCCCTGGGGCTAAAGCCTGGAGACGAGGTCATAACGCCCGCCTTCACCTTCATTGCCACCGCCAACTGCGTCCTCTATCAGGGCCTGCGCCCTGTCTTCGCAGATGTGGACGCCAGGACCTTCAATATCGATCCCGATGATCTGCAAAAGAAGAATAACACCCCGCACCAGGGCCGTGATCGGCGTTCACCTCTACGGCCAGCCCTTCGACCTGAAGGCGGTACAGGCAGATCTGCGAGGATCACAATATTGCTCTGGTAGAGGACTGCGCCCAGGCCCACGGTGCGGAGTTCGAAGGAAAGAAGGTGGGCTCTTTCGGCACAGGTTGCTTCTCCTTCTACCCCACCAAGAACATGACCACAGGCGAAGGGGGCATGATCACCACCAATGATGATGCTCTGGCCGCACGTCTGCGCCTGCTGAGAAGCCACGGGGACACGGGAAAATACAACCACGTCGCTTTAGGCTACAACTACAGGATGATGAATCTGCAAGGAGCCATTGGCCTGGTGCAGCTCAGGCGACTGGAGGAGTTCACGGCCAAGAGGATCAGCAATGCCGCGTTTTTAAACCAGAACATCAAGATCAAGGGCATCAGCACCCCTTACCAGGCGAAAAACGTCCGGCACGTTTATCATCAGTATGTGGTGCGGGTGGAGGATAGCTTTGCCTCTTCCCGAGAGAAGCTGATGGAGTACCTTCAGGCCAAGGGAATCGGCAGCGCCGTTCACTATCCCAAAGCGGTTTATGAGCAGCCCCTCTACCGGGAGCTGGGCTATACCAATGAGAGCTGCCCTGTATCCGAAGACGTCTCCCGCCGGGTGTTGAGCCTGCCTGTGCATCCCTCCCTCACCGAGGAGGACCTGGCAGTACATCGCCGAGACCATTAAATCCTTCGAGGCCTGAGCATGGACGTTGGAGTCATCGGCGTCGGGGCCATGGGCCGAAATCATGTGCGCGTCTACTCGGAACTGAAAGGAGTGGACACCGTCTATGTCTATGATCCGGTCCCCGAAAACGCAGAGCGCATCGAAGGAGTTTGCCACAATCTGCGGATCATTGGAGGAGCTCTTGGACCAGGTGGATGCGGTCAGCATCTGCGTGCCGACCAGGTACCACTTCGAGACTGCCAAAAAAGTCATCGACGCTGGCATAAACTGCCTGATCGAAAAGCCCATCACCTTGACGGTCGAGGAAGGACTGCAGCTCTTGAAACTCATCGAGGGCAAAGAGCATGGTAGTGGGAGTGGGCCACATCGAGAGGTTCAACCCCATCGTGGAGGAGATGAAAAGATCGCACAGCGGCCCGATTATGTATCCATCAAGAGGCATAATCCCACCTCAAGCCGCATCACCGATGCCTCCGTGGTGGAGGACCTCATGATCCACGACATCGATATAGTCTTCAATGTGCTTTTCAAAGGCGAAAACGACTACAAGATTTTCAGTGCCGGGAGCGCGAAACGTCTGCGAGGCCATGGTCGTCTTCCCGGGACTCGTGTGGTCTCCATCTCCGCCAGCCGCCTATCCTCCAAGAAGTTTCGCACATTTTATGTCGAGTCCGAGGACTTTACGGCAGAGGGCGACTTCATGACCCAGGAGGTTTACATCTACCGAAAGCCCGGCAAGTACGGCGTGGAAAATGAGCGGTACATGCAGGAGAACATCATCGAAAAGGTCCTGGTCAACAAGGTCGAGCCCTTAAAGGTAGAGCTGAAGACCTTTTTGGACTGCGTCAAGACCAGGCAAGAGCTTCCCTGTCACGCCCCAAGAGGCCCTGAAGAACCTGGAGATCTGCGAGCAGATCAAGCAGGGACTGTAGAGATCATGAATTTAGAATGGGAAGGATCCGGAATGAGAAGAGACCGAAGATGACAATCAGGCTACTATGCCCATCCCACGGCCATAGTCGAGAGCGAGGTGATTGGAGAGGGCACAAAGATCTGGCACTTTGCCCACGTGCGCAAGGGCTCGAAGATCGGCAAGAACTGCAACATCGGAAAGAGCGTTTATATCGACATTGACGCCGAGATCGGCAACAATGTGAAGATCCAGAACTTCGTCTCCGTTTATAAGGGCGTCACTATCGAGGATGATGTCTTCGTAGGCCCCTCAGCCACCTTCACCAATGATCTCTATCCGCGTGCATTTATCTGGGATGAAGAGCACGTTGTTCCCACGCTCATTTGCCAAGGGCGCGAGCATCGGGGCCAATGCCACACTGGTCTGCGGCATAACCGTAGGGGAGTATGCCATGATCGGCGCGGGAAGCGTGGTGGCGAAGGATGTGCCGCCCTTTGCTCTCGTCCTCGGCAATCCCGGCCGGCAAAAGGGTTGGGTCTGCTATTGCGGCCAAAGGCTGAAGAGATGCCATGCAAGAAGCAGCGGCAAGACGGTTTATAAATGCCCGGCCTGTGAAAGAGATGTGGTGATCACGAAATAGAAGACCCGCGAATTGCATAGATGAGGAAGGATAATAGAGATGTCTGAGGAGAAAGCGAAGATAGCAGTGATCGGCCTGGGCAATGCCGGGCTGCCCCTGGCTGCGGTCATTGCCGACAGCGGCATCGATGTCATGGGCGTGGATATAAACGAAGAGCGCTGCCGGCTCATAAACCAGGGGGTTAATCCCATACCCGAGGAAGAGGGCTTAGAAGAGCTGATAAGACTGCACGGGGGCAAGAGGCTCGTGGCCACGCCGCGCTTCGAGGATGCGAGTGGCTGCCAGAACCTTCATAGTGATCGTGCCTGTCTTTGTGGACCCGAGCAATAATCCCGACTTCTCAATTATGGAAAAGGCACTCCATTCTCTTGGGCAAGATCCTGAAGAAGGGAGATCTGGTCGTTCTGGAGACCACCTTTCCGCCGGGAACTACCGATGGTATGGTGGCAAGCTGGCTATGCGAGTCGAGCGGCCTTAAGAGAACGACTTCTTCCTGGCCTATTCTCCGGAGAGGATAATGACCGGATACAGCATCTCCCGGCTGAGAGAATTTCCCAAAGTGATAGGCGGCAGGGACGAAGAGAGCGGTTATAGTTGCCTATCAGGTCTATAAAAAATTCATCTCCAACCTTCATCTGGTCTCATCGGCCAAAGTGGCGGAGATGATCAAGGTGATGGAGGGCTGCTATCGAGATGTGAACATCGCTCTGGCCAATGAGCTCTTCAAGATCTGCGAGGATATGGGGATCGACTTCTTCGAGGCCAGGGAGAATGCCAACCACCAGTTCTGCCACATTCATCTGCCCTCCACCGGCGTAGGCGGCCACTGCATTCCTGTATACCCCTGGTTCCTCATAAAGGAGATGGAAAGCGAGAGAGCATTCCGCCATTGCCGTTTGCTGCATACCTCTCGCCAGAGGTCAACGATGAGATGATCCAATACTGGGCGGAGAAGAATATTGCTGGAGTGCATGAAAATCGACAAGCCGCTCTCCCGGGTTAAGATCTGCATCAAGGGCATCACCTTCCGGGCGGGAGTGAAAGAGTTCTATCACAGCCGCAACCTGGCCCTGGCCAGATCTGCTGGCCAGACAAAGGCCTGGACGTCTATGTTGCCGATCCCATCCTCTCCGAGGAAGAGGTGAGCGGCAAAGGCCAGAGATATCTCAATCCAGATGATGCTGATTTGGTCTTTGATCCCTTTGAGCTGAAATTTGAGGTATCAGGCCAGACTGCAAGATCGGGAGAACTTCAATGAAGATGGCATCGATCGTTGGCGCCCGGCCGAATTTCGTCAAGCTTGCTCCCGTATCACAGAGAGATGCGAAGACGGTTCGATGAAGTAATAATTCATACCGGTCAGCATTATAATTATGAAATGGACAAGATATTCTTCGATGACATGGGCATACCGGCCCCAGATTACCATCTGGGCATTGGATCGGGCAAGCCACGGCCACCAGACGGGTGAGATGCTAAAGAAGGTAGAAGAGGCTCATAGTGTTGGAGAAGCCGGATGCGGTCATGGTCTTTGGCGACACCAACTCCACATTGGCCGGAGCCCTTGCGGCAGCGAAGCTGCATATCAAGAGTAGCTCACGTCGAAGCAGGCCTCAGATCCTATGACAAAAGCATGCCCGAGGAGATAAACAGAGTGCTTGTGGACCATTGCTCCGACTTGCTGCTCTGCCCGACAAAGACCGCCGTGGAGAACCTGAAGAGAGAGGGCATAAAAAAGAATGTTTACCTGACAGGAGATGTCATGGTGGATGCGCAAAGGGATTGCGCAAAGGTAGCCGAGAATAAATCGCACATCCTGGAGGATCTGGGCCTAGAGCCCAAAGATTATTATCTGGCGACAGTCCATAGAGCGTCGAACACCGATGACCCGGACAAGCTCAGGGCGATTATAGAGGCGCTGGAAGAGCTGGAGGATATGGTCTTTCCCTGCCATCCACGTGCCGAGAAATATCTGAGAGAATTCGGGCTCTGGGATGATCTGAACAGAAAGTGCCAGGTCATCAAGCCGGTGGGCTATCTTGACATGCTCATCCTGGAGAAGAATGCTAAAAAGATAATTACCGACTCGGGGGGCGTACAGAAAGAGGCCTATCTGCTCGGGGTTCCTTGCATCACTCTGAGAGATGAGACGGAATGGGTAGAAACAGTGGCGGACGGATGGAATGTACTTGTGGGCTCGAGCAGAGAGAAGATAGTTCAGTTAGCCAGGCATTTTGAGCCAGGCCAAGAACGTCATGATGCATTCGGCGATGGAGATGCAAGCATCAAGACCGCAGAACTGATTGAAAAGCTGGTTTGTGGTTCGCTTGATTAGAGTGAAATCATGAGGATACTTCTTTTAGCCAATCAGCCGGAAAGAACCACGCGGCTGAAGATGTTCGGGGGCACTCTGAAGTCCCAGGGACATGAAGTGATAATCCCCAATTTTGGCACCAGAAATTGGATCAGAATTGCGGGAATGGCGAAGAAGATCGCCAGAGAGAAAAAACCTGATGTAGTTCATATCTTCAATGTACCGGATGCGATTTATCACGGCTTCGCAGGTCTGAGGGGCGAAGGCTTCAGAAAGCTCATCTACGACTACAGGTCGCCCTGGGGCATTGAGTTTGCGCAAACCTTCGGCAAACCAGGCAGGATATTCGCGGAGCATTTCGAGAAAGAACTGGCAAAGAATGCGGACATCATCACCACGGTAAATGCGCCTTTAGGCAGGAAGGTGCAGGAATATGCTCCCGAAAAAGAGGTGCACGTTATACCCAACTATCCCTATAGTTCCTTTGCCAAAGGGAAGCTGGAGCTTGATAGCCCGGAATGGGCGGTTAAACCCGGAAGAGAGCCGATAATCTTCATCGGAAGGATCTGCACCCAGGAGGGAATTGGGAAGCTCTTGGATGTGGCGCGTTCTATGCCCGACCGGGAGTTCTGGATAGTTGGCGGTGGGCCTCTTGCCAAGTGGTATCTCTGGAGAAAGCCCGATAATGTGAAGAATTTGGGCTGGCAGCCCCATGAGAGTATAGCAGCCCTGCTGAATAAGGCCCGTCTCTGCCTGATACCCAGGGAGGAAAACGCCCTCACGCCCTACTCCACAGACAAAAGCGTCTGGAAGCTCAATGAGTACCTGGCGCTGGGGAAGATAGTAGTAGCCTCCGGCGTGACCAGGGAGGAGAAAAGAAAGAACCTGGTGGTTGTGAAGGCAAAAGAGCTTGGCAGTGCTGTACGCGAGAATCTCATGCGAGAGCCGGAGCTCTGGGACCGGAGGATTACAGGTTCTGGGAGATGAACGACGAGATTATCAGAGAGGTTTACGAGAGCTTATAGAAACATTGGCAAAAAATGCCTGCTAAAAAAGAG
This sequence comes from uncultured Methanosarcinales archaeon, assembly GCA_963702455.1. Taxonomy (GTDB): domain Archaea; phylum Halobacteriota; class Methanosarcinia; order Methanotrichales; family Methanotrichaceae; genus Methanothrix. The sequence goes on from CAVPCV010000012.1 coordinate 15,304, forward strand.
GGTTCATGCAAAAAATGGAAATCCTCACTCCACAGTCACGCACTTGGCCAGGTTTCTGGGCTTATCAATGGGAAGCCCGAGCTTGTTTGCTGTATAGTACGCCAGAAGCTGTACCGCCACGGTGCATAGTACAGCAGAGTAGATGGGGCTCGTCTCGGGCAGCTCGATCACCCTGCTTGCCACCTTGCCGATATCGGGGTCTCCTTCTGTGGCGAGAGCAATGACCTCAGCGCCTCGTGCTCTGACCTCTTTTATGTTCGACTGGATCTTCTTGCCGCAGGTGGCCAGAGCCACGACAGGCGTCTTTTCCGTGATCAAAGCCAGCGGCCCGTGCTTGAGCTCGCCCCCTGCGTAGCCCTCCGAGGGGATGTAAGCGATCTCTTTCATCTTCAGAGCGCCTTCCAGGGAGATGGGATAGAGGTAGTCCCGGCCGATGAAGAAGTAGCAGCTAGCACCCGCAAACTGCTCGGCGATCTTGCGAATCTCTTCTCTTTTCTCCAGAACCCTCTGCACGAGTCCAGGCAGCTTGGTCAGCTCGATGAGCATCTTACTGGCCTGATCGGGCGTCAGATGGCCGCGGGCCCTACCAAGCCGTATGGCCAGCAAGATGATCGCCACAAGCTGAGAGGTGAAGGTCTTGGTAGCGGCCACGCCGATCTCCGGCCCGCAGCGAGTATAGATGGTTCCATCCACCAGCTCCGTCACGGTTGAGCCGACGACGTTGGTGATGGCCAGGCTCCGCCCGCCGCAGGTCTTGGCCTTCTTCAGGGCAAGAAGGGTATCCGCGGTCTCTCCAGACTGAGTGATGCCTACGAGCAAAGCCCGCGGCCGCATCTGAATATTCAGGAACTCGGAGGCTACCTCCACATCCACAGGCAGGCCAGCCGCACGAGCAAACAGGTTCCTCGCCAGCAATCCGGCGTGGTAGGATGTGCCGCAGGCGATGATGGTCACCCTCTCCAGGGATTCTATCTCCTCGTCGCTCATGCCCAGAGGAAGCCGCACATCCCCGTTGATCTCTGAGATGCGCCCGGCGATGGTCTCGCGAATGGACCGCGGCTGCTCATGAATCTCTTTGAGCATGAAGTGCGGATAACCACCCTTCTCGGCGGCGTCTGCATCCCAGGTGATGCGCTCGATATCAGCCGAGCGAGGACAGCCCTCATGATCCATTATCTCTACCCTATCCGCATAGATGCGAGCAATCTCGCCATCCTTCATGCGCATCACATCTTTGGTGTAAGGAAGAAGCGCAGGAACATCGGATGCCACATAAACCGCGCCCTCGCCCCTTGCCCATAACCAGAGGGCTCTCCTTTCGGGCGCAGACAAGATACGGCGAGCTGGCTGCCAGCACTGCCACGGCATAGGAGCCTTCCACCTTCTCCAGAGCCTTGCAGACGGCCAGATAGAGATCTCCTCTGTAATAAAAGTGAATGAGATGGGCCAGAACCTCGCTGTCCGTTTCGGACTGAAACTCATACCCCATCTCCGTCAGCAGTTCTCTCAGATCCAGATAGTTCTCAATGATGCCGTTATGCACTATGGCGATCTCGCCCGAGGTATGAGGATGGGCATTTCGGTCGCTCGGCCGCCCGTGCGTCGCCCAGCGGGTATGGCCTATGCCCATGCATTCTCCAGGGGAGCCAAGGCTCTTGTAGACCTTTTCCAGATCAGCTATTCGGCCGGCGGACTTGAGAACCTCAATCTCTCCACAGGATTTGATAGCTATGCCTGCAGAATCGTAACCCCTATACTCCAGCCTTTTCAGCGTATCAAAGAGTATGGGACCCGCCAATTCGTCGCCGATGTATGCCACTATTCCGCACATCAGCAAATCACCCTGCTCTCTCGATCGATCCAGCCGCGAACTCGGGCTCCAGAGCCGATGTGCGCGCCAGTGCCCACCACGGTTCCCGGACTGGCCAGGACTCTGCCTCCTGCCGATACATCATCGGCAAAGATAGCGCCGAACTCTGCTCTCTGGAAGGCTTTCTCCACCTCCACCACAGAGGCACCCGTCTCGACGACCAGTTGGTCTCCAAAAGTGCAGCTTGCTCCAATGACCGAATCGGATATGATAGTTCCAGAGCCGATTCGGGTGTCGTTCATGATTATGCTGTTGCGAATCTCGGAATTGCCTCCGATCCTTGCCGAGTCGCCCACTGATGTAGACGGAAGGATGATGGCGTTGGGGCCGATATCGCAGTCCTCGCCGATGGAGACCGGGCCCACCAGATAAGATCCGGACCGGATAATGCTGCCCTCGCCGACTTCTACGGGACCCTTGATCCTGGCTCCTTCTTCCACCTCTCCTGAGATCTTGGTGTCTTTTATGCTCAGTGCCAGGCTGTTGGCATTGAGAAGATCCCAGGCAAATATGGCGTCCGCCCATATGCCCTTGCTGATCAAGGGCACAATCTCCTTGCCGTCTTTGATCATCTGCGATATTGTTTCGGTGAGCTCATAAGAACCGCGCTCGGAGATGGGGGTTCGGGAGAGATCTTCGAAGATGGCCGGGCTGAATTTATAGGCCCCAGTATTGAGGATTCCTCCGCAGGGCCTTCCAGGCTTCTCGATTATTGCTTTTACCCTCTGCTGCTCCACCATTAGAACCCCGTAGTCGCCTGTGTGCTGGCGAAGAGCGGCTAAGATCACGTTATCTCCCTTCGCCGAGATCAGCTCCTTGATCGCCCTGCTGTCGATAAGATTGTCTCCATTGACCACCAGGAACTCCATCATCTACATATGGCTCAGCTTTGCGCAGGGCATGAGCCGTTCCGAGGAGCTCATTTTGCTCGATATAAGTGATATTTACACCAAAATCTATGCCATCCTCGAAGTGGTCCATGACCCTCTCTTTCTGATAGCCCACTACCACGAAGAGGTCTCGAATGCCATTTGCAGCCAACGCCAGGATGACATGTTCCATGAAAGGCCGGTTACCCACGGGCAGCATGACCTTGGATCTGGTCTGGGTAAGCGGCCTGCACCTGCGGCCTTCTCCTGCCGCCAATATGACTCCCTTCAAATCTATCACAGCCAGGATAACTTAAACGAATACATGGAGCACGAACTAGCTTTATATCTTTTCGGTCAGGGATTCATAAAAAATATGAAAGGAGCATACCCAAAGCCAGTTTAAGCATATCAAAAAGGCCCAAGCTTTTATAGAAGCCCGAATAAATCCTCCAGGCGAGACAATGCATTCAGGCGAGATAAAAGGTAAAATGAAGATACTGGTAATACCAACTACGGACTGGATAAGACATCCCGTTCCCAACCGGCTCAACTTCATCTTCGACACTCTGGCAGAAGAGCACGATGTGTATGTGCTGCACTTCGGCTTGAAGAGGTTCCGGAATCTCGAGGCTAGAATGACGAAGTGCCGCCTTGTAGACGCGAACTGGATCGCGATCGATGATCCGTCGCTCTATTATCTTTTGAACTTTCCATACCATTTATGGAAGATAAGGAATGTGGCGAAGAGCCTGAATATCGACGTCATCCTCTCCACCAACATTCTGCCCTCCTTTGCCGCCAACTTCGCCGGCGTTCCTGTGGTCTTCGACTATCTGGATCACCTGGAGGAATCGGCATCTATTTACTATCCGGGATCGGCATTGGGAGAGATTGTCAAGCAAGTAGTGAGTCCCATCACCAGATACAATCTCCGCCATGCCCACTCCGTCATAACCGTCACCCAGGAGCTTTCTAAATTTTTGCAGGAAATGGGAGTGAAGGACATAACTGTGATTCCCAACGGCGTGGATACCAAGGCGCTCATGCCAATGCCCATGGCGGAGGCCAAGAACTCCCTGGGCCTCACTGGAGTGGTTCTGGGCTACGTCGGCTCCCTGGAGCACTGGGTGGACCTGGAAACAGTGGTGCAGGCGATGCCGAGCCTCGATGCAACTTTGCTCGTAGTAGGGCCGGGGCTTTTCACCGATTACGGAAGCACGATCAAGAAGATGGCGGAAGATCTGGGTGTGGCAGATAGAGTCATCTTTACGGGCGCTGTAAAGTACGCCGAGCTCTCCCGTTACATCAGTGCCATGGACATCGGGCTCAATCCTCTGAAGATGATGAAGAAGAACGAGTACGCAGCCGGGGGCAAGGTCTTCAATTACCTGGCCTGCGGCCGGCCGGTTCTCTCCAGCCGCATGATCGCCCTGGAGAGGCTGCTCGGGGATGAGATATACTATTACGATGATGTGGAGAGCTTCATCGCGCAGGCGGAGAAGATCCAGGGCGCAAGACTTGATGAACAGAGGTATAGGTCCCTGGCCGAGGAGTACGACTGGAGAAAGATTGCGAGCAAGTATGAAAGAGTTCTGGTGAATGCGTCGGATTAGGATAGCAATGATGAAGATCGCCTTTGTATATTATGATTTTTCCTCTTTTGTTCGGCAGGATGAAGAGATCTTGGCCCGACATTTTGAAGTCATAAGAGTCAATTACAGGCGACCGGCGGACATATTTAAGATTTTGGAATCAGTATTGAAATGCGATGCTTCTTTCTCCTGGTTTGCATCTGGTCACTCTTTTGCCGCGGTCCTCTTCTCAAAGCTGCTCGGCAAAAAGTCCATTGTGATTGCAGGCGGCTACGATGTTGCCTGCATTCCTGAGATCAATTACGGCCAGTTCACCCTCTCCCGGGCCAAGAGATTCATGACTGCATTTTCTTTGAGATATGCCGACCTCATTCTGCCCGTCTCAGAATTCACAAAAAAAGAGGTTCTGAGATGGGCTCAACCAAAGAAAAATCTGGTTATATATAACGGCATCGATATAAAACATTTCCAGGCAGATGGCGAGAAAGAAGACCTGGTGATAACGGTAGGTGGGGTGAGCCGGTCCAATCTGTTGAGAAAGGGGTTGGAGACCTTCGTCAAATCCGCCAGTCTGGTGCCGGAGGCCAGATTTGTCGTTATCGGAAAGGAGCAGGATGATTCCATCAACCACCTGAGATCTATCGCATCACCCAATGTGAGCTTCACCGGTTTTGTCACTGACCAGGAGCTGCTCTTATGGTATCAGAGGGCCCGGGTTTATGTTCAGGTTTCTGCCTATGAGAGCTTCGGCATGTCCCTGGCCGAGGCCATGCTCTGCGAATGCGTGCCTGTTGTTACGGAGAAGGGAGCATTGCCTGAAGTTGTGGGCGATACAGGATTCTATGTCGCTTATGAGGATGAAAAGGCCACTGCCCGAGGAATCAAAGAGGCCTTGAGATCGAATAAAGGAGCCTATGCCAGGAGACGGATCGAGGATCTGTTCTCTCTTGCAAGAAGAGAAAAGGCCCTGATAGAGTCGATAGAGGCGCTTTTTAGATGACGAAGCTCTTTGCCGTCGTAAATGGTGAGGTGATAGAGGAGTCTGGAAGAGAACACAACGCCCACATATACGCGCATACATTTCCTGCTAAATGAGCTGAAAAATTTTGAGGACATGGAAGTGATGTCCATCCGCTTTCATTTGCTCCCCAAAAAAGGACCAGTGAGCATCTTATACAACAACGTGCTAAAGTCTGTGGTGGCCCTGCGATCTGCTTTGCCGCTGATTCTTTATCGGCCGTTGGTCTATTTTGCTTACCCGCACTCTTTAACCACAGTACAGAATCGAGCGCTCTTTCGATTTTGCAAAATGCTGGATTTAAAGATAATCCTGGATATTCACGATACAGTTGAGCAGGGTGAAGCAGTCGGTTCAGGAACGGATCAGCTTTAAACGAATATCAAGAAGCATATTACTTCAAAAATGCAACCTATTGTCCTGGCATTGAACAGCTTCATGTGGAGGAGCATCTTAAGGAGAAATATGGGATAATTCAAGATATAAGGTTTTCTATGTGCCCAATGCTTTTGAGGAGAGTTTATCGATTATTATCCAGAACCCTATAAGAGCCAAGGCGATAGATTCAACGTCTGTTACATTGGCGGAATTACCAAGAATCGAGGGGTAGAGCTTCTTGGTTCAGGCTTGCTCTGAGCTGCAGAAGCGATATCCCAGCTAAGGCTTTTACTTTTTGGCACTTATGGAGAGGGCATGTCCGAGAGACAAGACAACTCATATCCGAGAGCGATTTCATAATCATGAAGGAGATCCCCCGGAAGGATATTCCTCCATCCTTTGCTGACATCGATCTCTTCGTGATGCCTTACAACCCCCATGAGATATATCTGAGCAGCATAACTCCAACAAAATTTTTTGAATACATCGGGACAGGAAAGCCGATTTTATGCACCAAATGCGAATCCATCCGGGACATAGGCTCAGATGGAAGCATAATGTATGTGGATTACGAGTTCGAGGACTTCAAGTCGAAAGATAGAGATGCTGATCTGGAGGTCCCAAAGCATGAGAGAAGAGATGTCAAAGAAATTGCTCAAGCTTAGGAAGCAGCATACCTGGAAGGAAAGGGCAAGAAGGATTCATGATGCTCTCATGGGATCTGAACATGCTTTGGCTGAGAAAAAGACTCCATGAAAAGCGACTACTAATGGCGCTGCATTATTCCATCTCGGACGCCCTTCAAAAAGATCTTGAGGCGCGGAAGTCCCGGCGGCGCAGATATACAGCAATATCGAGCCAAAATTGATAAGCTAAAAAGTATACAATGAAAATGGATAAGATCCCTTGTATGAGCATTATCCTGTATAAACCACAGACGATTTCTTGTCATATAATAGAGTTTGTTCAAGCCAATAGATGACGACGAAACCTTATGCCATATTTTGGACTTTGGCACATATATCTGATCTGGAAGCCTGCTCTCGCACCGCGCAGGCATAGGTCCGTCTCCTCCCAATAAGCGAAATAGTCGCTATTGAGATGACCTATCTTGTCCAGGACCTCTCTTCTTATGAGGAGGCAGGATCCCTCTAGGTAGTCTACCTGGCGCTTTTCATCATGCTGACCGCGATCTATCTCCGTTGCACCGATGCGATGGAAAGCCCCTTTGCCCATGAATAGCTCAATCCCCGCTACGCTAATCACATCTTTCCGGCCCTGAAAATCATAATAGTAGATCTTTGGGACCAACAAAGCCAATGGTGTCATCGGCCCGGGCAACAGAAACTAGCTCCGAGAGGAAGTCCTTGTCCACAATGGTATCGTTATTCAAGAGCAGTATGTATTCAGGATCTAAGACCTTCAAGGCGTATCTGATTCCAATATTATTTCCCTCAGCAAAACCATAGTTTTTATCATTTTTGATGAGAACGAGCTTTTCATTGGAAGGTAGATCGGCGATCTCGTTCTCCCTGCCGCCGCCAACCTCTGCCTCGCTGTTCGTATATTCCAAGATCTGTATCGGCTTATTCTCGCTCATGTATTCGAAGAACTTCGAGCTGACAGGCAGATCTCCTGCAGAGTAGCATCTTAAGCTCTCCAGAGAATTGTCTCTCGATCCGTTGTCCAGAATGATCACATCAAATAGGGGATACGAGATTTGGTATAACGATTCTAAGCACTCGATAGTATCTCGCCAGCCGTTCCAATTCAAGACTAAGATTGAAATTCTAGGATTCATGCTGCACCGTGCGGTAGAGGGCTCTCTTGAGGTAGATCAATAAGCGAAAGGCCCTTTTATTGAAAGCGATATATTTCCTTTGCACATTGACGGGGTAGAATGTACTCCAGCTCCCAGTCGTTGTAATTATCAAATTAAAGTATTTTTTATGTTTCTTTAATACTTTGCTCAAGACGCAAAAATATCTCTCAGTTAGATGGCCCGTGGAACCATGATACACAAACATTGGGATCGCATAGGCCTGGCCCCCAATGCGTTTGATGCTCAGACAATAGTCTACTGCGTACAAATCCCAGCCGTCACAGGTAATCGCGTCAAACCCATGAGCATCAAATATCTTCTTGGGGATGATCACGAGGCACTCATCAAGAGTTTGCACGACCTCAGGCATTGAGATGGGATTTCCCCAGCTCCAAAATTGCTGAGGATTTCCATGTTTGATTATATTTCTACCTCGTTCTTTATTTGTGCATCCGAATTCGCTCATTCCTGCGACGCCTGCGATGCCAAGATTTGGAATCATGTCCAACCAGCGTTCAGCATCTTCAAGCCATCTGTCTGATAATAAGTTAATATCCTGGTGAACGAACATGATATACTTCGAGCTCGCGTTTCTTCCCCCATGGTTAAGTGCTTGTGCAGCCGAGGAGAACCTGGACCTGGTGTTATCCTCCAAGATCAACTCATATTCTGCAGTCTGATCCTGCAGTGATTTAAGCAAAAAGCTCTCTAGCACCTTTTCATCATTATAAACGCATACTATGGAGATCATGGGGAGACCATGGCCCCGCATATAGCCGGTAATAGAAATCAGGAGGTATCATTCGCAGCTTGTAAATAAATGATATCGGGTATCTTATGAGTCTGGGTAACCCTATACTGCCAAGGAAGATGGGTTCCCGTTCTGAAACTTGGTAATCAAGAAATTGTTGTGAGAGCAAGCTCTCTAAATCAGACTTGGAAAAGAAATTAATATGATCCTTTTCTAACATGTGATGATAGGTTATTCCTGCCGTTCTCAGTCTATGAAACTGAGTACAATTCGGGACGGTAATGAGCACATTCTTCCTCGCAACTCTTTTGGCTTCTTCCAGTACATCCTCCGGCCCCTCAACATGTTCCAATACCTCAAAGAGAATGATAGTATCAAATGATTTATCCGAAAACTCAAGATGCTTTGCATCCATGACCTGAGCATCAAGCCCTTTTTGCTTTGCCCTGTCAACATACTCTGAATTTATATCCACGCCTACGCAGTGATCGCCCCTTGTGCTCAGCCTCTGCATATATTCGCCTGTAGCACACCCTGCATCTAGGATTGTCTCGCCGACATGCTCAACAGCAAAATTGATTAAATTTTCCGAAACATAATTAGACTGGATTTTATACCAATCTTTCGTGTCTCTGAAGATCTCTTCATATTTCATCCGTGATCGTGTCTGTTTGGTAGAAGTATAAAACAATTTTCACTAAGGCGAACTACCTCGTATCGCTTGCCTGAAGAGCATCAAATCCTCGCTATCTACGCCATGGACCAAGAATAAAACAGCAAAATACACGACTCCTGCAGCCAAATAAGGATTACTAAATAGATATTTCTAAAATATAATATGAAGGCAGACATTATAAGCGCTGCAGATAGGATTCGGAGAAGATATCCCTAATAACAGGAATGGGGATTCCGTAGCCTAACCTGTAGGTGAGGAAGATAATGCTGCCAACCAAGACCAGCTCTGTAAACACTGTAGCGATGCTTGAGCCGATATAGCTGAATTTGGGTATTAACAATAAATTCAGCAATATATTAACTACTACACAGATTAGCGATATTTTAGTAATGATCCTCTGTCGATTTGTAGACTCTAGCAACTTAACAAACGCTACACCAACAAATGTAAGCACTATGGTCCAGATGAGAATCTGAAGGGCTATTATGGAGTTGGTGAACCCTTCTCCGAATATGAATAATATTATTTTATCTGCGAGGAGGGTGGTGCCAATGCCGATTGGGATAGAGAGTATTAACATGAATTTGAGGTATTTACCATACAGAAGATTCAAGAAGGCTTGCGAAGAAGTAAAATATCTGGACATAACCGGGAAAATTGCAACGTTAATCACATTGGGGATGAATAGCAGCATGAGCACTAGCCTGTATGATGCATTATACCAGCCTACCACCTCATTGCCGTGGAAAGAGGAGAGCATTATGGAATCGGTGTAAGTGTAGATCATTCCAGACAGTGAAGTTAACCCAAAGGGCAAAGCCTCTACGATCATGGGCCAGATTGCCTTTCGATCAATCTGCAGCACAGGTTTCAAGAGTCTGCGATGGGTGATAAATAGACTATAAGCTAATACAACAAGACTGCTGAATATGTAAATACTTGCAAAACCCAATACACCAAAGCCCCGGTCTATGGCGTAGATAGCTCCCAGAGCATAAATGCTGCTCAAAATACTGCCTATTGATACAAGCTCAATTCGCTCAAATGCTTGAAAAAGAGAGTTGAAGATTCCAGTGAACGAGCCTATTATTACGCTGAAAGAGATGAGATAGACGACCTCTATTGTATTCTTATCTTGGCCCATTAGGTTTATCGCTACTGTAATAATTACCAGCGCAAAAACGGCCAAGATAGACTTCATGAGCAGAAGATTCCCAAAGTACTTCTCAGCCAGAACCTTATTCCGGGCAACCTCGCGTACAGTTAATGTATTTAAACCTAAATCGGTAAAAACTCCGAAGATGCTGGTGAAGGCCAATGCAAAGGCGATAACGCCATAACACTCCGGCCCGAGGTAACGGGCAGTGTACACCGAATACATTAAACCCATTATCAAAACAACTATGTTGGATATGGATAAAATAGCAGTATTCTTTGCAAGCCTTTGTGAAGTGCTAGGAGCATCACTCATATTTATATAAGATCACTTGAATGGAGTGCTAAACCAATCCCAAGGCTTGCCGCTGCGCTCGTCCTTTTTTGCCATTAATCGTGGCAGGGAGTATAGCGGAATCATTCCAGGGCCTTCTTTCCTCGTCAGGACTCGAATAATCATAAAGCCGGTTCACGAAATAGACCAGCGTGGCAGGTTCATTTCCTATCACGCGAAATCCATGCCAGTAATGCCCCGGCATCCTGACCATCTGGGGATTGTCTCCTGCAGATATGATCTCGTCCAGCTCCTGTGTTTCATCCTCGTAAGCACAGATCTTAAGTGCGCCCTTGACCACCAGGAAATGATCCACCTGTCCTCGCTCATGCCGATGCCAGGCTCGCACCATTCCAGGATAGCTCACGGACATATTGGCCTGCACGATCTCATCCTGGATCACATCTGTCCAGTCCGCCCTCATGACCTCTGTGAAGAATCCTCGCTCATCTGCAAATCGCCTCAACGGCCTTATGGCAATTCCCGGCAGCATTATTTGGTCTTCGCGGTCAAAGTTCTTAAATCATTCTGCGGGCTGATGAGGCTGAGCAGTTCATCGCTTATATTTGGCCAATACGATTATATGAAAAGGAGGGACAAAATCAAATATTATTATGGTTAGTTTCATATATTTAATCATGTCAATGACGAGCTTGGTATCAAATACATGTTGATGCAGGCGTCTATTAAAATAGTTATCCTGCGATATCTTTTTGAAAGATTCATAATCACCCACTTCCGGAGATTGCGTCAGATCATGCAATTCCAATATCTCCGGAAGGTGGGTTAAATCATCTTCTGCCACATCGTTTTCTAGATCCTCTACCAGGTGGTCCAACGAAGTGACGGGGCGGTTGTGGTCGAAGGTCTTGTCCTTATGAGGGACCACAAGCAAGAGCAAGCCGCCGTCCTTGATAATTCGCTTCCATTCATATATCGCCTTTAAGGGATTGGCCACGTGCTCGATAGAGTGCGATGAGAGCACAAAATCATACGTCTCCGAACGGATAGGGCTGATGTCCACAGATTCGCAGATGTACTGGTAACCTGGCTTTTTACCTTTTTGATAGTTATACGTCCAACCTTCCTTTAATTTTCCTTCCCATATGGTCTCTCTGCTGTAATTGCAGCCATCAAGGCTTCCAAGCACCGAATAGATGGGCAGAATCCCTTTGTCTTTGAGGATGCTGCTTGGGCCTCCAATCTCAATGCCCCGTTTGTCCCTTAAATTATCTCTGTATATTTCGATGTTGTTGACTCTTCTAATTAAAGGACTTCTCATCAGATTCATTAATATGCGAGCCTTCTTCCTTAACCAATAAGGTTCAATCATCTGGTATCAACACGAACTAGCAATTATTGTTGGGCAAACAAAGCATTCCTATTCCGCGAATAGCTCGTTATTATGTCGAGCCAATTCCTCCCTTAGAGTCCTCAATGCATTCTTGAGCCCATAGGGCTTCTCATTTAGGGTTCCTGTCGCTTTCGTGGTATCCAGGGATGAATCTATCGGCCGCTTGGCTGCCCACTTCAAATCCGCCATCCTGGAAGGAACGATTAGGCTCGCATCCAGATCGAATTCCCTGGCCAGCTCCAGAGCATAGTCATACCGGGATATCCTGGTGGCTCCGGCCAGATTATAGACTCCCGCATAGCCGTCTGGTCTGCCGCCTCCAGGACCATTCCGGCCAGATTGGTGTTCAAGGTGGGAGTGATGAACTGATCCGTGACTACGCGAACTCGCTTGCCGGATTTGAGGCTGTTAAGCAACCAGAGGGCAAAATTGACCTTGCCGCTGGCAGGCCGTGAGCCATAAATCACACAGGTTCTGGCGATGCAGTCATGGCAGAACTGCTCGCCCAGGAGCTTACTGTAGCCGTAATAGCTTACCGGATTCGTGTCTGTCGTCTTCCCGATACATGCCGCGCATTCCGTCGAAGACATAATCCGTGGAGATATAGACCAGAAAAGATCCGGCCTTTTCCGCCGCCATAGCTATGGCTCTCGTGCCCTCGACGTTCATCTTATAGGCCAGCTCGTTCTCACGTTCGCATCTATCCACATCGGTCAGAGCTGCGCTATGAATAATAACCTCCGGCCCCACCTTACGCGACCAGTTCGGATATGCTCTTTTCATCCAGAAGATCAAACTTTACAGCTCTTCCGTACTCTGGCAGATTATGAGCATATCCGGAAAAGACCTCATCACCTCTGGCCAGGGCTATCTCGGCGACCTTGCTTCCCAAAAGCCCACTTCCACCAGTTATGAAAATCTTCATAGATAAATTACCAGCCCAGATTCCAGGGTGTGGGATGCAGCACTTTATCATCCATGAGAGGTCTCCACCACACCTCATTTTGCTGATACCAGTTCACCGTTTCCTCCATCCCATCCGCAAAGCTCTGCCTGGGGCGCCATCCCAGTTCCCCTCTGAGCTTCGAACTGTCCAGGCTGTACCTGAGATCATGTCCGGGTCGATCTTCCACAAACTCTATCAGATTCTCGTCTTTGCCCATAATGTGGAGAATGATTTTTATTACCTCCAGATTGGTCTTCTCCTCTGCTGCGGATATGTTATAGATCTCGCCCTTGCGGCCTTTGAAGAGGACCTGCTCCACCGCCCGGCAGTGATCGATAACATAAATCCAGTCCCTTACATTCAACCCCGTGCCGTAAACAGGTATCTTCAAGTCAGCCCTGGCCCTCAAGATCGTCTTTGGTATCAGCTTTTCCGGGAATTGGGAGGGCCCGTAGTTGTTGGTGCATCTGGTTATCATGGCCTCCAAGCCATAAGTTCGGGCATAGGCCAGAACAAAGACATCTCCGGCCGCTTTGCTGGCAGAGTATGGCGATGATGGTCGCAAAGTGCTCTCTTCCGTAAAAGAGCCTTCGAGAATATCTCCATAAACCTCGTCGGTGGAAATTTGCACAAATCTGGTCTTTGGATTATGTTTTCGCAGGGCTTCCAGCAGGCTGTAGACCCCCACAACATTGCTGTGCAGGAAGGAGTCGGGACTCGATATAGATCTATCCACATGGGTCTCTGCGGCAAAGCTCACTATGCCATCCACATCCTCGATCAGGCCGGAGATAAACGCCGCATCGGCTATGTCTCCCCGACGGAAGGCGTATCTATCCTTCTCCTCCAGGTCGCGCAGATTATCGGCATTAGATCCATAGCGAAGAGCATCCACATTTACGATGCTGCAGTTCTTATGCTCCTCCAGCATGAACCTTATGAAGTTGCTTCCAATGAAACCCTGGCCACCCGTCACAAGAAGCTTCATTTAAATCACAGCGATATCTCGGAGTTGTCGCCTACAATGAGCCTGCTTCCCTTGGGAAGAGCGACGCCCTCCTGGATCCGCACATTCCTGCCGATGAGGCTCTCTACTATCTTTCCCGCATTGACTATCCGGCTTTCATCCATTAATATGGAATCCTCAATCTCCGTCCCACAGATGCGGCATCCGTATCCCACTGAGGTATAAGGGCCTATATAGGAATCGGAGATGACACTGTCGTTTCCTATAATGCAAGGCCCTTTAATCACCGATCTCTCGATCTTAGTATTCTTCTCAATGATCACTCTGCCCATTACCCGAGAATCCACGATCTGACCATCATTTCTTGTCTGAATATCATCCAGGATGAGACGATTGGCCTCAAAGATGTCCTCAGGCTTTCCCGTATCCTTCCACCACCCTTCCACAAAGGAAGCATCGACTTTGTAGCCTTTCTCGATGAGCCATTGAATGGCATCTGTAATCTCCAATTCATCTCTCCAGGAGGGTTTGATGGCTTTGCAGGCATCGATTATCACCGGCTTGAAGAAGTAAACGCCTACCAATGCATAATTGGAAGGAGGAACTTTAGGCTTCTCCACCAGCCTTCTGATGCTACCGTCCTGGTTCAGATCGGCAACCCCAAAACGCTGAGGTTCTTCGACTTTCGTGAGCAGCACGCTGGCGTCGCTCTTTAGCTTCTTGAATCGCTCTTCATGACGAATTATACCGTCTTTAAGGATGTTATCTCCGAGATACATCACAAAATCATCATCAAGGAACTTTTCGGCCACCAGTATGGTATGCGCAAGCCCTTTGGGAACACCCTGATAGATGAATTCGATTCGCGCGTCCCAATCCCTGGATTTCACCACATCTATGACCTGATCCTTGTTCGGGCCCAGAATTATGCCGATCTCCTGCGCACCTGCCTCGATCACATCTTCAATGGCATAGAACAGTACAGGTTTATTTGCTACGGGTATGAGCTGTTTTTGTTGAGAATAAGTAAGAGGACGAAGCCTGGTTCCAGAGCCGCCTGAGAGTATGAGCGCTTTCAAAAATTATACCTCAGTTAAATGGTTGACCAGCCTACAAGATATACCCTTCGATCCATTTTCTTTGGAACACTCATAATCCATGTAGATAAAAACATCCATCGAAGTCGCCTATAGGCTTACGGTCCCGGATAGATGACCTCGATATTCTCCATATTCAATATCAACTTGCGCAGCTCTTCGCAGTTTATGGGATGTTTGAACTCGCTGCATATCTTCACCCGCTCCGAGAGATCGCCCAGCTCCCTGTCTTTTAAGTGGTAGCCCATCCTCTGCGTGATGTATTTCAGCGCCTTGGCTCCGGTATGTTTGCCTATGATGATGTGTCTTGCCGCGCCAACCAGCTCCGGCGAGTAGAGCTCATAGGTCCTGGGCTCCTCCAGGACGGCAGCCACATGAATTCCCGACTCATGGGCAAAGGCATTGGTTCCCACCACAGCTTTGTTCCTGGCCACAGGAACCTCAGAGTAAGTCTCCACCAGCTTGGAGAGATCCTTTATCTTGGTCAGATCATATCTGCTGATGCCGTAATGCAGCCTCAAGGCGACCAGCAGCTCTTCGAGCGGCGTGTTGCCACTGCGTTCCCCAATGCCGTTCACTGTGGTATGCAACTGCTTTGCTCCCGCTTCCGCTCCGGCCAGGGTATTGGCCAGGGCCAGGCCCAGGTCGTCGTGGCAGTGCATGCAAATGGGTGTCTTCACCACCTTTCTGAGCTCGCTGATCATGTAATACGTCGTCCGGGGATTCATGATTCCCACCGTGTCGGCGACGCTGACGTAGTCGGCATGGTACTCCTCTGCCTTCTTGTAGAGCTTCTTCAGGATCTCAAAATCCGTGCGCGTTGCATCTTCGGCTGAGAAGCGCACAATCAGGCCGTGGTCCTTGGCGTATTCAACCGTCTGCAACGCACAGGCTATGGCCTCGGGGCAGCTCATATGCAATTTATGTTTGAGATGAAGATCGGAGGTGGCGATGAAGACGCTGATCATATCCACGCCGCATTCGATGGCAGCATCGACGTCCTTCTTCACGGATCGAGATAGGGCTGAGATCTTGGCATCCAATCCCAGGTTGCAGACCTCTTTTACGGCGTTCATCTCTGCCGCGGACACGACGGGAAAACCGGCTTCGATAACCTCGACACCGATTTCGTCAAGCCTTATTGCAATATCCAATTTCTCATCAGCACGAAAGACTACTCCCGGCATCTGCTCACCATCGCGAAGGGTCACATCGCAGATCTCAATATCTAGAATTGGGGTCTTGGCAAGGGCCAGAAATTCGTTGAGGGAATAATCTTGCATAGCGCGCAATAATGAGGATTCATTACATAAATTGGTTTCGAAGGAAGGGGATTTCCGGCAGACCTGTAATCAAAGATTTGCGAAGCGCTCCAGGATCCACCGGTTCCGCACTTCCGGATGAAAGATGATGCCATAGATAGGAAGCGTGCGGTGCTGGAAAGCTTCTGGGGCTGAAGGCTCTCCCGCCAGGCACATGAATCCCTCCGGCAGGGTAGCAGCATAGTTGTGAAGATGATAGCCTTCTATCTGTCTGGGCTCGCCCAACAGTTGTGAAGATCTTGTGATCTCTATCATCTCCAGACCGATAGCAGGACGCGGCACGATCGATCCGCCAAAGAACGCGCTGATGACCTGCATCCCGGCGCAGATGCCTAAGATTGGTTTCTTCATATCCTCTAGCCAATAGAAGGCATCCATTTGCTCCAGGTAGGCGTTATCCCTCAAAGCCGTACCGCAAAGGATTATCTTATCGTGGCTTGCCAGAACGTCTTCCTCCACTTCAGTACAGTGGCATATCTGGCAGTTGAAACCGCATCTTTCCAGAGCATCTCGAATGGGGTGGACGAACTCGTATTGGGACAGTGATTCTTTTTCATAGCACAGGTCGGCCAGAAGGATCTGTACATTGCGATTCATTTTTCCACCAGACGCATCTCTTCGATGAAATATTGGCCCCTGTAGTTCGCATAGCTTCGGGAAGCTCTCAAGATCTCGATTCTCTTTTGAAAGAGGGGGCCGTCCAGTACGAATGTCTCCAGCTCTCCGCCCTCGCCGGAGGGGTTGATCTTATACCTTTCCTGCAGCCTGGCAAGGCTCTGGATGCGTTCCTCTGTCAGCTCTGCCCCTAGCCATGAGGCATCGAAGGGATAGGCGTAGACTCCGGAGATGATGATCCGATTGCCATCCGATAACAGGAGCCGGAGATAGTCTATCTGGTTTATCTGCCAGAGGGGATTGAAACACCAGAGATCCAGGGAGCGGCAGATCCTCTGCACGCGCGCTGCCTGGTATACGGACTCGATTGCGCCGGTGACGACTCCCTGGATGCCGTAGCGATCCCTGGCTGCGGCCACTGCCGCCTTTAAATCCTCCAGCTCCGCTTCCTTTTCGCCGCGGGTGGGCCAGGAGAGCAGTGGAAGCCCCATGGCCTCTGCTTGCAGACTGGTGCAGCGGATGTTGGGCGTGTGGAACATATAACTGTCCACGTTCTCAGAGACGATAGCTATCAGGCAGGCTATGTCATTCTTTTCCCTGGCCCGCCAGCAGGCAAAGACGGAATCCTTGCCGCCGGAGAAGAGCACCCCCAATTTCATATGATTCAGCCCAGGCCGAGCATTCGCCAGATCTTTTCCATATCCAGGTGGGCCTCGACGGCCTTGGCCAGTTCCTGGAAGCCGTTGCCCTTCTGGGCGGCGCCCCGGGCTTTGCCAGGCTCGATCCCCTTCTGCTCATAGAGATAATCCAGAAAGGCATCCCGGAAGTTCTCGTTATGGAAGATCCCGTGCAGATATGTGCCGATAACAATTCCATTCTTGCGACTGCCCCGTCGTCTCCGAAGGCGGCCTCTCCTCCGAAAGAAGTCACGCCCATGTGGATCTCGTAGCCTGTGACCTCCTGGCCTCGAATCTTCTCCAGGATGGGACCGCCGCCTGTGACACGCTTCTTCACCTGCACCGTTCTCTTCTCATAGAGGTCAAAGCGCGTCACGGCATTCAGCAATCCCAGACCGGGGACTGTTCCCACGGTATCCTCGATGCCGCAATCGATGATCTCCCGGCCAAGAATCTGGTAGCCTCCGCAGATGCCCAGGATCGGAGTGTCCTGCAAGGATTTTTATCTGGTCCGCCATGCCTTTAGCCTGCATCTCCTGAAGGTCGGACACGGTGTTCTTAGTGCCGGGAATGATCACCGCATCCGGATGGCCCAGGGATTCATCCAGCTCCACATACCTGACCCGTGCGCTGCCTCTCCAGAGGCTCGAAGTCGGTAAAGTTGCTGATGCGAGGAAGCCTGATCACAGCGATCTCCACCTGCTCGCCCGCAGGCCGGGCCATCTTATCGCCCAGAGAGACAGAGTCCTCGGATGGTATGTCCAGGTCGAGATAAGGCAGAACGCCCAGGACGGGGACGCCCGTAAGCTCTTCGAGCGACTTCAGGCCGGAGCCGAGGATGGCAGGATCCCCCCGGAACTTGTTGATCACGAGACCCATGACGAGCGGCCGGATATCCTCGGGCAGAAGCTCTACTGTACCGAAAAGGCTGGCGAAGACGCCGCCCCGCTCGATATCCCCGACAAGGATTATGGGGGCCTGGAGAAGACGGGCCACATAGATATTGGCGATGTCCCTCTCGTAATAGGTTGATCTCCGCTGCGCCGCCTGCTCCTTCCACTACTATGTAGTCGTAGTCCTTCTCCAGCTCTTTGACGGAGCTGTCAACGACCTCTTTCAGCCCTTCGATCTCCCGGTAGTACTCTTCTGCCGATTTGTCGGCCACCGGCTTGCCCAGGACTATAACCTGAGAGGTGCGGTCGCCCTTGGGCTTGAGGAGAATGGGATTCATGAACTCGTTCGGCTCCGCCCTGGCCGCCCAGGCCTGCACCGCCTGAGCGATGCCAATCTCCGCGCCGGTGGAGGTCACCCAGGAGTTGAGACTCATGTTCTGGGACTTGAATGGGGCGACACGAAAGCCACGATCTGAGAGAATGCGGCAGAGGGCGGCGACAAGCGTGCTCTTGCCGGAGTGGGAGGTGGTGCCAAGGACCACAAGGAAGCGGGACATGGGGAAGGCGAGGGTGTGCAAGCTTATTTGCCTTTTGGAAGATAGAGTTTAAAAAGAGAAAAATCGGTGATAGAGCGACTGGGCTCTTCAAATAGCCGCTCTGTGGATTGGATTCGACTGGCGATACATTCCTGCAGATAGGACGGGAGCTAAAGTTTCAGGGATTGTTTGGAGCAATGGCTGAATTTGCAGCATTCGTTCAGGGGTTACCATGGATCACATTCGGAAGCTGCTGTAAATCCTGCGATGTGTTCAAGAAGGCCAGACTTGAATCTAGAATACCTACCGCATTTTGCGGAATTGATGGGGTTGAGGAATTCAAGCGACCTGTGTTTTCAATCTGATTTGAGAAGGCTGTTGTATTGAATACAGAAGGATCTGTATTTCGAAGATCCAAAACTTGAGGTTCAGCGATCTTGCTTTGGCGCACGATATCCCCTGGGGTCTGAGCAAAGCCAAGAATCGTCAAAGCCATAAGTGCAATAATAATGTGTTTTAGCATTTTATCTCCCTCCAAAATGAACTCCAGGCCCTCTGAGATCCCTTATGAACCTCGTTCCAGCCACCATGCCTAAGCCATCGGTATGGGCATGATTGTCATACCATCCCAGTCGGGTGTACAGCTTGCCGCCATCAGGATCGATGATCAATATAGCCTCTGAATCTGCTCCTGCTGGACCCGCAACCATGGCAATCGAATTTTCATTCAACTGGACATTTATGATATCCATATCCGCGGTGACCTCTCTCTTCCTCAAAACCGCGAAGCCTTCATCACTCTCAGCATCAAGAACCATTACGGATTTGATCAAATTGGTAATATCCCTTATGCCAGGTGGCAGTGTTGCGCCGATAGGAAGCCTCTTTTCATAACCTGTCCATGGGATGCATTCAAGCCAGTTCTTTTCGTTCGCGGGATCCCCATTCTTCAAAATTTTTGAAGTAGGTTTAGGTAATGCCACGTTAGTCACCTCAAAACCTTTTCGTAAACTAATCTTAAGCTTTGCTACAATTTACGTTCCTAAACTATTTATATTATGCTATTACAAAAATTTTATTCTCAGAAGGTAAAATAAGGGTTATGTATACTTATTTGCATCGCTATGTTTTAATTTGGATAAATGAGAGGGCGCTCACACATCCTGGCGCTTCGCTCTCTTGAAAGCATCCTCCACGGCATCGCGGATGATGTAGCCGCCCTTATGCAGGACGGTATCGCCAAGCTCTGTATCGCGCTCCATCGACCCGGTGCAGGGGTAGGCATGATGCGCTTCTGAGATCCTCTCCCTGATATCGGGCTGATCCGGCTCCAGCCCCAGAAGGCGTTTGGCCACAAACCAGGTTGATCCGCAGGGCGCTGACCTGATGACGTTGGCGGCAAGAATGTGCTCTTTGCCCTCCCGGCTCTTCTGCAGCGTCACATCGATTACAGGGTCTCCTATCCCAGCTTCATTGAGGAAGGCATAGATGTTGGGCTTGCTGGGATCTGGTCGAAGAGCGCAGAAGGGCTTGGCGAAGGCGGCCTCCATTCCCAGCTCAGATGCCTTCTCCTCCAGCTGCTTCCTCTGGCCCAAAGGAAGATCGCGGGGCGATTCCGAGCCTCCCACTATGCCCTTTACGCCCGCCTCTTTCAATTTAGGAAGCAGGCCGAAGAGTATGTCGGGATGGACATTGATCACCAGGGCGATATCCGCTGCAGGGATATCCTGGGGAAGAAGTGGATCCACGTCATCAATAAAGTCGCCCAACGTCGTGGGATCGGGCATCTCCACCAGGGATACGATATTCTCGGCATAACCCGGCCGAACGTTACGGCATAGAGAGCAAGCCTCACCGCAGGATATGCAAAAGCCCGAGTAATTGATGAGGTTCCCCAACACTCTCAGGCCGAACTCGCCATTGTAGAATACTACCAGTTTCAAGACTTCACCACTATGGCTGTTACGTTGTCTGTTCTTAAGAAGCGGAGTGCAGCATAAAGGAGTGCCGCAAATCCCAGGCTCATGGAGATCAAAGAGATCAGACCGCCAACATATGGCACCAGGAAGAGCACATTGAGGATAACGAAACCCAATGTGAAGAGGACCAGGTCTCCCTGCTTGATTTTCCTTTGCTCGCCAATCCATTTGCCCAGGCTGAAGGAGACAAAGGTGCCACTGAGCATCAGGGCAGCAACTATGAGGAGAGATGAGATCAGGGCGATCGGCAAACCCACCATGGTTATGGCTACCAGAAGCACGGCAATGAACGAGGCAATGATCATGACGAACCCCAGGATGGTCTTGAGTAAGACAGAGCTGCGAATCTCGCTATCCACTGCCATGAAGATGCCGGGGAGATATTTTACCAGGATCAATCCCAGAATGAAGTAGCCAAGAATGATCAGCAAGGTGAAGACATTGAAGACTCCCTGGTCCTCGTCTCTTTTCGGGGCCTTATTCTCTGTCTGGTAGAAGTCCACCCTTCCGGCTGAGCCGGTATTGATGAAATTATCGGCGCGAACTGTCAAGGTGCCGTTAACCTGGCCGGCATTGACCACATTACCGCCGGCGATAAGAGCATCTCTGGCAATGGTCTTGCCGGGTTGTATGCTCACCTGGCCGCCTGCTGCCACAAGATTGGTGCCGATGTTGCCACCCAGGATAACATTTCCTCCCGCGGCCACCACCTTCCCGCCCACATCAGAGTTCACATTGACCTGGCCCCCGGCTGCAATGATGTCACCTTTCACCGGAGCATTGACATTCACTGTGCCGCCTGCGACTGTTGCCGAGTCAACCGGGGCATTGATGCTCACCATGCTGCCTGCGGCAAAAACATCATCCTCGATGGGTGTGTCTATAGAAATCGTGTCCCCGGAAAAGGTCCTCAATGCCTGCCCTCCTGAGGAGAGCAGGATAAGAGCCATTAAAACAAGTATTGCGTTAGCGCACTTCATCACATTCACCAGAATAAAATGGGATTTTATCCAATAAATAACCCATATATGCCATACTCGACCATCACATTCAGGATGAAAATTTCTCAAGGTCTCAAGAGCCCACGCCAGTTATCCATTGGGCGTCAAAGGTTTCCATAGAGAGGGCTTATCAACTGGCTTAGCTTCTGATATGATCGATCGACATTGAGAAAACTGCCTGAACTCCTCGCACCCGCAGGCTCGCCCGAGGCCCTGCATTCAGCCATAGCTGCGGGAGCCGATGCCGTATATCTTGGCGGCAAGAGATTTGGGGCCAGAAAATTTGCCGCAAACTTCGACGATTCTGCCCTGGCAGAAGCTATTGACTATGCTCATCTGCGAGGCGTCAGAGTATACGTTACAGTCAATACTCTGATCAGAGAGGACGAACTGTTGGATGCTTCTGAATACCTCATCCGGCTCTACGAGATGGGCGCTGACGCAGTTCTGCTGCAGGACCTGGGAGTGGCGGCCCTGGCAGGACTGCTTGTGCCGGAGCTGGAAAGGCATGCCTCCACGCAAATGACCATCCACAACCGCGAAGGCGTCCTTTTTGCCGCTCGAGCAGGATTCAAAAGAGCGGTCCTGGCGAGAGAAGTAACCCTGGAAGAGATTAAAAAATGGGAATTAGAGACGCGGGCCGCTGGAGTGGGTCTAGAGGTATTCGTGCACGGAGCGCTCTGCTACTGCTACTCCGGGCAGTGCCTGCTCTCCTCGGCCATTGGCGGGCGCAGCGGCAACAGAGGAATGTGCGCCCAGCCCTGTCGCAAACCATACGTGCTGCTGCGCGGCCAGAAGGACGAGTACGGGCGGCCGGCGAGCCTGGCAGCGGAATCGCAAAAAGAGAGATTTCTCATATCCACCCGCGACCTATCCGTTTACAGACATCTGGATAAGATCGTCCGCTCGCCTGTGCAGTCGCTGAAGATCGAAGGACGGATGAAGTCCCCGGAGTATGTGGCAGTCGTCACCAGCATTTATAGAAAGGCTCTGGACTCCATAGCCCGCGGTTCCTGGACGGCGTCAAAAGAGGAGGAGAGGGACCTGGCCCTGGCGTTCAACCGCGACTTTACTGAAGGCCACCTCCTCGGTGCCAGGGATGTTATGGGCAGAAAGGCGTCCGATAATCAGGGAGTGCTCCTGGGAAGCGTCGCCTCTTACGACCTGCAAAGAGGCGAAGCCCTGGTTCGCCTTTGCGGTCCTCTGGCTCCGGAAAAGGGCGACGGCCTGGTCTTCCAGGCGCCCGGCCAGGAGATGGGCCTGGTGGTGCAGAGCGCCTTCCAAAAAAGCGGCCTGGTGCGGCTCAAGACGCCGGAGAGGGTGCGCCCGGGAGCCCGCGTTTATCTTACGGGCAGCACCAGCCTCACCAGGAGAGCACAGGAGGTCATCAACTCCGGCAAGACGGAGATTCCCATCGACCTCGTCATCTCCTTTGAGGATGGAACCTGCCGCATTGAGGGAAGGCTGGAGACGGGCCAGCGTGTAGAGGTCAAAGCGGGATTCAAGATGGAGAAGGCAAAAAATCAGCCCATAACCGGGCAGCAGATCGAATCCCAGATGCGCCGGACGGGCGGGACTCCTTTCGCCATCAGGAATATCGATATGGACTACGCTGGAGACCTCTTCGCCCCCCTGGGAGCCCTGAACCAGCTGCGCCGCGATCTCCTGGATAAAGTGGAGAAGGCTCTCCAGGAGAAGCGCCGCCCAGCTAAGGATTTGGTCGCCCGGGCGCGCGAACGCCTGCAAGAGATGAGACTGGCTTGCGGCCGGGACGTTGGAGAGAGCCGGGAAGGCCGCGTCCCTGCGCTGGCAGTTTATGCCGACAGCCTGGAGACGGTAGAGGGAGCGATCGAGGGAGGATGCCGGCGCATCTACTTCGAGCCATTTTTGGGCGGGCAAGGAGATCGTGCTAAAGAGATCAGGGTAAGGCTTGAGGAGGCAAGAGAGATTTGCGAGAAGGCGGACGCGGTGCTGATATGGAAGTGGCCCAAGATCACCAGAGATGATTTCCTTAAGAATGCCCGGCATCTGCTCAATGAAGTCGACGTGGACGGGATCATGGTGGAAAATATCGGTGCCGTTGAGGCCGTCCTGGCGGCTAAGCCGAAGGCCCGAATCTATGGAGCTGCAGGCCTGAATGTATGGAACCACATGACAGTTAAGGCACTGGCGCCGTACCTCCAGCACCTCACTCTCTCGCCCGAACTCTCGCGTGATCAACTGGCCCGGACCGTCGCTGCTGCAGGCGAGATTGATAGCGGCCCGAAGCTGGAGCTGATGGTGCAGGGCAACCTGGAGGTAATGGTCACTGAGGACTGCGTTCCCTGTCTGGCTAAAGGTAAACCCGATCCGGGAGACTTCTGGGGCTTGCAGGACTTCAAGCGCATCTTCCCAGTACGCCTGGATGACGAAGGAAGAACGCACATCTTCAACTCCGCTGAGACCTGCCTTCTGGACCTCATGCCCGAGGTCTTCAGCATAGGGCTGGATGGCATTGCTGTGGACGCCCGCGGCAGGACCCGCAAGTACGCCCGGGAGATGACGGAGATTTACCAGAAAGCGATAGAACTCACCAGGATAGGAACCGCTCCGGCAGAAGAGCTGCAGGCTCTAAAAGAGCAACTCCGGCCCCTGGCCCTGGGCGGCATAACCTACGGTCACTTCATCAAAGGGCTGAAGGACGAGATCTCTTAAGTAAGCTCTCCTCAGGCCCGGACAAAATAGATTGGTTCAACGCTATCTTGTGTGGTTTCGAGCGCAGGTCACGGGAGTCTGCATTTTTTTGTGGTCATCTGTGCATTCTGTGACTCTGCTGTGTTCTTCCGTAACCCTAAGGATTTGATTATTAAGCTACGAATATTAACCGCAAAGAGCCCATGATCCTCAGGCAGGATCATGCCCAAAGCATGAAAAACAGTATGCCTTAAGAGTTTTTCATGTGGAGACGCAGAGTTCGCAGAGACGTGGAATCTACCTTATCACCAGCACTTGAAAATAATGGCGTATTTGCTTCTGAACAAATAGTCGTCTCCGTCGTTCGGCCTTCGCGCCCTCTGTAGCTCAAAATGGCCAGATGAAACAATGCAAAGAACCAGTCAGATGACTATCTTCAACTGCTCCGCCATGACCAGATAGAAGCTGGCCAGTCCCCGCCATCCTGCCCAGGCGGCGGCAGTGCGCCTCGCTTCTTCGCCCGTGATCTTCTCGCCACCATAATAGTAGTGAGCGATGATCTTCTCTAGAGATCCCGGCCGGAGATGAACTGGCAGTAGCCGTAGCTTATCGGTCCCTGCTTTGTCGTCTCAAAGGGTTACTCCGGGCACTGGAAACATAAATCTACCCCTTTTCGAAAAGCGCAGGTGGCTATCTGGCACATCCTATTCTCCCGTGGAAGGCAACCTGCTTCGCCATTGGGGCACATACCCCGCACCATTCTTGGGCAGACATCGCATGCGATGCCGCAGACTCCGATCTTCGTCAAAAGTCCTCAGACGACATAGTCCACAACTATCCTGCTCTCGCACACCTTGCCCACGAAGTCCGCCACCTTGACGTGATCGGGATGCTGCTGATAGCTGTAGAGGGCCTCTTTGCTGAAAAACTCGGAAATGAGGACCAGATCGTAGGCGACGGTAGCGTCGCTGAAGTTGACGCCCACCTGCAAGAATTTGATCTCATTGATCTTGGCAGGAAGGGCTTCTAGATATTGCTTTACCATCTGAGTATTGCCCAACTTATTATTGCTCTCGGCGAATTTCTTGAACTTGAACATCACAATGTGCTTGATCATCAGATAGAGCCCCCTACGCGATTGGCTCCTCTGTGAGAGGATGGAAAGTTTATAACGGTTTTCCTGGGAGAAAAGATGGGCGTTGGGCTAGAGGTGATTTAACCTTACGGCATTTGGTCGTCTTTTACTGGCATCGAGGAATTGCATCGCATCAGGAGCGGACTATGGAGATGGCGCATTACTTCGTGGGTTCATCGTTGTGTTATTGTGCCATTGTATTGTTCGACTTTTGCTCGAGAGGCTCTTTCGGGGTGGCAGTGATCATGGTTCGCCAGGTGATATCGTCGAAATACAGAGCGTCAAACCACATCCAGTAAAAACGATCTGCATTCACATAGGAATAGCCGTCGCCGTAATCATCATACTTATCATAAGGATCTGCCAGGATTAAGACATCATCCCACTGATCGCTTTCATTGCGATAGTCGTAACCCACAGCTATCGCCCAATGTCCGCTGAGATCTATCCATTCCACCAGGGTTGGAATGCCTTGCCGAATGTTGTCGCGTAGCCGCTGCAATGCAGTACCATCACCCTCTTCCTCAAACTCGAGTTGCACATCAAAGCCATTTTTCTCAAGCCAGTTAGCCATCTCTTGCGGTTTTGTCCCCGGCTGGGATGAATTCAAGTCTCTCGTGCCCAATTCGTGAGCAATTCGCATTTCGGTTCTTTCATCTTCTTCAATATCAGGCAATCCGTAGAATTTAGCCAGGGAAAGCAATGCTGCCGGGCCACATGTATAGTCGGTTGTTTGCTGGTAGGCCGTCAAATTGGGGATAAAATCAACGTTCTGAGAGGTCGAAAAGTTAGACGCGTCTATTTTTGGGAACCAGGCAATGGCGTCCTTTTCCTCAGAAGAGCTGGCGCAGGAGAAAAGGGAAATGAAAAGGAGAATTGAAACGAGAATAGATAGTGGAGCAAAGGTCAATTTCTTCATTCACTCTTCTTAATGCGATCAGATAATATAAAGTTATTCCAACGGATACTCAATCAGCCCCAGATTACAGGATCAAGCCTCCGAATCATCTCCTGTTTTCTGATTTTCTAAAACACAGACCTGCATGTAAGCATTTCACCTAAGCATCACTTTGCTCATCGTCACCAGGAAGAGAGCCATGAGCAGCCACCCCAGGAGGGTTTCAATCACCGTCAAGATCTCGTAGCCCTCAACTATGCTTATATTCTGAGGGGTGCGGCCCATAAACTGCATGCTGCTGAAGTAGAAGGCATCGTTCAGCGATATGCCGGCTGCTTTATGCGCCAGCGAGGCCGCAGCTGCCGGCTGCAGGGCGCCTCCGCCATAGAAGATCACTGTAAAGAGGATGATGAGGGCAAGGCTTAACAGGACAGTATGCGAGGGGCGCACGCCGTAGCCGCAGGAGAGCCAGGCCAGACGGTCGATCAATTTGGGAATGACCTTGGTCTTGCGCGCCTGCTTTTCCTTTCGATACTGGAAATAGCAGTCGTCCTCATCCTCGAACTTCTCCAGATTCCTGAAGTTTCTTGTCAGAGTGAGATAGACGGAGCCGTTAAAGGGAAGATGGTCCCGGATGGTGTTCCAGCGCACAACGATGCGGTTGAAGTTGAAGTCCTTCAGGTTTATTTTCGATCCCTCGGCGAAGGAGGCATCAGACAACCTCAGGGTGTACACCTTGGCATTGGTGAGGTTGAGATTGCGGTGAAATGCCGCCCGGCCAAAGTCGGCGTCATTGAACCTGGCCCGGGAAAAGTTGGCCTCGGTGGCGAAATGGGCGCGAGAGAAGTTGGCCTCCCCCTGAAACTGAGATTCAGAGAATCCGGCATCCTCCTGAAAATGAGAATCGGAGAAGTTGGCCGCCTGGTTGAAGACGGTGCCGTCAAAGTCCACCAGACGGGAAAAGGCGGAGTGATCGAAGAACACATGCCCCTTGATCACGGAGTACTCGATTTTTATTATCGAATTTATGATTTTTCGCTTATTTTTATTTAAGGGCAGGTCCAGCCGGTGCAGATCCAGGTCTCCGTAGATGATGACGTTCTCGTACTCAACCGGCTTGCCCTCTTCGATCTTCTTATGGATCTCCTCGGCTTTGATCATCAACAGGCTATCGACCATAAACGAAGATAAGATATCGTTAATAACAGATATTCCTTTTGCTATGCTATATGGCTAGGCATCATGCCCATCTGCTCCCTGCCCCATTAATAATCAAGTGATACGAACGTTCACCACAGAGCCACAGAGCGCACTGAGGACTTACCGAGGACTCTCTCCACTCCCCTTCCCGAGAAGCATCTCCTCCACCCAGTCCCAATCGTGCTCATAGATATGCGCCGAGGCACTCGTGGTCGAGATCGAGCCCGGCTCTGCGTCGATCTCCCTGGCCACATACTCCAGCACTCTGGCCAGGCCATAGAGATTGGCGGGATAGGCTCCGGCAAAGTCATGGCTGCGAAAGAAGATGGCGAGATTGAGGCTTCCGTCGCGCAGTTTGAAGTCGTCCACAATCATGCAGGGAACCTCATCCTTGACCGTATCCACGGGCGGAATCCAGGTTACAGCCGTGGCCCGGCGCGTGGTGGATGCCTCTTTGAGGCGGCGAATGGCCTGCTCGATCTGGTCCAGCGGGGGAACGCCCGGTATGGACCAGGCGCGCAGGCGTTCTCCATAGGTGTACTCGAAGCCCGGATTCGCGCCGCTCAAAAGCTGCCCGGCATACTCCTCCAGGCGCTCCTCATTCCAGGAGTACTCCTTGGGAATCATCTCAGAATAGGGGTCTTCCACCACCACCTGGCAAGAGAGCAACTCCCGAATCCTGGTGCCTCTCTCGTCAGTGATCTCCTGGCCCTGCCGCCAGATGAGATTCAGGCCCCGGTGCCAGGCATCGGAGATCGACTTCGCGCGAATAAATCTGCCCAGTTTCGCCATTTTTTAAACTCCATCCCTGCCAATTAAGGATTTATCATGCGGAGCTATCTGCTCTTCAGCTCAGCCAGCACCCCAGGAGGAAAGGCTTTGACAATGTCGATCTTCTTGACACGGCGCGTGGCGATGCCGTATTTTT
The DNA here is from genome assembly GCA_963702455.1 of uncultured Methanosarcinales archaeon. Classification (GTDB taxonomy): domain Archaea; phylum Halobacteriota; class Methanosarcinia; order Methanotrichales; family Methanotrichaceae; genus Methanothrix. The sequence continues at coordinate 43,993 of CAVPCV010000012.1, forward strand.
TGGCCAGCATCTTCAGCTCTCTCATGCAGTAAAGCTTGGCGACTTCCTCATCATCCATGGCAAATGCTACTCTCCGGCCGAGTACTTTAAGTTTTTTCAGATTCGTCTTAGGCCTTCCGCCAATGTCATTCGCTGGCCTTCAGCCAGGCCGGATTCAGGCTTTTAGCCAGGCCAGATGGTACAACTCCAGGCCCAGGCCACCGTAGCTGAATCTTATGCCAATCAGTCCGGTATGTACCATCAGTAATATCAATATTAATATAATCTCCAGAAGGATGAGCAGAGCTATGAGAACGAAGCCAAACCCTGGCATCCGGATAACCTCAATGACGAAATCCCACAAAGTCCTTCCCACTACCATACGACCCTCACTCACAGAGCGCACCAATTAGATGTTCTGCTGCAGAGTTATTAAAGTGTTAGAATGCGAGCGGAGCGAAAGTAATCGGGGAGACCAAGAAGAGGGAAGAAAAAAGGAAGAGGGAATGGAGAGGAAAACATATTTTTAAAAGAGCTTCGAACATCAGTCCCAATGGGCGACTTCGAGTGGGCAATGGTCAATGCCCTGAACTCATTCTTCGAGAAGGAAGGCATAGCGGCCATAGCCTATCGTCTCCGTCAGTCGCGCTTTGCTGCGCAGCTGGTGGATATCCTGGTGGACTCCAAAAATCCCGAGTACTATCTGGCCATCGAGTGCAAGAGCCTGGATGCGCGCAAGACGAAATCGCTATATTTCAAGCAGCACTTCAGCCTTGCCGCAGGCAGCCACCAGATGACGCGAGAGACGGATTTCATCACCCGCTCGGGCAGGCAGGGCATACTGGCGGTGGAGCTGCGCCACGGCGCAGGGAAGACCAGGACAGCGCACCTCGTCCCCTGGGGGCAGATCTTCCAGAGCTACGATGCCGGAAAGGCGGGCATACCTATCAGTGAGATCGAGATCAACCCGCCTCTGGAAAGGAAGAAGGGAGCCTACAAGATCTCCCGGCTGGACATAGTGCGCATCTCCGGATACTATGACCTGGCTCTGGAGAGCGACTCTCTGGAAAGCGAGCAATCCTATGAGGAGCGAGAGAACGAAGAATTTAGCGAGGGGATTTAATGAGGGCATCAAGGCCCCCCCTTCAGAGAGGCCTCGTTGACTCGCGGAGTTGGCGGGAGTTGCACGCAGTCGCTACTGGATGAAAGGATGTCCCTGGTTCTTCAAACGTCACGCTTCGGGTAGAACTGGCGTTCAAAGCATTCTTCAGAAGAGTCAATCTGGATAGGAGCCCGGATATCCAAGGTTCAAAGGAAAGAGTAGATACGACAGCATCACATCTTATGGGCTTCCAGGGGCTGTGCTCGCATGTGGACGAGCGCTCACACGGTCCCGGACGGCCATGGGCTGGCAGCCGCGGTGCAGAGCAGGATGGCCGGGGATGAGACCGTAACATCAGCATTTCAATCTCGCGAAGCGTTTTTTGGGGGCTCATGCCAAAATCTGCACGTTATATATAGCTCCTTATGCAACCCATCCGGGTGGCCTAAATCCTCTTCTATTAAAGTCCATATTTCAGCCATTATAAGAATGAAAATCAGGTAAAACTGAAGTGGTTGCTGCTATCGATGAATTGATCTTAATGCTATCGATTCCGCAAATATGGAACGTGGAGCGCACCATAATGGAGTTTGAGGTGGAAAATATCCTTATAATAATATCTTGCTGTTTAAGCATATCGTTAAAGAGGGGAGGAATTTCAGGTTACACACACTGCTTGGAGCTAAGATGAGTCAGTGTATCCTAGCTCCTTGGCTCTCGCGTAGGCTGCATCTGCCTCAGAGTTTTGGCCTAGAGCCTTGAGTGCTCGACCTTTCATCATATAGGCATCATAGTTTCCGGGGTTTATCTGGAGGGCATTATCAAAGGCCGCCAGGGATTCGTCCATCCTTCCTGCTTCCTGTAAAGTGTAAGCCTTGCCTGCCCAGATGCTCGACAGCATCTCAGTTTTAGTAACTGGAAGCTTACCTTGGTATTTATCAATGGACTCAATAGCCTTGTCACGGGCTTCTAAGGATTCATTGTACCTCTTCATCTGAAGATACGTAGAGCCCATCTGATCCCATGTCCATGGGTTTTCTGGGTCAAGCTGAAGGGATTTGTTGTAGGCCTCTAACGACTCATTATATTTGCTCTGGGTATTGTTGGTAGTCAACGCCAAAAAGCTAAGGATACTCCCTTTCGCGGCCCAATACGTAGCGTTATTTGGGTTTATCTCTAAGGCCCGATCATATGATTTAATAATATCCTCTAAAGGCGTTCTTCCTAGCTGTTCTAGGCCCTTTTTGTACCAATCATCTGCGGTATTCTCCTGCGCCATAGAGGAAGCGCAGAGCATAGCTACAGCTAACAAAGCGACGGCAAATACAGCTTTCATTTACAAACCACCTTTAACCTAACCATTTTGTTCATTTAACGCCCCCATCTGTTAGTTTTCACCAAAATTAGGTAACACTAATCCCACTAGCTCCCGCCAACTATTGACGTTTCAACTAACGACATTTGACGTATTAAGGCGCGAGGTGTATATAATCTTATGGAGGTCGAAGTTCTGCTAGAAAATTTTCATGCTGGGTTGTCATTCCGAGCACGTAATCTCATATTTCAGAAACAACATCTATAGGCTATATCATGAATAGTATCGTTCAGTGCTTACTAGTATGGCTTTCCCTAAGCACTCAGAAATCTGGCCTTAAAATCGACTTTACTGATCTCTCAACTGAGCCTTTTTCACAATGGCTTCAACCTCATCCATATACTCGGATTGGCGCATCTCTTCTAGCTCCTCGGGCGTATAATACTCTTCCCATGTCTTCGGCTTGATTGTGAGCACGTAACGGCCATTCCGCTCGGTTTTATCGATGTGGACCATACCGGCTCTCTCCAGCCGCCTGGCTGCTGCGTATGTCTTGCCGGTGCTCCATCCCATCGCCTTCGCTAGAGAATAGACGCTTTCACCTGGCTGCTTATCAACCACTCCATAAAGTTCCAGGTCGGTTTCAACTCCCTTTTCTTCTACGGCGGCGATAGCGGTCTTGATCGTTATGGCACTCATAAGAATCCTTGCGGCTAAAGCCGCTATAGCGGGTTTACTTTTCAACCTATTTAAATGTTCTTGTAGGCTCATTTGGCAATCCATAGAAACATATTTAATCCTTTTAAGCTATTCTGAAGTGATGATTGGCACCATAGAACGGCTGGTTTTGACTAGCATTTGCAGAGCGACGAAAATCAGCAAATCAGCCCACGTTCCTAAGCCCTATTTCATGAAGAAATTCCAGGCTGACAAGCATCAGAAAAAAGCGGCCGATAAAGCACTCCTCCTCTTGATAGCACGCGGATATGTTCGGCAACATCCTACTAAAGGCGAGATGACATATGAGCTGACCAATGCTGGGTTGGATCTATGTCGCGAAATATTCAATAAAAAATAAATCGCCAATATGAAATTGTATTATGCCCTCATCGCGGATGTTGTATAAAGTAGAGTATACAACCACCAAGGCGGTTTAGGACTTTTTCCTGCTCGCCAATATTAATATAAATACTAGTCGCACCTCGCAAGCCATGGAGTTGCGCGTCTAATTCTATCGTGATTTTTGATTTCGGACAATGCCAGTTAATCGATAACAGTCAATTGTCGTAAATTCATTCCAAAGACTCTGGAATGGCCAGGTAGGAAGAAGTGATTTTAGAGCCATTTAGAAGCAGATAGGGATAAGAGGAGCGAATCCTGCAGGTTACACGCACTGTGCCGTCCCGTGGTCGGAATCAGCCTGCAAGTCCCTGCGCGAAGTCATTATGCCAATTGAATTCAGTGCGAATTCCAACCGAGATATTTCGTCCCATTGAACTGTCTTAATCAGACTGGCTGAGGCCCTCATGCTCAAAGACGTGGGCCGCCAGGGGTCCGGGCTCGCATGCGGACGAGCGCTCGAATTCGCGGACGTCCAGGGCCTTGCGGCCACGGTGCAGTGCAGGATGGCAGGGCGATCGTGGCGAGGGAGATGGAGAGGGGGGATGGGGTTGTATTGACGAGACCTACAAGAACCTGGGTGTCGGTTCTAATCATGGTCTGTTTCTTCTGCCAGTAAAATGGCCTTGTGTCCTGCTATATTCTGCCGGGCTAATCCCTATGTCTTGAAGGGCGAGAGCATATGAACAGGTTCATTGGATTAACCTTTTATTCCAGCCCACATTTGCTTAAATCATGAAGCTTCCGGGCACGGCGACAGAGGAGGAGAATATCTACATCGCCATGGGAAAGCTCTGCATCCAGCCGGGCAATGTCTTCCTGGATATAGGCTGCGGCTCGGGTGCCGTCTCCCTGGCGGCCTCTCGCTATACAGACAGGATCTTCGGCCTCGACTCGCGACCGGAGGCGGTGGAGATCAGCAGGGCCAAGGTTCCCGGCGGTGCTTTTTTCCAGGGATTGGCAACGGAGCTCCTGCCGGGACTTCCCCGGGTGGACAGATGCTTCATCGGTGGCACGCGCCAGATCGATGAATTCCTGCCTCTCCTGCTGCAAAGGGCAGCGCCCGGCTGCATTATTGTGGCCAACCTGGCCCGAATCGGCATAGCTTCCCATGTGGCTGAGATGATGAAGGAGCTGGGCATATTTCAGGAGCTTATTCAGATTCATATCCTGCGGGGCTACACTCTGGCAGGAGACATTGCCCTCAAGCCCGTAAACCCCATTTTCATGGTGATTGGTAAATGTTGATCGGCATAAGCCTTGGCCCGGGCGACCCTGAGCTCTTGACCTTCAAGGCGGCAGCGGCCCTGAAGAAGTGCACAAAGGTCTTTGTGCCAGGAATGATGGCAGCAGAGCTTGCCCGACCCTTTTCCGACCCCGAGGTCCTGGAGTTCCCCATGATCGAGGACGCGATAGAGCTGGAGAAGATCTGGCGCCTGAATGCGGACACCATCGCCGGCTACGCGGCCGCGGGCCTGGCCGGCTTTGCCTGCATTGGTGACGTCAACACCTTCTCCACCTTCAGCCATCTCCAGAGGGTGATCAAGCAAAACCATCCGGCGCTGAAAATTGAGACCATTCCCGGCGTGGGAGTTGTCCCTGCCCTTGCCTCTCGTTTTGGTGCCGCCCTGGACAGATCCTTTGAGGTCTCGGACGGCTCCGATGTGGAATCGGTCATCAGGATAAAAGCGACCAGACCCCGGAAGCTGGCCGAAGAGCTGCGCCAGAGGGGTTTTGAGGAGTTCGTGCTGGGCACAAGGCTCTGCCTGCCCGGAGAGAAGATCATTCGAGGAGAGATGCCGGAGATGAGCGACTACTTCAGCGTCCTTCTGGCCCGGAGGCGGAAGTGAAGGTCTACTTCGTGGGCGCGGGCCCAGGAGACCCGGATCTGATCACCGTCAAAGGCAAGAGGCTGCTGGAGGAGGCGGACCTGGTGATATTTGCCGGTTCCCTGGTCAATCCGACGCTGCTGGAAGGACTGAAAGCGGAGAAGATGGACAGCAATGGCGTTTCTCTGGAGGCTACTTTTGCCAGGATCGTAGATTCCTTGCGGGCGGGAAAGAAGGTTGTGCGGCTGCATAGCGGTGACCCGTCTCTCTACGGCGCCATCCTGGAGCAGATGAAGCCGCTGGAAGAAATGGGCATAGAGGTGGAGGTCGTGCCTGGAGTCTCCTCCCTCTTTGCCGCCTCCGCCGCCCTGAAGACCCAGCTCACACTTAAAGGCGTCTCCGAGTCCCTGATAGTGACAAGGCCCGCAGGAACTACTCTGGAAAAGGATGAGCTAGCAGCTCTGAGCCGGCACGGCACCACTCTGGCCGTCTTTCTGGGGATCGACAAGATCAGAGATATAGTCGACTCCCTGGACCGGCCGGGCGATACGCCTGTGGCCGTGGTCTACCATGCTTCCTGGCCGGATGAAAAGGTCCTGCTAGGAACTCTTCAAGACATCGCCGCAAAGGTGGAGGCAGCAAAGATAGACCGCAGCGCCCTCATACTCGTGGGGGAGGTCGTGAATAGAACAGGATTTCGGAGGTCTCACCTATACCGGAATCGCTAATACCGAAATCTTTAGCCGTCCTGGTCTTCCCCCGAGACCTAGAAAAAGGAGAGAGGATAGTTCAGGCCTTAGGTGAGCGCTACAGTCCCACTCTGGTCCTTTACGAGAAAGAGGAGATGGAGGGGCTGATGGAGAAGTTCGAGTTGATTGTGGCGGTTATGGCGGTGGGAATCGTGGTGAGAAGCCTCTGCGGCCAGCTCCGTGATAAGTGGACGGACAGGCCCGTGGTGGCCGTGGATTCGTCTCTTACCTGCGCTGTTCCCGTCGTGGGAGGCCATCACGGAGCCAATGAGCTGGCCCTCTTTCTGGCCAGCCGCCTCGGACTTTATCCGGCCATAACCACCGCCACCGACGCCTCCGGCCGGCCCTGCCTGGAGAGCGTGGCAAAGAGGCTCAGCTCAGAGGTCATCAACAAGGAGGCCTCTAAATCCGTCAACCTGGCCTTTCTCGAAGCAGATGTGCCCGTTCTGAGGCTGAAAGGGCCCAAGATCGTGATGGTAGATGAAGATGTGGCCGTCTTGAAAGAAAGGGGCCTGGTGTTAGGCATCGGCGCCAGAAGGGGGGTAAGCTGTGCCGAGGTGCTGCAGGCCATAGATGCGGCATTAGGCGAAGCCGGCAAAAAGAGGAGCGACATCGGCATCTGGCCACGGCCTGGCTGAAGAGAGACGAAAAAGGTCTGATAGAAGCCGCTCGATCCCTTGGAAAGGAGATGATTTACCTCTCCCGAGAGGCTCTTAACTCTCAGGGACCCACCACGCCCTCCAGAGCTCGTGACCTGGGCCTTATAGGAGTGGCCGAGCCGGCAGTTCTGGCTCTGGCGACAAGGCTCATTTTTCCCAAAAAAGCCTACGGGAGGGTGACGGTTGCCATCGGAGAATAGACGATCGGATACTGGTTTGGACCATAAATTCTCCATCGTGGGGATCGGCCCGGGCGCGCCAAACCTCCGCACGAAGGCGGCAGAAGATGCCATAAAGTCGGCAGACTTCGTGGTCGGCTACAGGCCCTACCTGGAGCTGATCAATGACCTCTTGCCCGGCAAGAAGGTCTTCTCCGGCAGCATGGGAAAGGAAGTAGACCGGGTCCAGGCGGCCATAGACCTCCTGGGCCAGGGATCTGTGGCCCTGGTGAGCAGCGGAGACCCCAATGTCTACGGCATGGCGGGCCTTGGACTGGAGCTGGCAGTGCAGCCATCGGAGGTAACGATTGTGCCCGGTGTCACATCCTTCACTGCCGCAGCATGTCGGGCCGGCCTGGCCTTCCGCGAATGCGCGGCCGTGATCAGCCTCAGCGACCTGCTGACGCCCTGGCAGGAGATCGAGGGCCGCCTGCGGCTGGCGGCAGAATTGGAGATGCCGGTCGCTCTTTACAATCCCCGCAGCAAGAGACGCGACTGGCAGCTCATACGCGCTCTGGACATCTGCGGCCAGAGGAATGTTCTCATAGCGAAAGACATTGGCCGGGAGGGAGAGGAGCTCTTCTGGACCACTTCCGCCCGGCTCATGGAGATGGAATCTCTGCGAGAGAAGATAGATATGACCACCCTCGTCATCGTCAGCGGCAGGGGTGCCTTCCAGGGAGAGGCGGCCCGGGAGGCAGAAGTGAACCTGGTGGGCATCGGCCCGGGAGACCCGGGAAACCTGACCCGAGAGGCAGAGAGCATCTTGAAGAGCTCAGTGAAGATCTTCGGGGCACAGAGATATCTGGAGCTGATGGGAGACCTATCTTCGGCAGAGAAGGTTATCCACTCCGGCCCCTGCCCCAAGAGATCACTGGACCGCTTCGGGGAGGCCAGAGAGGTAGCAGAAGCGGGCAAGAAGGCATCCATCCTCACGGGCGGCGACCCGAGCATCTTTGGCTCCGGCTGGAGGATCATGGACCTGGCATCAGGAGATGTTCCGGTGCACGTCTCTCCCGGCATCAGCGCCTTCTCCTCTGTGGCCGCAAGAGCTGGAGCGCCGCTGGTAAACGACTTTGCCCTTCTCTCCAGCCCAGAAGACCCGGCCAGGCTCTCCCTGCTGGCCGCGGCTGGCTTTGGCGTCGTGGTCTACAATGTGAAAGGGCACGAGATTGCAGCTCTCTTGCAGGACGTCGATCCACTGCGGCCTGTCGTTCTGGCCAGAGATGTAGCCCGAGATGGAGAGGAGATGATGATTCTGAACGCAGAAGACCTGCTGGCCACTAATCCCTCGGGGTTTCGCTTCACCCTACTTGTCGCCTGTTCAAATTCCCGCATAAAAGAGGGAAGGATAATCACCAGAAGAGGATACCAGGCCAAATACAGCTACTAGAGCTGATTCATATGATGAAAGATTACACTGATATTGGGGCCACCACGCCCGAGGCTTTGGAGATAAGCAGAAAGAGCCGGCGGCTTATCTCGGAGATGATTGGAGATGAGAGCCTGGAGGACAGAATCACGCAGAGGTGCGTTATTGCTACGGGCGACCCGAGCGTTGCCGAGATTCTGAGATTCCAGAAAGAGCCCGCCCAGGCAGGGTTGCATGCCCTGGAAAAGGGTGCGCATATTTACGTAGACATAAAGATGGTGGAAGCGGGAGTTGTGAAGACCGGCCACCATAGCCCTATTGAGACCTTCATCGGCAAAGGCGACGACCTGGCCGCAGCCCAGGGGATCACCCGCACCTCGGCCGGAGTTATGGCATTGCAGGGTGAGCTGTCCGGGTCCATAATAGTGATAGGAAATGCGCCTTCCGCCCTGCTCACTTTGTGCGAGCTCATGGAGTCGGGCAAGGTCCGGCCTGATCTGGTCATAGGAGTTCCTGTGGGCTTTGTCAACGCTCGCGAGAGCAAAGAGCGACTGAGAAAGATCGATGTGCCGTCCATATCCACGGCAGGCACGCGCGGCGGAACGCCAATTGCCGTCGCGGCCCTGAACGAGATCATAAACACATATGCCCGAAACCACCACTGATCCCGTCACTGGCTTTCAGATCCCAGCCTCCTGGTTCAGAGCCTGTCCCGACCCTCAGGCTCTGCAAAAGATCCAGAGCGGCAGATGGGTCCTTCTCTCCAACGGCCTTCTCTTGCGGCGCGGCCTGACCACGGGAACGACCGCCGCCGCGGCCTGCAAAGGAGCCGTTCTCTCCCTGAATGGATCGGTCGATTGCCTGGAGGTGATGACCCCTGCGGGGATCAGGGTCTCCCTGCCTGTGGTCGGCAAAGATGGCTTTTGCGTCGCCGTCAAGGATGCCGGCGACCATCAGTTCGATGTCACTCGCGGCCTGGAGATAGTGGCCCAGGCCAGACCATCTGTGGAGACGGCGCTTGTGGCGGGATCGGGAGTGGGCAGGATTGTGGCCAGAGGCCTGTGCGATGAAGTAGGAAGGCCGGCCATAAGCCCCTCTGCCCGGCAACAGATCATGTCGGCGATATCAGAGGGCCTGGAAGAGACAGGCCGGGATCATGTGCATGTGGAATTGAATGTTCCCCGGGGCCTGGAGCTGGCCAAAGAGACCCTCAATCCCAGAGCTGGGCATAATGGGCGGCATTTCCATACTGGGCTCAACGGGTTTTGTGGAACCCTGGAACGATCACTTCATCAGCGACCGGGCCCTGGAGCTGAAAGGAGCCAAACGGGTGGTGGTCACCACAGGCAGAACGGGTCTCAAGTTCAGCCGCATTCTCTTTCCCGATCATAAGGCTGTGCTCATGGGGAGCCAGCTCGACCGGCTGGAATTTGAGAAGGATCAGGAGAGCATCCTTTGCGGCCTGCCCGCACTCATCCTCAAGTGGGCCTGGCCCCGGGTTTTGGAGGGAACAAACTTTGGCACTGTGGCGGAGATGGCGGAGAAGGAGCCGCAGCATCAGGAACATCGCCCTGGGACTGGAGAAGGCCAAGAAGAAGCTGCCCCACACCCGCATCGTCCTGCTCCATAAAGACGGACGCATTTTAGGAGAGGCACCATGATCATAGTAGGAGTGGGCATAGGTCCGAAGATGCTGACCCCGGAGGCCAGAGAGGCCATTGGCCAGGCCAGGCTCATTTACGGCTCGAAGAGGGCCATCGATCTGGTCAGGGATCACATCTTTCCGGGCTCTGCGGTTGAAGTTATAGAGGACTACGGGAAGCTGGCAGATCTACCTGAAGAGGCAGTGGTTCTGAGCACGGGCGACCCCATGCTCTCCGGCCTGGGATATCTGAAGGGCCAGGTAATCCCGGGGATCTCCAGCATGCAGGTGGCCTGCGCCCGCCTGAAAGTCAGTCAGCTCAAGGTGATTCCCATCACGGTTCACGGCCGGAGCATGGACCCTGAGGCCATAGCCTTTGAACTGCGTCGCGAGAAGATGCGTCTTTTTGCTCACGGATGAGAGCACCGATCTGCAGGGCCTCTGCCGTTATCTGGAATCGCAGGGCCTGCGCGGGCAGTGGCCTCTCTCACAGACCTGGGCTACCCTGAGGAGAGGATCAATAAAGGGAGCACATGCCTCGCCGCCACAGGCTCCCGGTCTGTCCTGCGTTCTCATCGGCGAATTTTGAGTGGGGAAAGGCTCAGGGGTTGCAGCTCTTGCAGGGAAGATAGCCCTGTCTCTTGGCATCCTCCGGGCTCTGGAAATCGATCTTGTTCTCCGGCTTTATCTTCGCAGCATAGCGGCAATCCGGTAGATGGTACTTCTTGGAGGTACTGCTGCCAGTGAGCATGGCTTTTGTCGCCTCGGTGGAGGAAGGCGCAGGCAAGGACCCAGGCGGAGATGAATTGTTCTCCTCTTCGACCATTTCGGCCGCCAGGCTGCCTTCGACCTACTCTTTCTTCCTGGGGAGGGCCAGGCTCCCGTCAACGTCATTCATCGTGGCGCCCATCTTTGCCGCATCCTCAGCCTTATTCGTGGTCTTTTTCTTTGCCTTCACATCTTCCAGGGTCTCCTCTCTCCTCGATCTCCGATGCCTGGACACTCTCATCTCTTGCCATCTCCTCCCGGGCCTTCTGTTTGGCGAATTCCTGCCTCCTACGGAGAGGGGAATCTGATGGGTTCAGAATCCTGCTGGGCTTTGCCAGGCTGCACTTTCGGTTTTCAGAGCCAGAGTTCCCTGTGGACCTGACACCTCCAAAGTGCAGTTGTAGTCTCCAGGTTGAATTCTCATATTCTTGGAGATCTCAAAGCTGTAGTCCCTGTCGGGCTCAAGTTGCATCAGCAAGTATTTTGTGCTCATTAGAGGATTCCTCCCTCCTGGCAAGGGTGGCATTGAGCATAAGATAAGGAAGTGAGCCATTGCCCAGGAGCAAAACTTTTCCCTCTGCACAAAAGAGATTGCTCTTCACCTCCGCCTCGAAATCCAACTGCAGATGAGAGGATAGTTCCCCTAGCTGCTGATTTTCAGCTCCAAACGAAGGCACTTGAGAGAGTTGAGGGCCTCGATCTATGCAGCCCACAATAGAGAACAATGCCAGATATAAGAGGAAATAAAATTAGAGTTATACCACACTTACTAAAAATTTTTATAACTCAATTGATCAACCCCCTTATTTCCAGTGGAGATCTGTGAACTCCAAGATCTGATACCCGGCGAAAGATGTCTCGAGACTGTGCTCAGATCCAGAGACTGTTGCCGTCTGCAAGACTCAACCTTGCATGGACCGAAATGCCCGCAGCAATCCTTCAATGCAGTCTAATTGCTTTTTTAGCTTATCCAGATCCTGTTCCACTTCCAGGCCCGCGGTGAGTTCTCCCAGACGACGCAGCAAAGATGCGCGAAGGTTCGCCTTCGCTCTTATAAATTCAACATCTTCCTCTTCATCCCTGATAGCCTCTTTTGTCTCCGATCTCTTCGAGCGAGCTTTCAATAGCTTCTTTGGCTCTTTCTGCGACAAAGGCTCGCCTTCAGGAACTGATTTGTCCAACTGACTCGCGGTGCCCGCGTAGCCAGAGCAATAGACGATGACTTATCTGGAAAGGAGCAGACCGGGCAGACGACCTCTCCCTGGCAGCGAAAGAGGGGCGCGCCACAGTCATGATGTGTGGCCAGCATTGTGCAGCCCTGCTCCAGCAGCCTGGTTATCTTGCTGAGAACTTCATCTTCATCCATGTCTCATCACCCTCATCCCACATACGTTTAAATACAACGATATATCATCTTTGCATAACTGATTAAGACGGATACCGTCATTAACCTTTTTCCCATAGATATGGGTGGTGATTCTACGACAGCTGAAAATGTCCTTAAGCAATGCGTTGAGGGTTTAGAACGTATTATGAGTGATGACGCCGTCCCGAGGAATATCAGGCGCTCTGCTGAGAGCGTCAAGACTATCCTCACGGACGAGAAAGTAAGCGAAGCAATCAAGGCCGCATCTGCCATCTCAATACTTGATGAGATCAGCAACGACCCCAATATTCCCCTTCATACCCGAACTCTGATCTGGAATGTTGCCAGCCAGCTTGAGACCATACCAGTAGCTTGAATTTCTCTCTGAACTGAGCATGCGCCTCTCTTTGGCCAAAGAGAACAAAAGCTAACAAAAGAGGCAATATTCCTTTTTAGAGATCAAAGGCGCTCATATCCAGAGGATGAAGAGATAAGAGAGACCGTATGATTTCCACTGGAACCTCTGTCTCTTTGCCCATTGGCGTATGACAAAAGCCGCAAGTATCGAGCATTTTTTTGGTTGGTTGGCCTGCAAAACGATCAAAGATTCAGCTTTTCTGGATGCTTCAGCGGCACGATTACGATTTTTATGATCTGGTTTCAGTCTGGATTTCAAGGATTGGCCCCTACAAATCCTGTCATCTGTATCTAGATCTCTATAAATCCTGACCAGAATCCGAAGTTCTTGGTGCTAGATGATCCTGTTGCTTCCGACAAAGACAGAAATATCTCATCATCATAGCATATAGAAACGCAGACATTCAAAAGTTTTTTAGAAAATTCTTAAGAATTTAAGAGAAAAATAAAAATAAGCAATGATTTATAGATTTATAAATTAGATTATGAATTATGATTTTGAAATTATATTTTGCATGCTTATCTTTTCTGGTATCAATAGAGATTAATACAAAACAACCGCCCCATACCCTTTAAAAAAAGTTTTGCCTCTCTCGCGATGGGTCTTAATCTTCTTCTTTTGTCAATACTGAAGAATAAGAATAAATTTAATGCTCTATAGATGCATTTACTTGAAAATTTGACAGCGTTCTATCCACAATAATAATGATATTACCTTTTACTTTTTTGACAATAAAACTTAAATACAAGCAAATTCATAGCTACAACCGGCTAATTTTATTTCATTATCTATCAAGAGATTCTACGTTTATTTTATTTCCTTTCCACAGGAAACCATGGGGTAGGAGGGCGTAGTTCCAGTGGAAATCAAGGGGTGTTTACCATAACTCTTAATATCCCCAAAAACGATTCAAAATTGTTCGAGGGGAATTATCTTGGTATCTATATCTAGAGGGTTATTTGCCGATTTATTAGCGCAGGGAGGCATATTTCAGTCCAGAGATGTCCTGCGTCCAACATACACGCCAAGTGAACTGCCTCACCGAGAAGAGCAGATCAATAACTTGGCATCAGTTTTAGTTCCTGCATTAAGAGGTGAAACCCCCTCCAATGTTCTCATCTATGGAAAGACCGGCACCGGAAAGACTGCTGTAGCCAAGTACGTAGGAAAAGAACTGGAGGAAGCAGGCTTTGGAGATATGAAATGCGCAGTGATCTACATCAACTGCGAAGTTGTGGATACTCAGTACAGGATTCTAGCTCACTTAGCAAGGCATTTCGACAAAGAGATCCCGATGACCGGCTGGCCTACGGATCAGGTCTATGCAGAGTTCAGAAACGCTCTGGATGAAGAAAAGCAGGTAGTCGTGATAATGCTGGATGAAGTCGATAAGCTGGTACGAAAAGGAGACGACATTCTCTATAACCTCTCCCGGGTGAATTCCGACCTGCTTCGTTCCAGGGTCAGCATCATAGGCATCTCCAATGACCTCAAGTTCACAGAGTTCCTGGATCCAAGAGTAAAAAGCTCTCTTGGCGAGGATGAGATCATCTTTCCGCCATACGACGCCGAGCAGATCAGGGAAATCCTGGAACAGAGAGCAAAAGTAGCCTTCTGTCCCGGAGTACTTCAAGAGAGCGTCATACCTTTATGTGCTGCATTTGCAGCCCAAGAGCATGGTGACGCCCGTCGTGCCCTGGATCTCTTGCGCATATCCGGAGAACTGGCAGAGAGATCACGCTCAGTAGTCGTAGCCGAGGAGCATGTGCGCCAGGCCCGGGAGAAGATTGAACAGGACAGGGTAGAAGAAGTCATCAAGACTCTGCCCACCCAGTCCAAACTGGTGCTCTACAGCATTGTTCTCTTGGAAGAACAGGGCACAAGAAACATCACTACCAGTGCCGTCTACAACATGTACAAGCAGCTCTGTCCCCTGGTTGAGACCGACTATCTGACTCATCGCAGGATAACGGACCTCATTGCTGAGCTGGATATGCTGGGCATCCTGCATACCATTGTGATCAGCAAGGGCCGGTACGGCAGGACCAAAGAGATCACACTGAGTGTTTATTCTGGCAAACTGAAGGCCACGCTGCAGCAGGATTACCGGCTGAAGGTCCTGGCCAATGTCAATGTGCCTTGCCAGGCCCGGCTGGGCCTTTAAATCTCATGCCTCTTTTATATTTCGGCAGTTCCAACTCTGCTTGGCAGCAAATTCAAATGCAGACATTATAATGTCTCCTGGTGGACTGCTAAAATCCAAGGCCCAGGAAATGGAGCAAGATCACCAGGAACGCGCCCAGGATCCCGCCGATGCCGCAGATCAATACGACCAGCCAGCTGTAACCGATGTCCAGGCCGGCAACAAAATTGGCAAGAAAGAGAATCACAGCCCCATAACTGCATTTATGATGAAATTCTTGATGGATCTCAGGATCAAGAATGCGCCGAAGACTATGACCAATATTAATACCACAAGCCCAGCTTCAATCATACTAGTAAACTAGGGAGCACTAACTATTAAAAAGTCTCTTTTCCTCGAATTGTCATACCTTGAACGGCTCCATCTCGCTGGCCAGGCGGTGCAGCTCCTTAGTGTCCAGAGATAGTGGATCTATATGCACCAGCATTATGGCGTTCTTCAGGGCGATCTCATCCCTCTGGGACTGAACGAACCGGAGCACCGTTTCATAGTTGCTCTGCGTGATGAGATAACCCAAGCCTTCCAGCAGGATGACGGGATAGTTCGCCCTACTGAGGAAATCGGAGATCATACTGCTCAGGCGGGGGAAGTTCGTTGGGTCCACAGTCCTGTATCCCGGCTCGCTCTTTTGCGTCAGCCATATAACGGTATCTGCGGGCACATTATATCTCTCATAAAGAGTCTCGGGATTGTAGCGGCTCAAGCACAGGCCCTCCATGCCGTGCATTACCAGCTCGCTGAAGATCTCCAGGATCTTTTGCGGCTTTTCTTCCTCGATGATGTAAGTGGTTCCCGGAATGAGAGATATCTCGTAGGGACTTCGACCATAGCTTTTCATGATACCTGCCAGGGCATTGATGGGGTCGAAGGCAGGATCATGCGTTTTGATGATTCTGGCCAGCCTCCTCAGAGCCACGAAGAAGCTGCGTCTTGTCAGCACCAGCCCCGACCTGATCTGCAGCGTCTGCAAAGAGCCCAAAGCATCTTGCATATCCGGCTCGCAGGCCGCATTGGAGTCATCAGAGATCGGTTCGGCTCTGGCCGCGCTCTCAAAGAACCCGCCCGCAGCTATCATCTCATTGGCGACTGTCACCACCTCTTTTCTCACTCCTTCGCCCAAATTAGAGAGCATGGCCTCGGAGAAGACCCGGAAGAGGTAGGCGGAGAGAGGACCCAAAGAGAAGATCAGCTCTTTGATCTCATTTACGTTCGATGTCAGGCTTGCATGGACAAACTCCGGCTTCTCCGCCAGTATCAAGTGCGTCTTATGGCCCAGTAGCTCCATCTGGTAGACAAAGTCCAGCATCTCCCTCTCCGGAACCCGGCCTTCGTTCTCATTCACCAGTTGCTCAATGCTGTCAATGAGCACAATGCTGTTCTTGCTGGACTCGACAAATGCTTTTATGGTCATGAAAAGGAGCGGCAAATTTCTGGGAGAGATGTAGCGATCGCTTCCCTTCTCATCGCTCAGCTTTATGATGGGCGTCTCCTTGAAGCCCCAGCGAAGCCTCACCTCTTCCGGAGCATAATGAGTTATGCATAGCCCCTCCACACCGTGGGTGATCTGATCGGTGAAGACCTCATAGGCGATCTCAGGCACGACATAGATCTTTCCCGTCTTCAGATCATAAGTGGGAAGCGTTGCCTTTGCTTCTTCTTTCACCGGCTTTACGGGTACCTGATCTTCTACGATCATCCTCGTGGCGGAAGGCCCAACTGAGCCGGTGAGAGTCTTCTCGAACTGATCCCATAGCTCCAGAAGCTGCTGTGTCTCAATCTTCTCCCGGCTGGTGCCGAGATTGTTCAGATAGGCATCGACCTGCATCTTTGCCGTCTCTTCGCCTATGTAACGCGCCAGCGTTGCCTCCAGCTCCTCGACTGTTCCCTGACGTATTATCCTTCTTTCATGATTCGGGGCCGGGGCCTTTTCATGGCAGGCATCGATGAAGCAATCTGGCGATGGCTGTCTCTTCCAAACTGGGCTTCGTCATGAGCGATACAAGAACATACAGGCTGCAATTGACAAGAAGGGTCCAGAATACGGAGTTCGTCCAAAGGTCCAGGTCAAGCCCGAACAGATGGGTGGGCTTGAGGAAGGCGATGCCGAAGGGTCCATCCCTGACCAAATTTGCCAGCACATCCATCATCTCCCGCCACTGTTGGAATGAGGGCGGTGTAGGTCCAGAGCAAGAAGCCTGATACCAGCCCGGCCATGGCTCCTTCCCGGTTGCCTCTCTTCCAGTATAGGCCACCCAAGGCGGCAGGTGCCAGTTGACTGGCTGCCAGAAAAGAGACGATGCCGATATCTGCCAGGATCTGGTAAGCCACAGCGCGCGAGTAGAGATATCCCAGGAGCACCACCAGAAGTATGTTCAGCCTTCTCGTGTTGAGGAGAGTACCAGCAAGGTTTTTCTGCTTTTTTATATGGCTCAAAATATAGGGCAGCTCCAGGTCGTTGAGAAGCATGGTGCCTACAGCTACGGATTCAATCAGGATCATGGCGGTGGCGGCCGACATCCCTCCTATGAAGACGAAGAGCGAAAGCAAGTCCTGATCATGGGTGTAAGGTATGGTTATTATGAAGGCATCCTTTAAGCCCCCGGTATTGAGGAGCAACCCTCCCCAGGCGATGGCTGGTACGAATAGGTTGATCAATAAGAGATAGAGGGGAAAGAGCCACATTGCCTTCTTGAGGTGCTTCTCCTCGCAGTTTTCCACCACCATGACATGAAACTGTCTGGGCAGGAATAAGATGGCGAAGAAGGATATCAGAGTCAGAGAGAACCAGAGGGGATACTCCACGTCCATGAGATCGGCATATGCCGGATTATTGCTGGCCTGATCGACCATCTGGTTCATTATATTTCCATAGCCTCCGAAGATGCCATAGGCCACAAAAATTCCTACCAGAAGGAATGCCACCAACTTTACCAGGGATTCAAAGGCCACCACGGCGATCAGGCCCTCATGGCGTTCCATGGGGTCGAGATGGCGTGCGCCGAAAATAACTGCAAAGGCTCCCAGGAGCAGGGCCACCACCAGCTTGCTCTCTGCAGGAAGGCCCAGCAAATATGTTCGAACCTGCTCAGGATCTCAAGCGATGTGGAGATGGCTATGAGCTGCAGGGCCACATAAGGGGTCACCATAATAAGGCTCAATATCGCCACCACGGCACCTATGGCATAGCTTCTACCGTAGCGGAAGCTTAGAAAGTCGCTGATGGAGGTGAGCCTGTTCTCTTTTGAGACGCGAATCATCTTGCGGATGACTATCCAGCCCAAAGTCATGGCCAGGACGGGTCCCAGGTAGATGGGCAAAAACTCGAGGCCCGTGGATGCCGCTCTTCCTATGGAGCCGTAAAAGGTCCAGGCGGAGACATAGACGCATAGAGAAAGGGCATAAACATAGGGGTTGGCAACGATGCTCTTGCCCAGATGCTTCCGGTGATCGGCATACCGGGCTATGGCAAAGAGCAGCAGCAGGTAAAGGACCATGACGAGCAGAGCCACATTGGGTCCTATCAGTCGGAATTCCTCCGATCGAAGAGATACAGCATGAGTATGATGACCAGCCAGACCGTGGTTATGTATATCAATATTGCAGGCATGCCCATCAGGGCGAAGCCATCGGCCAGGGTGAGCATGGGCCAGTTGAGCAGCAGCCACCCTAAGACGAAGAGAAAAGCCCAGAATTCTTTCTGGCCGAGGAGATCCTGGAAGGAGAGTTCCATTGCTATAAACCCGGATAAATTACCAATCCCTTTACGGATATATCTACTGCACGCTTTCCTAAATGGTGAGATGTGCCGCACATCTTCAGAATCTCGATGGTCCTCCTTCTTGTGAAATTTATCTCTTCATTTTGCAGCAATATTATTCCGTCTGCAACTTGCGCTATATGGCATGGGGTAGGGAGCTCCGGGCAGCGCATCCTCCGCCACCAGTGCTACCACTTTTTTTGCTTTGATCAGATGAGATAGCTTGAGGAGAAAACGCCAGTATTCATCCTTGAGCACGTCTTCCAGAACAGATAGATTTTCAATGACGATTCGAGCCGGCTCGATTGTATCGATCTGCATCTCGAGATGCTTTTAGAAGTTCATTCGATCTTCCTGCCTTTTCCATTATGCCTTCCAGCTCTACGTAGCAGATCTCCTTGCCGAAGTACGAACTCTTCACAAATTCATAACTGGAGGCGAAATTGAATAGCAGATCAGGCGGTCCGCCGAAGGTCAGGAGGTAGAGCCCGTGCTCGCCCATGATCCGCACCTTTGCAGAGAAACTGAGTGCAGAGGGTGGTCTTGCCTGCCCCCGCATCGCCTGCCACAAGAGTAATGGAGGGTATGGGAAGGCCGCCCTCAATCATATCATCCAGGCCTGGAATTCCTGTAGGCATCCTGTCTATAAAATTCAAATCCATTCACCTCGTCATTTGTAGCAGCTATGAACGGCGAAGACAGTTCTTAGAAAATACTAGTATCCTTATCTTATTTGTCTTTATTCTTCAACGTTGATTTTTGTATATCAGACGGCTTTTATATCAGGAATTCATTCTCGCTGTCGTGAGATGACTTGATCCTTAGAACTCATTATTCAGGCGATATTACTGCGGAAATGGACGGAAAAGAGGTCACTCTGGCAGGCTTTGCCCACGAGACTCGCGACTTGGGAGGCATAGCTTTCCTGGTGCTGCGAGACAGAAAAGGCCTGGCTCAGATAACTCTGGTCAAGAAGCTGCTGGGAAAGGAATTGTTCAAGAGCGCGCGCTCCATCAGCCGGGAGAGCGTGGTAATGGTTCGGGGAAATGTGAAGGCAGAGCCGAAAGCGCCCCGCGGATACGAGATCCTTCCCACGGAGATCCAGGTGTTGAGCGCCGCCCAGGTGCCTTTGCCCCTGGACCCCACAGAGAAGGTGGAGTGCGAGCTGGACACACGCCTGGACGCCAGGTTCATGGATATTAGAAGGCCCTGCGTTCTGGCCGCTTTCGAGATCGAGAGTGCTGTGCTTCGCAGCCTCAGAGACTATTTTTACAGAAAAGGAATTACTGAGGTCTTCACTCCCAAGATAGTGGCTGCGGCCACGGAGGGCGGAACGGATCTCTTCCCCATCAGCTACTTTGAGAAGGAGGCTTTTCTGAACCAGAGCCCGCAGCTCTACAAGCAGATGCTCATGAGCGCGGGCATGGACAGGGTCTTCGAGATCGGCCCCATCTTCCGGGCGGAGGAGCACGACACCCGCCGCCACCTCAATGAGGCCATCTCCATCGACCTTGAGGTCAGCTTTGCCGATGACAAAGATGTCATGGAGATACTGGAAGAGGCGGTGGCCGGGGCTTATGAGTATGTAGCTCGAGAACTGCCGCTGCCAGTTGGAGGTCCTGGGCCTGGATCTGCAGGTGCCAAAGCTTCCCTTTAAGAGGATCACTTATACCGAGGCACTGGAGCTGGCCGGAGAGAAGGCGGGAGTCAAGATGCAGTGGGGAGACGATCTGGATACAGAGACGGAGAGGTTCCTGGGCGAGACCATCGGCGAGCACTACTTCCTCACGGACTGGCCGTCCTCCATAAAGCCCTACTACACTCTGCCTTATGAGGATAAGCCCGAGGTCTGCCGGGGATTTGACCTCATGCATCCGCGCATGGAGCTGGCCAGCGGGGCGCAGAGGGTGCACGACTACAACCAGCTTGTCGAGCGCATAAAAGAGAAAGGGCTGGATCCGGACGGATTCGAGTTCTACCTCAAGGCCTTCCGCTACGGCATGCCGCCTCATGCCGGCTGGGGGCTGGGCCTCTCCCGGCTGGTCATGACCATGCTCAAATTGGAGAACATTCGCGATGCGGTGATCTTCCCGAGGGACAGAAGGCGGCTGGTGCCCTGAAGACGGAAAGCCGGGAGCCCTGGCGCCCGTTCGGTCACATTTTTCTTTTTTATCTTTAATGATGCCAGGGATCAGTTGCTTTTTTGGCATCTCAAGGCCTCGCTAAAAAAAGTACCGGACACCTCTTTTCCGGGAATATGATAAGGCCCGGCAAGGAGCCGGCCAAAGATTCGGGCAGGCCAGAGGAGCGAATGGGGCCTGCGCGAGAACCTTTAGGATAATAGAGTCGCTTTAGACTTCATCCAGCTTGTCGATGCCCACTTTCTTTACCTTGGGCTTCCAGATCTTGTCCGGCATCCAGGCAGGCGCGCCCTTGGGCTTGTCCACCTGTACTCTCTCTCCTACGAAGACATGCACCTTCTTGGTACCGCGTTCGCGCAACTTGATATCTGTGTAACCCCGGTTGGCGGCCTTGAGGGCAGCTTGCCTGGGCGATTTTCCTGTGAAAACTCCAATCTCATTACCCTGGGCGTCTCTCAGGGCGAAATTTCTCATCTCAGCCATATTTTCCCTCCTACGTGGATATGATATGCGTCTCTGATGCGGTATATTAATTTAATCCAAAAGTACCACCCACTGAGCCCTTCCAGAAGATGTCCCATGCAGCAGATGTGTTTGCAGGAAGTGTGAAAATCAGCATCGATACAGGAAATGATTTTTAAAAAAATTGCCAAAAGGCCTTCATATGAGGCCTTTACCTCCTTATTAGGTGGTTTTGCTCTGATCCGTAACCCGCGCTCCGCTGGCCCCTCTAGTCGCCAGACTTCCCGCCACGTAGGCCAGCGTCCCGCAGACGAGACCTATGAAGACGGGGTGGAATGGTGGATCCCTCGAAGCCTGGAGGAAGATAACAGTCTTGGCCTGCGAAAAGAGTGTTTCATAAACAATCAAGTTCGATAAAGCTCCGGAAGGGGATCGTGAAGCTCTTCTCGAGACAGGTTTCCATGATGTTCAGATGAGGCTCAGGCGAGACTTAAAGCTAAATAAGATACGGCCTTAGGCCATCTCCAGAGGTATGATAATTTGAAAACTAAGTAGTTTATGCTTTTGTCTTCTGGCCCTGCTCCTGGGCGCAGGAGCGGCAGCCGGCCAGGGCATGTCCCTATTGCAGTCCATGGACATGACCGGCGGAGCCTTTAATGAAGATTTCGTGAATAGCCTGTTTGGTATCGGCTCCGGCGCGGCCTCAGAGGCGGGCGGCCCCTGGTTCGGCCCCGAGTTTGATAACTCCAGCAGCGCAAGTTCCTTCTTCAGCGAGTTCTATATCAGTACCAGCATTCCAGTGATCAGCGGATTTACGCCCGTAAAATTTGATGTCACACATAAGATGCCTTCCAAGATATACTTCGGCAGCGGCCAGGAAGTTCTGTACACCCAGTATCAGTCCGCAATGGCATCCAGCAGAGGAAATGAGCTCTGGATACAGAAGGGAGCAGACTGGTCCCAGTATGCCATAGTTCCTGCCGGGACAGGGATGCAGTTCATCGCTTTTGCGCCCGCGGGCGGACAGGCCGATTATTATGAGATCATCCAGACGGATTCTATGAATGTAACCAGCAAGCGAATGAACTTCTACTCCGGCTACAATAGCCTGAACTTCATGGCGGACAAAGTCGGCCGGCACATTTTCTTGTTCGTGCTCAACAACCAGCCCAGCAACTCCATCATTGTTGATGTGATTGCCCAGGGCGCCGCCCGCACAGCAGGCATCAGCCCAGCAGGCGGGAGCTGCAGGAGATATGCCACCCTCCACAAATCCGCCTGCAGGCTATAGCACACAGAATCCGGCCACGAGCGGCTATGGCCAGCCAGCCGCCACATCCACTCCGTACCCGCCCGCAGGCACATCCACTCAGTACCAGTCTGCAGCCTCATCGACTCAGTACCAGCTGAGCTCATCGACTCAACACCGACTTACGGCTCAACCTCGACTTACCCAGACGTCTCAGACGGGAATCGCGGCCGGAGATACCCCTGTGACCATTCAGACGACAATGAGGGGCTATGATGTCTATCTCGATGGTGCGATGATTGGCAAAGACGGCGCAAATGGTGATGCGCTGGATGGCGTCTTCAGATTCAATGTAGTTGGCGGCCAGACGCACACCATCAGGATCTTCGACGGGGCAGAACAATTATGAGAAGCCCATGTACTTCGAGAGAGGCGTCACCAAGGTCATAAACGTACCAGCGGCCACTACCGTTTATACCACTGGCATGCCTTATTGAGCTACTATTGAGCTACCTGTTTGAGAAAAGGGGACAGGGTTCTCCGGTTCCCTCTTTTTTTGATCTTTGCCCATCCTTTGCTTCGATTCGATAATATCGATTTCAATGCTGTCTTAAGGCTTCTATCAAGCTTTTTATACGCAGAAGGCCATATTCATCACGAAGACAAAATTGCCTGAAAGATAAAACAGGGTGATCATCATGAAGAAAGAAGAATTCTTGGAGCAGATTGAGGGCATCATGCTTCCCGAGATGTTTGATCAGCATCTTCTCGATCATGCTGCAGAGATGTTCGGAAAATGGGGAAAGAGTACGCACATGAACGAGAAGGAGCATCTCTTCGAGAGCTTCGGCCTGGCCTCCAAACCGGAAGACAGCAATGATCTTAAGATGCAGAAGATAGCCCTGCGCTTTGTCTGCACAAGGATGATGGAAGCCAATCTCAACCGGAAGGACGCCGCCGATCTCATCCGGAATTTCAATAAGGTCAAAGACCCTGGCTACGAATGGCTGGAATAATTAGAGAGTAGGATAGTAGGCCGCGACCGCGGTCGCCCTGGTCCGCGACGCGTCTGCCTCTCTAACGGGTGCGACGGGCCCAAAGCCAAGGCTCATGAAGCCATCTGGCCCCGGGCGCTCTCTCCTCTGGCTCATTCTTTGAGTTTCTTCATCAGCCAGCCCATATTCTGGCCCAGAACCCTCATGGTCTGCATTCCTTCCGGATCTCGTTCCACATCCTTCTCCGCTAACCCTACGCCAATATTCCAGTAGCTTGAGCCTGGAATCACCATCTGGTTGATCAGGAAGAAGTGATTGATGGAGTCGAAGACGTGAATCGCTCCCGCTCTGCGGACGGCTACCACCGCCGCTCCCACCTTGCGCTTGAACATATCCCCGTTGGCTTTGCCCACAAATCCCGACCGGTCAATGAGGGCCTTAAGCTCCGGGGTGAGGTCGCTGAAGTAGGTGGGCGAGCCCAGGATAATTCCATCTGCCTGGGCCATTTTCTCTATGCAGTCGTTTATGATGTCTTTATCCAGGGCGCATTTGCCGTCCTTATTCTCATGGCACTTGAAGCAGGCGATGCAGCCCGAAATAGGCCCTTTCAGATGAACCATCTCCGTCTCTATTCCCTGGCCCTCCAGCTCCAAAAGAGCTTCACGAAGGAGGGTGGCGGTATTTCCATCCTTTCGAGGACTGCCGTTAAATGCAACAACTTTCATGCTTCTTTCACCCCACATTGTTTTCAGATCTCAATCAGTCTGTACTCTTTGTTTCCCAGGCCAATCTCGGCCCCGTAATCCAGCTGGATATTTCCCAGAGTATTCTCCCAGACGCCCAGGAACTTGTCCTTCCCAGGCTCCTGGTTCTTCTGCAGAGAGCGAGTTTGAGAGCCCCATCTGCCGGTTCACCAGGTCGTAGCTCGCCTGGTCGATGGCCACAGGATCGCGAGAGGCCAGGATGCCGATGTCCGGGACGAGGGGAGCATCGCTCCAGGGAACGCAATCGCAGTCCGGGGTGATGTTGAGCAGGAAATTGAAGAACCCCACCCGATTCTCTTTTCCGGCAACGGCTCCAAGGGCATACTCTGTCAACCTCTCCATGAAGGGCGGAACCTCCACAAACCAGTTGAAGTCCAGGGCATGCGTCGGGCAGACGCGCAGGCACTTGCCGCAACCCTTGCATAGATCGTAATCGACAGCCGAGATCTTCTTTTCTACGGTGATGGCACTGCCGGGACAGCTCTCCTGGCAGGCCCGGCAGCCCAGGCACAGCTCGGCATTGAAGACGGGTTTCGCAGAGTGCTGCTCCGCCTTCCCCTGGGCTGTAGCACAGCCCATGCCCAGATTCTTTATGGCGCCTCCAAAGCCTGCCGGCAGGTGGGCCTTGAAATGAGAGACCACTATCAAACTATCAGAACTGACTATCTCTCCTGCGATTTTGACCTTCTGGAAGTGTTTCTTGTCTATCTGAACCTCCTGGAAATTGTCGCTTTTCAGCCCGTCGGCAATGATCACCGGTGCTCCCGCAACGGCGCAGCCAAAGCCGTGCTCCAATGCTGTCTGCAGATGATCGACTGCATTGGCGCGGCTTCCTCCGTAAAGCGTATTGGTGTCGGTCAGAAAAGGCCTGGCTCCCTGTGCCCTGACTTTGTCTGCGATCGGCCGGACAAAGACGGGATTCACATAAGAGTCGTTTCCCTTCTCACCGAAGTGGATCTTGATTGCCGTCAAGTCCCCTTTGTGCACTGCCTCATTCAGTCCGGCGGCATCAAAGAGCCCCTGGATCTTGTTTTGCTTATTCTCCTGGTAACTTCTCGCCCTGATACTGGCAAAATACACTCTGCTCTGCAATTCTAAACCCACCTCCAGTAACCTGAACTGCTATCTGCATCCGGAACTAAAGAAGGTGATGCTTCGAGCGAAAGGATATATGCCAATAACTGCCAGCCCATCGGCCTTGCCGGAGCTGCGAGCGGAACTGGCGTCATCGCCAGGCGCCCATCCTCAGCTCATCTTCAGCCTGGGAAGGGCATTGCCTATGCGGCCCACACCCCGCCGGCCTCTGGAGGATGTAATGCTGGAATCGCCTTCTTAGTCGGTTTTCTGTGGGCAGAGGATGTGACGCCCCTCCAGGGCCGACCTCAGCTCTTCGATCTGTACCGGCTTGGAGATATATCCGTCCATGCCGGCATTCAAGCATTTTTCCTTATCGCCCTCCAGGGCGTAAGCGGTTATAGCCAGGATCCTGGGCCGCTTTTCTAAATTCATCTCCAAAATGGCTCTGGTCGCTTCCAGGCCGTCCATCTCCGGCATCTGCACGTCCATGAGAATCACATCATAATGCTTTCGCTGTACAGCCTGCACAGCCTCCCGTCCATTGGATGCCACATCCGCCTTGTAGCCCAGCTTATTCAACATGAGAAGCGCGACTTTCTGGTTGACCTGATTGTCTTCTGCCAGCAAGTATGGTCAAATCCGGGTGCTCAGCTGGAGGGCAGGAGATCCTTTTCATCCTGTGATTTTTGGGATGGAGTGCATCTTGCAGGGCTTTGCGGATGCTGCTTTTCGTGACAGGCTTGCTGAGAGAAGTCCGGCCCGTCCTATGCCGGCCCGGCCCGACAAGGGTGATTGTGGGCAGTCTCTTCTGCATCTCCTCCGCCAGCTCTTCGGCACCCGGAACCTCTGCGTCCAGAATTGCGACATCAAAACGGCCTTGCGCCAGCTCCCGTGCTTCAAGAGCTGAGATTACAGGATGAATCTGCACCCCCAGGGAGCGGGCAATGGTGACCAGTTCCCTCAGGCAGTCCTCGCTGCTCACCAGGGCCATTATCTTCTTTCCCGCCAGATGGAGGTCGGGAGCATCTCCGGAAAAGGGAACAGTCTTTATTTTAAAATGGAATGTTGAGCCCGATCCTTGCTCGCTCTCCGCCCAGATCTTGCCGCCCATCAGCTCTACCAGCCGTCTGCTTATGGCAAGGCCCAGGCCCGTGCCGCCGTATTTCCTGGAGGTGGAAGCATCGACCTGGCTGAAGGATCAGGAAGAGTTTGTCCATATCCTTCGGAGAGATGCCAATTCCCGTATCGGATACACTGAAGTGGATCTCATCCGGCTCGTCTGTCAATTGCACACGAATTGCTACCCTGCCACTTTCCGTGAATTTGACGGCATTACTGAGGAGGTTGGCCAGGACCTGGCGCAGCCGGGAAGAGTCACCTAGAATGGTTTGGGGAACACCCTCGGCCACAACGTAGATCAGATCCAGCCCTTTCTCTGCCGCTTTTGCGGCTACCATATCCAGCGAGGATTCAAGGCTATCACGCAGAACGAAAGGCTGATGCTCCAGCAACATCTTGCCTTCCTCGATCTTGGAGAAATCCAGGATGTCGTTGATGATGGCAAGCAATGAATCGCCACTGCTGTAAATAGTCTCGACAAAATCACGTTGCTCGAGCGTTAGATCGGTATCGAGCAAAAGCCCAGCAAGGCCAATGACAGAGTTCATGGGGGTGCGTATTTCATGGCTCATATTGGCCAAGAATTCGCTCTTGGCCTGAGAAGCAGCATCTGCCGCCTGCTGAGCCTGGCGAAGCGCTCTTTCCGTCTTTTTATGTTCGACCATCTCCTCCTGCAGAGCACCATTGGCCCTCAAAAGCCAAGCCGTCCTTTCCGCCACCCTCTTCTCCAGATCTTCCTGCGTTCTCTTGAGGGCTTCTTCAGTTCTCCTCCGCAAAATGGCGTCCCCAATGCTTCCCGCCGCCGCCTGAAGTATGGCAATTTCATTATCGATCCATCGCCTCTCGGCATGGCAGTCCTCAAAACATATAACTGCATAAAACCGGCCTTCGATGAAGATGGGCACGAGCAAAAAGGAACGAATTCCATTCCTCTCCAATATCTTTCGACCGGGAGCCGGGACCTGGGAAGTAATGCCCTGGATGCAATTGTCGAGAGCCAGTGTCTCCTGCCACTCCCTGAAAAGGTCACTACTGGAGAAGTCTCCAGAGAATGGCTTTGCCGGCTCCCTGAACCACTGCAGAGGCTGGCTTTGCAGCAGGCATTCATGCTGCGTCGAATCAAGGCTCTCCAGCATCTGAACCCGGTCTACATCGGCGGCAATGCCCAGGATTCCCAGGGCCTCTTGCACGGCATTGGGATCGGGGGTGAGCAGGTAGTTGGTGGCCCTGGCGACTCCCTGCAGCAGCAGGTCGCGCCTATGCAGCTCCTCCTCAGCCCGGCGTCTCTGGATGAGCTTCCACATACCGCCCATGAGAAGGGTGAGCTGACGCACATCGGCTTCGTTGTACTCATCCTCCTTATTGCCGACACCGGCCACAATGACTATCTTGCCCTTGTCCATGATGGGTACATTCATGTGGCGCAAAACCAAGACATGACCGGGTGGAAGGCCTCGCTTCTCAATGCAGGGGGGATAATCATTGGTTATTACCGCTTTTCGCTGTCGCACAGCTTCGCCCCAAAGGCCCGTCTCCTCCAGAAAGTAGACCATCTTTTTCTGGTCTATGTCGCATTCCTGCATCGCTTCCTTGGACCAGTGGTGCATTACCAGAATCTTCTCCTCTTCATCCACGAAGGCCAGATAGCCAATTCCTGAGCCGGTCAGCTTCACCCCGGCTTGCAGGGCGAAATCGGTTATCTCTTGCATGGATGCCTCATCCATCTGGTTCAGCTTCAGCAGCGCCTCCAGCCTGGAATCGTCCAGGAGCAGGGCTTCTTCGGCATGCATGCGATCGGTTATGTTGTAGAAGTTGGCGAGCAGATAGATGGGCTTCCCGGAATCATCTAAGACCCGCGCACAGATCATCTCTGCAGTGTAGGTCTGGCCATCACTACTCTTTATGGGAAGCTCGCCGCGCCACTGTCCATGGCTCTGGAGCGCGGGAATGATCTCTTCACGCAGTTTGCTTTTACCGTCTATGCTCGTGAATTCGAATACCGACCTTCCCAGGATCAGAGAGGCATCACAAAATCCGCTGTTCTCCAGAAGGCTGCGGTTAACATATTCAATCCTGCCTTCGAGATCAGTAAGCACGATGGCCGTGGGCGCGGTGTCCACGGCTTTTTTCATCTTCCGTATCTCAATCTCTGCGATCTTCTGCTCGGTCACATCCCGCACATAACCTGCCAGGCCCAGGGTCCTTCCCGACTCGCTTCGCCAGGGGTAATAAATGGAGTCGAAGTAGCGCTCCTCTCCCTGTATTGTGACTTGCACTTCGGTTCGGGCACCACGGCCCGTCAACATGACCTGCTCTTTGATCGTCCTCAACCGATGGGCCTCCGAAGGAGAAAAGATCTGGGTTTGGGTCTTTCCCAGTACCAGAGTTGCATCTATTCCGAAAGGCAACTCCTGGGAAAACCAGGTATAGCGCAGATCGCGATCTTGCAGGAATAGGCAATCCGGAGAGTAAGAGAGCATCTGGCGAAAGGCAGCTTCGCCCGCAGAGGTGCGGCGCTGTTCCTCTAAAGAACAGAAATATCGTCCAGATTTCGCCTCAAATCGTCAAGAAATGCTGGTAAAGATCCTCTATCCGGGCCGCTCTCCAGGCAATCATCTACGCGCTGGCGCATGCGTTGGATCTTCGCTTCAATGTCCCCACTTGTAAGCTTCTCTTCGCCCAAAGCTCTATCACTGCCTGCTCTCAGGGATTGGCATCTTACGTCCTAATCAATATATTGAATATTCCAAAAAATATATATTCTAAGCTATCGATTGCTCTGCGTCATGGCAAATGTTTAGCAGCACAGGTTGCACACTTTAGAACAGTTGCCCAAAATTCATAATTCGTCAGTCCATTGGAAGACGTTGATTTGATGAACATCGTGTTATGTATGATAACTCTTTAAACCGTTTCTTACTATTACCCCTATCCCGCGCTCCAATAGTTCAATCAGCTCCTCAGTATTGTACTTCGATATCAGATCCAGCAATCTGTCCGTCTGCCGGTAGAATCGTCTAACTCTGTCGATCCTCTCCAATGTAGCCGGAGATACATCCTCACAGGCCCGAAGATCCCTTTCCGTCCTGTCCAGAGCCACCATTATGCTCTGCATCTCCTGCCTCATGTTTATTATCAGATCCTTCTTCAGAGAATCAGGATCGGTAACCGGAATATAGTGGTACTTCTTATCTCCCTGTATGATCACCCTCTTGGCCAGCCCCTGTCTCTCCAGTGTGCTCATATTGGTGCTTACTGTGGACTTGCTGTAGCCGGTCTCTTCTACAAGCTGGTCCATGGACAGTGGCTCATCGGCCAGAAAGAGAGTGCCACGCAAAACGCCCACGGCATCGCAACAGCCGCAGCTATTGGCCCCTTTGACACAGGCATCTATCATGTATCTTTTTAAGATATGGCGTTCATCTCGATCCATCCCTTAATGAAGACCACAAATTTTAAGTACTTTTCGCATGTTTCGGACGTTTGGTCATTTCCGAACGACACTGGAGTGGATGTAATGAACGGCATGGAGCGGCTCGGCCAATGGATCGCAGATAATCCTATCATAATCATAGCAGCCGCACTGCTCTTAACTATTGCCTCACTCCACTATGCTCAGCAAATTGAGATGCAAGGAATGACCACGGAGAGCATGGTGGGCAAGGATTCTCCTCTCTATCAGATTTATGACCATCTTTATGTTGAGAATTTTGGCACGGAGTCCATCGCCGTCCTGATTGAAGCGAATGATGTCACAAAACCGGAGATTCTAGAGTCGATGCTGGTGCTTTCAGATAAAATGAAGGAAGCTCCGGATGTGCTGGGAGTAATGAGCATAGCCGATATAGTGGCCGATGCAGAGGAGAGCAGGACCGGTGTGAGGAGCATTCCTGAACAGGCGGAGGATAGATGAGATTCTATCCGACCCCGGCAATCCGGCAATAAGTGCCATGATGCCTGAGAAAAAGCATACCATGCTCTCCATCGATCTGCCTGTCAAACTTACGGAAGCACAACTGGGAGAGCTTTACCTGGAGACGGGCGGCCAGGTGAAGATGGCAGACTTTCCCGCCGGACGTGGGGGTTACAGTCACTGGTGAACCGGCACTCATGAAATCAATAACCGAGGAGATGGCCAGGAGCAACGGCCCCATTCTCGCCCTGGCAGGATTGCTCATGATAGTGGCGTTGCTGCTCACTTTCAACCATGTAAAGTGGTCGCTCTTGCCTATCCCCGTCGTCTTCCTGGGAGTGATCTGGACCTTTGGAGCCATGGGATTGTTGCATATACCTTTTACCATGGTATCAATGTCCGCCTTCCCGGTTCTGATTGGCATAGGCATCGATTATGCCATCCAGTTCCACAACAGAATCGATGAGGAGTTCGCCAAAGGCGGCAACGCCAGTCAATGCCGTGATAGAGACGGTCAAGCATGTCTCGAAGCCTGTCATGATCGCTCTGATCATAACTGCTATGGGGTTCGTCTCTCTCCTGACCTCATCCGTGCCCATGACCAGAGATTTCGGGCTGATCTGTCTGATAGGGCTCTTCCTGTGCTACCTCTCCGCCCTCTTTGTGGGCGTAACTCTGCTCTACATAATCGAGCGGAGAGGCTCTGTGCCAGAGGAGAAAGGATGACATAGATGCGGCCGCCGATGCGGCTGCCAATGTCGCCAAGCCAAAGACACGGTTATCGGAGGCATACTGGAGACGTGTATCGGATATCTGCATTCAAAAGTGGCGCCTGGTGCTGGCCATAGCCCTCTTCCTCTCACTGGCCGGGATCTATGCAGATACTCAGGTTCTGGTAGATACCGACTTCAAGAACTATGTGCCTCAGGATCTTGCACCGTTGATTGAATTCAGACATATGAGCGATATCTTCGGAGGCACGGATACGGTCGAACTGCTCGTTCAAGCCGATGACATCACCGATCCCGACATATTGCAGTGGATGGACGAGTTTACGCATCTATCTGAAGAATTCCCGAGATCAGATATCCGGATACACGAGCATCGCAGATTTCGTAAAACAGGCCAATGGCGGGGAATTGCCCCAGGATCAAACCGTCATCAGAAGTCTGATCGACGGACTTCCGCCCGCTTTGCGGGAAAGGTATCTGGATGGTCACAATACTGCTCTGATCGACCTGAATGTGGGCCAGGCCATCAGCAACCTGGGTGCAGAGGGCACAGACCGGCTCATTAAAGAGATCGACAAAGACGTCGGCCTGGTACCCTCCACCACCAGGTGTGTCCGTCCGGGAGACCGGCGACTCGGTTGTAATGACCACCGTCATCAGTGCCCTGACCACAGGAAGAACGCAGATGACACTGCTCGGATTGGTGCTGATCTTTATCGTGCTCCTG
This sequence comes from uncultured Methanosarcinales archaeon, assembly GCA_963702455.1. GTDB lineage: Archaea > Halobacteriota > Methanosarcinia > Methanotrichales > Methanotrichaceae > Methanothrix. Next base: position 75,667 of record CAVPCV010000012.1, read on the forward strand.
TTCATCTACAGGGACCTGATCAAAGCGCTCCTGCCGGTATTGCCTATGCTGGTAGTAATCGGCTGGATGGGCGGGGTGATGTACCTGGCCGGAATGAAATATACACCGCTTACGGCATGTCTGGGTGCGCTTATCCTCGGCGTGGGATCGGAATACGCCATACTGATGATGGAGCGCTTCTACGAAGAGCTGGCCAAGATCGGAGAACCCCTGGAGGCGCTGAAGATCTCAACACGGCGCATCGGCTCGGCATTGATCGCCTCGGGCCTGACCACGGTATTCGGATTTGCGGCCTTGATATCTTCGCCCTTCTTAATCACAAATAATTTCGGGATAGTAACAGTTCTGGCGATAGTATTCGCTCTGTTGACGACCTTCACCGTCTTCGTGGTGCTCATGTACCGCATGGAGATAAGACGCGAAGCGGTGGAGAATGCGAAGTACGAGATGTTGAAAGCCCTCCGGCTGATAAAACCCAGGAGGAGGATGACTGATGAGACTTAAATTGGCCTTTGTTGCCCTTTGCCTATTCGCTTTGATGGCCGCCGTTCAGGCTCAAAACACATATATTCCTTTTGAGCTGGGCGGAGACAATTATTACACCATGTACGGTGGTCCGAGTATCTCAGCCAGCGTTGCCGGGACAGATGAGTTCGAGCGCGGGGATACCGTTTCCCTGTACGTCGATTTGACTAACTATGGAAGGATACTGGGTTTCGAACGAGGATCAGACTCCACAGAACCCTAAAGAGTTCGCTCTGGCGAATAGCGAACTGCAAGAAGAGTACAAGAAGCCTACCGCATTGGGAATTACGGCAAACCTCGTCTCCAATAATCCCGAGATCGATATAAAATCCGGAAACCAGGTGGTGCAATCCCTGAAGTCGGGTGATAAGACCGAGTCGCCTTTGAAGTTCACCATTAAGATTGGAGAGCATGCTCCTGCGGGGATTTATTCTCTGGGTCTAAACCTGTCTTACGACTACCAGGATAACGTCCGCGTCTATGCTTCCGACCTTTCAACCAGCGGAGGGTCGCCAACTCTTGTAAACTACAGAGTCTCCTACATCTACCAGAAGGCCAATCAGACGGTGCCTATCGTCATCACCGTCAAGAAGCAGGCCGACTTCGAGATAGTCAACGCCACGGCTATCGCTCTCCGCCGGCGACAAGAAAGCGCCAATCGACGTCACCTACAAGAATATCGGCGAGGATCCCATCCGAGATGCAGTGGCAAGGCTGTCCATATTCAAGCCGTTCTCTTCCACCGATGACCAGGCATTCATTGGAACCCTCGGTCCGGGAGAAGAGAGGACTGTCGTCTTCTGGATAGATGTGGACTCCGATGCCACGCCCAAGGATTATGGCATAAATAGCGAGATCAAATATACCGATATCAATGGCGATACTGTCATCTCCGAGAGCATGAAGATCCCGGTTTTAGTCAAGGCCGCCTCTGCATCTCTGCTCCTGCCGGCAATTGTCATTCTCATCATCATAGTCGCTGCAGGCGGGTATATGTACAAAAGAAAACAGAAGAAGGCCTGAACCGGGTCACTCTTTCTGTGCTCTCTTTTTAGCCGCTCGGGGAATGAGCCGATCGGCGCATCTGGAGGACTATTTTCTTAAATCCCATCTCCTGGCCGCCTCACCAGAGGCCCGACCAGCCTCCCACGCACGGATGCGAGCCTGCGCACGCACAGGTCCACACCTTCAGTTGAAGGGGGCGGAGCTGTATGAGCAATACAACGCCTAACAATGTGACCATAGATATCGTAGCCAAATCCTTTGCCTTTAATGCCAGCACCATTACTGTTCCTGCAGGAGCCGATGTCACCATCAACTTCAACAATATGGATGCAGGTGTTCCTCACAATGTCGCCGTTTACGAGAATCAGGATTCACAGAAGGCCATATTTGTAGGAGATGTGATCGACGGGCCCAAGACGATCACATACAACTTAGTCGCTCCAGCCAAGCCGGGAACATACTTCTTCCGCTGCGATGTCCACCCCACGACCATGACCGGGGACTTCATCGTCGAGTGAGCGAGGAAGAAAGCGGTTCCTACTGCACTATTTTTTCAAGATTGGGTGAATGTGCATGAGTCTATTAAGAAAGATTATAAACAAGGGGGGCGAACGTTATCCTTGCATGGTAGATGAAGCAAGATATTTCGAAGAACGCCGAGAGAAGCTGGCAGAGCTGGTGCGTCTCTTGCAGCAGGGTGAAGTGCCTATGTTGCGTCGTGGCAAAATCGAGGGATTTGATGATCTTCCTTATCTGCTGGTGACGGGAGCGCAGGATAAATCTTGTCTCCTAGGTATGGTCCATGCCCAAAATGGTTTAGAGGCTCCATTCGACATCGACAAGGCATGTGAAAATTCTCCCTCACATATTCATATCAAAATTCCCGGACGGAAACCATTATGTTTTGGAGACGTTAGTGACGCCGAGACAATCGGAACTTTAACAGAAAAGATTGCTGAGAGTATGGGAGTTGACAAGCGAAATTGGGGCTTTTATATGGCCGGACCAAAAATGCAAGGCGAATTTCTTCCTATCAGCGCAAAAGTGCGTGAGATCATGACCGATCGCGCCAAGAATTTGCATTTTCTTCCAAGGACTGCAATCAAGTAGAGCTTGGTAGACCCTAATTGGCTCGCTAAGTAACAAACACCGTTTAACCAAGCGATTCCATCAGAGTAAAATGGCCGGCACCCCGGCAGTTGCCCTCGGGCTCGCGCGCCAGTAAATCACGATGCGTCATTGGTGCTTTTGCCTTGCTCAACTGCCTCATCGCAATATTTCCTTGTGATAATAATAGCATCAAAATACTCTGAACACGTCACTAAAACTGGATGGTTCCATATTCTTTTGCTTTATGATATAATTGCTTAAGCCTCCTGCCTACGGGGAAATGATCGAAGCCTTGGAGGGCCGCCTCAGAGCTGATAAAATGCAGCTTTCAGAACCGTTCTTGGCGCATTTCAAGGCCACACGATCTATGTCAGCCGCAAAGAGGCCAAGAAGATGGAGATACAAACTCGCTACGCAGCCAAGCTCTATAACGTGGACGTTCGCTAGGACCAGGGGTCAGAGGGGCCGCCATGTCTCAGGAGTGGGTTTCGCCAGCAGAGCGCGTCCCTCCACGAAGGATTCGAAAGATAAGGTAGGATAATTTTGCTTCAATAATTATCTACATCCATCTTCAGCAAGTATTTATACTTAATAGATGAAATATTAAGCATGCCAGGTGGAGGGTACTCAGAAGTGGAGTTGATACATCATATAAAAAAATATGTCTCTGATTATTTCAATAATGCTAATTAGTTCCATCGGATGCGCTCACGGGGCCACTTTAATTGTGGGGGATAGCCCAAGAGGTTACGAAAGCATTCAAGAGGCGATAAATTCGGCTAGCGTAGGGGATGAAATATTGGTTTATCCCGGAACTTACTACGAAAATATCGTTGTAGATAAGCGCTTAGATCTTATTGGGTTGAAAAATCCAGTTATTGATGCAGGGGGCGATTATTTCAAAGGTCCGGGGGTAACTATACTAGCTGATGGTGTACTGATGGAAGGGTTTACCATCAGGAATTCCACGAATACTGCGGGAGATCCGCAATCAGGTGCTGGGGTATTGGTAAGATCAAACAACAATACTATTAACGGAAATATATTAGAAAATAACTATCGCAGTGGAATCAAAGTTCTGGGGGGATGTAATAACTCGATTACCAATAATAGTGTTGATAGTAATTTTGAAGGCATATTATTGTCAGATTCGCATCGCAATAAGATAGCAAGCAACCGCATAAATAGCAACAATGATGCGGGAATTTTTATTACAGGTTCTTCTGAACAGAATTTGGTAAAATATAACATTATAGATAATAACTCTCGCGGAGTATTATTGATCGATGCAGGCTTTAATGATATCACCAAAAATGATGTTTTTGATAATAGAGTGAAGAATTTCGAGACATTCTATACTAAAATCTAGGAAAGAATATGCAGTTTGTTCGGAATGGAGAGATATATCTGATATGATAATGAATGGACTATATCAAATAAGTTCAGGGATAATTTTTCTGGTGCTCATTTTAGCCTTTTTATCAGCTCTTTCTTCTCCAATCGTATTTGCATCCATGGCACAACAAGAAAAATCCGTATCAAAGGACGCTAATCCTACAGAAATCGTCATAGATCAAAACTGCAATAAAAAGAATAATTGTGTATCTATAAATAGATATTTTGAATTTGAGCAGAAATTTGGCGGAGAATCATCCGAAACATTACAAATTGAGTCGAGCTGGATGGATATTGGTTTGCCTGAAGATCCGTATAAATCTTCAGGTTCTCTACCGGCAAATTCCAATAACCAACCAGCTGAATTGACCACAATAAAGCAGGGTTTTATAGGATTATATCATCCTTTCAAAGGAAAAGTATATGCAGGAACAGGCATATATGAGGATGAAGATCTTTATCAGGCTTACTCCTTTGGTGTGAACGGCATATTGAATGCACCGGGTTATGGTGAGTACCTGTTTAAAGAAAATATCGAAAAGCATTGTCAGGAATTTGATTCTAACCTGGTTTATGGAATAATCCTACCACCTTCCGAAAGGGGGGTCGCTAATAATCCCCAAGATACTAAGCTATGGGAACCAGATTCTTCACCAGGAATGATCCAGGCAGCAGCGAGGTTCTCCAAGCTATCTTCAATTTTTCCCCAAATAAAAGGGGTGATAATCGATGATTTTTGGGCCAACTATTACGGAAACGCCATTACACTGGAAGATATGAAAAATATAAAAGGTGCTCTGTCAGGGAAAAAAATGAAGTTGAATGGTACCGTGGATCTCGAATCACCCCCAACTACACCTGATTTGCAGATGTTCATTGTGACATATGGAGGCGAGTTGAGGAGTCCCCCCGATAAAGATATAATAAATATGATCGATGGCGTTAACTTCTGGCTTTACGACCAGGAGGATTCCTATAACAACTTCGATTGGTATTTAAGTGCCCTCAAGGCCCACTATCCAAATAAAGAACTGATCACAGGCGTGTATATCCATAATGGCGATTATGGAGATATGTCCAATCAATCCATATCCTATTTGATAGATAAGGGCATACAGCTTTATGAAAAAGGTTTATCGTCCGGGATACTTTTATTTGCTGGGCATTGGCTAGTTAAGAACTATATATCACAAGAGAGAAGCCAGAAGATTGGGCTTTCTGATATTTTTTATAGCAAATATTATCCTTATCTCGGTGAGATTAATTGTCAAGTGGTGGATGATGAAACTTTGCGGCCGCTACAAGGAGTTAAAATCAAGATCTACCTCAATATGGCTAGAAAGATTACTGCCGCGGGAAAGACTACCAATGAACAGGGGATGTTCCGCTTTTCAGGATATGCAGGTAGATCCGGAGGCGTTTCATATAGCTTCACAGCCGAGAAAGAAGGATATGATCCTTACAATGGATCGTTCACCATGGAGGCAAATAAAGCCATAAATCTGCCTTCAGTAAATCTCAAACGATTAGAACTGAATATTGAGGGTTCTGTTGAATCTCATGGTGGTGGTCTTGAGAAAAAGGTATCAAGCGACTACATAATATTTTGATACCAAGATCACTGGACTAAACCCAGGTTTGGCTTCCGATTGGCAGAGGAAGGCGGCTTTTGGTCTGAGGCTCCAGCTCTGTCAGGCTGTTTCTCTCAGGTAGAGACCATCGATGCGACCCTGCTGAGTACCAAGGAGGCCATCGAGGCCCATCTGCTGGCCTTGAAAGAGGACCGGGTCGCAGCTCCGATCGAAGAGAGCCTTCTCTCCATCAGGCAAGATCATAATCTTGATCTTTTCAAGCTCCGTTAACAGCCCTTCCACGGAGTATCTTTTATTCAACTCCGCATCGATCATCAGTCTCATCAGCTTCATTCTCAAAATCAGAGCAATGAACGCAATGAAGAGATATCCCCTTAGGCTGCTATTGGTTCTCAGGTTTGCCGGCATCAAGTCAATGTCGTTCTTCAACACATCGAACCCTTTCTCGACGACATCCTTGCTTCTGTAAAGCGATAGACACTCGACCCAAGAAAACTCGCCTCGATAAAGGAGGATAAACTTGCCCATTTTATTAATGGCCTGGGAGACCGCATTTTTCCTGAGAGAGACCTGAAACCTGCCATCGATTGCATTCCATTCAATGAACTTGGCGTCCCTTTTTGCCGTCGCCCTGAAAACCTCTCCGGGATTCATCCAAGGTTTCAGGTTCTTGGACTTGAGCACTTCCATTAGATCATACAACCGCTTATAAAATGTTTTTCTCTCCTGCTGTTCGCGTTTCTGATCATAATACGCATATCCGCTCAGTTTGTTTTCTCCTACTTCGATGCTTACGGGCATCACAAACAGCGGTTCTTTTTCGTAGAGCTTTAGGTGCTCAGGATCGTCGATACGGCTATGAATGGCGGATACCGCTTCTTTGACGTTCTTGAGATGTACTTGTTGGCGGAATAATGAAGGATAAATCCGCAGCTACCAGCTCTTCGATGTTATCGGTTGAGAAGAAACCTCTATCCATGATCAGGGTATAATTGCAAACACCTTGGGCCTTTATTTTCTTGACTGTATTCTTAAGCGTAGATACGTCCGCGATGCTCCCAGGATAAAGATCGTACATCACCGGTATGCCTAGATCCATATCCACGATGAGAGACAGGTTGATCTGTGGCAGATCGAGACCATCTCGATTATAACCGTATTCCAAAAGGCTGATGCTCTGGGAGTAAGATGACAAGGAGGTTATGTCATAGACCAGTGTGCTGCATGTCGATATCTGTTGGATGAGTTTGCGAGAGAATTCCAGATTCACAGTGCTTTCGCCGATACGGCTTAGCATGCGGGAAAGGCTCTGGGACGATAAGGGTAGATCTGGGTGGTCTTCGGATATGGCTGTACCTTCATACCAACTCTGGATGTGGCTTAGGGCTCGGGGACGTGTAGCATAATTCATTGCCAGAGTTAAAATTGGCCAGACTTCCTTGCCAGGAAGGACACTAGAGAGGAGCTTTTCCAGCTCAAGGTCTTCTGCGATCTTTTTTAGCGGCACGAATTCGCCATGCGACAGGACTTTCTTCGGTACTTGGTCTTGGGAGCGGACCTTGACAGGAACTCCATTAACATTCTTGCCAAGGTACTTGCTCTTCTGGCGAATTTGCTTCTTTTCTTTGTCGTAATAGGGGGTAATCTCGTAGATGTATTCCTGGCCATTTATCTTTTTAATTCGGGTAAACGATTTCATATGCATATTTAGGCACATAATACTATTTATAGATTTCGGTCGAGTGATGACGAAAATTATTTTAATATGCCTAATTTATGGGGAGTTCAGGATCGATGCGACCCTGCTGAGTACCAAGGAGGCCATCGAGGCCCATCTGCTGGCCTTGAAAGAGGACCGGGTCGAAAACCCGGACGGGAAGAGAGCCTTTTCATTCTTAGAAACGATTCAGCTCCGCCAGCCTCTCCGGCCTCTCCATAGAACTCCGTTCCTACCAGCAGGGCATCCGCACCCGCCTGCTTCATGCGCAACGCATCCCCCCGGCTGTGGACACCACTCTCCGCCACCAGGAAGACCCCCGCCTTCTTGGCCCGCGGCGCGAGGCGCTCGAATGTGCCAAGATCAACCTCCAGTGTGTGAAGATTGCGGTTATTGATGCCTATGATATTGCAGCCGCTCTCCAGAGCCAGCTTCATCTCAGATTCGTCATGAACCTCCACCAGAGGCTCCATGCAATAGGATCTGGCCCTATCCACAAATCTCTTCAGGTCAACTCCCAGAGCGGCTATGAGCAGCACCAGATCGGCCTGGACCTCAGCAAGCTGCCTCTCGTCGAAAATGAAGTCCTTTCTCAAGACCGGCAGGCCCGATCTGCGGGCGATGGCGGCATTCTCCAGAGATCCCAGAAAGTGCGTGGGCTCGGTGAGAACGGAGATCGCACAGGCGTTGTTCCCGGCGTAGGCTCTGGCGTATGCCTCCACCTCCTCCGGGGCCAGAGTCCTTCCAATCGCCTTGGGCTTGATCTCGGCGATGATGGGAATCATACCCCTGCTCTTCAATGCCTGGGCTGAGCCGATAAGATCCCGGCGCTCTTCTTTCCGCCAGGCGGCCGCATCTTCAAACCCCCTCGACCTGGAAGCTTCCAATATGCCCTCGATCAGGGGATGCATCCCACCACGTCCTCCACCCAGTTGCGGATGATCTTCTTTCCTGACGGCGTGAGCACTGACTCGGGATGGAACTGGACTCCAGAGTGTGGATGGGTTTTGTGCCTGATGCCCATCACCACTCCTTCCGGGGTTGAGGCGGCGACCTCCAGATCCGGGGCAAGCCGTTCTACCGCCAGCGAGTGGTAGCGACCGCCCTGCAGAGGGTTCTCCAGGCCCCGGAAGATGCCCCGTCCATCGTGTCTGATCTCCGAGGTCTTGCCATGCAGAGGCCTGGTGTGGGATATTGTCCCGCCATAAGCCAGGTTCATGGCCTGGTGACCCAGGCAGACGCCCAGAATGGGTGTATCTGGGAAGTTCAATATGATATCCAGGCAGCTGCCTATGTCCCTTGGTTTGGCCGGATGGCCGGGCCCCGGCGAGATCACTATTCCCAGAGGCTTCAGTTCCTCCACCTCAGCCAGACGGATATCGTTGGAGCGAACAGTCGTATTTTCATAAAACACCGATACATAATCCACCAGGTTCCAGACGAAGGAATCCTTATTGTCCACAAAGAGAATGGTCCTCAAAAGGCCACCCCCAGAGCCCGCTTCATGGCCGCCATCTTTCGTTCCGTCTCCTGGTATTCTTTCTCCGGATCCGAATCCGCTACTATCCCTGCGCCAGCCTGCACCGTGGCCACCCCATCTTTGATCAGAACGCTCCGGATAGCTATGGCAAAGTCGGTGCTACCATCTATGGAGAAGTAGCCGATGCCACCCCCATAAATTCCCCGGGGCGCTTTCTCCAGGTCATCAATGATCTCCATAGCCCGTAGCTTGGGCGCTCCGGAGAGGGTTCCTGCCGGAAAGACCGACCGTGCGGCATCAAATTGATCGCATTCCTCTCTCAGCTCTCCAATTACTGTGGTCTCAATGTGCTGCACATGAGAGTACTTGAGCACAGACATGAAATCCTCCACCCGCACTGTCCCAGAGCGGCAGACGGATCGCACATCATTCCTGCCCAGGTCTACCAGCATGACATGCTCCGCCCTCTCCTTCTCGTCTGCGAGCATAAGCTTTGCATACTGGTCATCCTCGGATAGCGTTCTCCCGCGGGGACAGGTCCCGGCAATGGGATTGACCATAAGCCTTCGGTTATAGGTGTTGAAGAGGGTTTCGGGAGAGGCTCCCACAATGGTCAGGTCCCCAAACTCGAAGAGGTAGGTGTAGGGGCTCGGGTTGATGCTTCTTAGCTTCCGGTAGAGCTTGACCGGGTCCGGGCAGTCAATTCGGGTCGAACGGGCCAGGACAATCTGAAATATATCTCCATCCGTAATATGCTCCTTGGCCTTAGAAACCGCATCCTGGTACTCCTGCGGCTCGCCTGCGGAGAGCACCCTGCCAACTATATTCAGGTCCTCGGCCTGATCATAGTCGGGATCAATTCCGCCGATCGTCTCAATCAAATTGACCTTGGCACCGGGCAGGATGGGAGCGATGGCGAAGTAGACCTTCCTGTCCAGGTGATCGAAGATGAAGGTGCTCTCCGCCAGGCCGAACTGGGCGTCCGGGGTCTCAGCGGTCGATCTTCTGCCCAGGCGCTCCTTGACCAGATCATAGGCCAGATAGCCGATGCCTCCCCCGGTGAACACCTGTCTGCCGAAGCTGTTGGGCATGCCCCGGCTGGAGGGTATGGTCGCCCGCAGGACATCGAAGAGATCATAGCCCTCCTTTATGGGTCCCTGCAGAACCGAGCCGATTTTTTCCACATCCACGCACCCGGAGAGCCTCACCTCTATGGGACCCATGCCGCCGTTATAAAACTCCATTCGAAGGAAGCGGTTCTTGACAGAGATCATGGCCGAGGGATCGGCCCCTACAAAGGAGAACCTGGCTTTCTGTCCCGACTTCTCCACAGACTCCAGGAGATATGGGTACCTTCGATCCCGCAGCGCCAGGTATAGAGAGAGCGGAGCGTCTACACTGACTTTTTTGCTCACATCCACGAACACTGGCTCTACTGTGCCACCGGACATGCTCTCACCTCCCGCACAAACGAGTTGATCTTGGCCGGATCCTTTCTGCCCGCAGTCTCTGTGCCGCTGGAGACATCCACGGCATAGGGCCTCACCCTCTTTATGGCCTGGGCCACATTGCCCGGATCAAGGCCCCCTGCCAAAATCACCGGAACCTTGAGAGATCTGACGATCTCGGCGCTCTTATCCCAGTCGTGGACTCTTCCCGTTCCTCCCAGCTTTCCGTCGACCATACTGTCCAGAAGGACGGCATCAGCCACCATTTCGCAGCTCTTGGCCTCTCCGCCTCCGTCCTCGACTGCCACGGCTGCCACCAGCTTCTGGTGAACCCGGCCCTTCAGCACCGCCAGATCACAGGGTGCCAGTGAGCCGTGCAACTGAAGTACATCTGCCCCGGTCTGCTCGGCCAGTCGCACCGCATCATTGATGTTCTCCGGGCGGATCACTGCCACGCTCTTGGTGTACACCGGCACGCGGCGGATGAGATCCGCGGCTTCTCTCGCGGAAAGACAGTGCCGGGAGTCTTCGATCTCCACCACAAAGCCCACCGCATCCGCTCCTGCCTGGACGGCATAAGTGAGATCGTCCCTGCTCATAATTCCGCAGACCTTGATTCTGGTCATAAGAATCTCACCAGCTTGCCGTAGTCGCCGTTCATCTCCACCATTTTATGTAACAGTTCCAGTGCCCTCCCTGTGTCTATGGCTTCCTCGGCGATCCTCGCGCCCTCTTTGATGCTGGGGGCCCTGCCGGATACATAGACGGCTGCTCCGCCGTTCATGGCGATGATATCCCGGGCCGGGGACCTCTCGCCCTTCATCACGGTCACCAGGCGTCGGGCATTGTCTTCAGGCGTGCCTCCCGTGATTTCCTCTTGCCTAGCCAGAGGATAGCCCAGATCCTGGGGCATGATGCTGTAGCTCTTTACAACTCCCTCCTTCAGCTCCGAAATCCTGGTCTCGCCGGTGTTGGTGATCTCATCCATGCCATTTCCGTGCACCACCAGGGCCCGATCCGTGCCCAGCATCAGGAAGACGGAGGCCAGCTTCTCACAGAGGCCTGGATCGTAAACGCCCATCACCTGGGCCGTTGCTCCCGCCGGGTTGGTGAGCGGCCCCAGGATATTGAAAACAGTGCGCAGCCCCAGCTCGCGTCGGATGGGTGCCACCCTCTTCATGGCGGGATGAAAGACGGGAGCCAGCATAAATCCGATTCCCAGGCGCTCGATCATGGCGGTCACCGCTTCCGGAGCGGGGCTGATGTTGATGCCCAGTTCAGATAGAACGTTGGCGCTGCCGCACTTCGAGCTTACGGCATAGTTTCCGTGTTTGGCCACAGGTACTCCACATGCAGCAGAGACGATAGCCGCAGCAGTGCTCACATTGATGGTATTGGCGGCATCCCCGCCCGTGCCGCAGGTGTCCACCAGAGTACCGTTTACGCGTGGATGGATGAGAACTGCAGAGTCGCGCATCTTTTTGGCCAGGCCTGCGATCTCGGATACGGATTCGCCCTTCAATCGCAGGGCAATAAGCAGAGCACCTATTTGGGCATCTGTAGCTTTATTGAAGATCTCGTCCATAAGGGCCTCAGCCTCCTCCACAGAGAGGTCACGCCCTTCCACGATCCTTTGCAGATAAGTCAAGTAATACCACCGATCCAATGTATAATCTTGTACTCTATTGGTGTAAAAAGTACATTATATTTATAGATTGTGTATCAAGATAGGGAAGCTGGTATAAAAATATTTAAAACATGTAAGATTTAATTAAAATACATATTTAAAAACCACGATAAAAAAAAGTGAAGCTATTTGCCACATCTGATGAGTGGTCTGAGATCAGCGATCTACCATTTGCCGGACTCTATGACAGGGAGCTTGTCCAGTACCTGGGCAATGGCCTCCGGGCTCAGCTTGTACTTCCGGCAGATCTCGAACACGCGAGAGAGTTCGGTGTTCTGATCGGTTCCTGATAGCTGGGCAGCATGGATCTCCGCGGCATCCAGGCCTTTTTCCAGCACGATCTTCCTGACGTCCTTCAGCACACCCCTGGTAATACAGCTCTCGGTCATGCCGATCTCTTCAATCGCCTTTCCCATATTTTCCATGTCTTTTGGATTCATCATAATTTCCAACACCTAACAATTCAAAGATGCAATTATATTGGTTCGGATATGTTAAATATCTTTTGAAGGGATGGATCCTAGGCGAGATAAGAAAAAAAAAGCCCAACCCGGAGCTTCCTGGAAAAAATGATCAAGAAGAAATAGCTCTCAGAATATCTTTTTTCCCCCCATCCTTCTGTGGGCACCCGCAATATCTTGTTTTTCTTTTTTGGGATTTCCCTCATCCAGATCGGATTTCTCTTCAATCAAGAACAGATAAGTCTGCTCCGCACATCGCGATGTGCTTTTTCTGTGCTTCTATAAATAGGCAAGGAAGAGGCAAGGGCATTTAGGCCACCGCAAAACCTATTATCCCAGGAATGATTCAAACCACACATGGCGAATCTCAATGTAGCGGTCCTGGGTGCACCAGATTTCGGCAAAGATCTGGGAAAGAAGGGCACTGTCAGCGATCTTACCTTTTACAACCTGAAAAAGGGGCAGAACACAGTCACCTTCATAGAGCCGACCAGATTTCCAGAAAGGATCGCGCCTCTCTTCTACGCCGTTTCCATGTCTCAAAAGGCCTTGTTGATTGTCGATCAAATAAGTCCCGCCTTTGGCGAGTCGGTCATCATGCTGGATTCAGTAGGCCAGAAAGAGGGAATTGTGATCTTAAGAAACTATATCACCCGCGAGCAGATCTCACCCCTCATCAAGGGCACTGTAGTTGATGGCTACGAATTTCTGGCAGATGACAAGAACGCCCTTCGCGAGAGGCTTCTGGAGGATGCGGCCAGGATGCAGACCACCTACGACTCCATGACCGGAACCATGCCCGTGGATCACTTCTTCAACGTGCGAGGAATTGGAACTGTGGCCCTTGGGTCCGTCGCTGAAGGCACCATCAGAAAGCATGACGAACTGAGGGTATTGCCGGGCGAGAAAACCGCCCAGGTCCGGTCCATTCAGAAGCACGATGAGGACTCTGACATCGCAGGCGTGGGCGAGAGGACGGGCATCGCCCTCAAGGGAGTGGAAGTGGACGATCTGGACAGGGGAACCATTCTCACCAATGACAAGTCCATCAAGCAGATCTCATCCCTGACAGCCAAGGTGCAGATAGTCAAATACTGGCCGTCTCCGCTAAAAGAGGGAATGGTGTTACACATCGGCCATTGGATGCAATTCGTCCCGGCCAGGGTGGAAGCGGTCATTGCCGAAGGCGACTGGCATAAGGCGGAGCTGACCATAAAACTGGATAAGATGCTGGTCTACCGGCCAGGAACAAGGGCGGTCCTGACCTATCCCGAGGGGGGAAAGCTCAGAGTGGTGGGAACTATAGATCTGCCCTGATGGGTGGAGGAATAATGATTTTAATATTTCTTGATGCTACTTCTTAATGCACTTTACATAAATCCTGTAGCCCAAGAGATTGAGCTTCGACCATCCGCATACCACCTTGCCCTCCAGGAAGCAAGAGAGCCTCTCCTGCAAAAAGCATGGATCGACAACCGGACGCCAGCGGCTCATGAAGAGGTATCCCTGGCAGGGCTTGAAGTCAAAGCCGCGGTAGGTCTGGACCTGAAAGCCTGCGCGCTCCAGGCATTCCTGGAATTCCGAGGGGGAGACGTACTCGGGTGGATTTAACGGTTTCCTGAAGAGATGCTTCCTCAACAGAGTGTAGTGCGAGATGCAGTTAAAGAAATCCACCACCAGAACACCCCCCGGTTTGAGAACACGGTTGAACTCCGACAGAGCCTGGGCCGAGGACTCTGCAGAGGGAAGACAGGTTAAAACTCCGCTGCTTGTCACCCAGTCGAAGGACTGATCCTGGAACGGAAGGCGGGTTACGCTGCCCTGCAAGAAAGCGGCCCGCGGGTAGTCTGCCGCTCGATATGCGGCCCGGCCGAGCATATTGCGAGAAAAATCCATGCCGACGAACTCGCAGCCTCCGTTCTCCGCCAGATCTTTCTTCAGAGCTCGAATCGTCAGGTTCCCGTTGCCGCAACCTGCATCCAGGACCCGACCTCTTGCCCCGGAAAAGCTAAACTTTGCCGCCTCCTTTTCGAAGTCGTCCACCATGCGCATGATGAGATCAGGAGTGTCATCCGGAAGGTCGCGCGCCATCTTGAGATCAGACTCTTCTCCGCACCTCTTCTGCCGCTCCCAGAACTCCATTTCCTCCTTTTGGAGACGACTTTCCTCCAATGAATGCTCCACGTTCAGATCTTTATCGAAATTTGACGGCTCGCTCATACCGCAGATCACTCCACCCAAACCACAAAGCCATCGAGGATAAGTGAGAATTATTATAGTTTGCCAGAGGCTAATAGATATGGTCACCGGCGGCTTTGGGAATTTCAAAGGCGTATCCGTGGAACAGCACAACGATTGTCTCCTGGAGCTGATGGAAGCAGTCTCTTGCCACCTGAAGAGGCGCGGCCTGGCAGTGGCCTGCATTCCCCATGAGGACGTGATCGTTTATCTGCCCTTAAGCTGAGGCAAGCGAGGGAGAAATCGTACTCCGGGATGGTGGAATGGCGATATCTGGTGTGGAGGCCATGGCGGCATATTTTGCGTTCTTTGCCCTTGTGCACAGCTTTCTGGCCGATCCCCGGTTCAAGAGCTGGGGCCATAAAGGGTTTGGCGACTTATTTGACCGCTGGCAGCGGCTGGCCTACACAGTTCTGGCTTTGATCATGATATTGCCTTTCTTCTTTATCTTAGCATATCTGCCGGACAGAATACTGTATATCGTTCCCTGGCCAGGAAGCGGGCTGATGACAGCCTTTCAAGCCCTGGCCACTCTTGCGCTGCTGGCCAGCTTACGTCAGACGGGCATCTACAGCTTCCTGGGGCTGGCAGCGACTGATCACTTGAGCGCAGCCGGAGGGCTGGTCACGAGTGGCTTTTACTGCCACCTCAGAAATCCGCTCTTCTTCTTTGCGGCCCTATTCCTCTGGCTCAGCCCCATCATGACGCTGAATCTGCTGGCGTTCAACATCCTGGCCACATTCTACTTCTACATTGGCGCGCGGCATGAGGAGCGGTCGCTGCATGAGGAGTTCGGGCTGGAGTATGATGCCTACAAAAAGAGAGTGCCCATGTTCCTGCCCCGGCTGAGCTGCCGGAAAGATAACATTGAATAATGCTCAAAAGAGAGGCGGCGTGATATGCTCAGGTGAGCTTGCTCTTCACCTTGGCATAAAATCCGTCTTTGCCCACCTTTACAAACCTGGCCGGAGTCTTGGCCTTGCTTATGACCACAGTGTCTTTGGAAGAGATGGTGGTAGCGCTTTGGCCGTCTACCACGACCAGTGCTTCCTTTTCCGGCAGCTTGAGCCGAACTTCAATGACGCTATCCCCGGGAATCACCCAGGGGCGGCTGGAGAGCTTGAAGGGGGCCATGGGAACAAGCACAATGGCGTCCACTCGCGGATCCACGATGGGACCGCCTGCGGACATGGCATAGGCTGTGGAACCTGTGGAGGTGGCGATGATGACTCCGTCTGCCCGGAAATCCTCCATGAGCGCACCGTCCACAATGATCTCAAACTCGATCATCTTGGCGGGACTTGCGGTCAGAAAGGCAATTTCATTGGTGGCGCGAGGCAGGCATACTCCATTTAAAAGCAGTTTGAGCCGGGAGCGCACATCTACATCGAATCCGAGGACAAGACGCTTCAGGGTATCGACTGCGTCTTTGGGCTCGACGTCCACCAAGAAGCCAAGCGTTCCCATGTTTATTCCCAGGATGGGCACCGGGTCTGCCATCTTGTGAATGGTGCGCAGAATGGTTCCGTCGCCGCCTACGGACACAATGAAGTCAACCTTTTGCCGTTCCATCTCCGCCACTTCTGTGGCCTCCCGGCCAACCTGGGGTGCGATATCCGCATCAACGAATATCTCCAAACCCGTCGTCTCCGACTCGAGATGAGAGATGAGCTCTTGCAGCAGCCGGATGGATTCCGGTTGGTGGCGGGAGACAAAACCGATCCTAATGGCTGTCACCACCTATGAGATGCAGCAAATCCTCATGCTTCAGGCCGTTGGAGCCGATAAGATACTTCTTTTGCCACATATTTCCGTCCAGATGAAGCTCATCACCACTCGCATCGGAAACAACGCCGCCCGCTTCCTCTATCATGAGCTTGCCTGCCGCCACATCCACCACCCGCATCATCCCCCGCAGATCCACAAACGCATCCAGCTTTCCGGAAGCCACCAGGGCCATCTCCAGAGAGGCGCTCCCCAGAGTGCGAATCCGGCGCACCCTATCACCGATGCCTGCAATTCTGGCGGTGTTGGGCCGGAGAGTATAGGCCGAGATGCTGAAATGCTTCAAATCAGCGTTTTGGGAGACAAAAAGGCGGCTACCTGGCTCGGCGTATGCGCCCCGGCCAGATTCGGCATAATAACTGTTACCGTGAGCCAGATCAAAGATGTAAGCGAAGCGACAATCGTCCCGGCTTATGTAGATGGAGACGGAATAGAAGGGAATGCCGGCGATGGCATTAAATGTCCCGTCCAGAGGATCGAGATGAAGGAAATAGTCGGGCTTCTCGCCTATCAGAGCCGTGCCTATCTCCTCACTCAAGACTCTGAACCCCAACCCAGAGGCACGTAAAACATTGAGGACTGCATTCTCTGCCGCCCGGTCGATGCTCTTCGTGGGGGTACCGTCCGCGCCCATCTTTACCATTTGACCACTGGCGACGGTGCCCGCCATTCCCTGGATGGCGGAAACTACGGCCCGGGCCGCATTGTCGCATAGTCTCTTCAGATCGCTACCGGTAGGAGAAAGTCGTTCACTCATCCCTATTAATTTGGTTAGCCCACTATAAACGTTTCTCACTTGGCCTGCGGCAGGCAGGCTAAGCGATAAGATCTAATACGACAATGAGGTAGTGAAGGTGCAGGGCCCGTGGTCTAGCTGGTTATGACATCGCCCTTACACGGCGGGGATCACGCGTTCGAATCGCGTCGGGCCCATCTCGCAAACGCGTTCTTCTTTTTTGCTCTCGCGATTCAGATTAGGAATAAATCATCAGTATCAAGGCCAGGAGCCCTGCCAGAACCATTGGTATTAGGATGGCAGTCATCTTATTGCCGAACGCCCTTGTTCCCAACACGTAGGCGATGGTGAGCTTTACCAGAGTATTGATTATGGCGGCCAGGGTGATGGAGGTGACGGCCACGTTCGCAGCAAGTGTTGACTTGGACATGGTGGCCATGGTCAGGGTTATGGCATCGACATCAGCCAGCCCGGAGATTATGCTGGCGGCATAAATTCCCGCATCGCCAAAGTAAACGCTGGCAAGCTTGGAGACGATAAGCACAAAAGCGAAGAACGCGCCCAATTCCAGAGCAGGAATGAAGCGGAAGGGGTCTTTCACCACCACGTCCTTTCCGGTCGCGGGGTTTTTTCGAAGAGACAGATAGGCAAGAGCCGCGCCCACCACGGTCATGATCAAGAGGGGGGGCAGAACGGCCAGGAACAGGTCTCTGTTTATCACGGCGATTATGAAGAGCATTCTGGGGAACATGGTACAGCACGCGACGGCCGTGGCGAATACGGCGGCAGGCATAATCCGCTCGTCCAGCTTCACCTCTGCGGCCATTGAAGAGGTGACAGCAGTGCTCGAAACAATGCCGCCAAGGATGCCGGTAAGGCTCAGGCCCCGCTCCGCCCCCAGGATGCGGATAAGGATGTAGCCCACGTAGCCGATCAGGCTGACCATTATTACCAAGAGCCAGATCTGGCGGAGGTTGATGACACCCCATGGACCCAGCGGCTCCTCAGGGAGGAGCGGATAGATCACCAGGGCGATTATACCCATCTTGAGAGTATCCAGCAGATCCGTTTCGGTCAAAGCTTCTACGTAGCGGTGCGTGATGGTCCGCGTGGCCAGAACCCAGGTGGTGATGATGGCCATAGCCACCGCCAGAGGGACGCTATCCGGAAAGCTGGTCAGCATTCCCAAAGCGAAGGTGACCACGGCCGCCACCGCAGCCGTGAAATCGATTCTGCCGAGTACATTGACTGAAGAAGCGTATCCTGCCGCCACGAGAATGGTAAAAGTTGAGATGGCAGCGATGGCAAAGCCGGGGCCGTAGTGACCTGACAGGTTGGCGCACAACGCTCCCAGGAGCGCAATCAGGACGAAAGTGCGCAGGCCCGCCACGCCCCGAACCTTATCCTCGGCCAGCCTTCGCTGGCGCTCCGTGCCGATAAGAGCCCCGATAAGGAGGGCTACAAGAAAGGGATAGATATCAGTTAAGTCCATTGCACAATTATTTCTCCAGTCACTCTGGTTAATAATTTTACTGGCCGAAGATCGGGCTCAAGCTTTAAAGCAAGGGGTGACTTCCAGAGCGTAATGGATGAACATAAAGTAGAGGTCTGCATTCGTATTTTAGAGGAGCAATATGGCGTGCCCCGGAGAGATGAGATCGACCCCGTGGATCTGCTGGTCATGACCATCCTCTCCCAGAATACCAGCGATACCAACAGCCTGCGGGCCTTTGAAAATCTGAAGAAGGCCTTTGGAGACTATGAGCTGCTTCTCAATGCATCCACCCCGATCGTAGCCGATAAAATTCGAGCCGGCGGTCTGGCAGAGATAAAGGCCAAGAGGATAAAGGGGACTCTTCTCAAGATCAAAACGGATAAGGGCGCGATCGACCTTGGTTTTCTGGGCGATATGGGAAATGATGAGGCCATGCAGTATCTGCTATCCTTGCCAGGCGTCGGGCCAAAGACGGCGTCCGTCGTTCTCCTCTTTGCCTATAGCCTGCCTTTCCTGCCCGTGGATACGCACGTCTACCGCGTCTCGCGACGGCTGGGCCTGGTGGCAGAAGATGTCAAACTGGAAAAGGCGCAAACAATTCTGGAGAAGATCATTCCCGTCGAGAAGTATCTTTCTATTCACCTGAACATGATAACGCACGGGAGGCTCATTTGCCGGGCGCGGGGTCCCAAGCATGAGGAATGCGCCTTGCGACCTTATTGCGACTGCTATTTGCGGAGCCAAAAGCCTTAAATGATAGTAACAACTACCCCCAATCCGCGCTCCGGTAGTGTAGCTCGGCCAATCATGTAGGACTCTCACTCCTTCGACTTGGGTTCAAATCCCAACCGGAGCATGTTTTTACTGAGCAACGCAATAGGCCTTTTAGAATGCAAATTATATTATAGTCATTTGTGTGCACAAAACCAGATGACACGGATCGAGCAAGAGCCTTATAAGTGTTTTAGCTTTTTCCTTTTTTCGCTCTTTTAATAGAAGTTGTGCGGATTTTTCAAAGAAATGACTATCGCGTACCATAACCAGGGCCAGTAGCCAACGGAAATGCCTTCCTTCTATCGGCTGACCGGTGAAATAGTATCCGTCCCTCAATAACAACGGGGAATGTCTTACTATGTCACGACGCCTAAGAGCTGCAGTTGCCCGGCGGCAAAATATCACCCTGGTCTGCAATGGCCTTCTCATCTCTAAGTGGATTGCCACTATCTCTGGCTGATATTTGGCGGAGGGATTAGCCAATATATCTCATCTCCTCCTTTACTCTTGGACGATCCATTTTATAAAGAGATGATAACCAGATAAATGGAGGTGCGTCATAAATGAGCCAAGAAAAAACTCGCATTTTCCGTTTGAAGCGATTTTTGCTTCTCGATATGTTCTTAGACCAGACGAACGCCCTATGTTAGTTTATGCGGCGAGCATCATATTGGGTGGCACAATCCTTTATAGGTGGCTTGAAGGATGGAGTTGGCTGGATTCACTGTATTTCGTGGCTGTTACGTTAACTACAATCGGCTATGGTGATTGGCACGAACAAAGCCTATCACTAAGCTGATAACAATCTTCTTTGCGATCAATGGTATTGCCATTCTGCTAATGCTCTATGACCAAATTCGACGCTTGCGCAGTCCTCTAATACCCAAGTAAGTTTATTGGAACAGACCATAAGAGGAAATGTCGCCGGCTGGAGTCAATGTCATTTATTACTTCCGGAAAAAATAAGGAATCGGCATCCCACGGATGCTGAGGGCGCCCGGTCCGCTCCAGCTCCGGCGTCAATACTGCCAACGCCTTCTTCGCCATAACAGCCGTGGTGAGGTCCTGGGCAACTTTTTGCGTCCTGTGGGATCGCCTGGTCAGGTACGAAAGTATCGATCATGGATGGAGATCATCGGTATAAGGCATTTCAAACCGGTCACAAATAAAAATATATTTTTTAAATAAAAAATCAGCACAGTTCTTCAAAAGACAAATCTCTTGACCACAACCACACCAAGAGCCGTCGATGTCAAGCTCAATACAGTCAGCAACAGTGCAATGAGCTTGAACTTCAAGGCCATATGTTCACCTCCATATCTTTAAGAAGAACGTTGTTAACGTATAACTATTTAAATTGTATGCCAGCTTGGAGTGAACCCCTGATAGTAGACAGGTAGTTAGGCAATGAGTTGGCATTGCTTAACTCATTGTCAGCTCGGAGGGGTTCATCCAGGTTTTCTTGGCACTTTCTGGATTCTATGCACCTATGA
>CAVPCV010000013.1:0-120656 GCA_963702455.1 uncultured Methanosarcinales archaeon
CGCGCCGCTCCCTGGCCTACCAGCCGTGGTGAGACGGCGGAAACGCCCGGATAGATGTTGATCTGGTCGGAGGCCGTCCTGTACATACTGATATAGCTCTCACCCTCTTTAGGGTTGACCAGAAGATGTGGATTCTTCTCCACAGTATTCTCAACGATTTGCACTCTCACACCTTCCGTCAGCCCCAGAGACATGATGATAATACCCACCGCTATGGCTACGGATATCAAAGTGAAGGCGGTGCCCCTTCGATTTGTCGTCACATGCCGCAGGGCAATATCCAGTTCGAACATATATTCAAATTATATTTCCAATCATTTTTTCCTGCCCGGCCTCAGCCGCCTCGCAGGGCTATGACTGGATCGATCCGGGAGGCATTTCGTGCCGGATAGAGGGCAGCCACTATGCTCAGAGCCACAACGAAAAAGATGAGCAGGAAGATATCCCAGGGGTTCAGGATAAGAGGGAGAGTGGTAATCTGGCTGCCGCCGGCCGCTATTTCGAAGGGAACTCTTCCTAGAGACAAGACGCCCGCCAGGCCCAAAGCTGAGCCGACTGCAGCTCCGATGAGACCCAGGAGGGCGCTTTCCACCAGGAAGATATTTCTTATATCCGATTGCCTCGCGCCCATGGCCATGAGCATGCCGATCTCTCTTGTCTTCTCCACCACGAGGAGATTCATGATGCTGGCCACGCCAAAGAAAGCCACTACCATGAAGAGCAGGACGGAGAACCTTGTCCAGAACCCGCCGATGTTTATGGCCCGCATGATCTCAGGATTTTTCTCCTGCCAGCTCCTGGAGTTGTATCCCCAGGCGGAGATCACGTTGGCAATGCTCTGGGCCTGGCGAATATCCTGCAGGCTTATCTCGACGGCATTTATAACATCTCCTTCATCTCGAAAATTGCGGGCCGTCTCCAGAGATACAAAGACCGCCAGCTCATCCAGGGGCGTGCCGGTGTTGAAGATCCCCGTCACAGTCAACTCTGCAGCGCGAGCTCTGGGAAAGTTGGCCACCATTTTGTCCCCCAGCTTTAAATTAAGTGATTCGGCCAGAGTCTCGCCGATAACGGCATTTCGGGCCTGCTGAATGCTGCCAAGATCGCCCTGCACCATAGAATCACCAATCTTGTAGATCTTGTCTATATCGAGAGGATTTGCTCCCTTCAGCAGAGCGTTCTTGGTCTTATCTTTGCGGGATAGAGTGGCCGCGGTCGAAAGGGATGCCGCGTAGGACTTGATGCCTGGAAGGGAGGCGATCCGATCCAGGAGGCCCTTATAGAGGTGAATGAAGTCCTCGCCCTCTTCCGGCTCGACTGTGACGTGCGGGAGCTTCTCTTCCACCAGGCCGGTGAGAATCTGCTGCTGGCCGTTGACAAGAGAGGTAAAGATCACCGAAATGCTCACGGCCAAAGCTACCGCCAGAATAGAGAGAAATGTCTGGCGTCTTCTTGAGATTATATGCCGCATGGCTATGGTTACCGCTAGAGGGTTACCGACTTTCAGAGTTTTTTGATCCATAATGAGATCCATTTTGTGATCTACTGGATTTTGTGATCTTATAGATCCATCTAGATCTGATGCAGTTCGCTTATTTATTCCTTTATCCCGGGTTGCCAGGACTCTCTTCAGATCATAGCTCCTCCTTATTATCAAGCTGATGGATTGTGTGGACTGATCTTAAAGAAGAGAGGCCAGAGGCGAAGATGTGATTTGAGGCGATCGACTTCATCGAAATCAAAAAAAAACAATTGTTGGACTTGAAAGATCTAACTATATACAAAGAATGGATAATCAACATCCTGTGCTAATGTTTGATAGTGTATTCTCAGGAGATTGCAGAAAATATTTAAGGACATTTGTCTAATGAGGTTTGGAATTCGAAGAAGGGGTATCATGGGCATCATCTTGAAAGGGATTGGAGTTGTCATAAGTCTGATCGTTCTTTTGCAGCTGCTTGGCGCACCCGTTTTCGGAACGGATGCCAGGACGGCATATACTCGGGATGGAATACATTTCGTAACCAAGGAACGAATGGACGAAAATATAAAATATGAGTACGCAAAACCGGGCGATTATCGAGAGGCTCAGGTCCCTCTGAATACAATAGTTGTAAATGCATCAGTTGTTCCAGAGTCGGCTATAGACCAGGATAAGAAAGGGACGTATGAGCAGGAAGGAATACAACCCTCTGAGCCTAGTCAGACTGCTCTTGCATCCGCTGGAGAAGATGGACAAAATACCCATATGCAACTCTGGGTATTGGGCTGCTGTTAATTGTCGGTATGGTCGTCTTTGCTGCATGGGTTATCAACGTGCGGAGTAATCAGCGAAGATAGGATTTAAGGCAATAGCGGAATTCGACCGCAATAGCACGTTGTATCGCGACCAGCCCAACCACTCTCTTATACTCAAAATCCCATGGCAGGGAATGGTCCGGGCAAAATGTTTTTAACCAGTTGTGGCGATGACTTTCCTAACGAATGGAGGGATTTATGACAAAATTAGCACTTTTTCTATCCATGTTATTGGCGATATCTTTTGCCTCCTCTGTCGTAGTTGACGCGGAACAATTGGAGACTGGTATTGAAAATTCCACGATGGTAACATCATTAAGCTTGATGAATTCAACTGAAGGAGATGCGACCAATCTCAGTTTGCTGGCGGATGGCAATGCCACAGAGATCATTCCCCGTGAGGTTCTCTTCGGCAACCCTGAGAGAACTGGGGTTCTTATCAGCCCGGATGGCGAATGGATCAGCTACCTTTCAGCTTTGAAAGGAGTTCTCAACGTCTGGATAGCTCCCGCGGACAATATATCCGCTGCAAGGCCCATTACCAATGAGACCTCTCGCGGCATTCAGGAGTATTTCTGGGCCTTTACCAATCGCCATATCATTTACGTCCAGGACGAGAATGGCGACGAAAACTGGCATGTTTACGCTGTTGATATGACAACTGGTGAGAAGCTGGACCTCACACCCTATGAAAACCTCAGCGCATATCCGGGAGGAGTGAGCTACAAGTTCCCTCAAGAGATCCCGATATTAATGAATGACAGGAATCCCGAGTACCATGACTTATACCTTGTCAACATCACTACAGGGGAGTGGAGTCTGCTCCAGAAGAACGATCAGTTTGCTGGATTCCTTATGGACGATGATCTTAGAGTTCGTCTTGCGGTTAATGTGACACCCGACGGTGATATGGACTACTTCAAGCTTGCCGGCAATGGCTCATGGGAACCGTTCATTAAGATCAAGTTAGAGGATGAGGCCAATACCGGAGCCATTGGATTCGATAAGACAGGTGACATTCTTTACATATCTGATGGTCGCGGCAGGAATACGGGAGCAATAGAATCCTTGAACCTGGTTACCGGCGAGATCAAAGTTTTGGCTGAAGACCCTAAGGCGGATCCAGGCATGATTTTGATTCACCCCACAGAGAAGACCATCCAGGCGGTGGATTTCAATTATTACCGCCAGAATTGGACGATTTTGGATGAATCTATCCAGCCAGATATCGAATACTTGCGCACAGTCGATGATGGGGAAGTGTATGTGGAGGGCCGCACTCTGGATGATAGTCGCTGGATAGTTGCGTTTTATAATGACATCGGTCCTGCATGCTACTACATATACGACCGGAACGCCAGCACTGCGAAGTACCTGTTCAGCGCCGACAGCCGTCTGGAGAATCTGCAGCTTTCGAGAATGAACTATACGACGATAAAGTCCCGCGATGGCCTGGACCTCGTCAGCTACTATACCTTGCCCGTATGGGCTGATAAAGACAAGGATGGTCTGCCTGAAAAGCCGCTTGCAACGGTTCTTCTCGTCCATGGCGGTCCCTACGGCAGGGATGTGTGGGGTTTTGATCCAATTCATCAGCTCCTGGCCAACCGCGGATATGCAGTGCTCAGTGTTAACTTCCGAGGATCAGCGGGATTCGGAAAGAACTTTACCAATGCAGGCGACGGGGAATGGGGCAGAAAGATGCAGTACGATCTTCTGGACGCTGTAAACTGGTCGATAGAGAAGGGGATAGCAGACCCGGATAAGGTCGCCATTGCGGGCTTGAGCTATGGAGGATATGCTACTCTTGCCGGCATGACCTTTGCTCCAGAGACATTCGCCTGCGGGGTTGACATATGCGGACCATCTAATCTGACTTCGTCACTCCTCAATGAACCATCCTATTGGATGCCGACAATTGAGATCGAATTCAAGAGGATGGGGGATTATAGAACGGAAGAAGGAAGGAAGTTGCTTCAAGAGCGTTCCCCTCTCAACTATGCGGATCGCATCCAGAGGGCGATACTGATTGGTCAGGGAGCCAACGATCCCAGGGTGAACCAGAACGAGTCGGGCCAGATCGTCCAGGCCATGCAGGATAGAGAGCTTCCTGTTACCTATGCCCTCTACCCGGACGAAGGCCACGGTTTCGTTCGGCCTGAGAACGCACTCTCCTTTACAGCGGTCACAGAGGCATTCTTGTCGAGGCATTTGGGCGGGAGGTATGAGCCCATAGGCTCGGCCTTCAAAGGCTCCAGCATCACAGTGCCTGTGGGAGCCGATCAGGTGCCAGGCATAGTCGAGGCACTGGCCCAGGAATCCTCATAAGCTTCCCAACTGGATTTTTTCTTTTTGTGCTTACTTCAATCCTTTGTCCAGACAGTCCAGGAGAAAGGGTTTTAACACGTGGAGGCCATCACTTTTTCAATGCACGAAGGGGTCTATGCTAAATTGGCATTTTTTCTGTCCACATTATTGGCGATATCCATCGCCTGCTCTGCCACAGTCGACTCGCAGCCATCGCAGCCTCAATTCGAGAATTCCAAGAATACAACATTAATGGCATTACAAAGCTTGATAGATGCAATAGAAGGAGATGCAAGTAGTCCCGGTTCGCTGGCGGAGAAGAATGCCACCGAGATCATTCCACGTGAGGTTCTCTTCGGCACACCTGAGAGGATCGGGGTTCAGATCAGCCCTGATGGCCAATGGATCAGCTACTTGACAGCATTAAGTGGAGTCTTCAACGTCCGGATAGCTCCTGTGGACCGCATATCCGAGTCAAGACCTATCACTAATGAAACCATTCGCGGCATCAGGAGCTACTTCTGGGCTTATACCAATCATCATATCGTTTACTATCAGGACGCATTTGGTGACGAAAACTGGCACATCTACGCCGTCGATATAACAACCGGTGCGAAGCTGGACCTCACACCTTATAAAAATGTCAGCGCGTATGTGCAGGGAGTCAGCTACAAGCTCCCTCAGGAGATCCTGATAGGCCTGAATGATAGGAATCCCGAGTACCATGACATTTACAGTGTCAACATCACGACCGGTGAGAGGCGTCTGGTCCAGAAGAATGATGGTATGTTTGCGGAATTCGTTGTCGATGATGATTTGAGAGTTCGTTTTGCGGCTAATGTGACGTCCAACGGAGATGTAGACTACCTTAAGCCTGCCGGCAACGGCTCATGGGAACCATTCATGAAGATCAATTACGAGGACAGCGCCACCACTTATCCCATAGGATTCGACAGGACCGGTGACATCCTTTACATATCGGATGGTCGCGGGAGGAATACGGCCGCAATAGAATCCATGAACCTTGTTACCGGCGAGGTAGAAGTCCTGGCTGAGGACCCCAAGGCAGACCCTGGTATGATGTTGATTCACCCAACCGAGAAGACCATCCAGGCAGTGGATTTCAACTACTACCGCCATAACTGGACCATTTTGGATGAATCTATCCAGCCGGATATCGAATACCTGCACGAAGTCAATGAAGGAGATCTGGCTGTGACCTCCCGCACTCTGGATGATAGTCGCTGGATAGTCGCATTCATCAGTGACAATGGTCCCGTTCGGTATTACATCTACGATCGGAATGCCAGGGCAGCCCAGTTGCTGTTCAGTGCCAATAGGCACCAGGAGCATCTCCCCCTTTCCAGAATGAACTATACGACGATCAAGTCCCGCGATGGTCTGGACCTCGTCAGCTACTATACCTTGCCCGTATAGGCTGATAAAGACAGGGATGGAATACCCGAAAAGCCGCTTCCTATGGTCCTTTTCGTTCATGGCGGCCCATGGGACCGGGATGTGTGGGGATTTGATGAGACACATCAGTTTCTGTCCAACCGGGGCTACGCCGTCCTGAGCGTCAACTTCAGAGGGTCCACGGGATTCGGAAAGAACTTTACAAATGCTGGCGACGGGGAATGGGGCAGAAAGATGCAGTACGATCTACTGGATGCCGTCAACTGGTCTATAGAAAAAGGGATAGCAGATCCGTCTATGGTTGCCATACTGGGCTTAAGCTATGGTGGATATGCCGTATTGTCTGGCATGACATCTACTCCAGAGATATTCGCCTGTGGAATTGACATATGTGGACCGTCTAATCTGACATCGTTCCTCCTTACCATCCCTCCCTATTGGAAGCCTGATATTGAGATAAAGCTCAAGAGGATAGGGGATTACAGAACAGAAGAAGGAAGGAGTCTGCTTCGAGAGCGTTCCCCTTTGACATATGTTGATCGTATTCAGAAGCCGATACTGATCGCACAGGGAGCAAACGACCCCCGGGTAAATAAGAACGAGTCCGGTCAAATCGTCCAGGCCATGCAGGATAGAGAGATTCCTGTAACCTATGCCTTCTACCCCGACGAAGGCCACGGTCTTGTCAGGCCCGGTAACGGGCTGTCCTTTTACGCGCTTACTGAAGCATTCCTGTCCATGCATTTGGGAGGAAGGTACGAGCCCATAGGCTCGGCCTTGAACGGTTCCAGCATCACAGTACCAGTGGGAGCCGATCAGGTGCCAGGCCTTGTCGAGGCACTGGATCATAAAACATAAAACATCGTAAATTCAGCTTTTGAGGAAGACCGCCTCCACCTCGGCGCGAGCCAGATCCGTTCCTCTTACGCACAGACTCCAGCGATGCGTGGCAATCGAGATCGGACTGAGGTCGGAAAAAAGCTCTTCTACCTCTCTTTCCATGAAGTAGTGCGTAATGATGCCTTCGCCCCGCCGAAATGTGCCCGCCTCCACCTCCTCGCCCTGGCCCATGCGCATGTCCTCCGTCCCAAACTCCCGGAAAAATAGCTTTCCGCCCACACAGAGCACGCGAGCGACCTCGCGGGCGAGCGCTTCGCGCCCGGGCAGGAGCAGGTGGCCGGTGATATGAAAGGCGAAGACTGCATTGAAGCTCTCTTCCCGGAAGGGCAGGAGTCTGGCATCCGCCAGGATCAATCTGGCGCCGGGCAGCACTCTTTGAGTCAGACGCAGTGCCTGAGATGATATGTCCAGGGCGGCAATATTCCAGCCGCTGGGCATACCTCTCAGCGTCTTTCCGTCGCCACAGCCCAGTTCCAGGACGGCGGAGCCTTCGGGCAGATGGGGCACATTCCGCACGCCTCCTCCCCAGAGGCGGCCGCGGCTGAAGTAATCCCTGTCCCAGGCCTTGGAGTGAGAGTCCATGAAAGACATTTGGGTTGAAGAGGGCAATAATACTTTGTCAATCCGATGATTATTAGTTCCATGAATACCACGAGCGGTCATGGATATGCTGGACCGCTTCCGGGGCTGCCTGTTGGGCGTAGCCGTGGGAGACGCCCTGGGAATGCCTACTGAAGGCTATACTGCAAGTGAGATCCGATCCCGGTTCGGTCGGGTTCGAGATATGATGCCCGCGCCGGCTGAGCACTTTCACACCGGCCTTCTGGCCGGCCAGTTCACTGACGACACCGAAGAGACGCTGATGCTGGCCGAGTCCCTCATCGAGTCCTCTGGCTTCTCTGCATTGCGCTTTGCAGACAAGCTCATGGCCTGGGGAACAACGTGGACTCTGGACGAGAGGCTCAACCGGGGCGTGGGCTTTGCCACTCGCTCTGCCGTGGAGAGCATGATTGCGGGGACTCCCTGGCAGGAGTCGGCCCTCTCGATCCCAACCTGCGGCTCGGCCATGCGTGCCGCTCCCATTGGCCTATTCTACCACTCCGACCTGAACATCGTCAAGAGCTACGCCGACCTGCAGAGTCTGCCCACCCATTGTGCCCCAGCCGCTCGCGCCGGAGCCGTGGCTGTGGCGTCTGGCGTGGCCCTCAGTCTGATGGACATTCCTGGGGAGATGATCTTGAGGAACGCTGCCTCTCAGGCCAGCCGGGTGGATGTCGACTTTGCGGAAAGGCTTCTCTGGGTGGGAACTCTATTGGACCTTTTACCCGAGGAGGCTTTAGGTCTGATCAGAAACTCTCCCCTGGCCTCGGAGACCGTTCCCGCCGCCTTTTACTGCTTTTTGAAATTCGAGCCCGAGGAGGGGCTGATCATGGCCGCCAGCAGCGGAGGAGACACAGACACCATCGCCTCCATAGCCGGCTCCCTCTTCGGCGCGGCCTACGGTGCATCGTGGATCCCGGAGCGCTGGCTGGCAAAGCTGGAGCAGAAGGAGAGGATCGAGGCGGCGGCCGAGGCTCTCTATGACCTCTCCAATTCATTTTGTCGCTAAAGCGTGGTGAATTTATATCATAAGCTCGTCCGGGAATCTTATGATAGATGTAGGAATCGTCGGTGGATCGGGCTACACCGGTGGGGAGCTCTTGAGACTCCTCGCAAATCATCCCGAGGTCAAGGTAAGAGCTGTCACTTCCCGCAAGCTCTCGGGAAAGCCCGTGAGCCTGGTTCATCCTCACCTGAAGAACATTTATACACTTAACTTTGAGGCGCTCAGCGCCAAAGAAGCAGCCGAGCGCTGTGATATCGTCTTTACAGGCGTTCCCCACGGCACCGCCATGGACTGGGTGCCAGAGCTCCTGGATGCCGGCACGAGAGTCATAGACCTCTCCTCAGACTACCGTTTGCCGGTGGATGTCTTTGAAAAGACCTATGGCATGAAACACCGCGCTCCGCGGGAGGCAGTCTTCGGCCTGACTGAGCTCCATCCCGAGGTGGCGAAAGCAAAGCTGGTAGGCAATCCGGGCTGCTACCCCACGGGTGCCACTCTGGCTGTAGCACCGCTGGCCAAAGCCGGGCTGGTGGACCGGGTGGTCTACGACTCCAAGTCGGGAATCTCCGGTGCAGGAATCGAGCCGACTGAGACCAGCCACTACCCCAACATGGCGCAAAATGTGATACCCTACAAGCTAACCACGCACAGGCACGTTCCTGAGATCAAGCAGGAGCTGGGACGCCTTTCGCCAGGAATCCGGGTCAACTTTACGCCTCATGTCGTCCCATCGGTGCGGGGCATCCTCACCACGGCCCACGTCTTCGCCCGGGAGGATGCAGTGGAAACTCTGCAGGATAAGAACAGAGTGGCTCAAATCTATAGTGATTTCTACAAGAGCGCTCCCTTCGTTCGCATGGCAGACAGTATTCCCAGGCTCAGCTCTGTAAGAGGCTCCAACTTCTGTGACATAAGCTTTGAGCCGGAGAAGGAGAGCGATCGGCTGGTGGTCATCTCGGCCATAGACAACCTGGTGAAAGGTGCATCAGGCCAGGCCATTCAGAATATGAACCTCATGGCAGGCTTCGACGAGAAGACCGGTCTCTGGTTCCCGGGAATGGCGCCCTGAGCAAAGGTGAAAGAAATGAAAGTCAGAGATGTTATGAATGTCCGGACCATCACGGTCCCGGCAGATGCGAATATAAGCGAAGCGGCTCGCCTGTTGCGCGAGAACAAGATTAGCGGCTTGCCGGTTCTGGATGGAGAGAAGCTGGTGGGAATTGTATCGGAGTCGGACCTCTTGCGACTCTTATCTGTGGAGGATAAGGAGGAAGGCGGTCTGTGGCTTCCCAGTCCTTTCGAGGTCTTCGAGGTTCCTTTCCGCGATCTGGTGAAGTGGGAACGGATGCAATCCAGTCTAAAAGATAACCAGATGAAGAGCGTTAGCGACGTGATGAGCCGGAATCTGCATGAGGTCGGACCGGACGACTCAGTCGAGGAGGCGGCAAGCATCATGACCCGCCACAGGATCAACCGTCTGCCGGTGGTCGAGGATGGCCGGCTGGTGGGCATAGTGACCAGAGGCGATATCATCTCCGGTCTGGGGATGCAGCATGCAGAGGATTGAAGGCGGCGTCTGTGCCGTGGCAGGCGTGCGGGCTGCAGGAGTTCGTCAGGGTAGGTACGGCCTTGCCCTGATCGCAGCCTCAGGAGCCGCAGCCGGCATGTTCACCACCAACAAAGTCCGGGCGGCACCTCTGGATGTCACGGCTGAGCACCTGGCTGGCGGCCATCTGGATGGCGTCATCGCCAATAGTGGCTGTGCCAATGCTTATACCGGCCAGCGGGGCGCGGAAGATGCCCGGGCTATGGCCCGACTTCTGGCCGGTTTTCTGAAAACCGATGAGAAAAAGATCGCTGTGGCCTCCACAGGCGTTATCGGCAGGTACCTGGACATGGAAATCGTCGCCCGGCTCTTTGAAGAGGCAAAAACAAGGCTGCAGAGCAATGGCGAGGCCAGCCTGGAGGCGGAGAGGGCTATCATGACCACCGATACTCGACCAAAAGAAGTTGCCATAGAGCACCGGGGCCTGCGCGTGGCCGGCATCGTCAAGGGGGCGGGAATGATCGAGCCCAATGTGGCCACCATGCTCTGTTTCCTTTACACGGATGGGGACTTTCCGGCCCCGGTCCTGCAGGACTGCCTGAAAGACGCCGTCCAGGACAGCTTCAATATGCTCACCGTGGACGGGGACACCAGCACCAACGACACCGTTCTCCTCACCGCTACGGCCCGGGCCAAAGGCCGCGTGGAGGATTTCCGGGAAGCTCTGCATTACGTCTGCATGGATCTGGCGCGTCAGATGGCCAGGGACGGCGAGGGGGCGAGCAAGTACTTCGAGACTGTGGTCACGGGAGCCCGTAATGTGGCGGATGCCCGTCTGGCCGCCAAGGCCGTGGCCCGCAGCAGTCTGGTCAAGACCGCAGTTTATGGAGCGGATCCCAACTGGGGCAGGATCATCTGCGCCGTAGGATATTCGGGCGCGGCGATGGACCCGGAGAAGGTCACACTGGGCCTGGAGGGGAAGAGTCCGGATGGAGCAAGCCTCAAGGTCTCTCTGGTCGAGAAGGGCCGCATCGTGGACGGCGTCCTGGATCAGGCCAAGATGATTATGCAGGGGGATACTATCACCATCAACATCGACCTCTGCATGGGCGAAGCTGTCGCACGCGGCTTTGGCTGCGATCTGACGCATGAGTATGTGAATGTGAATGCTAACTACACGACCTGATATGATCTGATATGTTTCGAGACCAGCGTTTGGGAGAGATCTCCAAAGATGTTCTGGATTACCTATCCAGCCGGGAGGCGGACAGGCGAATCTTCGAGGCGGATCTGCTGGTGGACAGAGCCCACCTGGTGATGCTGAGGGAGCAGGGCTTGATATCGAGTGAGGTCTGCTCACAGATCTTGGCCGCTCTGGATGAAATAGGAACGGCGGCGGAGACAGCATTGGGCGAAGGCGAGGATGTGCATGAGGCCATTGAGGCGCTGGTTTTGGCCAGGGTCGGTCCCGAGGGAGGAAGGATGCACACCGGCCGCTCTCGCAACGATGAGGTGGCCACCTGCATTCGCCTTGCCCTGCGGGCAGAGATGCTGGATCTGATGGAGGAGCAGCTCTCTTTTATCCAGACGCTCGTCCGCCTGGCGGACGCAGCATAAAGAGACCATCATCCCCGGCTTCACTCACACCCAGCACGCTCAGCCGACAACGCTGGCCCACCATCTGCTGGCCCACGCGGATGCGGCCGCACGCGATCTGGCCAGGATGGAGGACGCCTATCCACGGGTGAACCTGAGCCCGCTGGGTGCCGCCGCTTTTGCCTCCACCGGCTTTGCGATCGACAGGAACAGAACGTGCCAGCTCTTGGGCTTCGACGGTCTGGTGGAGAACAGCATGGACGCCGTCTCCACGCGCGATTTTATCCTGGAGGTCCTGGCCGATCTTTCTATTATGATGGTCAACCTCAGCCGTCTGGCTGAAGAGCTGATCCTCTGGTCCACCTCCGAGTTCGGTTATCTGGAGTTGGACAACTTCTATGCCTCCACCAGCTCCATCATGCCCCAGAAGAAGAACCCGGATACGGCAGAGCTGGCCCGGGGCAAGACGGGCTCAGTCATGGGCAGCCTCATGGCGGTCCTCTCTATCTGCAAGGGCCTGCCCCTCAGCTACAACCGGGACCTGCAGGAGGCGACGCCCCATCTGTGGCGCAGCCTGGACTGGTCGCGGAGCACAGTACGCATCCTGGACGGCTGCGTCTCCACTCTCAAGTTCAACCTGGAAAGGATGGAATACGAGCTCGGGCGCCGGCTTCTCCACGGCCACAGAGCTGGCGGATTCGCTGGTGCGCATCACAGGCATGCCCTTTCGCACAGCGCATGCAATCGTGGGCAGGATTGCGGCCTCGGGTGGAACGCCAACGCTTGACCAGGTGGATGAGATCGCCCAAGAGATTGCGGGCTTCCGGGCCAGCGAGCGCGGCTTTTCCGAAATCGATCTGCAGAGGGCATTGGACCCGAGAAGCAACGTAGCCCTGCGCGCGAACACGGGCGGGCCTGCGCCAGAGGAGACGGGGCGGATGATCCAGGAGAGGCTGAGCGGATAGCGGCGGGGGAAGAGCGGCTGGCCCGGAGGCGAAGGCGGGTGGAGAGGGCGCTGGAGGAGCTGCGAGCGGTGAGATAGGTAAATAGTTTTCGAGTTAGGCATTTCCTCTGAAATGGAGATGAGCTTTCCCGCGAAAATATGGGGGTTATCATGCCTGCGGAAGTTCAATGAATGATGAAAGGATCAAAATATGTCAAATTAACCGGGCATATTAGTGTAGAGCAGATCTGTGGCCAATCTTCTTATCAAGCCCCTGCAATAGCCACATCCCATCCATTTACCCTAAATCCAAAGCTCATTCTTGCCCGCACCACCGGCCCTTTCTATCAATTATGGCCAGGGCATTTTCTGTCAGAACTATCCTCTGCGCTTTGTGTCTGCCGCTCTTGACTATGACCACAGGATCGCTCACCTTTCTGGCCTCGGCTATGATCCTGTGACCATGGATGGAGTCGCCGACCCCATTGCCCTTCACAGAGCGGCCTCCATTTGGCCTTCGTTCTCCAGTTCATCCATGATCTTGCATACCAGCTCATAATCAAGCTCCAGGTCCGAGCTGGCGTCTGAGGCATAGGCTTCTCCCTTCATTCTAAAATAGCCTGCGACTTCTTTCTTTGCGGTCTCATAGTCTACATCTCGATATTCAATGACCTTGATTGCATCCAGCTTTTCTCGGACAGATTCGCGTACGAAATCGGAGGGATTAAGGTAGAGACCAGCTTGAACGAGTCTATTTATTTGGTCGATCTCATTTGGGGTAAGCTTGGCGCCAACCACCTTGCCCATGCTGCCAGCAGTGCTAACATCTGCACCCATATCCTTTTCATTAGTTGATACTAATTTATAGGTTTATCGGGCATTCATTGCCTGGCAGCGATTGTTTATCTTGCACATCTGGCACACAGGTTCGCATGGCACATCCCATTGCAGGCAGATTCGCTGCTTGCAGGCGCCGCCCCGAGAATGACCAGCGGGATGAGATCGCCAGGGTATGACAGGCTTACCGGCCAGAGAGCGAGGCTTTTCCGAAACCGATCTGCATAAGGCTTTAGGATCCGAGAAGCAATGTGGCCCTGCGAGTGAACACGGGCGGGCCCGCGCCAGCGGAGACCGGGCGTATAAGCGAACTCTTCATCTAAATCGTGGTAGCAACTCTCAAGAGTAAAACGAGGCAAGGCGGAAAGCATCGGGTTCTGCTCGCGATCCGGATCGAATCGAAAATAGGCGGTGGAATCGAATGGCAGACCCGCTGCCACATATTCCGCATCTTCCCGTTCCAGATAAAGCCTCAGCAAAGCCGCATTTCTGGAAACATCAAATTGGTATTGGCGAGTCCCTAGCGGATGTCCAGCTTGGTCCTGCCCATTACCGATAGGTAGGCAACCTCTTTTCCTTCCTCAATCTTCGGTTTCTGATCATCGGTTATGGGTACGTCGATGGTCGCATAGGTGCCCAGGTCCATGAGCTGCACTGAAGTGCTGCCGATGGATAGAACCTGGCCTGTCTTGCGCTCTACGTTAGGCACATAGATCTTTGTGGTGACCGGCTGAACGATTGATTTCTTCTGGTTATCGAAGATACCTATGGCATCCACCCTGGCTTTGGCCGAACCGTGCTTACCCGGCTTGGAATGGGATATGCTCTTGATTATGCATGGCTCTTCATCGATGATAACGTATCTTCCTTCTTTCAGCTCTCTGACCTCAACCTGCTCCTTCATTTCATCACTCCCTGCGACGAATGCAACTCTCCTATTTAAAGAATATCTTTCATCCGCCTCAAAGCTTCCTCAAGTTGAGAGCGCGCTGCAGCATAAGAGATCCTGATGTGCTCTTTTCCACCCGGTCCGAAGGCCGAGCCGGGAACGGTGATGACGCCCGCCTTTCCCAGGGCGGCAGCGACGGCATCTCCATCTCCCACCCGCGGGAAGAGATAGAAAGCGCCCTCCGGTTCGATCAGATCGACGCCCATCTCCCGGAAGCCTGCCACCAGCAGATCCCTGCGATTCCGGAATTCGTCCCTCATCTGGAATACGCAGTCCTGGGGGCCGGTGACCGCTGCCAGAGCTGCTGCCTGAGAGATGGAGCTGGCGCAGGCCTGAACATACTGGTGAATCTTGAGCATTTGCTCCAGGGCTCCGCCTTTTGCCCCCAGATAGCCCAGCCTCCAGCCGGTCATGGCATAGGTCTTGGAGACGGCATTGACGGTGATGACGTTGTCCGAGAACCGGCCCGGGCTGACGTGCTCTCCCCGGTAAATGAAGTGCTCGTAGACCTCGTCGGAGAGGACAGCAATATCTCTGTCCTCAGCTATCTCCGCGATGGCCCTCATCTGCTCCGGAGTTTGCACCGATCCGGTGGGATTGGAGGGCGAGTTGACTATTATGAGACGGGTCCTGTTCGTTATTCGCTCAACAATTGCCTCCGGCGCGAGGCGGAGGTTCTCGTCCAGGGGAACATTCACCGGAATGCCGCCCACAAGCTTGGTGAGTTCGCTATAGGAGAGGAAGCTCGGATCGCCAACCAGTACCTCTTCGCCGGCATTGACCAGCGCGGCAATGACCAGAAAGAGAGCCTCGCTGGCACCGCTGGTCACCATGATCTCCTCCGGCGAATATGCCACCCTGTTCTCAGATCGGAACTTTTCTGCCAGAGCGTCTCGCAGGTCCGGTACACCGCAATTTGGGGTGTATCCGCATAGCCCCTTCTGGATGGCCTCAATGGCCGCTTTTTTTATGTGCGCGGGCGTGTCGAAGTCCGGCTGGCCCAGCCCCAGATTTACCGATCCGGGCAATGCTTCCTCAAAACATTTCCTTATGCCTGAAATCTCAATTTTTTCCGTGCAGCTTGCAAACCTCATGGCTCCTCCCTCTGGCTGACATTTCCCGTCTGCTCATCCTTATAGACCACATTGAGGACGCTGAAGCAACTGAGCCTGCCCAGCTCCTCTTTGATGATGTTCATCCTGACCCTGCCTCCCCTCCAGTACAATGTGATCTTGGCATCCTCTTTCTCCGTCTCCAGGCTGATGGATTCCATGAACCTCTCCAGAGCCCGGGAATTGGAGAAAGGAACAACGAATACGGCTCTGTATCTGTCTTTCTTGCGGGCGTAAGAGGTGAGGATGTAGCCGTTGTTTTCGAACTCGCTTATCTCCTCGAACCGGCATAACACCTCCTTCTCATGCTCTGTTGTTGAGTCGACTTTGGAAATTGTCAACAGAATCTTGGCAATAAGAGACTTATCAAATTTTTTCCCAAACCATATATTGATAGCGCCCTGGGTAAGGACAATGGATACCGTTGAGCCGCTCACTTCAATAGAGACTGGCTCCGGCCTTACACCCGGGAGGCCTGGCATATACATCTAGATCCGGGCGGAGCAGATATAACCGTTTCGAGAATAATCCAGTGAAGAGGAATGATTCAATGGACCAATGCTTAGCAGCTCTGAAGGAGCACTTCCTGGAGGAGCCTTATGCCCGGATC
The DNA here is from genome assembly GCA_963702455.1 of uncultured Methanosarcinales archaeon. GTDB lineage: Archaea > Halobacteriota > Methanosarcinia > Methanotrichales > Methanotrichaceae > Methanothrix. The sequence goes on from CAVPCV010000013.1 coordinate 16,121, forward strand.
TTCGGGATAGAGATTGTGGAGCTGGAGGCGGGACGCGCTCTCTTGCAGATGCAGACGTCCCAGAGAATGAACAACCTCTTCGGAATGATCCACGGGGCTGCCATCTATTCGCTCCTGGATGCAGCCTTCGAGCTGGCAGTCAACTCGCACGGCACAGTTGCCGTGGCTCTGAGCGTGAATGTGAATTACCTTAACGCGGCCCTGCCCGGCGAAACGCTCCAGGCGGAGGCCCGGGAGACCAATCAATCCCGCAAAATCTCTGCCTGCGAGATTCGGGTCACAGGCAAGGACGGGAGACTGGTAGCGTCGGCTCAAGCCCTGGCTTACAGGAAGAAGGACACGCTTCCCTTCCTTTGAACCCTGAATTCGAACCTGAATTCGAACCCCGCATTTGAACCCTGCATTTGAACCCCGCATTTGGACCTATAAACGCCGTTGAACAGGTTTTATATTCCATTGCGCTCTAGCAGGGGCGATGAAACTCGGGTCCTGCATAAAAACGTACAAAGACGATACCCACCGGGCGCTGCCACCGGAGGAGACGCAAAAGCGGGTTGAGGCCAAGATGCCTGCCGCCGGGATCACAAGGGTTGCAGATATAACCAACCTGGACCGAATCGGCATACCCGTCTTCTCCTCCATAAGACCAATGGCCGATCGCGGAGCCATTTCCGTCTACAACGGCAAAGGGGCAACCCCAACAGAAGCCAGAGTCTCGGCCATGATGGAAGGCCTGGAGCGCTATTCGGCAGAGGTGCGAGACCGGGAATTGACCCTGGCCCGTTATTCCAGCCTGGGCGCGGGGGCGCTGGACCCGGCTGACCTGATCCTGCCTGCCGGCGCAGAGGCAGGACGCTGAGATACCCTGGGTCCTGGGGTGGGACATCACGAACGATGTGGAAATACAGGTTCCGGCCAATGCGGTCTTTCATCCCCTGTCTTCCGATTACAAAAGGCTCTTTCGTACCAACACCAGCGGCCTGGCATCGGGCAATGTGATCGAGGAGGCCATATTCCATGGTCTGGCTGAGGTCATCGAGAGAGACGCCTGGGCCCTGGTGGAAACGACGCGCAACATGGGGCCGCTTATAGCGATGTGGGTGACGGCCAGGCGAAACAGCTCCTGGACAAATTCAAAGAAGCCGGCGTCGACGTCTATCTGAGAGATATCACCAGCGACATTGGCGTCGCTACCTGCGCGGCTGCTGCCGATGATGTCAAACTGCGCGATCCCACCCTTCTCACCACGGGCATGGGCACGCACACCAGCGCGCGCGTGGCAGTGCTTCGCGCCCTGACCGAGGTGGCGCAGAGCCGTCTTACCCAGATCCACGGGGCGAGAGAGGATACGACCCTGGCAGATTTCCGCAAGCGAATCGGCTACGACAGGACGAAGAGGCTCAATCGTCATTGGTTTGAAGCCTCCGAGACGAAGAGCTTCGGCGAAATTGAGTCCTTCGATAGCGATGACTTTCTGCTGGATATAAAATATATGCTAAAGAAGTTGGAGGAGGCAGGGCTTGACCAGGTGGTGGTCGTGGACCTGACGCGCGAGGAGATAGGCGTTCCTGTGGTCAGGGTAATTGTGCCCGGGCTGGAAGTCGCCGCAGTAGACCCGGAAAGGGTAGGCCAGAGGTGCAGGAATGCCAGAAATCGTCGTCTTCCTAGGGCCAAGTTTAGCCAGGTCTAGGGCGGAGCAGATCCTGGAGGCAGACTTTCGGCCTCCCGCCAAACGGGGCGACGTTTATAATGCTGCCCGGGAGGGCGCCAGGATCATTCTGCTCATCGACGGCGTCTTCTTCCAGGACTGCTCTGTGGCTCACAAGGAGGTCCTCTATGCTCTGGAGGCGGGAGCAAGGGTCTTTGGGGCTTCGTCCATGGGGGCTCTGCGCGCTTCCGAGCTGGACGTTTACGGCATGGAGGGCATAGGCCTGATCTACCAGGCTTACAAGAGCGGCCATCTGGTCTCGGATGATGAAGTGGCTCTCACTTTCGATCCTTTCACCTATGAGCCGCGCTCCGAGCCGCTGGTGAACATTCGTTTCAATCTGGATCTGGCCTGGCAGCAGGGAGCTATCAGCGCGTCCTGCAAAGACAGGCTTTTCCGGTGTGCAGAGGCCCTCTACTTTCCCGAGAGAACCTATGAACGGATGATGGAGAGTGCAAAGGCCTTCGTTCCTGAAGAGGAGCTGCAGCGTTTTCGCGAATTTCTGGCGGAGAAGAAAAGGGACTTCAAGATGGAGGATGCACTGTTGGCTCTCGCAGCGGGTGAAGGAGATAGCGGATGAGAATTAAGGTCAGGTCTTTTGCCGGTTTTCGAAATATCCTGGGAAAGGAGATGGAGGTCGAGCTGGCGGAGGGGTCGAGGGTCGAAGATCTGCTGAAAGCACTCTGCTCTTTGAAAGTGGCATTGGGCCCTTTCCTCTTTGACGAGAAGGGATTGAGGGAGGATGTGAACATCTTTGTGGCGGGCAAGAACATCGCATCTTTGGAGTCCCTTCGAACCATGCTCACAGAGGGTGATGAGGTGGCGCTGTTTCCTGCAGTCATCGGCGGATGATTGAAATAATAGTTTCTCTGATTCGGGGATGTTCTCGATTCCTATGATAGAAGAGATTCAAGCTTTGAAGAAGGAACGCCACGCGACGATCCTGGCCCACAATTACCAGATCCCTGCAGGTTCAGGATGTTGCCGACCTGGTGGGTGACTCACTGGAGCTCTCCCGAGCTGCAGCCCGCCTGGACTCAGAGGTCATCATCTTTTGCGGTGTGGACTTCATGGCCGAGACCGCTGCCATCCTCTCGCCGCAAAAGTGCGTTGTGATTCCCGAGAAGGGTGCCTGGTGCCCCATGGCCCATATGATCACGCCCGACCAGCTGGACGGATCTGAAGGCTTTGAACCCCGAGGCGGCTGTGGTCTGCTATGTGAACTCGACGGCCGAGATCAAGGCCAAGAGCGATATCTGCTGCACGTCTGCTAACGGCGTGCAGGTGGTAAATTCGCTGCCCAACAAGGAGGTCATCTTCGTGCCGGACAGAAACCTGGCTGCATACGTCGCCCGCCATACCGACAAGAAGATCATTCCCTGGAACGGCTACTGCTATGTGCATGACCATTTCACTCCCGAGGATGTGAAGGCCGCGCGGGCACTGCATCCGGGCGCAGAGGTGCTGGTGCACCCTGAGTGCCGGCCGGAGGTCATCGACGAGGCCGATTTTGTCTACAGCACGGCCGGCATGGGCAAGCATGCCCTGGCAAGCGAAGCGCGCGAGTTCATCATCGGCACAGAGGTCGGCATGATCTACAAGCTGAAGAAGGAGAATCCAGAGAAGGAGTTCTATCCGCTCAGTGAGAACGCCATCTGCCAGAATATGAAGAAGACAACTCTGGAGAAGGTCTTAAGAGCGCTGCAGACCCTGGAGCCGCGCGTGACTGTTGCCGGAGGAAGTCGCCGCTCGGGCTAGGCTCTCGATTGAAAGGATGCTGAAGGTCTTGGTTTGAGTAACCGATAAGCCAAAAAAAAGCTAGACTGTCCATCTTCTCGCCATCTAATATTCGGATGACTACTTGGCATTATCCGAGCCAAGTTTCCACTCATCTTTAGGTTCAGCTCCTTCTTCGAGCCATTTTATAATATCTGCTTCGTCATCGTCTGGATTGGCCCAAAGAATAATTTTTATTTCGCCCACTTTTAATGATGTAGTTCTGAATAGGTCATGAACGGTTTCGTCCATGGAGATAATGGAATTATCCGCACGCAAAGCTGCTTCCAGTAGATGTACATCTTTAGTCATCGCCTGGCAATCTTTCTCGCAAGAAGCATACCTCATTATCTTGCCACGAAGGTCGTGGTTGGATGCATCATCAACGAACTCTACTTTTCTTGCTCCAAACATTTTATAAAGCCATGTTCTCGTGAAATTGGACTGATGCTCAGTCCATTCTCTCCTGATTTCATCGGTCATGACCACTCGGTGGCATATTATCCTGACCGCTTCCAGGAAGTCCCTACAGTGTTTTGACTTTGGATAAACGGCATCTTTTCCTCCCGCAGCCCTTGCAACATCGGCATCGATGACCAATTTCTTGGACACCTTGGTGCTCATCTATTCCTCAAGTGCTGCTCGGCTGCATCCATATAACGGCTTTGCTCTATTAGCTCGACATCAGCGAAATCTTCAGGCCAATCTCCGAAGGCTCCTGCTTCATCCAGGTCGGCGCTGATGATTTCTGTAATACCATCTTCTGGCCGTCTTTTAAACCAATGGAGTTTGATATTTTTAGGATCAAGATTACCCTCAGCTACCTGGGATTGTATGCCCAGAAGCAATAGAGAGCTGTGTGTTTCAACGACGACCCGTACACCTCGATTTGCCGCGTCAGTCAGGATTTTACTCATTGCGATTTGAGCACGAGGATGCAGGTGAATCTCAGGCTGCTCAATATAAACCAACTGGCCGGGTCTTGCCGCAAGAAGTGCAACCAGAACTGGCAGGGTCTGAGATACACCAAAACCTACATCTGCAATGCTGACAAGATCCTTAGACCCTCCTCGAGTGCTATGCTGTAAGCGGCCAACGAGGATCTCGACACTTGTGTCGTCAACAGGCTTTGAGCCCACTTTCCAGGTCAATCCCAGCATTTGAAGCGAATTTCCCAGATCATCAAGACGAGAATCATTGTTCCGTTGCCATTCATTAACTATACTAGCCATATATTTTTCAAAAGTTCCTGGAAATGCGGTGCCTACAGCAGCGATATCATAATTGCGCCTCGGATTTCCTCGCAAAGCAGGAACATGAATTAATTCGCGAATAGTCTTCTTAAAAGCTTCACTAATAGGGGCAAATAGAATAGGGAGTTCTTGTTCTTTCCCTTCATCCCCAACAAAAAACGCAATGGGTTCTAAAAAGCATCGATTACGTTTTACTTTTAGTTCAATAGTTCTTTGTTCCTTAGAAAAAATCCTTTTTAGTCTTTTCAAGTTTTTATCGAATGATGGATTGGAGGAAATAATCTGCGCTGTATCCATTCCTAGGCGCAATTCAATTTCTTCTCCTAATCTCGGCTCTTGCCCGATGTCTTTGTAGACCATATCAACTAGTTCGATTGCCTTTTTATGCTCTTTTCTGAATATTTCGGTAATCGATTTAACTCCATCTATCTGGATGCTAATTTCAAAATCATTCATATTTTTTTTACCAGATAGTTTTGACAAAAACTGGTCAACCAATGTATACTCGACATTAGGACCACTGATTTTTAGGGGGCCAGGATCGTAACTCTCTTCAAGGGTTTGCTTCATTAATAATAGTGGCTGCATAATGCTGGATTTTCCTGAGCTATTGGGTCCTGCCAGTATAGTAAGCGGACGAACCTCAATAGAACATTCCTTAGCTAGCGACTTATAACCACGTATAGAGATCGCTGTAATTCCTTCTACCATAATATCCTCAACATATTAATTGCATCAAAGAGGCACCCTTTTCATTTATAACTTTTTGTCTGCTCGTTCGAATGCATGAAATGTTTCAGTCCCAAATTTTTATGAGCTGGTCTATTCGAGGTATAACCATGTCATAGTCGCCCTCAAGCCTATGGGCAAGCGCAAGTTCGATTTTGCTCTGTCATCCTTTCAATTTTCCCAGCAGCTCGCAGGCCTTACACCGATCTTGGACGCAAGGTTCGCCGCAGCCCTGGCACTTGCCCAGCTCCATCTGAGCCCGGTCTCCGCCGGCCATCTCTGCTATCTTCTCAAACCCCTGCATCGTTGTCTGACGGGTTCCCGGAAAGAGGCTCTCCAGTCTGTTCATCATATCCCGGACGTCCGAGCGCAGAGAGAGCTGAGCATAAGGGCACTCCCTGGATTCTGTGAAGACTCCGTTCACCATGCAGTAGAGGGCGATCTCCTTTTCCGGAATATCTCGCAGCGGCTTGATGCGGGGCACGAGGCCAGGCTGCGCCCTTCTGGGCCGGAAGCGCATGAGCCGTTCCATGTCGCCTTTCAGATAGTTCATCATAACCGACTGCGCCTCGTCGTCCAGGTTGTGGCCTGTGGCGACCTTGCTTGCGCCCAGCCTTTTTGCCGAGCGGTTCAGAGCGTTCTTGCGAAAGACTCCGCAATAGGTGCAGGGGGCGACCTTTTTCCCCACCACCATCTCATCCAGATCATAACCGTACATCTCCCGGAAGGAGACGATCTCCTGCTCGATGCCCAGCTTCGCCGCAATCGCCCGGGCGGCCTTTATGGTGTCGTCCCTGTACCCGGCAATGCCCTCATCGACTGTGACGGCCACCATCTCCACATCCCTACCTGCCAGGATCTTGTGAAGACAAAAGAGCAGTGCGGTGCTGTCTTTGCCACCGCTCACGGCCACCAGGATGCGTTCGCCGTCCTCGACCATGCCGTTCTTCTCTACGGTCCCGGCCACCCTTCTCTCAAAATCCTCAATGAAGTGATTCTGGCAGAGGTGCCTCCCAAAATAGGGCTGGGAGAGGATGGCCCGCTCGCGGCACAGGGAGCAGATCATGCTCTGATCATGCCTTCAGTCAATCTTGAATCTCTCCCGGTTGGTATAAACGCTGAGCCTCTTTCCCCGCAGAAAAGCGACGATGCAAAGTTTTGTCCTCTCGGCAATGGAGATGGCAAGACTGGTCGTAGCGCCCGCGAGACGATTATGGGGATGCCGGCGACAGAGCATTTGAGCGCCATATCCGAGGAGATCCTGCCGGTGCAGGCTACAAAGGTCCTGCCCAAGTCCACATCTTCAGCCAGCGCATGGCCGATGGCCTTGTCCAGGGCGTTATGGCGGCCGATGTCCTCAATGATCGAGACCGCTTTCGTCTCATTGAAGAGGCCCACAGAATGCACTCCGCCTGTAGCCATATGAATCTCGGACAGGGAGATGGCCTTCATCGCCTCCTGAGCCTGTTCTTTCCCGATTATGAGATCGGATTTTATCTCGGGAAGCTTCGACTCATCCAGAAAGGAAGCGATTCCGCCGCAGCCGCTCACAATCGGCCTTCTGGGTACGATCGCCCGCATGGGATTGGAGACTATGGCCCGCGCTATGTTTCCCTCGATCTCCAGGGACTCAATCTCCTCCCGTCCGGATACAATCCTCTCGGCAAAGAGATGCCCCGTCACGAACTCAGACTTCATCTCAGGGCTGATCATGGCGGTTACAAAATGCCGGCCGTTGATGAAGATGGAGAGGGGAACCTCCTCCACCACCTGACAGAATGTGTCCTCGACCTCATCGCCATCCAGCTTCCGGCATTTAAAATTTTTTAGCATTCCTTTTACCACGCCTTTTGCCACGCCTTTTACCGTGCCTCGTTACCCCATCCTGGCGATCTGTTCCAGAGCCGCCAGAAGCTTATCGATCTCTTCATCGGTATTGTAAAGGTAAAGCGAGGCGCGGACGGTGCCGTATTTCAGTCCCAGGTGCTTCATGAGGGGAATGCAGCAATGGTGGCCGGACCGAACGGAGATGTTTGCAGCCTGATCGAGCATGAGAGCCACCTCGTGAGGCAGCAGGCCATCTACGGCAAAGGAGACCACTCCGCCCCTTGCCTCTGGGCCATCCAGTCCCGGGCCGAAGATCTCTATGCCGGCAATCTTCTCCAGCCCCACCAGCAGTTTTCTGTTGAGCCGCATCTCGTATCCATGAATCTCCTCGACTCCGGCTTCGGGTCAGATAGTCCACGGCGGCGCCCAGACCAATGCCTGCCGAGATGTCGGGCGTGCCTGCTTCAAATCCCTCGTATCCCTTCTTGATGACATATTTGCCATCAAAGACATCCTCCACCATTCCGCCCCCCACCAGAAGAGGCTCTACCTCGCCCTTCCTCATCCAGAGGACTCCTGCGCCCGTGGGCCCGAGCATCTTATGGCCGGAGAAGCAGAGGAAATCGCAGTCGATATCCTTGACGTTCACAGGCATGTGGGGCACCGACTGGGCCCCGTCCACCAATAGGGCAGCTCCCCGATCCCGGCAGATCTCTGGCGACCTCTTTTACAGGGACGACTGTGCCCAGAGCGTTAGAGAGCTGGCTTATAGCCACTAGCTTCGTGCCTTTGTTTATCGCTTTTTCATAATCCGCCAGGTCAAGCCTTCCCTCCCGGTCCGGCACTATGACCTCCAGCTCCACGCCCAGCTCCTTCAGCCTCATCCAGGGCAAGAGGTTGGAGTGATGCTCCAGAAGAGTGGTGACGATCCGGTCTCCTCTCTTCCAGGAGAGGCCGCGGGCTACGATGTTGATGGACTCCGTGGTGTTCCTGGTGAAGACCGTCACTCCTTCCTCTCCGCCGACAAAAGCGGCCGCCTTGCGGTGAGCGTCTCTGTAGCGCTGGTCGGCGAGCTGAGCCAGCCTGTAGACCCCCCGGCCGACATTGGCTTTGTAGGTTCGGTAGTAGTCCAGGACCGCTTCCAGAACCGGCTCCGGGGTGAGGCTGGTGGAGGCGCTGTCCAGGTAGATAACATCCTTCAAAATAGGGAAATCCCGTCTTATGTCCTGGACTTTCACAAAACCTCGTTCATGCTCCCCGTCCTGAAACCTTCCAGGTCCAGGGTGACATATTTAAATCCGATTCCTTTGAGCTTCAGTGCGATCTCGTCCCGGCATTGCAGCGCCTTTTCCGCATCCAATTGGGGAAGCTCAATTCTGGCCAGCTGGCCGTGAGCCCTGACCCGAAGCTGTTCGAATCCTAAGCATTTTAAATATTCTTCTGCCTCTTCCACCATTCCGAGGTTGCCTTCTGTGATCTTCTCCCCGTAAGGAATTCGTGAGGAGAGGCAGGCAGAGGAAGGCTTATTCCAGTTGGCAAGGCCTAGGCTCCTGGCCAGGGAACGAATATCCTCTTTGGTGATTCCTGATTCCACAAAAGGATGCCAGATTCCTTCTTCGTTGCAGGCCTGGATCCCGGGTCGATAGTCCATGTAGTCGGATAGGTTGACCCCATCGGCAATCCATTTTATGTCATGTTCCCGGGCGACGCTCTTGAGAAGCGCCGCCGATTTTTTTTTGCAGATGTAGCACCTGGTGGCGGGATTATTGGAGAACTCATCGTCTGCGAGAATGGAGAATTTTGCCACCACATAATTCAGTCCCAGGGAATCGGCCAGCTCTCGCGCTTGCTCAAGCTCGCTTCTGGCCAGGGTAAAAGAGTCCAAAACGACGGCCAGAGCAGAGTCGCCCAGGACGTCATTTGCCACCTTGGCCAGGAGACTGCTGTCCACGCCTCCCGAATAGGCTACCAGAAGCTTTCCATTCCCGGCAATCCTATTTTTGAGATCCTCCAGTTTCGAGGCCCGGCTCATTTTAGCTACCTTTCGGAACACATTGCCCGGGAGTTATTCATAAGCAGATCTCACTCGCCTTTACAACGGGTGGAAGTGCAGGCATTCACATCATCCTGAAGCATGCGGCAGATCTCGCAGATCCTCTTCACCAGATCGTCGGCCTTTTTCTCGATAAGATCATCGGCCAGCTTTCCTATGGCCACCCGGATGTCCTCTCGAAACTCGATATTGTAGCCTCTCTTCTTGGAGACATACTGGGACACAGCCGGCGGTGTGATGCCCAGCATCCTGGAGACCTCTTTTTGGGATATTCCTCTCTTGATCAGCTCCTCTGCGATGGCGGCCCTGATGCTGGGCAAAACATCCCAAACAATCTCCTCACATGGCGATTTCATCTATCTAGTGCCTCAAATCTGCGATTATTGCATTTATTGATAAAGTCTTTATTGATCAAGCCCTTCAAGCCTTAATTCTATAATCCTGGCGCAATCCCATGAATTTAACCCTGTCGGGAAGATTGGCATAGTTCAGTTCCGTTTCTGTGGTGGGACACTCCGGCTCGGCAATCCTGCACCGGGATGAATCTCGACGCCTGTTCAGGAAACGGGAGATATGAGAGTTCAGCCGGGTCGGTAAGAAGAGCTTATGGGTCCAGAGAAAATGAGATATACTGTGCATCCAGAGGGCATGCAGGCCCGGATAGCATAGGATGACCTCCAGTGTCGATCTGGCGGCAGCATCCTTGGCAAAGACGGTCTGGATGTCTTCTGTGATGCTCATTTTGGATAAATCCTCACAATTCATCCTCTGGTTATCCTCTCTGCCCCCACATGGGCGCGCACAAGCTCCGGTACATCTCCCCACAGCGCCATCTCTTCACCCCTGATCACCAATGCCCCATCGATTCCCGGTCGGTCGATGGCCTGGAAGCACTCCTGCAGCGGCTCATTCGCTTGCACGGCATTCCCAAGGGCTGTGGCAGCGGCATCCGCCAGGGCCGCATCCTTCGAGATAACCGTGGCCGCATCTGCAGAGCCAAAAGAGATGGACGGGCCCACCGTTCCGGAACTGGTGCAGATGCCCAGCGGGGTACGACGTGCCGGAAGCTCAAAGGCCAGATCCCGAATGGGTGAACTGCCCGCATATATGCCTACTATTATCGGCTGGTCGTTTAAGATGCAGATGTCTCCGCCGTTATCGACTATGGCATAAGTCGCCCCGGAATCCATCATCGATCGCACGGCAAACTGGGCAATGACTCCCGCCACGGCTGCCATCGGGCCAATGCCAAAGACGGCGCTTGATTCTATCATCTGTTTCACAATCTCCGGGGCATCGTCTGCTTGAATATCGTAAGGCTCCAGAGTGAGCATGAAGAAGGGATCTCTCCTTATGAAATCCTCCAGATAGGAGCGCTGAACCCTTATTGATTCTTTGGCGGCATCGATGTGGCTCCGCTGGCGGGCTGAGATGGTGACTATGGTCTCTAAAAGCTGGAAGTGCTCTCGCAAAGGTTCATCCATGGCTTAGCGAGTGACTCCATCTGCATCCTGCGCTCATAACCCGCAACCATTTTTTTCTACCGGCCTCATAAGCTGACTGTATCCATCTGACCCTTTCCGTAGAGATCCTCAGCCACCTGATTGAGTCTGTCTCCCTTCACCTCTGCTCCGTAGTCGGGAAGTATAGTGATGGTCTTTTCCTGGTATCGGTTCTGAAGATCCTGGATGTAGGAGGTCTGAGATGCCATCTTCCGCTGGCAGAACAGGCAGTCGCATTCATTGATCACATGGTTGATGACGAGGGTTGATACATAGACCCCGTGCGACTCCACGGTCTCAATCAGGCGCCGGCTCTCCTCCACGGCAGCCTTCTCGGGTATGGTCACCACAGTGATGCTGGCCGTCTTTGGATCAAGGAGGGCGTTACGCATGGTCTCTGATTTTGCCCGCAAGGTTCTGACCTCTTTGAGAATGGAATCGCCAAGACCAGACTCCAGGAGGTTCAAGACTCCAATCCATTTGTTTCTCATTCCCAGGACTCTTGTCACAAAACCGGTGGTTATGGAGGGCAGCTGCAGCAAAGGCAATACCATGGCAGTTGGAGCGGAGTCGATGACCACATAGTCATACTTCTTCTCCACAAAGATGTCGTTGAGCTTGTCCATGAAGATGAGCTCGGAGACGCCGGGCATATTGGCGAAGTCCTCCGGCTTGACCTCCACCTCGAGGAGTCCGAAGAGCGCGGTCAAGATGCTTTTATACCTGCGATAGAAAACCTGTGCCTCCTCAGCCAGGTCCGGCTCGTAGGCATAGAGATGATCGCGGATCTTCATGGGCTGGCTTCCCAGATCGATGTCAAAGATGTCTGAGAGCGAATGAGCCGGATCCATGGAGAAGGCAATAGTATCCAGGCCCCGGTCTGAGGTCCAGATGCCAGTTGCTGCAGCGCAGACGCTTTTTCCCACGCCACCCTTGCCTGCCACATAAATAAGTTTCATGGCTCTTATGAATCGTGCAGGAGATTTAATTGTTTGGGCGAAATGTTTGCGCGGCCGAGTCGGCAACAAAAGGTTTTTCTACTTCCACGACATTTTAATAGATCTAATTATAAAAAGGGGGGCGAAAGGTTGAGGAAGCAAATTGTTCTGATCTCCATGTTAATCCTATGGGCATCTGCCACAGCATCTGCCGCATATGGTGCGAACAACGGGGGGTCGGCAAACATAGATATCATGGGAAGCCTGGCGAACAACACTACAATCATATCACCGGAAGGCATGCCGTTGGTGGTGGATATTGTGGGAAGCTCTACGACCGATATCCAAATTGGCAACTCAGGGAATGAAGTCAAAAGAACCCGACATAACGACGGCTCTATCTGCGGTCCATGTGGAGAGAAGATGAGTTATGTTACACCATGGGACGACTTCAAGAGGCCTCTATGCTACCCCTGGAGTTCATACATTCCCACGAGGTATAACAGGCCGTTCATCAACATGAATGGCCCCTCCGGCAATGCACCGGTGTCTTTAGGTCAGGTTAAAGCGAATAGTTAGCGTGAACATTTTGACGAAGAGAGAGAACCAATCAAAATAATGTGATAGATGTCTGTCTTTTTCTATTTTTTCTAGTTCTTTTCATTCAAGTTTAATATTTATTTTAAATAATACTATATTAGCTGGTTTCAAACCACCAATCCACAAGAGATCCTTACTATTGGGCCGAAAGACTTTTCTACTTTTAGTATATATAAATCATCGGTTAAATATTAGATTTGAAGAAGGGGGAATGAAGTTGAGGTTATCTATCATAGTGGCTCTAGCACTGATGCTATTGGCATCTGGTGCCCTTGCTTTTGGCGGCCCTGGATCGGTGGTTGTGGATATTGTCGGAAGCAAAACAGAAAATACAAAGGTCGTAGCATCCGGACCGGAAAAAGTGGAACTGGAAATCATCGGAAGCACGGCCATCAATACAACGATCACTCCGCATGCAGAAAAAGCAAAAATCTGCCCGGATTTTTGGTACTGCCCATATTGCCAGCCATGCTATCCCAATCCCTGTCCTAATGCAACATGCGACTACCAGCAGAAACCCTATCCCTGGGAAAACAGGCATTTCGGAGTCGATGCCTGGTATGGAGCGTTTTGGTATATGGACCAGCCAAATATGCCCAAATGGCCCTAGATTTAGGGCTTGAAGAACTGGAAACCGGTGTAGCTAACTCGTTCTCCAGATGATCTGTTGGGGCGGAACGGCTCACGGAGTGGGCACGGGTTCAGTTAGCGGGAGCTCTGGAGCCGTTCAATTGCTCGGTAATCGTTGATACTCTTTCTATTCAATCCTACATGTTAAATATCAAAAGCCAGAACCCATGATAAACTATGCGAGATTCCAGCAGAACCTTTTCTCCGGGCAAGAGCGAGCTATTCTGGTGTGAGAAATGCAATCTTCCACTTCTGTCGGTTAGATGCTCTATATGCAAATCCCATGGCGCCCGGGTTTTGCTCTCACCCCCAGGCGATGTTCGCCTCTGCTCCCGGGGAGCGAGAGAGCTTCTTCGGGAGCTCTTCAACAAGAACTATGAATATGCGGACTTCCTGGATGGCCGGATAATCCTGCTCAATAAGATCGCAGGCATAGACCGCCGGGATCAGGTGATCCTGGATGGCTGTCATATCGCGACATTATGGTTTGATATCACCACTGCCAGCCATAAGCTGGATCTGGAGACTGGGGGGGCCTCCCTATTATCCAGGAATGCAAAGAAGAACATTGTCCATTGTCACGATTCCATTTTAAGAGGCCACATAAAAGGCAAGTGGCTGGCCCAGGAAATGATTGTAAGTCAGCCTGAGGCCCTGAATGAAGGTGACAACGTCATCCTGAAGATAGGAAAATTTGCGGGTGTAGGAGTCGTCCGCAAACGCAAAGACGGCTCGAAATCAATACGCATTAAGGATGTTACGCAGAGGGATTTCGTCCTCAAGGACAGCCTGACTACTCTTGAGGATGCAATTCTTGCCAATGAGGAGTACTTGAAGAGTCTGGAGAAGGCGGCAATAGGTGAGATCAAGGATTATCTGTCCAGAACCAGGCTTCCTGTAAACGTCTCCTTCAGCGGCGGAAAGGACAGCCTGGCCTCGCTCATTCTTTCCCGAAAGGTGCTGACGAGAATAGAGGTTCTCTTCATCAATACGGGTCTGGAATTTCCCGAGACGGTAGAATATGTGCATGAGTTCTGCCGCTCTCATAAGCTCCGGCTGCAAGAGATAAAGGCCGAGAGCAGTTTTTTTGAGCAGTTGCACAATTTCGGCCCTCCTGCCAAAGATTTTCGCTGGTGCTGCAAGACCAATAAGCTCGGGCCGATGACATCCTTTCTTGAGCAGCACTACCCCAAGGGCTGCGTGACCATTGAAGGGCGCCGCATCTACGAGTCCTTCAACCGCGCCACCATTAAAGCCGTGGAGAGGAATCCCTATGTGCCGAGCCAGACCACGCTCTCTCCCATTCGCAACTGGAGGGCTCTGGAGGTCATGCTCTACATTTATTGGAATAAGCTGGAGCCAAATCCGCTCTACGAGGAGGACTTCGAACGCATAGGCTGCTGGCTCTGCCCTGCCTCTTTGCAATCTGAATTCGCTCACCTGAAAAAGTCTCATCCAGAACTTCATGGCCAGTGGACTGGCCATCTACAAGCCTGGGCGAATGCTAACAATCTGGAAAAGAGATACATCGATTGGGGCTTCTGGCGCTGGAAAAGACATCCTCCCAAGATGATCGAGACGGCTCTTGACCACAAAATCGACCTGCAAGCCCGAGGTCGGGAGAAGAAGGAGACTGAGCTGCAGGCAGTGAGAGGAAGGTCGCCATGCGGCCTTGAATACTCCATTGAAGCGACACTCACCACGCCCCAGAATCAACCTTTCTCGGCAGTGGCCGGAGCCTTAAAAATGCTAGGCGAGGTGAAATATGAGGAAGATCTCGGCGCGGCAGTTGTAAAGACGGATTATGGAAGGGCCACGGCCTTTGCCAATGGCCATATTCTGATCATTGCAGGCAAATTGGAGGCCGAGGATCTGCTGCGAAGGGTCTCGGAGACCATCCTGCGCGTGCAGATGTGCACGAGATGCCGTATCTGTATGAAGAACTGCAATCAAGGGGCCATTACAGTGAACGATACCATCACAATAGACGAGAAAAGGTGCAATCACTGCGGAAGATGTGCCCGCGGTTGCATCGCAGCCGACCAGGCCGCGAAGATCTTTCACAGGCTCGCCAAACAGACCCTGGTACATTAGCCTCACCCAATAATTAACCAGAGTTCACCAGAGCCTTTTTGATCTCTGCCTTCCTGAGTGTCTCGCGACATGTTTGATCATAATAAAAAAATAGCTATGGGACTGTCCATTGGCGAAAGAGAGATCGCTGCGGTCGCAGAGCTCTTGGACGGCGGAGCAACATTACCATTCATTGCACGATACCGCAAAGAGGCCACAGGAGGTCTGGATGAGGTCGCCATTGCCGGGATCCGTGACCGCCTGATTCAGCTGCGCCAGCTCGATGAACGGCGAAGTGCTATCATTCGTTCCCTGGCAAAGCGGGACCTCCTCACATCAGATCTGCAAGATAAGTTGCAGGCGGCAGAGACCCTCGTCCAGCTGGAGGACATTTATCTCCCCTTCCGGCCCAAGAGGCGAACCCGGGCTACCATGGCGAAAGAGCGGGGCCTGGAGCCTCTGGCCCGGGTGATCTTCGCGCAGGAGACCAGGGTAGTCCTTGATCCCGAAAGGGAGGCTGCTGCTTTTGTTGATGCTGAAAAGGGGGTCGCATCAACAGAGGAGGCATTGAACGGGGCGAAGGATATCATAGCCGAATGGATCAGCGAAGACGCCGGGGCGCGTTCCAGGATGAGAGCGCTCTTCCAGTCGGAGGGGGTCATAAGAACTCAGGCCATAGCCGACAGCGTCGTGGACAAGGATGCCGGAAAATTCAGGGACTATCTCGACCTGTCTGAGCCTATAGGTCGCGTCAGTTCACACAGGCTGCTGGCCATGCTGCGCGCCGCCAAGAATGGCGTGCTCGGTCTGCACGTGGCACCGGCCGAAGATGAGTCTCTGGCGGTTTTGGAGGAGCTCTTCATAAAAGGAGACGGCCCGG
This sequence comes from uncultured Methanosarcinales archaeon, assembly GCA_963702455.1. Lineage (GTDB taxonomy): Archaea > Halobacteriota > Methanosarcinia > Methanotrichales > Methanotrichaceae > Methanothrix. The sequence continues at coordinate 32,090 of CAVPCV010000013.1, forward strand.
CCTCGCGGCTGGTCTGGGAGGCTGCAGAGGACGGCTTTCGCCGGCTCTTGGCCCCATCCATCGAGAACGAGACTCTCGCCGCGGCGCGCACGAGGGCAGAGGAAAAGGCAATAGAGGTTTTTGCAGACAACCTGCGCCAGCTTCTCCTGGACCCGCCATTAGGGCAAAAGTGCATCCTGGCCCTGGATCCGGGCTTTCGCACCGGCTGCAAGCTGGTTGTGCTGGACAGCCTGGGCCGGCCGGTTATGAACGATGTGATTTACCCGCATGAACCCCACAAGAAGACCCGAGAAGCGGCTAAAAAGGTTCAGGAGGTCGTTGAACACTTCGGCATAGAGGTGATAGCCGTCGGCAACGGCACGGCGGGCAGAGAGACGGAGGCCTTCCTGCAGAGCCTGAAGCTACCTGGCAAGATTCCTATGATCATGGTCAATGAGTCTGGGGCATCGGTCTACTCCACGTCGGAGGTGGCGCGCCGGGAGTTTCCCGATCAGGATGCAACAGTGCGCGGCGCGGTCTCCATCGGCCGGCGGCTCATGGACCCATTAGCGGAACTGGTAAAGATCGAACCGCAGGCCATCGGCATCGGCCAGTACCAGCATGATGTGGACCAGTCCGCGCTGCAGCGGGCTCTGGACGATGTGGTCTCTGCCTGCGTAAATCTGGTGGGCGTGGATGTGAATGCCGCCAGCAAGGAGCTCTTGGCCTACGTTTCGGGCCTGGGGCCCAAGCTTGCCGAGGCTGTGGTGAAATACAGGAACGAGCACGGCCTATTTCGCTCGCGTCAGGATCTGTTGAATGTACCGCGTCTGGGGCCGAAGGCCTTTGAGCAGGCGGCCGGATTCTTGCGCATTCGCGAAGGCGATAATCCCCTGGACGGCACGGCTGTTCATCCCGAGAGCTATGCAATCGTGGCGAAGATGGCAGAGGACCTGGGAGTCACCATCCGGGAGCTGATGCAAAATGAGAGCCTCCTCAAAAAGCTGGACCCGGCGAATTACATAAGCAGTAAGACGGGTGCATCCACTCTGGCTGACATTCTGGAAGAGCTCTCCCGGCCGGGCCGCGATCCGAGAAAGGAATATGAGGCTTTCAGCTTCGCCCCGGGCGTCGAGATGATCGAGCACCTCCAGGTGGGCATGAAGCTGCCGGGCATTGTGACCAATGTCACCGCGTTCGGAGCATTCGTGGACGTAGGAGTGCATCAGGACGGGCTGGTGCATATCAGCCAGCTTCGAGATGGATATGTGAAGAACCCCTCTGATGTGGTGAAGGCCAGGCAGAGGGTTACTGGTCAAGGTGCTGAATGTAGATCTGGAGAGGAAGAGGATATCGCTCTCGATGAAAGAATAGAGGAGATTATCTTGACACTCACTACAAGGCTATTTGGAAAGACCGGCCCAGGCGTCACCCAGGTCGGACTGGGAGGAGAAGGAGTGCTCCGCACCAACAATCGCGAGCCAGAGGCGAAGGCAGTAATCGAGGAAGCCGCAGCTCAGGGCATCACCTACTTCGACTCGGCAGTGGCCTACGCTGGCAGCCAGGGCTATTATGGTGAATTTTGGTCCCGGCATAGCGAACTACGTTCTCACATCTTCCAGACCAGCAAGTCCGCAGCCCGGGATAAAAAGGGAGCAGAAGCGGATCTGGAAAGAACTCTGCAGACCATGGGGCTGGAGCGGCTCGATCTATGGCAGATTCACGATATTCGAACCCGTGAGGATATTGAAGAAGTCGAGGCCCCGGGCGGAGCCCTGGAGGCTTTTGTCGAGGCCAAAGATGCCGGTCGAGTTCGATTCATAGGCGTCACCGGCCACTATGCACCAAAAATTCTGGAGTACGCCGTGAAGAACTGGCCTGTGGATAGCGTCCTCATGCCCGTCAACCCGGCTGAGGCGGTGCTGGGCGGATTCCTGGATAGGGTAATGACGGCAGCCCGAGATCGGGGCCTGGCGGTGATTGGAATGAAGACGCTTGGCGCTTCCCATTGCATCTCAGCCGAAGATGGTGTGACGGCGGAGCTGCTTCTCAGATTTGCCCTTTCCCGAGATATCAGCACGGCAATCGTAGGCTGCTCTCGGCCCGGAGAGGTGCAGGCTTTAGCAGAAGCAGGCCGGGAGTTTGAGCCTTTGACGCCGGAGGAGGAAAAGAGCCTGGTAGAGCTATTCCGGCCCAAAGCCAGGAGGCTGGCTTTCTACCGGGGTGTGATTTGAGGGCAGAAATGGGATGTGGCCAGAGTTTTTTGGCTCATCCATATCTCATCTGGATGAATGAGTGTCCAATTATCTCTCCGTTCTTCTCGACTCTGCGGTTTATTGAATATGCCAGCAATTGCCAAAAGATGAATAGAATCTTGTTCTTTTGTTAAAGTCAACTGAAAGCAGATTTTGGATAACGGAACCATTAAATGCATTTAGATGGATTTCTAAACGGTTCCTTGACCTTAATTTGGCATGTAGGAAGTAAATCACTATAGTCGTTCGGCTCTATACTTTTATATCGTTCAAAGGAAGACATAATAAGCAGGACAATTCTCAATTTGGAGAGTCAATCCTGAGTGGAGGTAATTAAATGAATTACGTTAAATTCTTAGTGGCATTGGCCGCTTTGTGTGTTCTTGCTATCCCGGCCTTTTCGATGCCAGATAATGGAATGGGACAGGATGCCAAACAAATGTGGCATGGACAGGACGGCAAGCAGATGCCTCAGGGACAAGATAGCATGCAAAAGACATGCGGCTCTGATAAGTCCATGATGGGTCAGGACGGCATGCAGAAGGAATGCGGCTCTGATAAGTCCATGATGGGTCAGGACGGCATGAAGAAGGAATGCGGCTCTGAAAAGTCCATGATGGGTCAGGATGGCAAGCAGAAGGAATGCGGCTGCGAGAAGTCCATGATGGGACAGGATGGCAAGCAGAAGGAATGCGGCTGCGATAAGTCCATGATGGGTCAGGACGGCAAGCAGAAGGAATGCGGCTGCGAGAAGTCCATGATGGGACAGGACGGCATGAAGAAGGAATGCGGCTCTGATAAGTCCATGATGGGACAGGATGGCAAGCAGAAGGAATGCGGCTCTGATAAGTCCATGATGGGACAGGATGGCATGAAGATGGACCACAAGAACGTCAAGTCCATGATGGGCGGCAAGGAAAAGGACAGCAATAGTTGCGTTAAATTAGTTGTTGTCAATATAAAAGCATAGATCGCGGGAATGATTAGATTGAATGCCACTGATCATCTATTTTTTGATGCCGCTTTGTAAAATGCACATCAATATCTAAATGCCAGAATGGTTAACTGAAGTTTGTTGGGATATAAGCATTATTAGATTAAGAAGGAACTGATATGAAAAATCGTTATTGTTTGGCAATACTACTGCTGTTAATGAGCAGCAGCATGGTGTCGATCGCATCCGCCCAAGAGCAGGTTGCTCTTTTGGTCCATGTATATGAGGGGGATTTCAATGGGACGCCGCTTTCGGATGTCTCATTAATCGGACAGGATGCGGCGGGCAACAACTTTCAAGCGGTTACAGACTCAAACGGATCTGCGATCGTTGCAGGACAACCGGGAACCTGGCGGTTTACATTTGGAAAAGAAGGCTATGACATTCTTGATCTAAATTATGATGTCACGGAAACAGGTGTTGGTGCTGTTTATCTCAAAAAAGCTACTCCTTCCCAGGATACAGTCGCTCTGACGATCTATATTCATGACGGAGACCTTAACGGGACGATGCTTTCGGACGTCCAGGTCACAGGACAGGACGCCGCAGGTAAGAGTTTTCAAGGGTTTACGGACTCGAACGGAGCAGTAACAGTTGAAGGACAACCGGGGACCTGGCAGTTCAATTTCACAAAAGAGGGTTATGACCCCCTTTCCTTGAGTTACGATGTCACTCAAACAGACGTAGCTGCCGCTTATCTTGAGGAAACTGATGTGTCTCAAGATGAGGCCGTATACTCCCAACCGGATCAGCAGCTTGGTTCCGCTTCATCCTGACCCCAATCCTGCGAAGCGGAAAGAGCCAATCAGAACTGATGTTTGTTCAAGGGTCCGGGAAGTATATTCGCCCTATTTCTTTTTTCCTCTCCTCCCTGCCATAGCGCTCGCCAGCATCACCGGCCCATCAAAGCCCGTCCGGGCCCGGCTGGAGTCTATGAAGATTTTGTCCATCAGCACAGGTGCGCCATAGGACTGAGCCCCGCACAAGAGTAACATCGTCCGGAAGATAAGATTCCCAGAGATGCCATCCGGAGCGATGACTATGTCATCTCCCCGGCAGCTTTCGATCAGTATCCCTTTGTGGCGGGCCTGCAGGCCGGCCTCCCGGGCACGCGCAGCGATCAGCTCTCCTTCGGCAAGGCTGCGGTCTACCCGCTCACACCTGCCCAGGTCCTCCATCCTGCCGCCTGAGAGCACAGCCGCTTTTGGCGCCACGCCCATGTCCTGCAAGAGCTTCGCACCCTCCAGAACCAGGCCCAGACGATCCTGAACCGTCTCGCCCTCGTCAATGCCTACCGGCCCCAGCAAGAAAGCCCAGCCTGATAGCTCCAGCAGGGCTAAACGCCTTACGGGGACATTGAACTGCTCGGCCAGGGCCCGCATGGTCCTTCCGGCGGGAAGGTTCCCTCGCACCGCGCCCTCGATCTCACCCGCGGCCAGGAGCCGCACCAGCTCCTTCCAGGGCTCTTTCGCGGGCAAGTAGTCAAAGGAGCAGTCGCAGCATGGCTCGCCTACCAGAAGAAGATCGGCATACTTCGCGGCCGACTGCAGGGAAGCGATCAGATTTGCATCTGCATTCCATATACCGATGCCGATGCGCGCTCTTTTGGCCCGGGCCAAATCCCGCAGAGATTTTACAAAGAAGGAATCCATTGTCGCCACTACCCATTTATCAGTCTAGACTCATTTTCTGGAATATTTTCGCGATCTTCATACTTTCGCAACAATCCTCTCAATGTATTCCCGTTACGCACTCTTTTGTCAGGTCGAAGAGCACAACTTCTTCCGATCCTTGGCGGATGATGAGCCGCCGATCTTCGGACACCTGGCCGATGACACGCGCCGTGAGCCCGCGCTTCTGGAATACCTCCAATACCTTTTCGGCATCTTCTGACTTCGCGGTGACGACAAATCCCATTCCGGGATACATTTTTAGCCAGCTAGCCATTGTTAGGCCCGGAGGCACGGGGATAGCCTGGACATCCACCACAGCTCCCACCTTGCTTGTCTCCAGCAGCATCCCGAGCGTCCCCAGCAGTCCTGGATTGCTGATATCCTTGCCCGCCCTGACAAGGCCTCTCTCGCCAAGTTCCTGCATCGCACCCAGCTGCATGAGAAGCGTTTTCCGGTCCTTGAAGCTGGTGGAATCGAAGTTTATAGTGAACTTGGGGTGGGCTTTGCCATCCATGTCTGCTGCCGCAATGATCAATTCACCAGGCTTTGCCGTGCTGCTCAAGATCACCGCATTCTTCTTCGCCTTGCCGAGAATGGCAACGTCCAGTGCGCTGTAGGGAGTGTCCGGATGAAGGTGCCCGCCGATAATGGGCACGTTGAACTTCTCAATTCCCTTCTTCATGCCCCGCAGAACCTTCTCTGCAATCTCAGGGTTGCCAACGGATAGGACATCCACCATGGCCACCGGCCAGCCTCCCATGGCCGCGATATCGTGCACATTCACCAGAACTGAACAGTAGCCCGACCACTCCGGATCGACCTCCATAAGTTTGGACCAGATGCCGTCCGCGGCAAGGAGCATGACCTCTTCACCGTTATCTATCACTGCGGCATCCTCTCCGAAAGATGCAATGATGCGCTCGGATTCTATGGGAAAGAATTGCATGAGATCTCCTATCTGCTTTTTGCGAGTGATCCCCACAAATCCGCGCAGCTCAGCTGCCAGAGACTCCAGATTCATCAGTTAATGATGATGCTTTGATCAAAAATAGGTGTCGCTAAAATGCGGCCGCAAAGTTCTTAAACCCGGCAACTCTGATAAGAAAGTGCAGCGCTTAGGATTTCGCGTTCTCCATAAGGGAAAGTTCCAGTGGAAAAATGTCATAATAAATTTTAGAGCGTTTCTATAGATATTGAAATTCAGCGACAGAATAAATAATTCTAGTGTATACGTCTGGCAAATCTTCCATTAAACGATGTGCATCGCAGCACCTGTGCATTCGAAGTAGACGGGTTAAAAAATAAATTTTATGAATAAGTTAGTCCGAAAAGACATCGTACGCCTCTTTTCAGAAAACAGCTTCTATTTGGCATGATCCTCAAAATGAGAGAAAATCCCTTGATCTTTTCCAGCATGCCCGTGGTTGAGCCCGGTCACATCCGTAAAGGAATGTGATCTAGGAAAGCCAAAGCTTTTGAACGACAAAGCCTTTGAGACTTGATGAAACATTTAGGCAGAGATGGAGTTTTGAGAAATTGCTGATCAGAGAATTCAGGCAAGGCCGCTGTCTGGCGGCCAGGCTCGACCACGGCACAGACATCATCGGTCAGATAACCGATCTGGCGAAAGAGAAGGAAATTGAGGCTGGCTTTCTGAGCGTTATCGGTGCTCTGAGCAGGGCCGAGCTGGGATATTATGATCAGGCTTCTCAAAAATACATTAAAATTCAGATCGACGAACCAGTGGAGCTGGTATCCTGTTCAGGAAATGTATCCCTGCGGGACGGCCAGCCTTTTGTGCACGCTCATGCCGCTCTGTCGGACCGGGAGGGAAGGGTATGGGGAGGCCACCTGACCTCCGGCCCGGTCTTTGCCGCAGAGCTCTATATGCAGGAGCTTTTGGGCCTGCATCTCAAAAGAATGCCTGATTCGATCACCGGCCTGAATCTATGGGGTGAAGAGTGAAGAATTCCGAATACTTCGAGTTCTTGCAGCAGGGCCTGACAAACGCCATGACCATAGCCCAGGCGGCCCGCGCCCGAGGGTTGGATCCCACAACAGTTGTCGAGATACCTCTTGCGTTTGACCTGGCAGAAAGGGTAGAGAAGCTGATCGGCATCCCAGGCATTGCCGTAAGGATCCGGGAGCTGGAAGAGCAGGGCATGAGCCGGGAAGAAGCAGCTCTCGCCATAGGCATCGATTTTGCTGAAGGCCGCCTGGGAAAAGGAACATCCAAGATCGAATCAGTGGAAAACGCCATTCGTACATCGGTCGCCCTGCTCACAGAGGGCGTTGTCGCGGCACCCATAGAAGGAATCGCTCGCGTGGACCTGGGAAAGAACGACGACGGGACAGAGTACCTCAAGGTCTACTACGCAGGGCCAATAAGATCGGCAGGTGGAACCGCCCAGGCCCTATCTGTTCTCGTGGCGGACTATGTGCGCAGAAGCGTCGGCATAGCGCCCTGGAAGCCGAGACCGGAAGAGGTGGAACGTTACGTGGAGGAGATAGGTCTATACAAGCGCGTGGCCGGCCTGCAGTATTCGCCTTCGGACGACGAGATCCGAACCATTGTGCGCAATTGCCCTATCTGCATCGAAGGAGAGCCCACCGAGGAGGAAGAGGTCTCCGGATACCGTGACCTTGCCAGGATCGATACCAATCGTGTGCGGGGCGGCATCGCCCTGGTCGCGGCGGAAGGCATCGCCCTGAAGCGGCCCAAGCTCAAGAAGCATGTCACAAAACTTGGCATCACTGGCTGGGAGTGGCTCGATTCCCTGGCCAGCGGCAAAAAGGAAGACGGGGACACCACTCCCAAGTTCCTGCGCGACCTGATTGCGGGACGGCCTGTCTTCTCTCATCCCTCCCGGCCGGGCGGCTTTCGGCTGCGTTATGGGCGGGCCAGAAATACGGGCCTGGCGGCAGCTGGAATCAATCCTGCCAGCATGCTGCTCCTGGGCGAGTTCATGGCGGCAGGAACCCAGATCAAGGTAGAGCAGCCCGGAAAAGCTGCAGCAGTAGCTCCAGTCAGCTCCATCGAGGGGCCGACAGTGCGGCTGCTGAACGGGGATGTGGTCCGGTTCGATTCCGATCAGGATATCCTGGAATGGATGCCGGTGAGCTGCAAAGATCCCAAAACCATCCAGCTGGCTCTCAAAGCCCATGTCTCCAAGATTCTGGATCTGGGAGAGATACTGATCAGCTACGGCGAGTTCCTGGAGAACAACCGGCCACTGGCCCCGGCTTCCTATGTCTTCGAGTGGTGGGCGGAGGAGCTGAAGAAAGCGGGAGGCGATCCAGTCGGCCTGGAGCTGATCGACGGCGTCAAAGCCATAGACCTCTCCAGAAAATATGGCGTCCCACTTCATCCGGCCTACACCCATCTCTGGCACGATCTGACTCTGGAAGAGTATGAGCAGCTGGCCGAAGTCACGAGCTCGCAAGGCATTCTGGAATCCGGAAAGCTCCTCCTCCCTCTGGAGGCCAAGGATTCATTGGAGACACTGCTGGTGCACCATAAGGTCCGGGGAGGAAAGGCGATAATCGAGGATCCCCTGCCGTTCCTGCTCTGTCTGGGGATAACTCTGGAAAATGGCGCCTTGAAAAAAATCACTGGCGAACTGGCAGAAGATAAGATAGATGAAAATATGGAAGAGGACATAGAAAAGAATAAAAAAGCGGATTCTGCGCTGGCAGCTGCCAACAGGAGATCGGGCCTCGTCGTTCGCGCCCGGGCGCCCACGCGCATCGGTGCCCGGATGGGCAGGCCGGAGAAGTCCGATAAAAGGCTGATGCGCCCACCTCCGCACGTTCTCTTCCCTGCAGGAGAAGAAGGCGGCAAGTCAAGGTCGATTCAGGAAGCTGCCAAGCACTCTACAGGCAATGTAACCGGTATGGTCAATGTGGAGATCGAGCGGCGCGTCTGCAAAGACTGCAAGAAAGAGGGCTTTGCCTTCCGATGCCTGTGCGGCGGCCACACAGAAAAAAAGAGGGTCTGCCCCAAATGCAATGTCCAGGCTGCAGAGAAGTGCCCCAAATGCGGTGTTGAGACGACCGCCGCTGCCAGTATGCAGATCGACATAAAAAAGCTCTATCACCAGGCGCTGGAGCATCTGGGTGAGCGCGAGCCGGAGACATTTAAAGGGGTTCTGGGACTCTCCTCCCGGGATAAGACCCCGGAGCCTCTGGAGAAGGGCATCCTGCGCGCGAAACACGGGGTGAACATCTTCAAAGACGGCACAGTGAGGTACGACCTCACCGATCTGCCGCTAACTCATTTTCGCCCGGACGAGATCGGCACCGGCACCGAGACTTTGCAGAGCCTCGGCTATACGGAAGACATGCACGGTGCAGCTCTGACCATGCCGGATCAGGTATGCGAATTGAGGGTGCAGGACATCGTTCTCGCCAGAGATGCAGGAGAATATCTCTTAAAAGTTGCCATGTTTGTGGATGAGCTTCTGGTCAAGTTCTATGGTCTAGAGCCCTACTACAATGCAAATTCACCCAAAGATCTGATCGGGACACTGATGGTGGGCCTGGCACCCCACACCTCGGCAGGCGTTCTCTGCCGCCTCATCGGCTACAGCCCGGCCTCGGCAGGATTTGGGCATCCCTTCTTTCATGCCGCCAAGCGCCGCAATTGCGACGGAGACGAGGACTGCGTGATGCTGCTCATGGATGCACTTCTCAACTTCTCCATGTCCTACCTCCCAGCGAAGCGAGGCGGAAAGATGGATGCCTGCCTGGTCATGACCACGATCCTCAACCCTGCAGAAGTTGACAAAGAAGCTCACAACCTGGATCTGACGGCCATCTACCCGCTGGAGTTTTATGAGGCCTCTCTTCTTGGCACCAGTCCCAAGGACCTGGAAGGGAGATTCGATCTGGTCTCCAAGCGTCTGGGCTCAGATGCTCAGTATGAGGGCTTCAACTTCAGCCACAGCACGACAGATATTGCTGCCGGTCCGAAGAACAGTGCCTACAAGACGCTAGAGACCATGGTCGATAAGATGGATGCCCAGCTGGAACTGGCCCGCATGATTCGAGCCGTGGATGAGCAGGATGTGGCTGAAAGGGTCATCAACTCCCACTTCCTGCCCGATCTTATCGGCAATCTGCACGCCTTCTCCAAGCAGAAGGTGAGGTGCGTGAAATGCGGCGCCAAATACAGACGCCCGCCATTGAAGGAGACCTGCCCCAAGTGCGGCGGCCGGATGATTCTCACGGTGCATGAGGGGAGCGTCCGGAAATATCTGGAGGTTTCGATAAAAGTGGCGGAGGAGTACGATGTAAGCAGCTACACCAAGCAGAGGCTACAGCTCCTGAAGATAGAGATCAACTCCCTATTCAAGAACGATAAGGCTAAGCAGACGGGGCTCGCGGATTTCATGTAAATGCCCGGGGCTCCCCCCTTCGTCTTTCATTGTTGTTTTTTTTAAATCTAAAGAAGGGAAGGATGCCAAGCCTGCATCCCTTTATCCGCATCGGCCCGGCTCCAATGAATAGGGCCTATTTTCTCTCAGGCACCACTCCATCTCCGCTAATATCGGCTCGATCTCTTTATTCTCCCCTAGCTTTTGGACCATGACCTCCGCCAGGCTGCCCTGCTCGATGCGTTTAGCCACTACAGGAAGATATCGCATCTCCTCTTTGGTGGCACTCTTTTGCGCCATTTTGAAGAGCTTCTCCAGCTCCGGTTTCAGACCCGCCACGCCATTTCGCATGGCATCTTCCAGCATTGCCAGCAGGTGGCTTTCCTCCTCTTCCAGCTCCAGGTCGGTTCTAAGCAGCGCCAGAAGGAACGCTGAAATGGCCATGTCCGAGTGCAGACATTCCTGCTCATCTATGGCTTTCACCTCCAGGCAGTTCCTTGAGAAACGCACTATTACACCCCTGGAATTAACCCACTCTGAGCATAGAATCTCTGCCCGGCATCTCTTCAGTTCCGTGTAGATATCCTGGTTGATCTGCTCATAATCTTCCACGCTATCCAGCTTCTCTGGAAGTATGCCGTGGCAGATCCCCGGAATGTGGGACTGGTTTTGCCGGTAGTAGACCAGACGGTTGTCCATATAGGATGTCGTCTTTCCCTCTACCAGCGGCGAGGATGCAGACACGGCTACCAGATAGGGAATCAGCGAGCGGATCTTGTTGAACGTCATGACCAGATCATCCTTATTTTCGTAGGGATAATTGATTTGCAGAGCCTGGATGTTCAGCCAGCCGTGCTGCCTGATGTTGAAAAGACGGTCGTATGCTTCATAGTACTCTTGCTCGTCGTGATCCCAGTAGGTCGTCTGATCCAGAGTGAGCAGGGGATGCATACCAAGGCCCATAAACCCGTACTCGTTATTCGTGGCCCGGTAAAGCTCGCATAATCCCTGGTACAGATTCTCCTCCAAAAGGCTTATGTTTCCCGGGCGTGCCGGAATCAGCTCCAGTGCGTGCTTTTGCAGCTCTTTGGCCACCCAGATCCCCCCGAAAGGCACCTGATGCTGCACCTCTCCGCTTATCCGCTCGATGATCTTGTCGGAGATGGCTAGCGGCCTATGGTTCTTGTCATTTATAGAGTACTCGTGCTCCGTTCCTATGGGTGACTTCGCAGGCAGTGCCTTATAAGTCGCCATCCTGGATGCCTTTTGGATCTGCATTGCCTCCGGCCCTCTTTCAATCCTTCAGCTTGATCTCTGCCACTAGATCCGTCTCAGGTTCATCTATCTTTAGGATTTCCGCCATCTCTTCCGCAGGTATCTTGTTCACGAGTTCAATGATTCTCTCCACAGAAGTCTCGAATAGTCCGTCAAAGGCCTTCCGGTTTGCTTTCAAGAAGCGGACCATGGGGCAGATGCTCTCTCTCTTGATGAATATCTGCAGGGTATTGCCCTTCATATCAAAAGTGAAGGGCCCAGCGACGCAGGTCTCGGGCTTGATGGAGTGGATACTGCATTTCCCATCCTGGAAGAGCACGCAAAAACCGTCCGGCTTCAGGCGCAGCCTTCTGTATCCTTCAAACTCCACAGCATTCGCACTGACGCCGTTCTTCAGAAGTATGTCTATCCGTTCCTGGCTTAAGGGCGGCCTGGCCTCAAAGCAGCAGCCCCCAACCAAATAGCATTCGTTGCAGGCCTGGCTCAAGGCTTCGCACAGGTTTTCATCCATCAGAATATCATCTCTTGAATAATCTAATAAAAAAGGGATCAGGTCTACCGCTCTGTGAAATCTAACTTGCTGGAGTAGACGTCGTTCTCCGCCAGGTTTGCGGCCTCTGCAAAAGCTGTCGAGGCACCCAGACCATATTCGCCCTCGAAGCCATACGGGAACTGGAGCTCATGCATTAGCTCATTGGCATAGCCGCAGGCATCTCCAGTCATCAGGTAAGAGATGATCTTTTGGAACATGTCCGGGTAATGCTCATCCTCGCCTCCTTCCAGGGAAGGGTTATCATTGACCTCAATAACATAGAGCTTTCCGTTGCTCTCTTTTATGTCCACGCCGTACAATCCTTTGCCTATGGCATTGCCGGCCTCTTTTCCGAGATCGATGACCTCGGGCGGGACCTGATCGGCTGGCACGCTCTCCACATCGCAATAGACGATATGACCATTGACCGAAGCCTGGATCTTGAAGGTCTCGGAGGGTATGATATATCTGCAGGCGTAGAGCAGCTCTCCATTGATAGTGCCCACTCGCCAGTCGAACCTGCTCTCGATGTACTCCTGAACTACGATCCAGTCTGAGAGCTTGAAGAACCTCCTGGCGATCTTCAAGAGTTCATCGACGGATGAGGCTTTTTCCACCCTCACTGAGAAGGATGTGGACGGCTCCTTCAGCACCAGAGGCGTGCCCAGCTCCTCGAAGAGCTGCTGGGCCTGCAATGCGTCCAGCTCCTTCTTCTTTAAGAACTTCGTCCTGGGCATGGACACATTCTTCTTCATGAGGTGCATGTACATGTTTATCTTATCGGCGCAGATCTGTATGGAGCTGGGGTCATCCACCACCGGTATGCCGTACATCTGTGCCATCCTGGCCGCCACATAGGTGGTGTTCATGGGGTCAGTGTTTGCTCGGATGAAGAGCGCATCCAGCTTGGGAATTCGTTTGATATCCACAGGAAAGATGAACTCTGCGGTGTGGCCCATGCTCTCAGCCACATCCCTGATTTTAACCAGGGCCATGAGCTGTGAAGAGCTGCTTAATGTCTTTCGAGTGACAAAGATACCAAGTTTACTCAAAGCGTTTCACCCTCTTATCCAGAAGGTCTTGCAGCATTTCCGTTTCATCCTTGGATAATTGCGAGTACTTCACCGGCGCCAGGGAAGAGAGGCGATAGCCTGAATCATCCTTGACCAGCACTATATCAACTAATGGCAGCCTGAAGACCTCATAGATCTTCTCTGCAATGGTTGCTGCCTTCTCGCAACAGTTTATGCTCTTGCCGAATATGGAGACGCATCTAGCAACGGTTGAGGTATCGCTTATCTTCTGGTAGCAGAAGGGGTACCTTCCCCGGTTGGTGACATGCTTGATGACCTTCTTCGCCTCCTCATGGTCGCTCACCAGGAAGTTGTCTGAGGGAGTGGAGAAGTAGTTCAGGCCATAAATTATGGCGGGAAGCGGTACAAACTGATAGGATATTGTCCAGTCGCAGACCTGGATGCCTGCCAGCTTCGCCTTCTCCAGACAGATGGGAACAATATATGCATCCAGCACATCGCTGCTGCTGGGCGTGGTCTTGATTCCCTCATTTTCATTCTGGACGATGGCGTAGTACGGCTCTGTCTTGTAGAAGTAACTCTCATTAACAATATATTGAGAGTCATCCTCCTTCAAGGTGTACATAATATCCTTCTTAGGAATGTGATCTCGTCGTTGGTTCATTTAAATCATCACCGCATGACCTGCGTGTGAGAAAACAGACTTATTATAATGGGAGAATTCGTTCCCTCCAGGTCCAATTTTTGGCTCTGTTGAGAATTTCCTTGCGTACGATACCCTACGGTGTCTACTAAGACTACGGTGCCTGTCTGGATCGGATGCCATTTCATTCTCTGAAATTTGGATCTCCTCTACAGGGCAAAGCTAGCTGGTAGTATTTATCTTTGTCGACCAGGCGGTCGATGCGGCCAGGATATTTCGCAATCCCTGATTCGGTCAGCAGATTAAAATTCATGAAGATTACTCTCCAGGAATGCTATCTTTCGCGAGTAGGGCGGATGGCAGCACACAGACTATCTCAGCAATATCAATCAGTTTTTTCCAGGAGATCGGCCATCTTTTCCAGGCTTGTCGTGGGAAGCTGGCAGACGTGATCTGAGCAGATGTAGGCCGTTGCCTTTCCCTCCAGTTGGACCAAATCTTTTGCGAATGGCGATATCTTGCCAATCTCCTGGCCCGAGACTAGCACCACGGCCTTGTTGGGCAGGAAACGCGATCTAATGGAGCGCAGCATCTCATTTATTCCTGAATCGTCCGCACTTCCTACGAGGGCGACCTCACGAGTTGGCCCCAGGGCATAGTCCAGAGCACATAGCAGCATGGTGTGGCCCATGGGTTGCTCTCCTGCAGCTGCAAATGCGGCCCGGGAAAGATCCAGAGCCAACTTTTCGAGGCCCAGATCTCCAGTGAGGTGCATAAGCCGGAGCAGATTTTGCATGGCAACGGAATTTCCAGAGGGCACTGCTCCATCATAGTACTCCTTTCGGCGCAGCGGCAGTGCTTCGCCATCCCTCGGAGAGAAGAAAAGGCCGCCATGATCTGAATCCCAGAAATTCTGCATCATGGCCTGGTTAAGCTGCAAAGCGGTCTCTAGATACTTGGCCTCGAAAATCGTCTCGTAAAGATCAATTAAACCCCAGACAAGGAAGGCATAATCATCCAGATTGGCCTGCAGGCCTGCAGTGCCCCGATAGCGGTGCAGAAGTCTCCCCTCCGAATCTTGCATCTTATCGTAAAGGAAATCAGCCGCCCGTTTCGCAGCTGCTGCATACTGGGGTGCATCCAGGGCCTGAGCCGCTTTTGCCAGGGCCGCTATCATCAATCCATTCCAGTCGGTGAGGATCTTGTCGTCCTTTAGGGGGTGAACTCTCCCCTCCCTAACCTGAAAAAGCTTGACTCTGATTCTATTCCAGGAGTTGCAGATCTCAGATTCCGGTATCTTCAGGATCGCTGCCGCATCGCTGAAGGCAGACATCTGGCGTAAGATGTTTCTTCCCAACTCATAGTTGCCTCTCTCATGCACATCATAGAGCCGGATCAGCAGTTTGAAATCCGCTTTATCCAGGACCTCTTCGAGCTCCTCTGCCGTCCAGGAATAAAATTTACCCTCCTCACCCTCGCTGTCGGCATCCTCTGCGGAATAAAAGCCTCCTTCCGGATTTGTCATATCTCTCAAGACATACTCCAGGATCTCGCGTGCAGTTCTGGCGTATTCCTCTTTGCCTGTAGCCTGATAGGCCTCTGTATAGGCAATGGCCAGCAGCGCCTGGTCGTAGAGCATCTTCTCGAAATGAGGAAGCGACCATTCCGCATCCGTCGAGTACCTGTGAAATCCGAATCCCACATGATCAAAGATCCCGCCCATGCGCATGGCCTGAAGCGTGGCCTCAACCATCTCAAGAGTTTGTTCGTCACCTGTCCGCCGCCAGTACCGCAAAAGGAAGAGAATGTTGTGGGGCGCAGGGAACTTGGGCGCATTGCCAAAGCCGCCATTCCTGGCATCGTAGATCGAGGCCAGAGATTGGTAGCCTCTGGCAAGGTATGAGGCATCCAGATCCCCAGACTCCGCCTCCGGATTCTGCGATTGCCTTAAAGAATCCACAATCCTGTCGGCGGAGCCGAGCAGCTCATTTCTATTACTATCCCAAATCTCTTTGATCTTGGGGATGAGCTCCATCATCCCTGCCTGGCCATAGCGGCCGTTTTTGGGTATATATGTGGCGGCGAAGAAGGGTTTCTTTTCTGGAGTCATTATGACAGTAAGGGGCCAGCCGCCCCGGCCGGTCATGCCTATGGCCACGGCCATGTACATATGGTCTATGTCCGGACGCTCTTCCCTGTCTACTTTTATGCAGATGAAGGACTGATTCAAAAGCCTGGCTACCTCCGCATCCTCGAAGGACTCGTGAGCCATGACGTGGCACCAGTGGCAGGTGGAGTAGCCCACAGATAGGAAAACGGGTTTAGCCTCCTTCCTGGCGGCTTCGAAGGCCCCCTCGCCCCATGGGTACCATTGCACGGGATTGTAGGCATGCTGCAACAGATACGGGCTCTCTTCTGTAATGAGCCGGTTCGGCTGGCCAACGGCTCTTGGTAGGTCCTTGCTGGAAATGGGATCTTCTGTCATGACAACCTCATCAGATCTTATTGTCATTTATCAATACATGAATCCATGCTTAAAATTATGCTGAATCAATATTTGAATCCAAAATTGGATTCTCAGAATTAGTAATACTAATATTATTTATATTGTTAGTAGTCTTGCGAATACGCACTTGATTTTTTCATCTCGATCCTTGTTGTGCCTGCCAGATTGAAAGCACTATATACGCATTATTTCATAAAGTATGGCTTTCAATACTGCGATTTCGAGCACTATAATGACTACTATCATTCTATTGAATATCAATATGATAATCTTCTCCGGCGATCTTCGATATGTTTATATCCTTATGAGACCAATTATTTGCATACTCTATCGAGTATAGGGGTGAATGTAAAATGAAGGGAGTAATTGTAGCGATAGCATTAGTTTTAGCTCAATTGCTATGCTTTACCGCATTGGCGAACCCACCACTCGTGCCGCCAGTGCAGTATGAACAGTTTTGTGAATCACAGAAGGTATCAGGAAACGGTATAATCGATGTCAGTACATCGATAATCGACAAGAAGATCGCCCTGGAATATTTTAACAACATGGCGGGTGACGGCGATTTTGAGCTTGACTCTGAGCATGCTTACTCGCAAAATTCAGATAAGCTGAAGAGAAGCATATCTTCGGTCAATAACGGAAGCGAATCCGAACTCAATCTCTACGAGAAGACCAAGCTCACCTATGCCGGTGAGACGCCATTGGTGGGGGCCAAGTTCCTGCAGTCGAAGGATTTCTATGGCGGAATAGGAGCAAAGGTCCAGGAGACCTTCGCAGTCAACGAGATGGAGAAGGATCAGACAACGTTCTTTGTCTCAACTACGCCGTACAATCCGAAGGATCCGGCAAAGGCCCCCTGCGAGGACTATTTGAATCTTCTTGCCACATACTATCCTGAGGAATATGCCCTATATATGGCTCAGCCCTCTACGAGAATAACCCCGGAAGAGCTCATAAACGAGCTGAGAGATGCGGGAAGAGATACAGACAGAGTAGCTGAACTCATGGGCAACAATCCGGCCCACTTGATTGGCTTCGAGACCAAGAATTCCTTCAATGGTACCTGGGGCACTGATGCCTCATGGCACAAGATATTCTACAAGGATATCAAGGCCCACGAGTTGTTCTCCGGAACATTCGAGGCTGAGAAGACCATCAAGTTCCATGAGAATCCTGTGCCGGAAAATGAAGACTCCCCTCCTTGTGAGGGCATAGATTGCTAGGAAAGCCTGGCAATCAATTTCTTTTTCTTGATAAATCTCTATAAAGATGGCAGATAGTATTGTGGCCTTTACAGATCGCTGACTTCCACCTCGACCCCCATCCGCTGCAGATCATCGATCAGAATCTCCGGATCTGTCGCGTGGCCCATGATGTTCAATCCGGGCGGGATCTTTTTCTGCAGATATTGGCGAACGCAGGCCACCACTGGCGCCGCTGTAATGAAATAGGCATCACTATGCCTGACAGTTATCCTGACCTTTTTTGGCCCGGCTTCATCCTTTCCCTCCGCTTCCATTACTATTACCACTTCTTCTTGGTGCGGAGAAAACCTCTCCAGGCCCATGACCATCAAGCTCGCTAGAATCCCTCTTCCCAGACCCTTATGCACCTTTCCCAATAGAAATGACGCTGGAATCACCAGGTAATCCACAAACCAGTTCATTCCTGCGGCATAAAGGCCCAGCTCTTGCAGCCCCAGCATGTCTGGCAAAGCCCGCATCTCCTCCAGGCTCATAGGATAGCATTGCTTTTTTCCCAATTGCTGGCCAAAGTCAAAGGATGCTGCATCTGTCACATTCGCCTTCCCCCATCTTCCTTCCCGGAAAAGATCCGATTTGAAATCGCCAAGAGAGTCTATGAATTCATCCAAAGCTCCTCCCTTTTCAAAACGGGTGTTCATAGCTACTCCCACTCGCGCCTTTTCGTATCTGGTAAAATGACTCTTGGCAAGACGCACCAGAACCGAAGGGAGGCCGGGATTGAATCCGGCCTGAGTTATGAAACAGAGACCCTGTGCCGTTATCTGTTTTGTCAGATTCTTCAAGACCGCTACCCTCTGCTGAGGATAATGGATATCCAGATAATCGATATTTGCCTGGAGGGCAGCTTCTGCCACTACCCCTATGTAGTCCAGGCTCGTGCTGGCCGAGATTAGCAGATCCACGCCCCGCAAAGCCGGTTTCAGGCTCTCAGACTGCGATGCATCCGCATAGATGCCAGAAGCTCGACCGGGGAATTTCGCATTCAACTGATCACATAGGTCCAAAGCCATGGCTTTATGCCTGCCGGCAACGACGATATCACAATCAGTTTCCTGCAATAGAAGGCTGGATATATTGCTGCCTGCTCCGCCATAGCCTCCCAGGACGAGGACTCTTATAGGCATATGATGATCCATCAAAGAGTATTGTAACCTCTCTTAATATTATAATCGACGATAGAAGGATCACATAAGCATCATGAGCCTTAACGACAAACCTTTCTACCGAAGAATGACACATTGGATGAGATTCTAAAAATTGTAATAGGTATTTTTACAACTTACGCCTAACCTCATACGTTTTTAGTGATAAGATGCTGGCGAAAATAGGGATTAGAATTCCTAATTCGAACTGCAAATAATAGCTAGCTAAAGGCACAGGCACCTCTAGAAAAAGCGCTGATACTTTTATGTGATGATATATTTTTATCTTCTTTCTTTTTCAATTCCGTCTCTAATACATTAGCTGAATTACTTTTGAATGAAATTCTCAAAGCCTTATACAGTAAAATTTATATATGATAGGTGATAAGTATAAATATGGATCCGGGATTCTTAAAGACTTTTTAAGTCATCCATCCCCTCAAGATGAATTGACCCGGATCCTCCCCTTGAATTATTGAGCAATGATTTTCTCCAGAACATACAAAATCTCTTTACTGATGGAATTGGCTTGAATTATTATAACCCGGAAAATTGTGGTGGATTATGATCGAGATTGATACGAGAAAACCAGTAGACGCTATAGATATTACAGCTCATGTAGCAAAAGCTCTTCTGGAGAGCGGTGTGCAGAGTGGCATCTGCCTGGTTTACACTCTCCATACAACTACGGGATTGACTGTGAATGAAGCGGATGCGGCTTTGATGATAGACATATTGAATTTTTTAGAAAATATAGCTCCAGAGGGTGCAAACTACCGGCATGACCATGGAGAAGGCAATGCACATGCCCACCTCCGAGCCGTACTGCTCGGAAATAGCGTTATAATTCCTGTTGGGCAAAATCGTCTGGCCATGGGAGCGTGGCAGAGGATCCTCTTCATCGAACTGGATGGCCCGAGAAGGCGCAGGATTTCTGTCAAAGTCGTTCCCGATCACGATCAGAATTAAGGAGGGCTATAAAATACCCTCCATTTCGTAGCCTTCTATTTGAATATCGGAGTGCCGGTGGTCATTGTCAATTCTTTGAAGGCCGCCATAAGTTTTATTGTTATTGGCCCGGGCTTGCCTGAACCTATGATCCTGCCATCGACTTTGGTGACAGGCGCAACCTCGGCTGCCGTGCCTGTAACGAAGACCTCATCTCCAGTGTAAAGGTCAAACAGGCCCAGATCTCTTTCCAGAACCTCATAGCCCTTAACCTTTGCCAGCTCCAGGACTGCCTCCCTGGTAATGCCCTTGAGATTGTTTATTGTATGAGGGGTGTAGATTTTTTTATCTTTTATGATGAATATATTATCGCCGCTCCCCTCGGATAGCCTTCCCTGAGCATCGAGGATGATGGCCTCATTGCCTCCCTTGATATTGGCCTCGATCTTGGCCAGTATGTTGTTCAGATAGTTGAGGCTCTTGATGTTCGGTGGCAGGGCGTCAGGCGAGTTACGGCGAACGGCGACGCTGATTGCTGTCAGACCAACCTCGTAGAGACTTCCGTACATTGCACCCCACTCGACAGCAATGACGATTACTGTGGCCAGACTGCACTTATTGGGGTCAAGTCCCAGGTCACCGAAACCCCGCGTGACTATGGGGCGGATGTAGGCATCGCGCAGGTTATTTTGGCGCAGCGTCTCAAGAATTGCTTCGCACATCTCTGCCTGGCTCATGGGAACGCAGAGCATGATGGCTTGAGCCGAGTCGAAGAGCCTCTTGACGTGATCCTCAAGCCGGAAGACGCGCCCTCCATAAGCTCTTATGCCCTCGAAGACCCCGTCGCCATACAGAAATCCGTGATCGAAGACCGAGATCGAGGCCTTCTCAGGCGGAACAAACTCCCCATTAAGATAAATAAGATTCATAGAGCATCTTGACTTCGCACAACTGCCAAGGATAAATGCATTTTGATCGCAGAAGGAACCCATTTCTTGATCGAATGGGAATCGATGGGTTTATTACAGAAGGAAGGAAGGTTGTTGCCTACTCTTTACGGGGTTTGGAGCTATGGCAAAACTTGGTTTCGTTGTCTCGGAGTTCAATAGGGACATTACCTATCAGATGGAGCTTTTGGGCAGAGAGCATGCCCAGTTCCTGGGAGCAGAGGTCAAAGCTGTCATTTATGTCCCTGGAGTATATGACATGCCCATTGTCGCGAGAAAACTACTTCGTCGCGAGGACATCGATGCAGTCGTGACAATTGGCTGTGTGATCCAGGGAGAGACTGCCCATGACGAGGTTGTCGTCTCGCACGCGGCTCGTTTGCTGATGGATCTGTCTATGGAGTTCGATAAACCAGTCACTCTCGGAATCACCGGCCCCAAGATGTCCAGGGCTGATGCGCAAAAGCGAGTGGACTATGCCAAGCGAGCTGTAGAGGCGGCAGTCAAGCTACTGCAAAGACTTGGTGGTGATTAGACCATGGTCTCAGCGCGGATGGCCTCCATTCATGAGTCAACGACATTGAAAATCTCGGCCATGGCCAAGAAGCTCACTGCCAGCGGCCTTGATATCATTGACATGGGTGTAGGCGAGCCAGATTTCGATACACCAAAGCACATTGTCGAAGCGGGCTGCAACTCTATCAGGAAGGGCGAGACGCACTATTCGCCCACGGCCGGCATTCCCGAACTGCGACGGGCTATATCCGAGAAGCTTTGCCGGGATAATTCGCTTCATGTCACCGCTGATGACGTCATTGTGACTCCTGGGGCAAAGATGGCCGTCTTTGCAGCCATCCAGGCGCTCCTGCAGGAGGGTGACGAGTGCGTCTTAATCGGACCTTCCTGGGTGAGCTATGAGCCATGTGTCGCCTTCTCCGGAGCCTCTGTCACCTGGGGAGATGTGGATGAGAATTTCAGGCCTCTTGACCTCGCCGCAAATATCAATCCTAAAACCCGGCTAATCATTGTCAATTCTCCATCCAATCCCACTGGTGCCGTCTTTGATAAATCGGTTCTGTCGGAGATTCGCGACCTGGCAGAAGACCACAATCTTTTCGTAATTTCCGATGAGATCTATGAGAAGATAATTTATGATCACGAGCATATCAGCATCGGTTCGCTGCCGGGAATGGAGGATCGAACAGTAACCATCAATGGCTTTTCCAAGGCCTACGCCATGACCGGCTGGCGTCTGGGGTACCTTACCGGTCCCAGGGAGACCATGAAGTGGGTGACCAGACTACTATCTCACTCTGTCTCCCAGGCCACCACCTTTGTGCAGCGTGCCGGAGTCGCAGCTATGCAGGGACCCCAAGATGAGGTCGCGTCCATGGTGACAGAGTTTCGAGCACGCCGGGATCTGCTTGTGGGGGGCCTGAAGAGTTTGGGAATACCTTGCAGTAATCCCGGGGGCGCGTTCTATGTCTTCCCTGATGTATCCGAGTTTGGCGGCGGCGATGCCTTCACTGATAAGCTCTTGAAGGATGCTCTCATTGCTGCTACGCCAGGATCTGCTTTTGGCCCAGGAGGGGCGAATCATGTCCGGCTCTCCTATGCCACTTCTCAGGGCCGGATAAAGCAGGCGCTGGAGAGGATAGAGAAGATTCTAAAATAAGGATTTTTTTAGATTTTTGGTTTACTTTTTCCAGGCACAATAAGAACTGAGATCTTGGAATGGCGTACCACCTTTTCCGCCACGCTGCCAAGCATTATTTTTTCCAGTCCCGTCCGGCCAATGCTTCCTATCATTAGCAGATCCATTCCTGATTCAGAGGATCGTCTGAGAATCTCTTCGCTGGGGTTTCCCTCAGCAACGATCTTCTCAAAAGGTACACCCGCATCGCAGGCCATCTCGCCGATTTCTGATGTGGCATCCTCTGCTTCCTTGAACATGAGCTCCATCAACCTCTCACTTATGCCTGGCAAGGCTGTGTAACCAGGAAGTTTAGACAGCCTTAACAAATCCACGACATAGATCGCCGCAACTGTGCCTCCCGCAAGCTTCGCCAGATCCACGGCAAGCTTTGCCGTTCTCATGCTCGTCTCGGATCCATCCGTCGCGACCATTATCTTCCTGAACATGGTTATAACCTCATAGAGTATTAAGCCAAACCAGATATTGAGCCTATGCTTAAGCGTCTTCTATCACAGTGGATGCATAGGTTCCACTCCCAGTTAACGCAATCTTTTCTCTCTCGGAGAGCAAACATCCGCAAGATCCTTCTTTAGCTATGCCGCAATTGCAGGGTTCGATATGAATTGTGACTGTTGTTCCCGGATAGTGTTGTTTGATGGAGCAGGTGACCATATCTGCAATGCGGTGTGACTCGTCTACAGACATCGTTGCGTCGACTCTGATATGAAACTCCACAAAGCGACTGGCACCCGCCTTTCGCGTGCGCAGCCTGTGGATTCCTCTGATAGTTGGAGCAAAGGCAATTATGTGCTTTCGTACCTCTTCCACTTCATCAGTAGGGAGACCCACGTCGACCAGGTCGCGGGCCGACTCGACTGTCAAGTGGTATGCAGCTTTGATGATCAATCCCGCGACTATCATCGCCGCTACTGGATCTACCCATTGCAGGTTTACACCCGGGGCTATCAATCCGCCGACCACGATGATGAGGAGGCCGCCCATTACCCCTAATGAAGTATAAACGTCAGTACGTAAATGCCAGGCATCTGCCTTCAATGCTACGGAATCCGTCTCCTGGCCAACTTTGAAGAGCCTCTTGGAGACGAATATGTTTGCTGCCACGGAGAGAAGCATGACTGCTACTCCCCACCCTGCATGATCCAACGGTTCGGGGTTTCTTAACTTCTTTACGGCCTCGAAGAGAATCCAACCTGCAGCAACGAAGATGAGCAATGCTTCCACTGTCCCGGATATATTCTCAACCTTGTCGTGTCCAAAGGGATGATCCTCATCTGCAGGTCTTGCTGACGTCCGGACGGCGAAGAGAGCGATAACGGCTGCAAGCAGGTCCACGCCGGAGTGGATTGCCTCGGAAATGACGGAGACTGATCCAATCATCGATCCGACGATGAGCTTGAGAAGAACTAAGCATGAGTTAGAAATGACCGAAAGAAGAGCGACATTCGTCTTCCGTTTGTTTCTGACTTCGGGACTATCATCCATAACAGTTTCCACAACATTTTGACTGACTGTCAGTCATCATAATAGTATATAAAGCTATCTCGGGTATCCGCTACAGGTATCAGCTACCCGAGAGCAAAGAAATAAACGGCTTGCCCTTCAGTTTCGTCTTTTAATCAGGCAGCCTGCCGCAAATATAACCAACACGGCCAGAATCGCCGGGAACCCTGGTTGCTGGTTGATCCTCTGGTTGAGCTGGTTCTTCAATTCCTCTTTCGCCCTTTGCTCCAGCTCCTCAGGAGTGATATTCAGATTCTGGTTGAGCTTCTGTTCAAGTTGCTGCTTTGCCTTTCCCGTGAGATTTTCCCTTGTTGCATTGAGGTCCTGAGTGATGTGCTCCCGGGTCAGATTTCCTTCTGCCACATATTGAACCGCCCTCTGCTGAAGCTGCTCTCCTGCTCCACTCACCTGTTCCTGGAGGGATCCGGCTACAGCATCAATAGGATTCTGGGCAAATGCTACTGAGATCAGGGCTAAAAGAGCCGCAGTAATAATTATGGATCGTATCTTCATATCAATTATCACCTGAGTCCGATTTTTTCAAGCCCCTCCAATAACCATTGTTAACTTAAAAGGCTAACGCCCCTTTCGGGTCTCAAATTATCCCACCATTCGGCCCAAAACCGGCCCGATTCCGGAGACTCTAGACAACAAGAATGAATTTGTAATCCTTTACGGCAAGGGTTCTGCCAAGAATTGTCTCCAGGGAGATTTGCATCTTCTCGCGGCGTATGGGGTCAGCGAATATCTCTGGGTGATGGAAGAAGTAGACGAGAGATGCGAGCAGAAACTCCACGGACTCCGTGGGGTATTGTACATCAAAAATGCCGGCACGAGTCCCCTCTGCAACCACAATGGTCATGAGAGGAACGAGCCGCTCAATGGTATGTCGCTCCATCTTCTCATGCATCACGGCATTACTCTCCTCATGAAGGTAATCCATGATCTCCTTTCTGGAGGCGCTTATGCCTATGATACTATTGACTATGTCATTGACTTTCAGGGCAGCATTTGCGTCTTCTCTTTTCATGATCTGCCTGACATTTTCTTCCAGTGCCGCTATATCCTTCTCGATGATGGCTTCCAGGATCTCTTCCTTAGAACTGAAGTAGTAGTAGAAGGTGCCTTGTGCCACTTCTATTGCCCGAACAATATCGGCAACGGTTGTCTGCTCGTACCCCCTCTCCAGGAAAAGTCGCTCTGCTGTATCGATGAGTTCCTGCTTGCGCTGCTCTGGGACCTTTGTAACTCTCTCTTTTGCTGCTCGTCTCAAAATCTTCTGCCCCGAATCGATTGAAGATCGGTCATAAATTCTCGTATAAGAGTCTTTCCAATAGACTGATTATGATATATAATTACTGGCCTCTACTCCTGCAACCTAACATAGCCTTATATAGATTTATCTCTCTTTAGGATTGATTGTTTTCTAGAAGCGCACCCCCTCAACCAGGAATTCATCCACCTGTCAGAGGAGATCGTAATTCAGGTGAAATGACATGGATCAACCAAGCATGGATCAACCCAAGAAGAGCAAAAATGAAGTAGGAAGCAGGTCGGGACGAATAGTCATCGAGCAAGAGGACAAGGCGAGAGAGGCCCGCAGGTGGCAGCGCAAAAGGGAGACGATCAAACGATACGCTGGGGCAAAGTGAGTTCGCGCAATAAGGCCCAATTTTTAGATTCGCTCTTATCAGTATTACCTTGTCGCAATCGTCTATATCTATTCTAAACTGCAAATAAAGGTTGGCGATCCGAGAAAAATGCTGTATTCTCTCTCCTTCTTACTCGGATCTCCCCAACCTCCTTCGTCCAGATTCGTTCCTCGTAGCCCGGATCAGTCCTTCAAGCCTTCCATAGTCACAGAGAAGACCGCCTCGCCATCGGGCAGGTTCGGAGAATCCACCAGGCGTGCGATGCGCTTTTCGCCCTTGGATTTGCGCAGGTACAAGCGGAAGGTGGACGTATGGCCCAGCACGTGCCCGCCTACGGGTTTGGTCGGATCACCAAAGAAGGTGTCCGGCTTGGACATGACCTGGTTGGTGACCAATATCAGGGCATTGTTCAGGTCTCCAAAGCGCATCAGATCGTGCAGGTGCTTATTCAGCTTCTGCTGGCGGTCGGCCAGTGTGCCTCGCCCCACGTACTCCGCCCGGAAGTGAGCCGTCACGGAGTCCACGACCAGCAGGCGAACCGGTCGCTCAGAATCTTTGAGCTTCTCGGCCAGGTCCATGGCGCTCTCTGCCAAGAGGATCTGGTGATTGGAGTTGAAAGCCCTGGCCACACTGATATTCTTCAGAAACTCCTCTACATCCCAAACCCGATCATCAGGCGCAGGGGGCAATCCCTTGACCATCTGGGTGATGCGCTCCGGCCGGAAGGTGTTCTCGGTATCGATGATTATGGCCGAGCCGTTCAAGCCGCCCATTTCGGTTGGCAGTTGAACATTGATGGCCAATTGGTGGGCGACCTGGGTTTTGCCGCAGCCAAACTCTCCATAGAGCTCCACTATGGACTGGGTCTCCATTCCACCGCCCAATAGCTCATTGAAGCTCTTGCAGCTGGTGGTGACCTTTCCCACGTGCTTGCGGCGCTCTAAAATTCGATCTCCAGTCTCAAAGCCGCCCACATCCGCCGCTTCTCGTGCCCCGGCGATGATCTTGGCAGCGGTAGCTTCGCCCACTTCCGCCGCGGCCACAAGCTCCCCCGGAGATGCAACAGCAATGGCTTCAACTGAGTTAAAGCCTGCCTCGCGCAGCTTTTCAGCAGTGGCCGGACCTACGCCCGGCAGATCTTCCAGTAATTTTGTTGGCATCTTCCTAGTTCCTCTGGTTGGTGTTCGCATGCCTTACTTAACTTCCTTACTCAGGCGGGGCGAAAGTAATCCTGGTGCGCCATCCGCAGGAGAGCTCCAATCCTTCATTCCATCCGTTCTTAACCTGGGCATCGATCAGCTCCGCCTTGTAGCCCAGATCCAGACCCTGCAAGAGATCTACATGATCTCCCCAGAGGGCCACCTTCACTCTGCCAGAATTGTCAGAGATGTAGATACTGGCGACCCGCCCGGCTCTACCATCATCTCTCTGAAACTCCCGCACCTCTCCCAGACCCGTCACAAAGCCCGAGACGCTGCAGATCGTGCCCGCTTTCAGGTCGGCTATCGGCGTTATCTTTTCAGAAAAGTCCAGCTTTTGGCTGCTCTTTCGGACGGCTGTACCACTGCCTGTCTGGATCTCCAGCGATCCGTACCTCTCCCGCGACGAGCCGCTTATAACCTCTAGCGTCTCTCCTTTTGCAAGCGGCATTTGGGCCATTTCATTCCAGAGGGTAAGCCTGATCTTGCCCGTCTCATCTCCCAGGAGCACCCCTCGAACCTGGCCTTTGCCTCCATCTTTGCGCACGAATTCCCTGATCTCGCCGGGGTCCACGACCACGGCCAGCAAGCTGACATCGCTCATATCTCTTTTAATCTCCGCGATTTTATAGGGAGCGACCCTGGGTTTGATGTCCTGTTCCACCTCTTCGATGCCGCCGCCATGGCCCAGGCTCACCTCAGTTCCCGCATAGCCCTCTTTGGCCAGCCCCCTCACTTTGAGGCACTGATCTACTGCCAGGTCCCCTGATCTGATCATCTCCGTGCTCTCATCCCATAGAGCCAGCCGCACCGAACCGGTTTCATCAGCCAGGGTTATGTTGGCCACCCGGCCCATTGATCCGTCAGAGCGCTGAAACTCGCGGACCTCGGAGACGGTGAGAACTCGCCCCGTAAAGGTGACATTTCCCATCTCCGGCCGGATGCTTCCAATCTTGGTCAACACCTCGGTGGTACCCAGATCTCTGGCCACAAGCATGGCCGCTGTCCTGGAATCGCATAGACCTGCCATGAGCGCCACCTTCTCTGCCACCCTGGCCTCGAAGTCCTCAGGAGTTAGCTGATCGGCCACCTGACTGTAAATCTCCTCCAGTTCCGCATCCATCCCCGGTCATCCGTGAATAGCGTAGCGTTCTTCCAGGTACTTCAGATATGGAGCATGGCAGCTGGCCAGGAAGGCGTTGCAGACCTCGGCCGGATTCCCGTCCGCCACCAGGGCTCCATTCTCAATGAGCATGGCCCTGTGAGAGACTTCCTTGACGAAATCCACATGGTGGCTCACCAGAATAATGGTGGTGCCGAATTTTGCATTGATCTTCTTGATGGAATTGGAGACCTCCCGCAAGGTGATGGGATCGATATCGCCAAAGGGCTCATCCAGGATCAGTATCTTTGGTCTGGCTGCCAGGAGTATGGCTAGAGATGCTCTCACCAGCTCGCCGCCTGAGAGCTGTTCAGGCAGCTTCCACATGGCCTCCTTGTCGAGGGACATCAGATCAAAGATGGGCTCGGCAAACTTGCTGGCCTCCGTCATGGGGAAACGGGGGAATAGTTCCTTGAATATATCACGGGTCAGTCCCAGAGCCTCAAATGCGGCTTTAGCATCATCTTCCGACATATCCGTCATGGCGTAAATGACATCGAGCACCTTATCGCTTATGCCGAGTTCCTCGGCCATAGCCCGGGCGTGATCAATCACATCATTGCCTTTGATGCCCATTTGGTAGGCGATCTGATCGATGATGGTCTCGCTGGCATAGAGGGCGAACTCCTGATACATGATGCCTAAAGTCCGGCGCACATTCATTCTGTCGGGCGAGTAGTTCATCATGTCCACCCATCTATCTTGGTACCGATAATAGACGGCCCCTTCGTCCGGCATCTTGACGCCCTGCATGATCTTGAGAAGAGTGGTCTTTCCCCCACCGCTGTTACCTATGAATGAAGTGATCTCTCCCTCGTTTATATCGAAGTTGAGGTTCTCCATATTCAGTGTATTCAGGACCTCTCCTGTGCAGATCTGGCAGCCCCTCTTGGATATGCCTCTTACTCTGATCAATGGCTGGGCATTGGTTCTTGTCGCCAAAGGCTCCATTTTTCCAATACCAGCCATGAACTTGTCTAAGACATCCCTGGGCTTCCCCTCGGCCACTATTTCCCCGTTCTCCAGCCAGAGTAGCCTGTCGGCCAGATATTCATGAATTTCGGGCAGATGAGATACTACTATTATGGTTAGACCAAGCTCTTTATTCACATTCTTAATGGCGTCCAGCACCTCTTGCTTTGTGGCCGGACAGGCCATGGTGGCCGGCTCGTCCAGGAGAAGGACCTTGGGCTTCTTGGACAGCTGCCTGGCTATGAGGAGCCTCTGCTTTTCTCCGCCGCTGAGGATAGTGGCCAGGTGATTGGCCTTCTTCTCCAGCCCCACCAGGCGGAGGTAGTATAGGGCCTCCCTGTACATCTCATCGTAGTCTGAATCCTCAGGTATTGGCAGAACCTCAAAGCCCGTCTTGCGGGAGTGGATCCGTCGCACCACGTTTTTGAGAGCAGACTCCGTCCAGAGGGCGAAATCCCTTTGCAGATGTATGGCGGTGGCGGCCAGCTGCGCCCTTACCACTTCGCCGCTGGAATCGGGCGTTATGGTGGCGCCGTCAATGATGATCTTGCCAGAATCGAAGCTCTCCATACCTCGCAGGATCTTCATCAGGGTGCTCTTGCCTCCCCCGCTCTTGCCCACCACTCCCAAAATCTCACCTGGCCGGGTGGTGAAGCTGACATTCTTAAGAGCTACAATATCCCTGTCCTTCAACCTATAGGTCTTGGACAGATTCTCAATCTGGAGCAAAATTATAACCTCCTATCGTATCTTAGTTCCTGTTTCTACTTTGTCCCTTGGCCGCAGCAACACGGCTTTCTCGCCAGCATCCGCTGCCAGGAGCATGGCTTGGGACTCGATGCCGAATAGCTTGGCGGGCAACAGATTGGCCAGGACGACCACCTGGGTTCCCACCAGATCCTCAGGAGAATAGGACTGGGCGATGCCAGCCACAACCTGGCGAATCTCGCTCCCGATATCGACATCGAGCTTGAGAAGTTTATTCGAGCCTTTTATGGGGCTTGCCTTTTTTATCTCTCCGATGCACAGATCCAGAGACTGGAAATCCTCAAAGGAGATCTCTCCCTTTTTCTTTGCGGTTTTTCCTTTTTCTTTGGACTCGGCTTGCTCCATCCTCTCCTTGAAGATCCTATCCAGATCTTTGACGAAGGCCTCTTCCATGCGAGAGAAAAGAATCTCGGGGACCCCGAGCTTCTGGCCTGCAACGATTGGTGCGACGGCCTCCTGGAAGGGCTTTTCAGCGACCGTTCCCGCCATTCCGATCTGCTTCCAGGCAGCCTCCATTTTGGCAGGCATGACCGGTTCCATTAGAATGACCAGCGCTTTGGCTATCTGCAGACAGCTTATCAGAACTGAACCGGCCGATTCTTTATCATTTTTGATCAGCTTCCAGGGCTCGTGATTCTGGAAGTATATGTTGCCATAGTCCGCCAGGGTCATAATACTATCTGTGGCCTTCTTGAACTCGTACTCTTCCAGGCCGGATATAACTTCCGCTATGGTCTGACTGATCCTGGCCATGACCTCTGCATCGATAACACCTTGTGGAACCTGTCCCTCAAAGTTCTTCACGCTAAAGGTCAGGGCCCGGTTAAGGAAGTTGCCAAAAGCACCCACCAGTTCGGTATTAACCTTATCGGCAAATATCTTCCAGGCGAAGTTGACCTCCTTGTTATGAGCAGTATAGCTGGCCAGATAGTAGCGCAGCAGATCGGGATGAAGCCCCTTATCCAGGTAATCATCCTTCACCCAGATAACATTGCCCCTGGATTTGGAGAATTTCTTGTCGTCGATCTTGAGCATGCCGCTGGCGACGACGTCGGAAGGCAGGGTATATCCGGCTCCTTTGAGCATG
Organism: uncultured Methanosarcinales archaeon; assembly: GCA_963702455.1. GTDB lineage: Archaea > Halobacteriota > Methanosarcinia > Methanotrichales > Methanotrichaceae > Methanothrix. The sequence continues at coordinate 62,718 of CAVPCV010000013.1, forward strand.
GCCGGCCAGAAGATGCAATGATGGTAGACAATGTCTCCCCCGATGAAGTGGATGATTTTGGCTCCATCCATCCAGTAGGCCTTCCAGTCCTTGCCATTTTTGGCACACCATTCCTCAGTGAAGGCGATGTAGCCGATGGGCGCATCCACCCAGACGTAAACCACCAGTTCGCTATGGCCCGGGAACTTAACGCCCCAGGCCATGTTGCGGGTTATGCACCAGTCCTTTAATTCCGTCCGGACCCACTCCATAGCGTAGTTTCGGGCCGAAGCAGTACCACCCAGTGTCTCCAGATACTTAAGCAAAAATTCTTTGAACTCCGAGAGCTTGAAGAAGTAATGAATCTGTTTGCGATACTCGGCTTTGCCGCTGCAGACCTTGCAGATGGCGTTTTTGATCTCGCCGGGCTCCAGATGGCGGCCGCAGCCCATGTCACATTCATCGCCGCGAGCGGGTTTTCCGCAATAGGGACATTCCCCTTCCACGTACCTGTCCGGCAAATAGCGTTCGCACTTCGGACAGTAGGCGAGCTCAATCTCCTTGGGATAGACGTAGCCGCCATCCATGAGGGCCTTTACCATTTCTTGAGTGCGATTATGGCAGGCAGGATCGTCCGTGCTTCCAAAGAAATCGAAATTTACGCCCATTCCTTTAAAGATCTCGTCAAAGTGCTGGTGGTACTTGGTTGCCAGCTCAGATGGCGCCATCCCTTGAGCCTCGGCGTTGACCACAATGGGGGTCCCGTGGGCGTCCGAGCCGCAGACGAACAGAACAACCCGTCCCATCTTCTTTAATCCCCTGACGAAGATGTCCGCCGGTACATAAGTTCTTAAATGGCCCAGGTGACATGGCCCATTGGCGTAGGGCAGGCCGCAGGTTACAAGGATAGGCGATGACAATGAGAACACCGCCTCTCGATATGGTGCAACAGGGAGATATAGGTTTCCCAGGCGGGCGAAGTCGCCAGGGTTTACAATCCTATTCGCTAAAACAGCCTGAAAAGATCAAGCCAGATCCGAGCGGCAAGATCCTGGATAAAATGTATATAATCGGATGGCAAATGCAGGCAATAATATCAAATTAACCACCTTATAGGAGATAATAGATCTAACGGGGGTATCAGATGAGATTAATTGTTCTAGCCCTTTTGCTGGCTCTAGCCTTCGGAACGGCTCAAGCCTATCCGCTGCAAGGCAGCGATGGAACCGCAACAGTCACGCTCTTCGGGGCAATCAGAGCGCCTCTGAACGACACTTCGGAGATCCTGAAGGTTGATATCGGACTCATGGGAACTGAGAACGCAACATATGAACTGATGGATGCCGATGATCGTGTTTACAAACCCGGCCTGTATAAGACTCTCACTTCAGAGAGGCAGCTGGTTTACTTTATCATTCCAAAAGACGATCTCTTCAAGCTCTTCACGGCATTGCCTTCAGGCGGAAAAGCCATCAACATCAACTGGTGGGCAACACCTAAAAAAAGCAACGAGAATTTGGTGATAAGGTACTATGGAATCACAGACTGGCTGATCAATCCAGATGAGCAGGGCATAGTCGTTCAGGTCCGCGCCCAAAACAATGGCACCCAAGACCTGCTCCTCAACCCGGAGGACTTCACCCTCCTGGACCAGTGGGGCTGGCCTTACAGTCCTACGGCTGGATTTGATTCTGAGATTGTTGGACCGCAAAATGCCAGCCCAACCCGGGTCCTGCTGGGATTCACCGGCATCCCTATCCTCAGCGAGCCATCCGCTCTAGCATACGATTACAATGGCCCCAACCGGATTGTCATAAACTTTGATAAAGACTATGCGCCGCTCCCCGATGCCACGGTCTATGGCCCCAATGCCACAAAGAGCACCGCCACTGCGCAGTTGGCCCCGATACCGACTGCCGTGACAACACCTGTCCTGGCGACGCCCGCTCCGGCGGCCGATCAGACCAACCAGACCGCCGCGGCTCCGGCCAACAACACCACCGTAAAGCTCAGCTCACTCAAGGAGAAGATAGCCGCCAGCAAAGCGAGGCTAGGGACAGTAGGAGGTTCAAACGACAGCGGCCAGAAGTCTGCCGTAGGCTCAAGTATCACCTCCAGCCTTAACGCCACGCGTGAAAGGCTCGCGGCCACGAGGGCGAATCTCGTTAAGCAGACAAAGAATGACACATCGAATGATACATCAACGTCGAATGTTCCAACTTTGAATAAAACTTCGAATAGCACTCCCAATGGCATGCAAAAAAGCATCTCAAGCATGTCAGCCTAAATCGGTGGCATCTGCCATATTCCCAGGGCCTGGGACGCCCCGGGCTTTTTTTCAAAGCCTCCAAACACCCAAAAGATTATATCATAACATCAGAGTTATGTTATAGATGAGATATATAGTTCTGGTTCTGTTCATTGTGCTCATATCAGGAATCGCCCACGGTTATCCTCTGCAGGCAAGCAATGGAGTTGTCAACTGCACTATCTTTGGCTCTTTCCCGGATCCCTGGCCCGCAGGAAATGCAGATGCCGACTCACATTTTGTCCTCAATGTGGACCTGAGCCTGACAAGGATAAATGCCAGCAATATTACCCCCATTCGAGCCGTCTACAGTCTCAAGGACGGCAACGATCGGCTCTTCAAAGCGAACAAGGAATATGCGAAAGAGCTCCAACCCGGCCGATGGCTGATAGGTTTCGTAGTTCCCAGGGAGACGATTGCCAGGAACCTGATTGTAGACCTCTCCGGGGACCCCACCAGTGGCGAACAGTTCTCTCTGCGCTTCCCGGAGCTCATCAATTCCAGCGACGGCAATGTGACACTACTCTACTATGGCGTTTTGCGGTCCCGGATAAGTTCCAATAAAAAGACCATCGTATTGGACACTGCCTTGACCAATAACGGAACGAAGAAATTGCCTCTTCTGGCCCAGAACTTCACTTTGAAGGATCAGTGGGGCTGGAAGTACAATGGAAATCAATATAACGTCCTAGGGAATAAAGGTAAGGTGGTGCTGGAGCCCAATGGGACCATAAGGGCAGGCCTGATCTTCAGCTCCCTTTCACCTATTAGCCGGCCGGTCGAGCTGGTTTATCAGTACTCCAATAACAGCTCCCTGGTCCTGGATATAGATCCCGAGTTGGGCCTCTACCCTGGCCGCAAAGCATTAATGAACGGCAGTGAATGCAACTGTACGGAGGAGGAAACCGCGTGCGATCCCACCAGCCAGGCGGGGTCCCTCGAGTCCAGCACAGGCCGGCTGGACAGGGCGGACGCGAATGCAGCAGGCAACAGTGTCACGAGAAAAGGACGGGACGATCTCTAGAAGGTAGGAGAAAATGGTTTTTGCACCAATACATTACATTCCTTCAGCAATCTCCGCTCTCCTGATCATTTTTCTTGCCGGGAGGGTTCGCCCTCATAAGATCCTGGCCTTAATTATGGCCTCATTTGCCGTCCTGGGACTGGTGGGCTATCTCTCCCGGGGCGAATTGCGCTTTTATCCTTTGGATCAACATGTTCTGCACTCCTGGCTGGGCACAATTGCGCTCTTGCTATCCCTGACCGTCTTTCTGGATGGAATGCTGATTCATAAACTTCGCGGGAAGGCTCACTGCCGATTGGGATATATTGCCGCATTTTTCGCAGTCCTTGCGCTGTCGAGCGGCCTATTCCTGCTCTCAGGATGGGCAGCTTTGCCGCAAGAGAATCCTTTGTCCACGGATACCTCTGTGCCAACATCAGTGCAGGCCGGGCCGGCACAAGAGAATGCCTCCCATATCCTGCCGGAGGTGGAGGCCCAGGAGTTTCAGGGCAAGAAATTGACGCCCTTGAGCCAGCAGGGGAATAACGCCATCCAGGGAACGCAAGTTATCGACAAGGATACTTACCGGCTAACTGTCACCGGCCTTGTCGAGAAAGATCTGTTTATGAACTACGATGAGCTTCTGGCTCTGCCGGCATACGCGGAGGAGGCTTACATGCCCTGTGTGGAAGGATGGGGATTTGATGCCAAATGGACCGGATTTAGGGTTGTCGATCTGCTCAATCTCTCCGGCTTGAAGCCAGATGCAAGCTATGTGGTGTTCCATTCCAGCGACGGCTACTCCACAGGCTTGCCTCTCGAATACCTGAGGGCGAATAACATCCTGCTGGCGTATGGCATCAATGATGTCACTTTGCCTCCAGAGAGGGGTTTTCCCTTCCAGCTGGTCGCCAGGAGTCGGTACGGCTACAAATGGGGCAAATGGATAACCAAGATCGAGGTCGTGGACAAGGAAGAGAGGGGCTACTGGGAGGCGAGAGGCTACAGCAACAGCGCCAGGGTGGGCGAGTTTCCCTTCGGGTGAACAAGACTTATCTCTAAACTAAACAACCGCATGAGGGATTATTGTCGGTTCAGATTTGACCATCCTGGAATACAGATCCGTATACAGTTCCGACACCCCCTTAAGGACTCTGTATCCCTTCTCGGTTATCATATAGTCTCCTCTTTCATGCCTCTGCAGGATCATTCCGCCATCTTGCAGCTTCTGCAAATGGAAGAGCAAATTGCCGCCCCGCAGTCCAGTGAGCCTGGAAAGTGCTGAAAATGTCTTCGTCTCCCCGGAAAGGGCCTTCAGCATTTGCAGTCTCTGCTTATTGCTCAGGGGCTCAAGGATATCGCTGACTATGTTCTCTTCCGGCAGGTCCTTCACCGATTCCCTGGTCACATCATTATCCCGGTATACCCTGAGAGAGCGCATCAGGTCGGTCTGCTTGTCGAAGAGCCTGGCCGCCTCAGAGAAGCAATTCTTGCACTGCTCATATGGAGCCTTACCCCGCATTTGCTCCATTTTAGATTTCGTGTTTGTGATGGAATCCTCTGATACTTCGCGCTCTCTAATCTGATCCAGGTTATTTTTAAGAAGATCTGAGAACAGCCCTTTGCAGGCTTCTCTCATATGACAGTCCTTCACCATTTTGCCTTCCAGGCCGTTCTCTATCTCGCTTGTTGCATATCCTGAGATCACGCCTAGAAAATCGCTTCTGCAACCATTGACGATCGACATCAAATGCTGCTGGTTCGAGCGTTCCATGAACCTCAACATATCTTCATGCATAATGTCAAGCTTTGACTTGATTGCATCAACTTCGCCCTGAAGTTTCGCATTCATGACAACATCAAGAATCGCTAAAGTTAAAAAGGTTTCTATTTTATATCTCAGGGTTAATTTTGTACATTGAATTACACCTTGTACAGTATAATAACGCTAAAGTATATATTCACAACCGATGAATACTACTCATTCGGTGAAGACCCATGAGTATAAAAGACGAGATACATGCACAGATTGAAGGTGCTCTGAAGAACGCCAAATTTCCCCTGAATACACCCGGTGAGCTTCTGGCTGCCTTGCCCCAAGGTGCTGCCACCAAATGCAAAGCAGGAGACGTCGAACTTACTGCGGGCGACGCCGGAAAGGTCTTGAAGCCCAACGATTTCCCCTTCAAGAGTGCCAAGCAAGTTGCCGATGTGATCGTTGAGCGAGCAGGACTTTGATAGAACTTTGAAAATTATTTCTTTTAAATGCATAGCAGAAAATGTGTGGTGTTGTATATGTATATTTTAGGTGTGAGCGGGAGTCCAACGAAGAATGCGAATACAGACAAGCTGGTGAAAGCAGTTCTCGACTCCACGGGATTGGATACGACTTTCGTGAAGCTTTCGGACTTAAACATAGGACCTTGCAGGGCCTGCATGGGCTGTGTAAGAACCAACGAATGTGTCCTGAAGGATGATTTTCGGGAGATCGGCCCACTGGTGATGAAAGCTGATGCTCTGGTGGTTGGCTCTCCGACGTACTTCGGACTACCCAGCGCATTTACAAAAGCATTCATGGAAAGACTTTACGCCTTCCGGCATGTGAATCTTCTCACCAAAGGGAAGGTGGCAGCTGCAGTGGCTGTAGGCTGTGCAGCCGAGAAGGATGTAGAAGCATGGCTGGGAAAGGTGATGGCTTTTGATGGAATGGATGTTGTGGGAACCATGAGCGCCAAGGGGACTCCCTGTTGCTTTGTCTGCGGACCCGGAGAGGCGTGCAACTACGCATCCTGGAATGCTTATAGCCCCGAGATTGCAGGAATGGACTTTGGATGGAAGGAGAATTACGGGAACTACCTGGAGATACTTCCGGACAACATTCCTTATGTAAAGGGCTCAGCAAGGATTTTGAAGCCTCACAGAAATGTGGAGGATGAGCCCGATGTAATGGCAAGTGCCCGGGAGTTGGGACAGGCCATAAGAAAAAGGCTTGATGATCGAAAATAAGATTATACCTCCAATCTCGAAGTCCAGTCCTACTCGCCTCCCCTGCCCCCTAACTCCTGCAGGGTCTTTTTCACTATATCCGCGTGCCCTTCCACCCTGACCTTCCGCCAGACGCGGGCAATCCGCCCTTGGGGATCGATGAGGAAGGTGGATCTAACCACGCCATAGCTCTCTTTGCCGTACATCTTCTTCAGGGCCCAGGCACCGTAAGCTTCTGTGACCTTATGGTCCTGGTCGCTGAGCAGCAATACCTTCAGACTGTGTTTTTCGGCAAACTTATCGTGGCTGGCGGGCGAATCGCGGCTGATTCCCACCACCTCTGCTCTCAATTCATGAAGCTCTGGCAGGGCGGCGGTGAAGTCCATAGCCTCCCGGGTGCAGCCACTAGTGTTGTCCCTGGGATAAAAGTAAAGCACCAGCCATTTGCCCCGGTAGCCTTTCAGACAGACCTCCCGGCTTGCCGACGCCGGCAGACAGAACTCCGGTGCCGCATCTCCAACTTCGACCATAATTTATACCCCTTTTCGATATCTTTTCAGGATTATGCTATCTCTGAAAAATATAAGATTATGGGAGCAAGACGATCCGGTGATCAAGATAACTGTGGCACATAAGACATTGTGTTGTTGATGATCTCGATAATCTTCTTTTCTCTTGAAACAGGATCACATTTATATACATATTTGATCCAATTCAAAGAGAATGCCTTTCAGCCAGAACGACATCCGAGCGCTCGTCCTCATCACCGGATCCAAAGAGCCGATGAACCCCCGCGCCCTCCAGGCGGAGCTTGGCCTCCAGAGGGAGACCATCTCCCGGCTCATAACTCACCTGGTGGAGAAAGGGCTGGTAGAGCGGAGAGGGCGCGAAGTCACCCTGGCCGGCACGCCCCCGGCAGAGGCATTCAAGAGGCTCTACTTCAGCCACCGGGCTTCTCCTCTGCATAAGATCCTCTCCCTCCGGCAGAGTGGAGCTGCTCGCCAGGCTGGACCAGACCCCCAGGAGCCTGGAAGCTCTGGCCGTGGAGACGGGCATCCCCAGTGATACCCTGTACGGCTATCTGAAAGGCTTCCTCTGGGTGGGCATCGTCAGCCGCTCCAGGCAGGGCAAAGCCTATCATTTACTCCTTCAACTTCATCCTCTGGCCGGAGCTGAAGGATTTCGTGACTGCGCTCCTGGAATACCAGGTCCTGCGCCTCGTGCCCCGTGAGGCCCTGCTCATCAAGAGCTACGGGACAGCGTGCTCTTCAAGAGCATGCGCCCGCAGGACGCCACATTCACCTCCTTTTCCGCCTACGAGGATTACGGGATCGAGCTGGGGCTGCGGGATAACTACTACACACTTGCCCAAGAGAGAGCTGTCCATCCAGGAGGTCTTCATCCACTCCCTGGACTCGGCATGGGAGTTCTCCCAGAAGCTTTTTTGCGTGTCTGTTCTATCTCAAGAACAGGGATAAATTGGAGGCAATCGATCATCCCATGATGAAAGATCTGAAAGCAGTGCTGCAGGGCGAGAGGATCAAAGGCTATCCAACCTGGAAGACATCGAGGACAGGACGGATCTCTATGATATCAAGCTCTAACAAGATCTCCCGGAGAGAGGAGATAAACGAGCTTTTCGAGCAGCTCGGCCAGTTCCTGGAACAGAGGGTAGAGGCCCTGCTCATAGGCGGAGCCGTGATGCTGGAGCTGGGGCTCAAGGACGCCACCAAGGATATCGATGTCGTCTGCAGGAGCGAGGAGGACAAAGATAGGCTGCTTGCTCGGCCAAAGCCCTGGGCTTTCAGATCGTCGGCCCGGAGAAGAGGCATGAGCGGCTTGGAGTTAAGCGGCTGGCTGTGAAGGGCGGGCGCAATCTGGACATCTTTGCCGGGCGGATCTCTTACGACTTCGGCCTCTCCGAGGCTATGTGGCAGAAGGCTACCAGAATCAGGTCCTTCGGCAGCCTGGTGATCAGGGATGCCTCCATGGAGGACATCTTCATCATGAAGCTGATCGCCAACCGGCCGGGAGACGCTCCGGACTGCTCCAATCTGGTCATTGCAGAACTGGACTTTGATGCGGTTTACCGGGAGATAGAGGCGCAGTACCGCAAGACCGGCGAGGCGGAGCAGAAGATCTGGATCACCTACATCGAAGAGGGCATAGCCAGGCTGCAGGATAACGAATTGACCATTCCCATAGGCGACAAAATATCGCTTTTGGCGAATGAGTATCACGAAAAAGTAAAATGCGAGGACGATTTTAGGGGATGCATTGAAGACCTGGCGGAGCCGCAAGACTCATGACTGAGCAAAATCGCAAGTACGTAACTAAGGAGATCGGCAAGCTTCTTTCCGATATCTGGCGAATAAAGGGGCTGGCGGAGCAGGAGTACGGACCGCAGCACCCGATCACCAAGAAGCTCGCCAGCATGCATGCGGATGCTCAGGAATTGCTGCAGGAAAAATCTGGAGCCCGTAATCGATAGATCCATAAAGTTGGCCAATTGTGCCCTCAATCACACCCGTCTGCGGCACGATCAGACAGAATCTTCTATCGCGTCCAGCACCTTCTTCGCAGCCGAGCACCTCTCCGCCTGCACGGAGGCATCTGCTGCCATCTGCTCCAGTAGGACCTGGAAAGTAATAACTTCCGCTAGAGCTCAGACATCTCAACCGCAAACTACAAATATCTATAACGATTATATAGATAGTTTGCCGCTTCATGCAAAGGGTGGCGGGCGTGTCGTGGGCACAACCCGTATTCCGATAATGCTCTGTTTGGCAAGGATGATTTAATCGCTGTCCCTCCGAGGGGCAGTTTGCGGTCGCTTACAGATCAGATCGCTTTCCTTGTTCCAGGAGATGCATGCCGTCGTGGCAATGCATTCGGGCTTGGGAGCCTGTGAGACTGAATCTCGGCAGCAAAAAAAAGTTGCGCACTGTAACTGGTGCAGTAATCTGTCGAAAGGATTTCGCGCTAATACACGACCGGGACATGTTGCGGCACAAAGCCAAAGGCGAGAGGCGAGCATGAGGCCCAATGAGTTCGGGTTCCGGTAATTCGGATGCTGTGTCAAATTCCAGTGCGATTGAAGCCTCGAGCCCGGCTTAAATATCGTCGAACTCCGGGCAGGGTCAGGCTATCACTTCTGTGATCGGCTCCTCCCAAAAGGGCGCTGTGGATTTCGGTGCTGGCCCGCCTGAGAATCGATTCAATGCAGTTTTCTGTTTTTCCCTTCGATGAAGGTTCTTGCTCTCGATCAAAAATATTATGATCAAATCAACAGATCAATATAGTATACTGTTACATCTCAATATAGATATACGGCCTAGATATCAAGGAAGAAAGATCATGGATTTACGAGCAATTTTGATGTGCCTGCTCATCCAGGTTATTCTATTGAATCCAGCTTATTCTCAAATTCTCCATGCGGAGATGAATGGAGATGACGGAATTTTTCAGTTGACTGACAACTACATTAATCAGTCATCTAATGATACCAAATCTATTGCACCGTTAATTGCAAAGGTCAATCAATCTGTTCTTGGTGAAATTAGGATAGAGACAAATAAAACTCCGTACACACGCGTCTTTAATTATTCTGTTGAAATTCCTCCAAATGACGATCCAGCGGACATATATTATCCCGATCAATCAGATATTAAAAAGGGAATTGATAAATTTCCCTTTGCGCTTCTCTTGCAGGGTGCCAATGTTGATAAATCCTTCTATTCAGGTTTTGCAAGAGAGGTCGCTAGCCTTTGGATTTATTGTTGTTGTTCCCAATCACAAATCCACTATGATCATAACTACAGGGCTATATGCAGAGGAAAATGAGGTCAATGATGTCTTGACATTTATGGAATCCGAAAATACAAGAGCTAATTCGCCGTTAAATCAAAAAATTGATACAAATACCATGGTTCTCCTTGGACATTCGTATGGTGGAGTGGCTTCGCTTTATGCAATTCAGGGCAGCTGTGAGTTTCCCTTCTGCATTGGATTTGGCTATAATAGACCAGATGCTCTAAAAGGTGGCGCTTTTTATGGGACGAACTTGAAAGGGCCAATAGGTCCAATACCTTTACTGGACAATCATGGATTAGCAATATGCCTGATCCAAGGCAGCAGGGATGGATTAGCAACCCCCGCAGAAACTGAAGAGACTTATAATAATATAAAAGATGATCCTAAGGCTTATATCACTATACAGGGTGCAAACCACTATGGTATAACAGATGTGAACAATCCAGCTGGTGCAAACCCGGATAAAAATATCCCATCTAATCTCTCAGCAAGAGTCTGTTGAGATGATAGGTAAAGAGGCTGCATTGTTTTTGCGCCATTTTTGCCTTAGCAATAATAGTAGTGCGGGCTGAACTTACTACTATGCCCCAGCTCTTTTGCCCTGGCAAATGCAGCATCTGCTTAGGTAGTCCTTCCGATGGCTTCGAGAGCCATCTCTGTTAAACCAGGCCACATTGTCGTCGGGATCTAACCGGAAAGCTTCGTCATAGGCCCGGATGACCTCACCTGGACAGTGATACGATCAAATAAGATAAATTTGTACATAATTATTTATAACGATATTTGGAGAAAGGACAACCTTTATATGATAATGTTGGTAATATACCAATAATACGGAGAAAATTCAGGAGAATACAAGATAAATATGGGCAATAGCTTGGACCTCGACGAAGTGGATAGGACCATCCTTCGCAGCCTCCGGCAGAACGCGCGCATGAGCCTGCAGGAGATGTCGCGAAAATCCGGCATCTCCGACGCGACAATTCAATTCCGGCTGAAACGCATGAAGGCCAATGGGGTAATTGAGCAGTTCACCATCACCGCCAATCCGGCAGCGACGGGTTACACTGTAACTGCCATTATGCTGGTGCAGACGGATGCAGAGAGGCATGACAATGCAGTTACGGGCTCTGGCGAAGATACCTGAGATAACCGAGGTCTATGGTGTACTGGGCGAGTACGATCTCTTCGTCAAGGTCTGGTCCCGGAGCCTCGAGGAGCTTAATAGCACCATCAACGACCAAATCCGGTCGATAGATGGCATTGAAGACCTCCTCGAGATTGTAGTTGTGGAGCGAGTTAAAGAAGAAACTCCTCCGGTCTAGAGGTTAAGAGTCTAGAGGTCATAGATGCGTCCATTCAATAGCATCACTGAGAAGATCAAGGCGCCGGGCCCTTTATGGGTCAAAGGGGCTTCTGCAAACGGCACAAATAGCGTCAGCTTCTTCAGCCAGCTGCAGGGCAAGAAGATCGTGGACAAGGAAGGTAATGCTGTAGGAAAGCTCACCGACCTGTCTCTGATGCCGGGCGAGACGCTGCTGGAGATCTCTCGCATAGTCTATACCTCCAACATCCTGGGCGAAAAGGTCATATTGCCCATGTCCAGCGTAAGCTCCATCAATGGCGATATCCGGCTGGATCTGTCCAGAGACGAGATACCACCGGGAAAGCTCTCCCTGCAGGAGCTCCTGGTAACAGAGACCATTTTAGATCGGCAGATCGTGGATATTGACGGCCTGAAAGTGGTGCGAGTCAATGACGTTCTTCTGGCCCAGGTAAAGAGGTCTCTCAGCGTGGTGGCGGTGGACGTCGGCTTTAAGGGAATACTGAGAAGGTTGGGGTTTTCCGGGCTCTCTCATCTCCTATTGGACCGGCTACCCAATCAGATTATACCCTGGTCTTACATCGACCCACTCGACCCCAATCTAAGAAGCCTTCACCTCAAGATCTCAAGAAAGACCATCAATGATCTGCATCCTGCCGATATTGCCGACATCCTCGAAGACCTGAACAACAAAGACCGGCTTCTCATCCTCGACTCCCTGGGCGACGAGACAGCAGCCGAGACGATGGAAGAGATGGATCCAGAGGTTCAGGCAACTATGGTGAAGCAGATGGAAAGCGATGATGTGGCAGACATACTGGAGAATATGAACCCTGATGATGCCGCGGACCTGCTGGGAATAATGCCGGAGAAAAAGGCCTCTGAGGTGCTTAACCTCATGGATGAAGAAGAGGCAAAGGAAGTCCAGGAGCTGATGAGGTACAGTGATCGATCTGCCGGAAGCCTCATGACCACAGAATATATCGCTATTCTCGGGCATTGCAGCGTATCTGACATCTTTTCCGTGCTTCGGAGGTTGGGGCAAGAGATAGATATGATCTATTACATCTATGTCCAAAACGACGAGGGCCAGATCTTGGGTGTTATGTCCCTGCGCGATCTTCTTCTGGCCGATCCCGTTCAACTGGCATCGGATGTCATGAAGAAAGAGGTCTTGAGCGTCCTTCCCACTGCGACCATCGAAGAGGTCACCAACCTTCTCTCCAAATACGACTTCCTCTGCGTCCCGGTAGTGGATAATGACGGCAAGATCCTGGGGATTGTGACCTTTGATGATGCCCTGGACGACATCATTCCGGAGGACATCAGGAAGAACATGCCATGGAACTATCATAAACTGCGCCGGGTAAGAGGAATGGCCTGATGGATTTCCATCCCCTGCAAGGTCTAAATTTAAGAGGCAGACAAAATGGCACAACTGGCGATCTTCTTCAGCGTTCTTGGGCCGGGAATAATCACCGCCAATGTGGACAACGATGCCGGCGGAATTACAACCTACAGCATCGCGGGGGCTCATTTCGGGTACTCTCTTTTGTGGACGCTCATACCCATCACTGCTGCCCTCTTTGTAGTGCAGGAGATGTGCGCGCGAATGGGTGTGGTCACGGGCAAGGGTCTGGCGGATCTCATCCGGGAATACTTCGGAGTCAGGCCGACAGTGATATTGCTCATAGGAATGATCATCGCCAATCTCTGTACCACTACGGCGGAGTTTGCCGGGGTCGCGGCAAGCATGGAGATCTTCGGCGTGAGCAAATATATCTCAGTTCCTATAGCCGCCGCCCTGGTCTGGTTGATCGTTGTCAAGGGCAACCGCCGCTCCCTGGAGAAGATATTTCTTATCGCCAGTTCCATTTTTATTACCTATATCATCTCCGGATTAATGCTAAAACCGGACTGGAAGTTTCTTTTCACTCAGACGGTAACTCCGAGCGTGAGCCTGGAATCCGGATATCTTTTTATGGTGATCGGAGTTGTGGGAACGACCATCACCCCCTGGATGCAATTCTACCTGCAATCCACCATTGTGGAGAAAGGAATAAAAATATCTGAATATAAATATACGAAATGGGATGTCTATATCGGATGCATAATCACCGATGTGGTTTCCTATTTTATAATATTCGCCTGTGCCGCGACCATCTTTGCCCAGCGGCATAAGGATCGAGACGGCGAAAGATGCAGCTCTTGCGCTCTTTCCCCTGGCGGGCAGCTTCTCGGCCTGGCTCTTCGCCTTCGGCCTTCTCAATGCCTCCCTCTTTGCCGCCTCCATACTGCCCTTATCAACCGCCTATTTAATTTGTGAGGGGATGGGCTGGGATTCCGGCTTGAACAAGAGGTTCTGGGATGCACCCCAGTTCTACATCTTCTACACTCTGCTCATAGCCGTCGGCGCTATTTTCATACTGATACCCGATGTGCCACTGCTAATGATAATGGTGCTATCTCAGGTGATAAACGGAGCTCTTCTGCCATTGGTACTGTTGTTCATGCTCATTCTGATCAATAACAAGAAGCTGATGGGAAAGTACACCAACAGCAAATTCTTTAATATCATCGCCTGGACCACCACCATCATCATGAGCATCCTCACTGTATTGCTGGTGGTGACGACTTTGTTTCCAGGTCTGGGAAAGTGATGGCAAAGGCCTGAAGAGATATTGCGAAAATGCGAAAAATCGGAGGGTATAGCTTGCAGCAATCCGGCAAAGAGGCCCGTACACCAGATAGTCCGAGCACTGATCATCCTAGCACTGATCATCCTAGCACTGATCATCCTAGCACTGATCATCCTATATCTGACCATCCCAGCACAGACCTGCCTGCCGCAGATCGGCCTCCTGGAAGCCAGGTGCCGCCGGATAAGACGAAGATTACAGTCATAGTCTATGACGAGACTCATTTTCATGAGACAGAGGCGAAATCGGTCGAAGAATGTTTCATATTTAAGGCCGGGCCCTCTGTAACCTGGATAAACATAGATTGCCTGCGGCAGATGGATATTCTGGAAAAGCTCAGTGCGTGTTATGGATTCCACCCCCTGGTTCTGGAAGACATACTGACCGATCAGCGTCCCAAGATCGAGGACTACGAGGACTATATCTTCATCGTGCTCAAGATGCTCTACTACGATGAAGAAGGGGATGACGTGCCCGACGACTCCAAGCTCGACATGGATCAGGTCAGCATAATCCTCGGCAAGAATTTTATAATCTCTTTCAAGGAGAAGGATGTCGATGTATTCAATCCGCTCCGGGAGAGGCTCCGGACGGCCAAAGGCAAAATTCGAAAGCAGGGTGCCGACTATCTCGCTTATTCCATGATGGACTCAATTGTAGACCACTATTTCGTGATCATGGAGAAGCTGGGAGACCGGTTCGAGGAGCTGGAGGATGCAGTGGTGTCTCATCCGGAGCCAGGCATTCTTCCCACCATCTACAATTTGAAAAGAGATATGCTGTTCTTGCGAAAATCGGTCTGGCCGCTGCGTGAAGCCATAAGCCAAATGCAGAGAACGGATTCGCCCCTGGTCTCAGAGATTACCAAGATCTATTTGCGAGATGTTTACGACCATACCATCCAGGTGATCGAGAACATTGAGACCTTCCGGGATATGTCCTCCTCATTGCTGGAGACCTATCTCTCCAGCCTGAGCAATAAGCTCAATGAGGTGATCAAGCTTCTGACCATCATTTCTACCATATTCATACCCCTCACTTTTCTGGCAGGGCTCTATGGGATGAACTTCAGGTATATGCCGGAGCTGGAGTCTATATGGGGCTATCCTGCGGTCCTGGTGCTGATGCTGCTCGTTGTGGTCATCATGTTGACCTATTTTTGGCGGAAGAGATGGATTTAGGTGGATGGTTCAAGGATCTTTTCGTAGCGCTGCACAATTCTCTCCACGATATCCATATCGTAAGGCTGGTGAGTGGGCACCTGGATCTCCGCCTCCATATTGCGCTGAATCCGGTGCCGCTCTGAGGCCGTCCTCCTGCACCTTCAGCCGAAGGTCGCGGGCGATCTCCTCGATCATGGGGGTCAGCGGCTTGATCGCTCTGGCCGTCTTTGCCTTTTTCCGGAATCTCTTCAGCAGGGAGTCCACCTCCGCTGCCAGGGGCTCGACATCCCCGCAGCCGGCAGACTGGACTATCGTCTCTGCGCTCTCTTTCAGTTGAGAAAGCGTGCGGACGCTCGCCTCCAGTATCTCTCCCGGGTAGTTCTCCCGAACCCTCGCTGCGTAGCCGGGCGCGAGAACCAGGAGATCGATCTCTTTTAGCCGGCCCTGGTCCTCTGCTTCGGGTTTGTAGGGATTTACCACTATGAAGTCCAGGCCCAGACGGAGAGCCAGGCTCTCAAACATTGGCGAGACGCCCACCAGCTTCTTTTCCTGGAGGAGGGCTCGCCTGACTGCCTCCGGATTGCAGGAGTTGATGCCGAAGTAATCGGCAAAGCCGCGGGTGGTGGTGAGGAGCTTGGTACGGCTTTGCTTGACGGCATTTATGAGGCCCCTCTTCTCCAGCTCTTTCACGTGGTCGTAGCTCTTGTTGCCCCTGATCTCGACCAGATCGCTCTGCTTGATGGGCTGCTTGTAGGCGATGATAGCCAGAGTTCTGATAAGCGGCGCTTCAATCTCTTTGGGGGCAAAGGATAGAACCCGGCCGGCCAGGCCGAAGCGAACCTGCATCGAATAACCTTCGCCGATGTTCTTGATCTCGATGCCTGAATCGCGATTGGCATACTCGCTGGCCAGGTCATCAGCAGCGGCGCGCGCTCGCTCCTCGGAGATGCCAGAGAGATCGGCCAGCTCCTTTGGGGTGAGCGTTCTGCCCGCAGCGAAAAGGGCGGCTTCGATAACGGTTTTGGCATTGGAATCTATCATTAAAATTACCCTGAGAGCACTCTTTTCCCTGAGAAATTTAAGCTTGCGCCAGGGATCTCTTCTGGAGATCTCGCTTGCAGAACTGCAAATCGTTTTTAAGGGTGCAATGACAATATTATCATGAATAAATGAGAGTCTTGTGGAGTGATGAAAGATGATTAAAAAGACTCGGGGAGAATTCTGCCGATTTGTGCTCCTGATTGTGGTTCTTTCTTCAACTTCGAGCGCCCTCGCTGAGGATTATCCCCAATTCATAGGGTATGTGAATGATTATGCCCATCTCCTGTCAGCGTCGCAGAATTCGAAGCTGGACCAGGATCTGCGTGACCTTGACAATCGCACCACGATTGAGGTCGCAGTAGTGACGGTGAACTCCATCGGTGGTGAAAATCCAGGGGACTACGCCGTCAATCTGGGGAATCACTGGGGAGTTGGAAAGCGGGGCAAGGACAATGGCATCATATTTCTCGTCGCCATGGATTCTCATGATGTATGGATCGAGGTTGGCCCTGGACTGGCAGGACAGCTCTCCAGCCGCCAGGTCCAGGAGATCGTAGATGATGTTATCATACCCCGATTTCGCGCTGGGAATGCCGATCAAGGGATAATTGAAGGATCAGAGGCGATAATACACCATTTTGACCGCTCAGGCTTTGCCTCACCTGCAGCGAAGACATCCCCTTCAGCTCCCTCTCCTTCAGCGCCATCTTCTCAGAGCGGAAGCACGGGAGATCATAATTTTATATGGATTGCTGCCGCCGCCTTCGGGCTTCTCATTGTGCTCCCTGGCGCTTTCCTGTACGTAGTGAATCCAAGGCGGATCCAGTCAAAGAAGAATAAGGCGCAGCTTATTGAGATCAGAAAAGGGCAGGAAGAGTTGGTGGAAAAGTCGACATTCGCCCTTGAGGCGCTGAAGGAGCTAAAGGCCAGCTATGTCCCATCAATATGGAAGGGAGCTGAGGAGGATTTCAGCTCTGTAGATCTGAATAAGATAGAGCTGGATTTTCTTGGCGCAGAGAGGATCTCAGATAAAGGCTGGATTCAGGCTCCCGCCGCCCAGGAAATGATCGGCGAGTTGCAGAAGAGCTATGAGATCGCCTTGAAGAACGTCAATCATCCTGTGGAGAAGCTTGCAGAGACGAAGAAGGCACAAGGCGAATTCCAGGCAGGCCTGGCAGGGCTTGATGCTGCCTTCAAGCAGGCCGAGCATGAAGTCGCCGGCGCAACGGTATCGATGACGACGATAAAGGAGCTGGAGAAGGCAAAGCAGCTCTATCGCGAGGCAAAGGCCATGGCAGATCAAACCGCAGGCATGGTTGACTGGATTGCCCTTCGTGACAAGATACAGAAGGCAGAAGAATCAGTTGAACAGGTCGGCAAAGATGTTGTCAGAGACAAAGCAATAGCAAAAGAGATTCAGGGCCAGGACCCGGAGGAGATGCTGGCGAGGATGAAAGAGACTCTGGAGGCGGCGGAAAAAAGTCTCGGAGATTCGTATGCAGCTAAGACCGATCTGCAGGCTGGAAGAGCGGATTATGAGAGGGCGCAGGAGTACCGCTCGGGAAGGATGAACACCATTGATCTTTATTTGCACATGATGTCGGTCAACAGAAACGTCGAGCATGGCTATCAAGACCATCAGAGGGAGGGGATGGAACTGGCTCGTCTGAGGAAGGAGATAGAGAGGAGCCGACAGAATACTGAGTATGTGGGCCACACCGGATTTTGGAGTTCAGTCTGGGAGATCTTCGGCGGAGGAAGAATGGGTGGAGGCAGCAGTGGTGGTGGATATACGGGAGGAGGTGGCCGCGGTGGCGGGAAAATGGGAGGGGGCAGCCATGGAGGGGGACGCATAGGTGGAGGTAGCAGAGGTGGTGGGCGTATGGGTGGAGGCAGCCGCGGCGGTGGCAAGTGGTAAGGTGAAAGATGGACAATTTTTTTTCTGTGCCATACAGGTATTCCTGGAAATGCAGGGCATCGATTTGCTGGGAGGCGATGTGTGGGGCCACAGGAAAGACCTGGATGAGTACTTCACAGTGGATGAGTCCACACTGGCTGAGATCCATGCCCTGACTGCGAGCGGCATGAACCTCGATGAAGTGACAAACCAGGTTCAGAAGAAGGCAGGGCTCGGCCCGGAGCTGATCAAGTATATCGCCAAAACAACGATTGCTGTTTGAGTCGGACCTCGCCCGCTGCTCACGCCACCCACTTCTTTATTGCGGCATGATTATCGGTAGCATTATTTCATTCGAGTGTCTATCAGCTCAGGAAGGCTATGTCCAGGCCCAATTCTAATATCTTCCAGCGAAGTGATGGCTTGCTCAGCCTACCCTGCAGGCTGCATCTCAACCGCTAACTACAAATATCCATAACGATTATATAGTTAATTTGTCGTGCCCTTGAAAACGGGATGGCGGGCGTGCCGTGGGCTTAACTAGATTCCGATAATGCTCTGTTGGCAAGGAAATCCTGAGAAGCTTGCCCCAACCGCGGGGCAGCATGATGTCGCTCTAGGGCGAAACGGTATCCTTGTTCCAGGAGGTGCATGCCTTCGTGGCAATGCATTCGGCTACGAGCCTGTGAGGCTAGAAAATTTCGGCGGCTGAAAGTTGCGCGCCTTAATTGGCGCAGCAATCTGCCGGGATCTCTCGCGCTAATACACGGTCGGGAAAGGGTGCGGCAGCAAACCATTGGCTGAAGGCGAGGCATATGGCCCCATAATAACGGGTTCCTGTAAGAAGGACACTGTGTTCGATTCCAGTGCGATTGAAGCCTTCTAGCCCAGATCAATGTCGAGCTTCGGGCAGGGTCAGGCCGTCACTTCGGTGACAGGTTCCTCCTAAAGGACGTTGTGGATCGGCGCTGGCCCGGCC
The DNA here is from genome assembly GCA_963702455.1 of uncultured Methanosarcinales archaeon. Lineage (GTDB taxonomy): Archaea > Halobacteriota > Methanosarcinia > Methanotrichales > Methanotrichaceae > Methanothrix. The sequence continues at coordinate 81,909 of CAVPCV010000013.1, forward strand.
CGAGACCTCGATTTTACGTTATGCATGCTTTCTCACAAACAGATCCCCGAAGATCTCCTCTTGCTCCAGCCAGACCTGTTTTCTCTGGGCCATGAATAGCAGTGAGACGTAGTTTGTGACTCCGTCCTCGCTCTTGCTATTTCTGCTGTTTATATCCTGGAATGTGACCGTCTTACTGGCCATGAACATGTCGTCTAAAATGGGCCCCAGCGCCTTGATCCGATCCTCGATCCCTTCATCGTGAGACAGATCCAGAGCCTTCTCCTCTGTGGTGGGCCACCGATCCCGCATGGCCTTCCTGCGGCCTACCATCTCTGCCTTCTTGAGTTCGCTGATGAGCTCGTCCAGGGTCACAGGCCTCTTGGTGTGCCTTCTCACCGGAGGCCGGGGAAGGGTGTCCTCTTTTTCTTCCTCTTCTTCCGGCTCTTCGATCTCCTCCATCTCGGGCTCTGGTTCCTCCTCCTCTTTTTGCCCTTCCATGGAGTCGGACTTCATGCGCAGGAGGATGCTGGCATAAAGCAGGGTTCGGGCCGGTATTCTCAGGTCCCTCTCCTCCAGAGAGTCGATGTACTGCAGGAACTTCTCCGTGGTCCGGGCTATATCGATATCCCAGGGATCGATTTCACCCCTCTTGGCAAGCTCCACCAGGACTTCCGCCGGCTCACCGAACTCGAACTCATCAGGCAGCTTTCTGGAATCCGGGACGGATGGATCTTCGGTCACGTCTCACCTCAGCTTGTGCAAATGCCGGTCACGCTGGTTATGTTGTTCTCCTGCATGGTCACGCCCAGGGTGTACTTCGACTGCAGTATCATGGGCTTACGCAAAGATACCACTATGAACTGGGCCTTGCTGGAGATCTTTTTGATCAATTTCGCCACCCGCTCGACATTGGCTCCATCCAGGAACATATCGATCTCGTCCATGGCATAGAAGGGCGCGGGCCGGTACATCTGGATGGAGAAGATAAAAGAAAGAGCAGTAAGGCTCTTCTCCCCTCCGGACATGGCCTCCAGACGGTGGAAGGGCTTGCCTGCAGGCCGGGCTTTGATGGTCATGCCTGCTGCCAATGGGTCTTCAGGATTTTCCAGGATCAGATCGCCATCGCCGTTAGAAAGTTCCTGGAAGATCTGCTTGAAGTTCTTGTTGATCTCGGTGAAGCTGGCCAGGAACGCCTCCCTCTTCATCTGGTCGTATCTCTCCAGCTTATCGATGATCGATTCGCGCTCGTCGCTGAGCGTGGTCCTCCTCAATGCCAGGAAATCATGGCGCGTTTTCACGTGGTCGTACTCATCGATGGCCAGCATGTTCACAGGTTCCAGGTCTTTCATGGCCTGGGCCAGGGCCCGGATCTTCTCAGCCACGGTATCGCTCTGGGGCGGCTCCTGGGTGGAGTCGACGCCGCTGGCCTCAATCTCCGTGCGCAGGCTGTCCGCCTTTGACTGGATGGAGTCTCTGGCAGAAGCTGTGGCATTGAGACGGGCATCATTCCGATCCCTCTCCCGCTCCAGTTGATCTATCTCCCTTTGCAAGGCCAGGGTCTTTTCCACAAGCTCTACCCGCACGCCTTTCAGGCCGTGCAGCTCGCTCTCGATCTCTGCCTCACGCCCCTGTGACTCTTTGAGCATTTCCTGCAGGCCTCTGATCTCGGCTGAGGCGCAGTCTTTGCGCTGCAGAGTCTCTGCCTTCGAAACCTCCAGCGCCGCCCTGCGGGCCGCAAGCTCACTATGTCTCTCCTGGCCACTATCCACTCGAATCCTGTCCTTGAGAATCTCGGCGTCAATCCCCGTCAGCCTTTCTTGCAGACGCCTGATCTCCGACTGCGCGGCATCAGCCCTGCGGTTCAGCTCGGGAATCTCGGAGCCCTTCAGTTCGCCCTCAATCTTATCGATCTTCTGCTGCGAGACGGCCAGAGTCTCCTCCGATCTTTTGATCTCAGTCTCCAGGAGGTCCAGCTGCCCCTTGAAGCTGAGGGATTCGCTCTCCATCTGCACCAGACGTTCGCGCTTCTCCTGGATGGACTTCTCCAGACGGGGCTTTGCGGCTGCCATCTCGTCCGTCCGGAAGGTCTTCTTGGATATGACCTTATTCAGCTCCTCGACCTCGCGGGAGAGGTGAGAGATCTGCTCTTCGATTCTATCCAGCTTATCAAGTCTCGTGCCCCGCTCGGCATCGGCATTAGCGATCTTCTCGGAGAGCTCCAGTAGCTTCTTGCCCTCTTCGGCGGCGAATTTCATCTTGGTGCGGTAGTGCCCGCCGGTCATGGCCCCGGACTTCTCCACCAGATCTCCTTCCAGGGTGACCATGCGATACCGGCCCATGAGCGCCCTGGCATGGGTGAGGCTCTCTACGACCAGAGTATCGCGGAAGACATACCAGAATGCATTCTGGAATTTGGAGTCGTAGTCGACCAGGTTAAGAGCATAATCGACTACTCCAGCATAATTCGGCTTGGCGGAGAGACATGCCCCGGTCGAGCTTGTTCAAAGGCAAAAAGGTAGCCCGGCCAATCTGCGACCTCTTCAGGTACTCAATGGCGTGAGCCGCATCTTCATCTGTGGCCGCCACGATGCTCTGCAGCCGGGCCCCTGCCGCCACCTCCAGGGCTGCGGAATAGCGTGATCCTACGTTGCCAAGCTCTGCAATGGTTCCATAGAGGCCCTGGAGCATCTGCTTCTTAATGGCAGACCTGATTGCATCCACCGCCCGGCTGTAGCCGGCCTTATCCTCGGCGGCTTTCATGCGTCCGTCAGTGCGAGCGAACTCGCCCTGCAGCCGCTGCATCTCTCTCTCTGCCTCGGAGATCTCCCGGCGCAGGCGCAAGCGTCCGCTCTCCAGGTCATCTCTGTCCCGCTCCATTCCCATTGCCTTGCCATTCAAGGCGGCCAGCTCTGATTTCAGCTGTTCGGCCTCGTGATCGGCACCGGCCAGAGCGTCCAGTGCCTCCTTGATGCCCAGAGAGAGCTCTTCCCTCTCCAGACCTCCGCGCCTTGTGGCATCCAGCAGCCGGTCCCTCTCCCGGAGCAGGTCACCCAGCTTTGATTTGGCTTCCTCCCGGATCTGCCGTGCTCCGGCCAGATCATCCCTGAGAAGAGTATACTGTGCATCCGCCCTGGCAAGGCTCTCTTCAGCCGCTCGAAGGAGCTCCAGCTGATCGTCCAGCTCACCCTGCAGGCTGGCTTTGCGCAGGCTCGCGTCCCTCATCTTCTCGCTTAACCCCTCCAGCTCCAAAGAGAGGTTGTTCATCTGAATGAAGCAGGTCTTTTGCTGGTCTTCCATCTCTGTTATGGCCTTCTCTGCCATCTCAGCACGGCCCGCCTCGCGGGCGATCTCTCCTTTCAGCTCTTCTATGCGCCGCTTGACCTGAATCTGCTCATCTTCTCCTTTGTGAGTGATCTCCTGGCTCAAGGACTGAAGCTTCTCATCTAGAGCCGCCAGCTCTGTTTTCTTGCATGTGGAATTTTGCTGGATCGTCTCATTCTTAGCCTCCAGCGAATTGATCTCTTCATTGAGGCGGGATAGTTCCATGGATGCTTCTTTGAGCCTTGCCAGGAGCAGAAAAGCATCCTGTCTCTTTAACTCCTCGCGGTGTGCCTGGTAGGAATGAGCCTTATCCCTCTCCGCTTTAAGCCGGGAGAGCTGCATTGCGACCTCTTCGAGAATCACGTCGACGCGACCGATGCGCTCCCGCACCACATCCAGCTCTTCCATGGCTTTTTTCTTCTTCTCATCAAACTCGGCGACTCCGGCAATCTCGTCTATGATCTTGCGGCGCTCCATCGGCGTCATCTCTATGATGCGCGTCACATCGCCCTGCATGACGATATTGTAGCTCTCGGGGGTTATGCCCGCCTTGGCGAGCAGGTCCAGAAGCTCGGCCTGGCCGCAGGACTTTCCATTAAAATAGTAAGAAGAGGCATATTTGTCGCCCTTGACCTTAATCTTTCTGGATACTTCGATAATGTCCTGATCCAGAGGAAAGAAGCGGCTGGCGTTGTCCAGCTTGACGGTAACCTGGGCATAGTCCGGATTCTTGCCGTTATCACCCCGGTATATGAGGTCGGGCAGCCTTTCCGCGCGCATGGCTCGCGAGCTGGAGAGGCAGAGGGCGAAGAGCAGGGCATCGACGATATTGGATTTACCGCTACCGTTGGGCCCGGTAACGGTCACAAAATCGTTCTTCAGAGGAACCCTGACGCTTCTGCCGAAGGACTTGAAGTTTTTGAGCTCAACCTCTTTGATGTACAAAGGTTACCTCCGCATGAATCTCATATCGCATTAGTTCTTTCCCGATCTGTTTTCTTAAGGGTGTTGAGGCTTTCGCTCTATTGCCGCTTATACACCACCCAATGAATCTTCACTTAAGTATGTATTCAAGGATGTATATATCACTTTCCTACATGCGAACCTTTCTTCCAATTAAGCAATTAAATTTACAATATCAATATATTTAAAAATTTTAAATCTTGCGACTCCACGATTTCATAAGGGTCCTGCATCATGTCCTGCATCATGCCGGAATGCATGATCCTTTGCATCGACCCTTATCTTCCGGTCTTGACCCCAAAACTTATTTACCCTCTGGCCAAGGCAAATTCCAGCATGGAGATACTTGCCGACGTGGGAGGAAGGCCGGGGCTGGACTGCAGGGGCTTTTGCAGCTACTGCTATTTCAAGGGAGTAAAGAGGGTGCAGCCCTTCGGCTGCAAGTACTGCATGCCCTTCCAGAAGGGCTGTGACTACTGCTCCCGCGCCATTGTGGAGGGGTATCCAGGATTCAAGCCGCTCGACGCCGTGGCATTCGATGTAGCTCAGAAGTGCATGGGCAGCATACCCGATAAAGTGACAATCAGTGGCGGCGGTGATCTGAGTTGCTACCCCGAACTCTTGCCTCTGGCCAGGATGGTGGGTCAGGGGATGGTGCCCATAAGCCTTGGCTATACCAGTGGAAAAGGCTTCAAAAGCACAGATCAGGCCGGACACCTGGTGAAAGAAGGAGTGAATGAGGTTTCGTTCACTGTTTTCTCTACAAATGGAGAGCTTCGACACAAGTATATGGGAGACAGGTCTCCAGAGATCGCCCTTGCCAACCTCAAGACCTTTTGTGAAAGCTGCGACGTTTACTGCGCTGCCGTGCTCATCCCCGGAGTGAACGATGGGGCAGAGCTGGAGAAGACCTGCAGTGACCTGGAGGAGATGGGGGCGAAAGGGCTGATCCTCATGAGATTTGCCAATACCCGCGAGCAAGGCTTGATCCTGGGAAATGCGCCTATCATTCCTGGCATAGTGCCCCACAGCGTCGAAGAGTTCCAGAGGATTGTCACAGAGACGGCTGAGCAGCATAGCTTCCGGGTAACAGGAACTCCTCTCTGGGATCCAGTCACCGGTGCTCCCTTTGCTCTGGCCAGGCACCCCGAATTGATCGCACGCCTCCCAGGCCTACGAAGAAGCGCTACCGTCATTACCAGCTCTGTGGCTCAGCCCCTGATGGATGCCATCTTCAAGCGTATGGGCGAAAAAGTGAACGTGGTAGCAGTGAACAAAGATGTGGGCTGCCTGATAACCATAGAGGATTTCATAAACCTGGATCTGGCCGGAGTCTTGGGCACCGTTATCATTCCAGGCCGTACCCTGGCCCATGAGAAAGAGATAAAAAAAGCTCTGAGCCGGGATGGGCAGGATAGGATTGTGGTGCGCGGCCCGGATAGGCTCACCGTGGATGGGGAGATGAGCATCTCCATGACGGCAGACGAAGTTCTGGATCTGGAGATTGAGGCATTCGGGGAATTGATCGAAGCGATCAATGCTCTGGGTATCTAATTCCCGCCACAATCAATTATTATTATTAAATTTAATGGAAAACTATTAGTACTTTTGAAGAAGCCCCAAAAAATGATGAAACAAAAAAGGCCATTTCACGTCATGATCATCCCCACTCTCGGCTGTCCTTCTAAATGCAGCTACTGCTGGAGTTCGGAGGTGAATTCCCCCATAATGAGCATTGAGACCATTCGAGATGTGGTGGAGTGGCTAAAACTTTTCCGGGACGACCCCGTCACATTCACATTTCACGGAGGCGAGCCGCTGCTTGCGGGTGCTGATTTTTACAGGAAAGCATTGCCAATGCTCTCCCAGGAGTTAGAGCATCTGAGCCCGAACTTCGCCCTGCAGACAAATCTCTGGAAGATGACGCCGGAATTGGCAGAGGTTCTGGCGGAGCATAAAATTCCCATCGGCTCAAGCCTCGATGGCCCGCAGGAGCTCAATGACCTGCAGAGGTCGGAGGGCTATTTTGAGAAGACCCTGGCCGGCTACGAATTGGCCAAAGAGCATGGTCTTCAGGTGCAATTCATCTGCACCTTCACCTCTTATTCAGTGCAATTCAAAGAAGAAATATTCAACTACTTCCTGGAGAACAACTTGACTCTCAAGCTCCATCCGGCCTTGCCATCGCTTCGCAGCGACGATCCGGACAGATGGGCGCTCTCGCCCGAGGCGTATGGCGAGCTTCTGGTCTATCTGCTGGATAAGTACCTGGAAAACATGGACCAAATTGAGGTCAGGAATATCAACGACTACTGCAGATGCGTCTTCACCGGCCGGGGTACCGTCTGCACCTTCGTGGACTGCATGGAGAATACCTTCGCCGTGGGCCCTGACGGAAGCATCTATCCCTGCTATCGCTTTGTGGGCATGCCGGAATACGTCATGGGCAACGTCCGTGATCATCCTTCACAGGAGGATCTTGCCGTGTCTGCGCCTGCCATGCGCATGCGCCAGTTTAAGGAGTATGTGGATAGGGTTTGCAAGGGCTGCAAACACATCCGGTACTGCCGGGGCGGCTGTCCTTACAATGCCATCGCCCCCAACAATGGCGAGATAAAGGGAGTCGATCCCCATTGCATTGCCTACCAGAGGATATTTGATGAAATATCAGATCGTTTCAATAAAGAGATGATGGGATCATTCGGCATGGGAATGATGGGTCCGGGATCTCAGCCAGGTGAGAACTCCCGGCGGGGAATCATGTCTCTGATGCAGAGAATGATAGAAAAATAGAATCTCGATTGGCTCCCAAAAAGTTAATGCCCCGGGACGTATATTCTGAATACGATCGTTATGGAAAAGATTCAGGAGATTATTGGCCTTGGCGGGATGCTGAATGGTTTTCGTGATTTAGTAAAAGACGACCAGAAGATAATATTCGTGGGGTCTCCTGGTTTTTGTACGCCCTTTGCGCTCTTCCTGGGATATCCGGTGCGAGAAAAAGAGCTGGCCTTTGTGCCGGGATTGGATAAAGAAAAAGCGCGCAAGATAATCACCACGGAATACGGACTGGAGCTCGGAGAGAAGAGCCTCTTTGAAGCCGATGTGGTAGTGATCCTGGGAGGCATGGCCATGCCAAAGATAGGTGTGAAGCCCGATGAGATGAAGGACTTTCTGGCCAGGATGAAATACAAGAAGCTCATTGGAGTATGCTTCATGTCCATCTTCGAGAAGTCGGGGTGGTGCCAGGCTCTGCAATTCGATCATGTCATGAACCTGATCATCGAGGGAGAAGTATCCAAGTGAATGGGGCCAATTAACCTCTTTGGAATTATCATTGCCCCCAGAGCCTGGTGTTCATTCTGTCCCATGGGCACCATGCAGAGGGCGGTCGGAGGGGACAGGTACCAGCTCAAGTGGATAAAGAGAATGCATAGACTGCGGAAAATGCCAGAAGGTCTGTCCCATGCAGCTTCCTGTAAATGAGATTCTGAACGAGCCGGATTGCATCAAATGTGCTCGGTGTGTAGAGGTCTGCCCGAAAGCTGCTTTGAGCTTCTGATTTGGCTCTCATTTACTTGGAGTTTAATTTCCTGGATGCGATCTATGAAAAATGGACGTATGGATTCAAGGCTTCGATCCCTTCCATATTCTTATTAAATTATATTTGAGGCGCTATCCAAACACCATTCTGGTAAACTTTCAGGGAGGAGCTTGTCCTTGTATAATTCTGAGTTTTCGCCCAATTCTTCTGGAACGGCTCCCACTGCATCCCGGCTAATGAGCTAATTCTGAACTCCGAATCATAGGGCACCTGGTTGTAAGGATATGCTCCAAATGGTCCCGTATAAATGCCAGGCCTGAACTGGTACGGCTGGGTGTAATCATTAAAGAACTCCGCCCCGAAGTAGGGGTAATAGGTTTGTTCCCAGCTCTGCCGTTGTGCTCCTGTGGGGTCTGAGTAAAAGATAGGGTCTGAGAAATATTGAGCCATCTCACTATAGTCGGATCTGCCAACGTATCCCCCTTCCAGATAGTCCTGTCCAAGAGCAAACCCGATCAGCAGGCATACTGCAAACGCTGCCATGGGCAGCAGAACTTTGCCGTTATTCATAAGTCTCACCTGATATTGATGTTGTCTTGATGACATTTAACACTATTTATCATTAGACTGATTCTTGCACCTGCGATAGCTTAATGGACAATGATCTCTCCGCCAACACCGGATCCGATTCCCCATTCCCTGGCCACCACCCGTTCCGGCACCAGTGCCTCTACCACACGCCACTGCCCCGTCCTCTGCCTTGCCAATGGGACATTCTTATTTGAGGCGGCCTGAGATTAATTCGATAATCTGATATATTTAACAATTCCATATTACCTAATGGTGTTGCAAAATGAAGCCGATTCTTATCGCCTTATTGGTGGGTTTGCTGCTCGTGTCCTCAGGCTGCATTCAGCCTAAGGAAGCCCCTGTCGTGGTGGAGAAGGCAGCCACCGGGGAGTGGAAAGCTGATGGAATTGTGGGCGAGAGCGAATACTCTCGCAGCATGCTCCTGCAGGGCCCGGCCAGGCAGGGATACAGCGGTGGAGATATGGAGATCTTCTGGAAGAATGACGAGGAATATCTTTACCTGGCCCTGAACGGCAGCACTGAAGGCTGGCTTTCCATCGGCTTTGATCCACAGGAGTGGATGAAGAACTCCGACATAATCATGGCCTCGGTGCAGGGAAGCACAGCGACCGTGCTGGATGAGTATTGCACAGGCAACTACGGTCCCCACATCGAGGATACCATGCTGGGAGGCACAAACGACATCGCGGAATTTGGCGGTAGCAAAGGAGCTGGTCGTACTGTCATCGAGCTGAAGAGAAAGCTGGACACAGGAGACAGGTTCGACAAGGCTTTCTCGCCCGGCCAGGCGATCTCCATAATCTGGGCATTGTCCGAGAATCCCGATATCAGCCTAAAGCACAATGTGGCCTACGGCGAGGGGATAATGACCTTGACCGAGGAGAGCGCGATGACACCCGAGGTTGCAGCACTAACCTCGCGCGAGAAGGAAGGTCTTATCTTCATCTGGGAGGAGGAGAAAGCAGCCCGCGACCTTTACACCTCCCTCTATGAGGAGAACAACCTCTCCATCTTCATGAACCTGGTGAGATCGGAGCAAAGCCATATGGATCAGGTCAGAGCCATCATAGACCAATACGGCCTCTCCACTCCAGGAGAAGACGAGCCGGGTGTATTCCAGAACCAGACTTTGCAGGAGATTCATGACAAACTCTTGACAGAGGGATTGCAGTCTGATCAGGATGCTCTGAAGGCGGCGGCCACCTTCGAAGAGATAAGCATCATGGACCTGGAGAGAGAGTTGGCTGCCACGGAGAATGAGGATATCAGGGTCGTCTACCAGGGACTTCTCGCAGGGTCTCGAAAGCATCTGCGCTCATACGTCGCCGACCTGCATGACCAGGGGATAGAATATGCTCCCAGGTACCTCGATAAAGCCAGGTTTGAGGAGATTGTAAAAGTCGGATAGCAGTAGCATCGGATAAAGTCATGGGAGCCAGACGGGCTCCCTATCCTCAAAAAATACCTTTGATACAAAATTATGCCATTCGGTTTCCCTGGGCTGTTCCCGACCATATCCGGCCCTGCGCATCGTAGGCGGTAAAGCTGCCGGATAGGAAATCCTTGCTCATCGTTAGAGTGAACCGGTAGAGCGTCAGATCATCGGCATTGACCAGATCCAGATAGAGCACATCTTTTACTGTTCGCCCGCTGGCAGAGACGGCCTTAGTGGACCCGGGCAAAGACAGTGTGCCGCGCCCGAAGACAGCATCCCGGTTCTGGACAAGCTGCAGCTCAACCATCCCGGGCGCTCCGCCCAGGAGATCCAGCCTCCAATTGCCCCGCAGGTCTTCCTGAACCGGGACAAAGGGGCCCAGATACTCTCTGCCACTGATTTTATTCAGATACTCCGCCGTGTGCTCCGGGTCGAGTGGGCGCATCAAGGGATCGATACCCAGAGGATCCACAATGGGATCGATATAGATTCTTTGAGCATCCATGCTGCCTGTTCTTCCCATATCATCAGGCAAAGTGAATATGTCACTTGCCAATGGATCGTACTGAGCCTGAGCCTGCAGCGTCAGGCACATCACCAAGGCCGCCAGGGCCACCAGAATCTTTGCAAACATTTCATCTAACCCCTATTAATGTTATCTCCCTCGCGGCATAAAAACTGGACCTTCACATGAGCCGCATGCAACATCAACATGATTTCCAGTTAGCTGATTCAAAAATGCATCTGCAGGATCTTCCACATGCCTGCTATAGCTTCCGCGACCGGCCCGCCAATTTCGACCTTACATGTTTATTTTTTCTATCACATTGGGAAAAGATAGCTTTTCGATTCCTCGTTGTATCTGAGTAGACAACATGATAATAGAGGCCTCTGTGAGTCCTATGAAAAAATCCTAAGAAAAAGTCGCTTTTAGAAAATAAAAAAAAGAAAAAAGGTTGTAGGCTTTTGGCCTACACTGCGGGCATGACCAGGGATCTCTCGCCTGCAGCGCGGAACTCGCGGGCGCCACCCTTGCCGAAGCAAGCGCGGACATCGGCCCAGTCGAATACCATGCCGGGGTTGGCGAAGGTTACCTTGATCAATGGGTTGCATGCGAAGGCGTCCATGCGGCCGGCGTGTGCGGCGCTGGAGATGCCTGCGTACTCGCCCTGGTGACCTACGTTCATGGCGTAGTTGGGGTAGTTAGCGCCCCTCAGCTCGACGGGGTTGCCCTCGTCGGACTGGTAGGAGAATACGTTGGTTGGACCGCATTGATCCTGCAGGTCGTAGCCGAAGAAGCCCAGGCGTCCCCAGCCTTCCTTATGCAGGAGCATGCTGAGGTACCAGCCGGCGAGACCGATCTGGCTGTGGCCGGAGGCGATGGCCGCGGTGATACCGGATGCGGCTGCCAGCACGGATGCCCTCTGGGATCCACCGAAGTGATCCTCGAGCAGGGTCGGGAAGGCCTCGTACTGCTCCATGCCGTAGGCGTTGACCTCAGTGGCCAGCTCCTTGGCGATATCCATGGTCTTGGGTGCCTTGGCGAATCCCTCGAACTTGTCTGCGGCGAAGTCGACGCCGTAGTAGCAGAAGTCGTCCAGGACATCGTTGGTGTAGGCGGCAGTGGCGTACTGTGTGAATCCGACACCGCCGGACATGTAGCTTCCCAGCCAGATCTGGTCGTAGAGCGCAGCGCCTGCGGCGACTACGTTCAGGGAGACCTTCACTGGATCGGCAGCGGCTACTCTGGAGGTCTGGACCATATCGGCCAGGAATCCGAAGGACAGTCCGCCGGGGTTGTTGGGGCCGCGGGCGCGGCGGGCGGGCAGCATCTCGGACATCTGCAGAACGGCAGCGTGCTTGGCGGCGTAGGCCAGGTCAGCCACAGCGGCCTCACCGGCGCACATGTTGTAGGCGTCGATGAAGGTCATACATAGCTGCATGGCGCTCCACCTGGAGGTGGTGCCGCCGTCGCAGGACCTAACAACGATGGTTGGGACGTGGATGGCCTGCCAGGTTGTCTTGCCGATAGCGGCCTTGAGTGACCTCGGCCTGCTCGGCTGGGAACATCTTGTTGATGTCGATCAGGTACTGGTCATCGATCTCGTCTGCCAGGGCATCGTCGCCGGTGAAGACACGAACGTTGCAGTCATCTACCAGGCCGGGGTGAGTCTCGCACATGTGCTCCTGAACCACGGCTGCGCCGGGCATGGCGTGGTTGAGGATCTCGAGGTAGTTGTTGATGGTCTCGGGTGTGACTTCCTTGCCGAGCCGCTTCTGCAGAACCTCGTGGGCCATGTCCAGACCTACTACAATGGTCCTCCTGACATCATCCCACATCTGCTGAATGGCTGGATTGTTGACGAAGTGCAGATCGTCGCCCTCTACTACATACTCAGTTCCGGAGAGCTTGTAGGGTACGAGCTGCCTCTGTCCCAGGGGAATGCCGCCGGCGTGGACTATGGGGTTGTAGCCGGACATGCCGCGCTTGCCTGCTAACTTCTTGGCGGCCTCCATGAACTCCCTCTTACGGGCGTTCTGCTCCGGGCCCAGTCTCAGATACGCCGTCTTCTGGCCTTCAAGGTTCGCATCCTTGGCATCCGATAATCTTTTCTCAATCCGAACTTCTTTTCCAGTGCCTTTATGAATAGCTTCTTGGTGTGCATTTAACTGCCATTTGTATCACCCCATTTACTCCGGCCTGAATCCCCATTTGCTGCGCAGCTCCCACATATGGTGCAGAGCCTCAACGGCCTCGTCGTACTTCCTGGCGCCGACCTTTCCGCACATGGGAACGCCGTCCGCCCTGAAGATGGTGGTTCTCTTCTTGGCCTCAGCCTCGGTCATGGGCTTGCCGAGGTTGATCTTCTTATCCAATGGGATACCGACCTGGTCCTTGACTGCGTAGACGTTTCCGTCCTTGCCCATCTCGGTCCTGGACAGCATATCGAACTGCATGCCGTTCTCTTCCAGCCTCAGGGAGTGGCCGTGCACAGTGCAGCCTCTCATGGAACAGAGGGCGACATCGGTCATCTCGCTGTCATACTGCTTCTTGGTGTAAGCCTCGATATCTCTCTCCCTGGCCTCGATGATCTGTCTGCCGGACAGGGTGCCTGGGTCGCAGCCCTTGCAGTTGATGGCTCCCCAATAGGATCTCCAGTATGGGGTGGATGGTGCGAAGTACATGGAGTCGGTCCACTGGGAGTACCTTACACGGTCTCCAGCTGCTGCGCCTGCTGTGGGAGCAACGAGCTGCCTTACTGGGCAGTCGGGCTCGCCCATCTCTTTAAGGGGTGGGTGAGTGCTGGAGTAATCGGCACCAGGGGCCCTGTGGCCCATGATCGCCACTACATCTGCCTCGGGAATATCTCTGAGCTTCTCGAGGTTGCCGGACATGTGCTTCCGCCTGTTGATGCCAACAGAGGTGCTTCCGGGATAAAATTGTGGTTTATATGCCATATTTTATCTCTCCTCATCGTGAATAGTCACTCTTTCTTCAGACAATATGGCCAATCGATTCTTCTTGGCCTTGGGATCGATCAGCCCTAAGATGCGCGTGTCCCCCATCTTGCCATACTTGGCATAATCCGTGATGGTCGGCCTGGTATGGAAGAACTTGCCGCGCTTGATATGGAAGGAGTATGGGCAGCGCTCGCTCACACGCCGCCTTTAGCCCGTCGAAGTATTTTTCGCTCTCCAGCTCGAGCCTGATCCTCCCAACTTTGACGCAGAGCTCAAATGCCTGCCCGCCCACCTCGATGAGAAGATCTCTATTCTCCTCGATTGGGGCACCCCTTCCGGGGCCATAGGGCACGCTTCTGGGAAGGTTGGGGCCATGGATCATTATCCTGATGATGCCCCCATTTCCATAGATCTCGTTTAGCAGTTTCTGAGCCGTTTCTGGCATAAGAATCTGCTGGGGACTATTTCTACCTGTATCGATTCCGTGTCTGATTCAGTGACCATTTCTTCCGCCAATTCTTACACAGCCTCCGCAACCGATACGATCGGCTCACGGAATTCCTTGATCTCGCTGTATATGGCACCGACCAGTCCAGATGTCATCTCAGGTGTGAACATCTGAGTGCCGGCATCCAGTGCTACTGCTGCAGCCACGCAGGGTATGGCAAATCCTCTGGAGTGCCTGGTTACCACGTGGTTGCCGTTGAATACACCGGGGCCGCCGCCGCCATAGATGGAGTGGCTGAAGAACGAGAATCCGACAGCCGTTCCCATGACCCTTCCGAAGTCGCATCCGGGCAGGGCGGTCTCCTTCTCAATAATATCGTTGAAGTACAGCAGTGTCGAGGACACAGCCTGAGCGCCCCGGAGAGAGCCGCAGTTGACCATTGTGGCTGCCAGTACGCCAGCGGCGCAGTAGGCGTTCCACTTGGAGACATCGTTGGCCTCGTACAATACGTAGCCAGAGGGCAGCTTCTTGCCGGCCTTGATGACCTTATCCTCAAGGGCCTTGGCGACTGTGGTCTGGACTACTGTGCCGATGGTTCCGGTCTTGCCGTTTGCCTTGACGCACTCGTAGACCATGTTGTTGGCGTTCAGACCCTGGTATGCCATGCCCAGGAGCTGGTGGCGCTCGAATATGCCCATGGCGTTGCCCATCTCGAACTCGCCGATCTGCTCGTAGATCGAAGCGAGAGCTGCGGCATTCATGGCGTTCCTCTTGGTGATCATTGCGAGGTGGTTGGCCATGACGTTCCTGAGAGCAAAGCCCAGACCTTCATCGTTCTGGGGGATGTTGAGAACAGATGCGACGTTTCCGCCGGACATGCCTACGGTCTGCGGGTACTCGCCCCAGACAGCGGCGTGGACCATGGGAGCGTCAACGATGCCGACCTTGAACTGCTGGATGAGTGCCTCGGTTGCGGCTGCAGCTGCGCCGGTCAATCCGACCACGAACTCAGAGGCAGCATTAACCCTCATGGTGGGGATCTGGACAAGCAACTGCTTGCCGCCGCCCAGCACCTGGACGTTGGTATCGTCGCCTGGGGTTACCTGCAACAGAGTCTTAATCTTTTCAGCAAGGGCGCCAGCATTGGCAACAACATCATAATTAAGCTCGCGTCCCTTGATCTGCCTTCGGCCTCCGGCTACCTTTCCAGTCTTTAAGGCGCCTTCGATGCCGGCCAGATTAACGGCTACGGTTCGCTTTGTGAGAGAAATGAGTCTCTGCATGGCCGCGTTCTTGAGAGGGCTGACGGCGCTCAGGTCGACGTCGCTCTTCAAAAGAACTCCGCGGTCGCTATATAGGTCTATCTTGTCAGACACGTTCTTTATCCTCCTTTACCTTTTTAGCAGCAAAAACTGCAACGACGGGCTGTGCCGAAGCGACGACATGATAGCTTAAGCTAGAAGGTATCATATCCGGCACCTCACAATTCGTTACAATCTCCCGCCGCTTCCTCTAATGCACCTTAGCTACTTATAGTTTTTGCGTGCTGTAATTATAACCTTCTATATTATACGAATCTGTAGCCTTTGCGACAATATAATTAGCTAAATTGTTAAAATAAATTATATTTTAATGCGCATCTATAATTACGCGATTCTATGCTTCTCGACCTTTGACCAGCCCATGGCATCTTGACCATAAATGCCTCATTTTTGTTCATCGCGATAATGGATAACGATCCCCAAAGAGAGCCGATATTATTTCTGCCTACTGATAAATAAGTGCTTCATCGTAAAAAATTTGCTCAGAGTATATATTTGCGTAAGTGCCTGCATTGATCTTCACAAGGATGTAGAATGGCTTATCAAAAGCGATTTAGCCTGAAAAACCTCAAACGAAAACAATCGAAATTTAGCGAATAATCATGTTGGTTGAATAATATGTATAAAGCAATGAATATTCTTCCTGTCCAGTCCAATCCAATACTGATAAAAACAATTATATAAAATATTATAAAGAAAATATAAAACTATATAAGAGACATAAACAATTATCAAGTCATATATCGGGCCTTTCCAGTTGGCGCATTGATCAAATCGACCTGGCTGAAAGGTTCATTGGGTGGAAAGCGATTTTTTACGGAAAAATTTAAATCAATGACAAGATTTGGCTATGCGGAATGCATCTCATAATAGCAGAGAAGCACGATGCTGCCAAGAGGATTGCAGAGATCCTGGCGGGAAGCAAGCCCCGCTCCCAGAGGGTAGCAGGCGTCGAGGCTTTTCAGTTTGACGATAAGGTCGTCTTAGGCCTGAGCGGCCATATCGTGGGAGTCGACTACCCTTCGGAATACAACAACTGGCAAAAGGTGGACTGCAAGGATCTGATCCGAGCCGAGATCGTTGTCCGTCCCATAAATGAGAAGATCATCAATGCCCTGCGCTCCTTAGGTAAACAAGCGAGTCGCATCACTGTGGCCACGGATTATGATCGGGAAGGGGAGCTCATAGGTGTGGAGGCCCTGAAGATAGTCCAGGAGGCAAATCCCGGCCTGCAGGCCGACCGCGTCAGGTACAGCGCTATTGTTAAAGACGAGATCCTCAAGGCCTTTAAGGACTCCGGAAAAGTGGACTTTGACCTGGCGGCCTCAGGAGAGGCCAGGCAGATAATAGATCTCGTCTGGGGTGCAGCGCTGACCAGGTACATCTCTCTCACCTCGGGAAGGCTGGGAAAGGAATTCCTTTCTGTCGGGAGGGTTCAATCACCGACTCTTGCCCTCATCGTCGATAAAGAGCGAGAGATTCAGGCTTTTGTCGCAAAGGCTTACTGGGAGATCTATGCTGATTTGGAGAAAGAGCTTCGTGTGCAGCATGCCAAGGGTCGCATCTGGGAGAAGTCGGAAGTTGACAAAATAGTTGCCAACCTCGGCAAAGTAGGCGTCATCCGGTCCATCGAGACAAAACCACGCATCGAGAAGCCGCCTGCTCCTTTTGACACCACCAGCTTCATCTCGGCTGCCAGTGGAATCGGGTTTTCTGCCGCCAACGCCATGCGCATAGGAGAATGGCTCTACATCAACGGTTTCATATCCTATCCAAGAACGGACAATACCGTTTATCCTCCTTCCATCGACCTTGTGGCCTTAACCAGGCTTTTCACTAAAGGCGCTTTTTCCCGAGAGGCGGAGCGGCTGCTTAAAGGAAAGATGGTGCCCACTCGCGGCAAGAGATCGACTACAGACCATCCGCCTATCTATCCCACAGCACCGGTCGAGAAGAGCGAGCTTAAGGATGATCAATGGCGAATTTATGAACTGGTAGTGCGGCGCTTCTTTGCCACCCTGGCAGACCAATGTGTTTGGGATGCCACCAGCCTCAAGGTGGATATTGGTCCGGAGCCCTTCCGGGCCAGCGGAGCGCGCCTCGTGGAAGCGGGCTGGAGATACTATTATCCCTATAGCAAGGCCGAGGAACACATTCTCCCCGAGCTGAAAGAAGGCGAACGCCTTAAGGTTCTCGGTCATAATGTCGAAGCTAAGGAGACGCAGCCACCGGCTCGTTATGGTCAGGGCAAGCTCATCAAGCTCATGGATGACCTGGGTCTGGGCACGAAGTCCACCCGCCACGACATCATCAGCAAACTTTATGCTCGCGCTTATGTGCAGGGCAATCCCATGCGGCCCACCAACACCGCTTATGCTGTGGTGGACACGCTGCAAAAGTATGCGCCCACCATCACCAAGCCGGAGATGACTCAGACTCTGGAAAATGATATGACTCAGATCTCGGAGCGGAAGATCAGAGAAGACGAGGTCATCGAGGAGTCGAGAGTTATGCTCACTTCCGTCTTTGATGAGCTGACCCGGAACCAGGAAGGCATTGGACAGTCTCTCAAGGACGGCCTTCGCACCGATAAGATCGTGGGCACCTGCGAGAAATGCAAATCCGAACTCATAATCCGGCGCGGTCATCGCGGCTCGCGTTTCATAGGCTGCTCCGGCTATCCTGAATGCAGATTCATTCTGCCACTTCCCAGGTTTGGATCGGTGGTAGTCACGGACAAGATGTGCGAGAAGCACGGCATGTTTCATATTCGCATCATCAACAAGGGCAAGAGGCCCTGGGATCTGGGCTGTCCGCACTGCAACTTCCTGGAGTGGCAGGCCAAAAAGGCCCAGGAAAAGGCCGATCCCGAGAGCAAAGAGGCAAAGTTAGAGACGAAGGGAGCGGCCCGAGGCGGAAAAACAAAGAAAGCCTCAACCAGGGCGGCAAGAGCCGGAAAGACGGCAAAGACCACGGTTATGGCAAAGGGCGATGGCCTGGTGGATGTGCCGGGAATAGGCCCCAAGACCCTGGAGAAGCTGGCCTCGGCGGGCGTCAAGACCTCTCAAGACCTGATCAGGTGCCAAAGCCAAAATTCTCGCCACAAAGACAGGCCTATCCGAGAAGAAGATTCTGGCCTGGAAGAGCGCGGCCAAAGCCTCAAGCTGAGCCGCCCGGATTCTATTTTTTAATCGTAAAGCTGAGAGATCCTGGTGGCAAAATGGGCCTGGCCGGATTTGAACCGGCGGCCACTCGGTTATGAGCCGAGCGCTCTACCGGACTAAGCTACAGGCCCAAAAGGAATGCGCCGCCAACAGGGCTCGAACCTGTGACATTCTGGTTACTGCTCTGTCCTGCAATTAACAGCCAGACACTCTACCAACTGAGTTATGGCGGCTCGATACCCTGCCTGGATGCACAATGATTTAAGTCTTTTGATAGAAGGTATTTCCCATGCGGGTCCTGAAGAAAAATCTGCGCGGCGATGAAGGAGAGATCGCCCTGCTTCCCGAGTCTTTAGACGATCTATGGCATCTGCAGCATCTGGTTGAGAGGGGCGATCTTGTATTTGCCTTGACTCACAGGAAGATGCCGGCCATCGCTGATAAGGCGCGGCCTGAGAAGATGGAGAGAAAGACGGTGCGCCTGGGGATTAAGGTAGAGGATATAGAATTTCACATGTATTCCAACTGGCTTCGGCTGCACGGCATTATCAAATCGGGCATGGATGTGGGTGCATATCATACTCTGAATATCGAGGTTGGAACGGATCTGTCCATTCTCAAGTACCACTGGAGGCCGGACCTGCTGGCGCGCATCGATGATGCGGTGGCAGAATCACAAAGGCCGAAAGTTGTTTTGGCTCTGGTGGAAGAAGGTGAGGCCACCATCGGCATTCTGCGCCAGTTTGGGGTGCAGATGGCAGCAGAGATACGCATGGGCAGCGGCAAAGGCAGCGGCGAGGACACCCGCGCCACCTTCATGAAAGATGTGGCCGAGGCCATCGACCAATCAGCCCAGGAGGGAGCGGAGGTGATCCTGGCCGGCCCGGGCTTTGCCAAAGAGGATCTGAAGAAGGTGATCGACTCCAGCTATCCGGAATTGTCCAAGAGGATGGCCATGGACGATGCTTCCTCCATCGGAAGATCCGGATTTCAGGAGGTGCTGCGTCGCGGAGCAGTAAAGAGCGTCCTCGAGTCCAGCCGCATAGCAAGGGAAGCGAAGCTCATCGAGGATCTCTTCCGGGAGATCGCCAAGGACGGCAAAGCCGCCTACGGCATCAAAGAGGTGCAAACCGCAATGAACTATGGCGCCATCGAGAGCCTCCTGGTCCTCGATGAACTGGCCCGCCGGGGAAGGGTGGATGAAATCATGCGCGAAGTGGGCAACGCGCGCGGAAAGGTGGTGATCTTCAGCTCGGAGTTTGAGCCTGGGGAAAGGCTGCTCTCTTTGGGCGGCGTGGCGGCATTGCTCCGATTCAAGATAGTTTGATTCAAGATAGTTCAATGGAGATTTGTTATGACCAAATGCGACAAATGCCAGAGTTCTGCCATTATCTACCAGAAGTACTCGGGCATGCGTTTATGTCAGGCTCATTTCGACCAGGACGTGCACCGCAAGATCAGAGAGAGCCTGCGGCAGACAGGGCTTTTCGGTCGAGGCGCGCATGTGGCCCTGGCACTGGACGGCGGTAAGGATAGCGCCTCTATGGCTTTTGTTCTCAAAGGCATCTTCAGGAACCGAAGGGACATCGATTTTGTGGCTATCATCATCGATGAGGAAGGGGCTCTCGCGAAGCCTGCCAGACTTATTGCCGAGCGGCTGGAGATCCCTTATGTCGAAAAGAGACTCCCAACTCCCCCTCTGCCCGAAATTGTCTCACAGGATGCCTGCTCAGGGTGTGGCAACACCACCAATCAGAGGATGGAGCATCTCATAAGCCTCGCGCAGGATATGGAAGCCAGCGTCCTCGCCACGGGCCATAATCTGGATGACGAGGCAACAGACGTCTTTATAAGCTATCTATGGGGCGATGTGGATGGACTCCTGGGCCATGGCCCGGGCATCAGAGAAGTGGGAAAAATTCCCTGGATCAAGCCCCTTCGTCGTATTCCGGAAAAGGAGGTAAGGCTCTTTGCCATCAGGCATGGTCTTGCCTATTCCGATGTTGCTCGCCGGGATCCCTTCCGAACTGAGGCAAAGAGGCATCTATGCAATTTTGATTCCCGGCATCCGGGGACGAAGTATTCCCTTCTGCGAGGCCAGGAAAAAATGTCCAGGCATAAAGCGGGGGATCCACAGGGGCAAAGCCTTTAAGTGAGGATGCAAAATAATCGAATCTTGCGCCTCGGTAGCTCAGCTGGTCCAGAGCGATTGACTTGTAATCAATAGGTCGCGTGTTCGAATCACGCTCGGGGCTTTTCGAAAAAAGCGGGTCACGTGTCATGCCCGTGCATAAATTTTTGCGGCCTCCAATTGCGTACTCTTTTCTAACGAGGATCGCGATATCTAGAAGCGGTGGAATTCCTGGACCTTTTTGCAGGAGGCTAAATTGGGTTAAAATCAGGGTATTTGCAGGTAATCCTTTTTGAAACGAGCCAATTCTTCGGTTGTTTTATGATAAAGTTTGATGGCCACTTCACCACCAGAACGGCCGAAATCCAGGACTCCATTTTTGTCTCTTTACCCCATCTTTGGGCAGGGAGCGAGCACGTCCCGGGTCGAACAGAAGGCGTTGACCATCGCGTTGATTGATATTGATAGTTGAGCCAGAATTCTGGATTCAGGCCTTTTTTATCTTCCTCATATCCAGCCTGGTCTTGCACCTGGGGCAGGCCTTAGGTTTGTTCACCCTCGTCTCCCATCCGTAGTGGCATTTGGGACATTTCATCTGTTTCATATTAATACAGTTGTAATAAGAGTATTAATAACTTTCGATTGTATATGATTATCCCTACTACTCCTGCAAGCGCAAAGCCTATAATTGAATGGAGGTGGTAAATACAGAACTTCATGAACGAGATATTGGAGATCCTTTCTGAAAACGCCAAAGCGACACCTTCTGAAGTCGCGGCGCTGCTGGGCAGATCTGAAGCGGATGTGGCCCGAGAGATCCGGGAATTGGAGGAAGCGGGCATCATAAGAAAATATATCACCCTGATCAACTGGGAGAAGCTCGACCAGAGCCTTGTCTTCGCCGTTCTGGAGCTGAAGGTGGCGCTGCAGCGCAAGACCGGTTACGACGCTGTGGCGGAGAGGATCGCCAGATTCTCTGAGGTGGAGTCGGTGCGGCTCATCTCCGGAGGCCACGATCTCTCCATTACTGTGCGGGGCAAGTCCATGAAGGATATAGCCTACTTCGTGGCGGAGAGGATCGCCCCGCTGGAAGGCGTCCAATCGACGTGCACCCACTTCATCCTTAAGAGTTACAAGGAACACGGCGTCATCCTGACCGACAAACCTAAGCCGAAGAGGTTGGTGATAACTCCATGAAGCAGAGCCTCAGAAATGTTCCTGCCTGGAATGCTGATAAGCACTTAAATAAGGTTGTCAGAGACATGCCTCCTTCGGGGATACGCAAGTTCTTCGATTTGGTGAG
This sequence comes from uncultured Methanosarcinales archaeon, assembly GCA_963702455.1. GTDB lineage: Archaea > Halobacteriota > Methanosarcinia > Methanotrichales > Methanotrichaceae > Methanothrix. The sequence goes on from CAVPCV010000013.1 coordinate 103,575, forward strand.
CGAGATGGAAGGAGCGATCTCACTAGGCGTGGGCGAGCCGGATTTTGTCACGCCCTGGCATGTGCGCGAGGCCTGCATCTATTCACTGGAGTCGGGAAACACTCACTATACCTCCAATAAGGGGATGCCGGAGTTGAGGGAGGTCATCTGCGATCAGGCTTACACTGATATGGGACTGGATTACGATCCTGCCGAGGAGATTCTGATCACCACAGGCGTGAGCGAAGCCGTGGACCTGGCTTTTCGAGCCACGCTTAACCCCGGCGACGAGGCCATTGTGCCCGAGCCCTGCTATGTGGCCTATACTCCGGATATCATCCTGGCGGGAGGGGTGCCCAAGACGGTTCCCACGAGCTTGAAAGACGAGTTCCGGGTGCAGCCTGAGGAGATTGCCCGGGCCGTGACTGAGAAGACCAAGAGCCTCTTGCTCAGCTATCCCAACAACCCCACAGGTGCGATAATGACGCGCTCCGACCTGGAGGACCTGGCGGATGTGGTGGTGGAGAACGATCTCATTGTCATATCGGATGAGGTCTATGGCAAGCTCTGCTACTCCGGCAGCCACGCCAGCTTTGCTCAACTGGAGGGCATGAAGGAGAGGACGGTCATCTTAAACGGCCTTTCCAAGTCGCATGCCATGACCGGCTGGCGCGTCGGCTACGTGCTGGGCGATCCAGAGCTGGTCGGGGCCATGACCAAGATACATCAGTACACCATGCTCTCTGCGCCCACCATGGCCCAGGTGGCGGGGCTGGAGGCATTGCAGAAGGGTGAGGAGGAGATGCTGAATATGAAGCATGAGTACGATCTGCGGCGGCGCATGTTTGTCTCCGGCCTGAATCGCATCGGCCTGGACTGCTTCGAGCCCAGAGGGGCGTTCTATGCCTTCCCGTCCATAAAAACCTGGGGTCTGTCCTCAGAGGAGTTTGCGGAGCGCCTGCTACATGAGCAGAAGGTAGCGGTTGTGCCGGGCAATGTCTTCGGACCGAGCGGCGAGGGATTCCTACGCTGCAGCTATGCCACCTCCCGTGAGGAGCTGATCGAGGCTCTGGACAGGATGGAGACATTCATCAAGGGCCTGTGAGTTGATACAAGATGCTCAAGGCCAATCTCAGATCAGAGAAAACGGATCGGCTGGCGGGTGGGCTGGCGGCTCTGGGCCTCTCGCCCAACACCTGGACACTTCTCTCGCTGGTGCCGGCGCTGCTCGGTCTCGCGGCATTAGTTATGCACCATCTCGCCTATGGCCTCGTTCTCTTCGCCCTGTCCGCTTTTATCGATCTCGTGGACGGGACGGTAGCCCGCGTGACAAATCAGGCCACGAACAAAGGAGCCTTCATCGACGGGGTTGTGGACAGGTATGTCGAGATGATGCTGTTTCTCGGTCTTTTGCTTTATCTTGGCAGAGGAGAATTTCTGAGCATTCCCAATGAGGCCTGGTTCATGGTGCTCATATTCGGGGCAATGATGACCAGCTTTGTCCGGGCCTATGCCGATCACCGCGGCATTGTAAAGGACCCCGCGGAGCTGAAGAAGATGGGCGGACTCCTGGAGCGGATGGAGCGGCTCATGCTTCTTTATGCCGGGATGTTTCTCGGGCTCTTCAATACAGAGTGGATGATGGCGGTGATAGCGTTAACCGCGGTGCTGGCGAATGCGACGGCTCTGCAGAGGATCTGGTTTGCGGTGAAGAGATGAAGGGAATCGATTCAGATCAGAATGCAAAGCCGGAAGTTGCAGAAAGCAAGTGTGCGGATGATCTCTGGGACTACATCGAGGCTCACGAGGATGAGCTTGAGGATCTGGAAGATTATGCCAGGAAACGTGGACTAAAACCGCGTCAGATTTAAACCTCTAAACTCTTCTGGCTATCCATTTCAGCAGATCCGATTCCTAACTCGTGAGTGGTGTTTCCGAAATCCTGTTAACATTGATCTTTGCTTTTTCATCGACCTTGCAACATTCATCAATTGAGTTGACTCTATCACCATTTAATTCTGGAATCTCCGAAACAATCTTGGCGGTCTCAATATCGGAGTTGATAAGCTTCGATGCATAAAAGTCAGATATTATGTCGTCCAGCTCGATAAGCTTACTTGCAATGGGATTCTTCTTGTTTAGCTTGTACATCTTGGCCCGGCCCACTTCTCGTGTCAGAACGACCAGTTCCAGAGCCTCCAGTCTGGGCCAGACGCTGAACAATGTGCCACGGGAGAGATCGCTTCCCTCTGCGATTTCAGTCTTGGAGTAGTCGGATCCGAGATTATCCATCAGAAAGTCTAATATCCTAAGCATAGGACTCTTTTTACCGAAAGCTTGCAGGAAGACAGATTCGCCCAGAGGATCGCTCAGAGATATCACCGTATAACAAATGGAATGGATTAGTTGAAAAAGATTGTCATCGAAGTTTAAAATTATGAATGCTAATAAAATTTATGACATAAAAGCTAAAATACTCAAGAAATTACACAGACACGGCTACTGGGGTGGAAGGCATACCAGCTTCGATAATCTTCCCAAGGGATTTGAGAAAAGCCTTCGCGGAAAGGTAAAAGAAGCGGCCGAGGATCTGATTGATGAGGGACTATTGAAAGGAAAACCAACAAGCTACGGTATAGAGGTCTCGCTCAATCCGGAGAAGAAGGAGGAAATTGAGCGGAGGATCAAGGAATATCTTGACGATGTTGATTAGCCGGTAGCAGACTTCAGACACTCGATACTTTTATCATTTCTGCCGTCAGGCCTAGGGGAGAATGTCCCCGGATTCGCGCCCCTTCAAGAACAGCAATCTGTTCTCCAATCACTATCTTGAGAAGCTGGTCAAAGACAGCCCGGAGTGGCGGGAAGAGGCGGGCCTGGCGGAGGCTTTCGCCAGGATCAAAGAGCTCTATCTGCGCAAGGCGCGCGTCCTGGAGAACTACAACGAGTCCCAGCTAGAGGAGAACTTCATCCGGCCGGTGCTGCGCACTCCTGGGCCACCATTTCGGAGTGCAGGGCAAGGTGCTGGGAAAGGACAGGACGCCGGACTACGCCTTCTTCCCGGACCAAGAGAGCCTGGATGAGGCAGAGGCAAAGCCTGGAGAGGATTACTACCGCCATGCTGTGGCCGTGGGCGATGCCAAGTCCTGGAAGATCTCGCTGGACAAGAGCCGCAAGGGGCAGGGAAGCTTCGAGATGCTGAACCCGAGCTTCCAGATCGATGTCTACCTGCGTGACACGCCCCCAAAATGGGCCATTCTGACCAGCGGCCGGCTCTGGCGGCTCTACCATGAGGCGACGAGCTACAAGCTGGACAGCTACTATGAGGTGGATCTGCCCAGCTCTGCTGAATTCCGGCGACCTGGAGAACTTCAAGTATTTCTATCTCTTCTTCCGCAGGGAGGCCTTCGGGCATGTGGTGGATGGCGGCTCTTTCCTGGATCGGGTCCGGGAAGGGAGCGTTGCCTACGCTCAGGAGATCGGCGAGGATTTGCAGGAGAACGTCTACCGGGCCATGAAGATCCTGGCGGAGGGGCTTCTGGCTGAAGCGGGCAACGATATCTCATCCTCCGAAATTGAGAATGGAAATATTAACAATACCGATACTGCCGTTCAGGAGGTGCAGGAGAACTCCCTGCGGCTGCTCTACCGGCTGCTGTTCATATTCTATGCTGAGAGCCGAAATCTGTTGGACACTAATAATAGGTACTATTACGAGCTGAGTCTGCAGCGGCTTAAGACAGAGGTGGCAGACCGGCTGGACAGGGGCCTGCCGCTTCTCTCTGTGAGTTACTCTTACTGGGAGGGTCTCAAGAATCTCTTCAGCCTGATAAATGACGGCAGCGAGTCGAGGAGAATACCCAGGGAAGAGTTCTACATACCGGCTTACAACGGCGGGCTCTTTGATCCGGAAAAGAATGCCTTCCTGGAGGGAAAGCGCATTGGCGACTCCTTTTTGGCGCGGGCCATCGACCTATTGGCCCGGTCATCCAGGTCTGCCGGGTCCGGCCAGGGTGCAGGAAATACGGGCAAAGGAAAGGGATTCGTGGACTACTCCTCCCTGGAGATTCGCCACCTCGGTTCGATCTACGAGGGGATGTTGGAGTACCGTCTGTTGGTCGCAGACCAGGAGATGGCTGCGGTCAAGGAGAAGGGCAAAGAGCTGTGGCTTCCTCTGGGCGAAGTGGGCAAGCGAAAGATCCTGGACCGCGTCCATGCGGGCGAGATCTTCCTGGCCACTGACAAAGGCGAGCGCAAGGCCACCGGCTCTTACTACACGCCGGACTACATTGTCAAGTATATCGTCAAGAACACCATCGAGCCCGTTATCCAGAAGAAGAAGGAGGAGTGGGGCGGCGTGGCGGGGTCGGGCCATTTTGCGGATTTCATTCTCTCCATCAAGGTTCTCGATCCGGCTATGGGCAGCGGCCATTTCCTGGTGGAGGCGACTGATCAATTAGCCCGCTGGCTGGTGCAGGCCTGGGCCACGGCCCGGCCCGAGGAGGCGGACTCAAAGGAGATAGCCGAGCAGGATGTGCACTGGGCGCGCCGGGAGGTGGTGCGTAACTGCATCTACGGCGTGGACCTGAACCCCATGGCAGTGGAGCTGGCCAAGCTCTCCCTCTGGCTGACAACGGTCGCCTCCAACAAGCCTCTGAGCTTTCTGGATCACCACCTGAGATGCGGAAACTCGCTCATCGGCGCAGAGCTGGAGAAGCTCACCGTTCTGCCCGGAGCCAAGAGCAGAGGAGCAGCCGCCGCTCTGGGCCTTTGGGCTGAAGAGCCACACGGACGGCCTGCTGAAGAGGTACAGCCTCATGGCCGCCCTGCCGGATGACAATCTGAGAATGGTGAAGTGGAAGGAGGACCAGTTCCGGCAGATCAAGGAGTCGGAGCTCTCCCGGAGGCTGAATGAGCTTTCCAATGTCTGGCTGTCCACATTCTTCGGCAATGAGGTGAGCGAGGACGATTACTATGAGCTGCAAAACCACCTGAGCCCGGAGAAGTTTCCGGACTGGGCCGGCCTGCGGGAGCGGGAGTGGTTCACGCGGGCGCAGGCGCTGGCGAGGGAGAAGCGGTTCTTCCACTGGGAGCTGGAGTTTCCGGAGGCGTTCCAGGGGGAGGGGCGCGGGTTTGATGTGGTGATCGGGAATCCGCCGTATGTGAGCATGGAACAATTGACGTATCTGACAAGCACTACCTTGAGAAATAGCAAACAAATATATCACAGAATTGCAGATCTTTACGTTTATTTTATTGAACGCGGCGTTGGTATTAGCAAAGGCTGGATGCATCGGTTATATTACATCGAGCAATACATTTGATGAGGGCAAATTATGGACAAGCCTCGAGAATTTTGTTAGAAAGAGCAAATATCTGGAAGAGATAGTTGATTTTGGTGAACTTCCAGTCTTTGATGCAAATACTACATTATCCTGCATTCTATAACGCGAAATCCAAATAGCATCAGCAAATCATGTGTACAAATATAAAGCTACGATTTAGAAATCTCGAAATTAGTCTAGATTCCTACCATCACAAGGCTTCTGAGTTTCTCAATGATAATACTCCAAATTTGCTGAAGACTAACTTGGCTCATAAACGAGACTCAAGTGGCAAGATTTCATGATAATGAGCCTTAATCTGCATTCATTGATCGAGATATGCAGAATCGGAAATGCATGCAGAACTGGATTAAACGAAGCATTTGTAGTTACAAATGATATAGCAAGAAATAAATTTTGAGTCTGAGGATAAAGAAATCATGTCCAAGGTATGAACCTCGACCAAATATGCAATCAATTATAGAGATAAATACCTAATCTAGAATGAAAACATCGATGATTTAAAATTTCCGGCAGTTAAGAAATATCATCGATTCAATTCAAGAGCTAATTAGGAAGAGACGAGTATCATACAAGGCAAATGCATGGGAACTTGTGCTTGCGATTAATATAGATATTTGAAAAGTCCTAAGAAAATTATAGTCCATATATAGCAAGAAATGCACGATATGACTATCGATTCATCATAAAGTGAAGATTCTATAACTGACAGATATATAGTCTTGCTAAAGGAAGATTTTAATTATTAGGTATATTTAATTCTTAATTATCGCTCGACTATGTTCATCAAAGGACTTCTATAGTCAAAACGTGATGGATACTATGCAATATTTCTCCAAAACATTGGAGAGACTACCCATCCGCCGCATCTCCTTCACCACCCCCGCGCCCGAGCGCGCCCGCCTGGGCGCGGAGCTGCAGCAGCTCTATGCCGAAGGCAAGCACGCCGAGATCCTGGCCCGGGTGGAGGCCTGCCTGCCCAAAGACGAGGCAGGCAACTTCATCGCCGAACAGGAACAGTCGGATGTGGTGCACGATCTGCTGGCCTTCCTGGCGGAACGGATGCTGGAGATGAACAAGCAGAAGCAGCAGGAGATCAAAGGCTTCCTGGGCTGGCTGGAGGGCTTCGTGGGAGCCAAAGTGGAGGACCTGACGCCCAAGACGAAGCTGCAGAGCTACTACGAGCACGACTATGAAAGTTTTCTGGCGGTGCTGAAGAAGAATAAGAAGAAGCTGGCCGTCGATCCTGCACGCCGGGAGCCAGCAGAGGCGCTTCGGGCCGAGTTCGAGGGATCGGTGGGCAAGCTCGGGCCTTTAAGAGAGAGGATCAGGCAGACGGATGAGCTGATCGATGTCGTGGTCTACAGGCTGTACGGGCTGACGGAGGAAGAGATAGCTATAGTAGAGGGAAGATAGATCGCAAAATCGCATCTTCCGCAGCAATAAACGCCATTTGTCAGAGGAGCGAGCAGCTGTTGGCAAGGCCCGCCCGAGAAATATTTATTGAATTATAAAACTCAAAGGGCATTCGCAAATCGCCAGAAAAGCCTTCAAAGCACAAATCCAGGAAAACTGGAAAAGCAAACTCTGCCAAAATCCATCAACCACTCCACCGCCGAACATCCAAGCCTGTCCGGCGTTGAGGGCGCCCCGGACCGACCCGCGCGCAACACCCGCGCGCGGCACCCCTCCAGAAGGAGGCAGCAGGGAAGAAGGCCAATGGCACCATTGCCTTCGATATTTATGTCATTGGGATAGAAGAAGTGATCAGGATATCCAGAGGAATAGGTCTCGAAAATCGTTTGATATGATAATATAATATTATAAATACTTGAATTTATATATTTCTTCGTCCTTTTTAGTTACAATTGCCACAAGGAGTTCTCTTCGAATCTCGTCGATATGATAAATTATTCGGTAGTCTCCAACCCTTTTTCTTCGAACATCCACATGGCCTTTAACTTTCACGGTACCATTTTCCCAAGGGTCGCTACTTAATTCCTCTATGGCATTTTTTATTCTCTCCTTAAGATCGGAATCAAGAGACCTAATCATCTTGCTGCTCTTGGGGGAAAAGATCACCCTGAAACTCATCCAAACACTTCTTCAATCGTGTGATACTTACCCTTTTCTCGATCACATAAAGCGTCTTCTAGCAGATCTTCTTCTTCTTCGCTCAGGACCTCATCCATATTTAATATTTTTACCGTAATCAAATTTGAATCTATTTTTGAAGGGTCCAAAATCCTGAGCACTCCATCTTCGTATATCGCCTCAATGACACCCATTGGAATCAGGTATGAATTGAATCTGCAAGTTAATAAAAATACCTATGTCTGTCTAGATATTAACCTGGCAGTGATTTAGAAGAACCGAACTGAAGCTGTCCATCGATCCCGCCCGCCGGAGCCCGCGGAGACGATTGCCGCCGAATTCCAGGAATCTATGGCAAGCTCGCTCCCCTGCGAGAGCATATCAGGCAGACCGATGAGCTGATAGATGCAGTGGTCTACAGGCTGTACGGGTTGACGGAAAAGAGATCTGGGTTGTGGAAGGAAAGACTTCTTGATTCTAATCCCTATCTCTTTTTGTAGACAAGGTCATGATGACAAAGATCCAGAAAGATTACTCTCTTTTCTTGTTCGTCAATTCTGAAAGTGAGAACAAAGGATTTCTCAATATGAACTCTTCTTCGGCCTATTAGGTCATGCCTCAACGGCTTCTAATGATGAGGATCTTCTGAAATATCTTCTATCTTTTTCATTGCCGCTTCATAGAGCTTCCTATCTTTTTTGTATGCTTTATTCAAGAAGGATATCAGACCCTTTTCCAGGCGGGAATCATAAAGCGACACTTAACTCTCTGCCTTCTCTATCCTTTTTCGCAACTCTTTAATATCAGAGAAATCTTCGAATTCGCCTTTTTCTTCCAATTCATCGAGATGCGATAGATACTCGTCCCGGACTTCAAACTCGGATTCGCTATGCATGTCTGCTAGAGTTTGAAGACGTTCTTCCATCTCTTCAACCCTTTTCTTGAGGACTTTTATGTCGTCCATCATCGAGCTGATAATGCTCATCTCTTTCGCCTCAGTCATGCCTAACCCATCCACATTCTACCAACATTTATATTTAAACCTGCCTGATAAGATGTGCAAATCGGAAATCGAATCGTGTTCAGTGTATTTGGATGCTGAAATCGCTTTCTTCTTAGCAGCCGCATCTCCTTCACGACTCCCGCGCCTAAGCGCGCCCGCCTGAGCGCAGAGCTGCAGCAGCTCTATGCCGAAGGCAAGTATGCCGAGATCCTGGCCCGGGTGGAAGCCTGCCTGCCCAAAGACGAAGCGGGCAACTTCATCCCCGAACAGGAAAAGTCGGACGTCGTGCACGACCTGCTGGCCTTCCTGGCGGAGCGGATGCAGGAGATGAATAAGCAGAACCAGCAGGAGATCAAAGGCTTCCTGGGCTGGCTGGAGGGCTTCGTGGGGGCCAAAGTGGAGGACCTGACGCCCAAGACCAAGCTGCAGAGCTACTACGAGCACGACTACGAGAGCTTCCTGGCGGTGCTCAAGAAGAACAAGAAGAAGCTGGCCGTCGATCCTGCCCGACGGGAGCCCGCTGAAGCGCTGCGATCCGAGTTCGAGGGCTCGGTGGGCAAGCTCACGCCCCTGCGGGAGAGGATCAGGCAGACAGATGAGCTGATCGACGCGGTGGTCTACAGGCTGTACGGGCTGACGGCGGAAGAGATCGCTATCGTAGAGGGAAGAGAGATCGCAAAATCGCATCTTCTGCAGCAATAAGTGCCATTTGTCCGATGAGCGAGCAGCCATTGGCAAGGCCCGCCGGAGAAATATTTTTTAAATTATAAAAATCGAAGGGGGCACTTTCCGGCTATGCCTGCATCCTAAACTCCGCCCTTTTTAATAACCATACTCGCCTCGACAGGAATACTAATCTCCATCTTTTCGAAGATCGTCCTCTGTTTTTTTGTGATCTCCGTCAGTCTCCATTTTCCGCCAACTTTGACTGCCCGGAGCTTTGCCAGTTCCATGAGAATCTCTTCGATGGAACTCTTATCAAGCAGCTTCGCGTCCCTTGCCTTTTGAAGTAATATCGCTCTCAGGATCAACGATATGAAGAAGATGAACAATAAGCCTTGAAGTGTTTCAACCTTATGTACTCGGAGAGGCATAACTTCAAGCTCATTCTTCAGGTCATCGAACTTCTTCTCGACTTCATCCCGTTCTCGATAAAGAGAATGGACTTCATCCCAGCTTCGTTTTGTGGCAGAAAGAAGAATTGTCTTTCCAAATCGGTTTACTGCCTGTGATATGGCATTGACTCGCCTGCGGAGAAGAATCGTCTTGCCATCCACAGTGTACTCAAAATATCTTTCAAAATTGCCTGCCGTCCGCTTGAATTGATCGATAGGATTTCTGAACTCTTTTCCGTGAAGAGTGCACTCGATATCGATTAGTCGGTTGTAGAATGAATTTGTCTCTAAGCCTTCACGCTTTTTATTAAACAAGACATATCCGTAGGCATTGACTTCACCAATTTTGACCTCACTTTCCAGGACGTAGAATATGTCTCCGCCGAACCTCCTTGCATTGGCCGGGTTCTCAATATCCTTGTTTGTCTCGCTGATCAGGCCTTTGCCGACATTGACGCTAAACGGAAGCGGAAGGATGAAATCAATTTTCTCATCGCTCATCTCTTTTAGATTATTCTCGCTGTAAAATCCGCGATCTAAAATGAAGAGGCTCTTTGTTATGCCAAATGCTTTTACCTCAGCCACGAGGTTCTTCAGAGTCACAACATCATTGATGCTACCGGGAAATAGCTTGAAGTAAAGAGGTAGGTGCCTGTGCAACGAAAGAACCAGGCCGAGGTTGACTTGAGGAAGGTCCAGTCCATCGCGATTATATCCCCACTCCAGCCAATCGATATTTCGGGAAGCAGATGAAAGAGACGTGATATCGAATATCAGAGTCTCATTTTCGCCAGCAATCAAGGAGTTATAGAACGATGTCATGGCAGCGTCTTTAGTGGATAATCGCTCCAGGAAACTTGAAAGCCACTGTGAGCTGAATGATTCTTTTAGAGAGTACATCTCCGGCAGAAATGAGTCATCTAAAACGTTGTGCAGGTTCTTGAGAGAGGTTTGATGAAGCAGTTTGCTCATCGCCATGGCAAGAATTAGATCGCCATCTTTGCCGAAGGTTTCGGAAAGCTTCTTGCGAAGTTTGATCTCATCGCCCACAGAATCGAGAAGATACGCAGGGCCCAATGATTTCGTTGTCTTGACATCTCGTTGGGCAGTCTTTGGAATGACCTGCCCAGTCGCCTCATCCCAAACACCAAGATATCGCCGTTTCTGCCTGGATTGCTTCTTCTCAGGGTCCCAATAATTTTCGGCTTCGTAAGCATAGGTTCGCCCATGGATCTTCTGCTTGACGAGATATGTCATAGCTAAGAGTAATAACCATAATTGTATATAAATCCTTCGGTAAGTTCGAAGGCTTGTGTAGTCCTGAATGTTTGGACTTTATATACTCCTGCCCGCAAATTACATTCTTTATTAATCATTTAATTCAGTCTCCATCCTATTCAGGAACATTCCTAATTTGCATCCTTCCGGCAGCCTTGACCAGAATGCGATATCCGGCGTCTGTAGATACCATTTTGTATCAAGGGACTCATGAAATCTAACCGTGTTATACCAATTCATGAAATTGTCAAAATTATCAAATCTAAACTTGTTTATTTCGTAATTATCGTTCCATTTTTCCAGTTTTCCATTTGTCTGAGGATGCTTGACGCGAGCTTTGATGTGTTTGATTTTATTCTCCTCAAGGAAGTCCTCAAATCTGCTATCTGCATCACCGTTCTTGTCTCGCTTGTTAGCATAGAATTGGGTTCCCCTATCGGTCAAAACCTCCGAATACCTGTCAGCCAGCCAAATTCGCCCATGGCTTCTTTGAGGAGCTGCAAAGCGTTATCCGTTGTTTCGGCATCGAAATCCCCGCCCGCGAGAATGCGCCGCGAACTATCATCGAGGACCGCGCAGACGAACACCTTTTTCCCATCGTGAATGCTTGTATGCCAATCCAAATGCACCATGGACAGGCTATGCTTGCGCTCGAACCTAATCCAAGGTTTTCTGCGCTTCGATTTATTGCGGTTCACATTGGCCAAGCCATGAGATAGCAGTTCCTTATGAATAGCGTTATGCGGGATATGCTTTCCATGCGTGAAATCAATGATCTTTTCCAGCCGCCTTGCACCCAAATTTTGCTCTTTGTGGACTTCGAGTATCAGATTAATTGACTCTTCATCCAGGGTCTTTTTCTTTCTTCCAAATTTCTTAATGTTTAGCAGCATCTTGGTTTTCGTCCAGTGCATCCATACACGTTTCACAGAGGAGGGACTCAACTTCATATCCTCCGCGATTCTTTTGGTGCTCTCGCCTCTCTTTTTGGCCCGAATGATATATCTGATCTTCCTATCTGTTAGCTTTACAACTTTATTCTTCTTTCCCATGCCACATTGGTGGGTATATAAAGTCAAAGGTTTCGGGACTACACAGAACGGGACGGGATTGAATGAATTTTTTTCACGAACAGAAAAGCTAAAAGCTTATGCCGAAAGTCCGGAGTGCGGAGATGATCATATTGAAGATGAAGTGTTTAATTGCCGCCTTAATTATGCTCTTTCTGGCCGTTGCTCCCGCGTTCGGTGAGATGACCGAATATCAAAAAGGGGTGGCGAACGGTCTGAAAATCGGACTTTTTATGGGCGAGTACTATGGAAGAGGCCAGTACGTAGTCGACTATGCTGGGCAGTTTAATACCTATCTTGATACGTACAATCAATTTCTATGGTCGTCTTTTGGCACCAACCAGACTCTTATGAATGAGTTCATGCTCAATCCTATTGCTGTCGCACCCAGATCCTCAAGCAATGGCGGGCCGCTGCCGGATGCAAGCGGCAGAATCTTTGGCTATCCTGCCGCTTCTTACTATACCTGGGTAGGCGCAGTTCCTGGAACCGAGCCTCAAAATCCCGGTGCCGCTCTGCCGGGTGTTTAGAAGATAGGGCAATTTCCTGAATTTCCCGGGGAATTGCATCATCTTCTCTTTTTGGGATGTCAAGGATGCGCCTTTGCCCAAACAGTCTCATCTTGCCAGCCCACTTCGTCGAAAGACGAATACCGAAAACTTTATATTCGTTGATTGCCTAGTATAGCTTGGCAAAAGTCCAAGTCTCTTTTCCCTCCTACATCACGACTTTTGCCTCCCTCCTTATCACATCAATTTCGTACCACAGGCAACCCGTAAATACCAGGCCGTTTCAACTTCATTTGAATGTTGAATGATGTTCGCCTTTCCATCGCGGCAGAACTGATCAGAGATTACATCTCCCTGGACGGGATTGACTCGTACTGTGCCGCGACAGGGGTAGAGAGCCGTGATTTCGTGGAGGTGGAGCCCTGCGAGTTTGAGGGCGAGATATTCGCAGTAGACGGCTCTAATGCCTCGATTTGCAGCTGGTCGGTCGCCAATCTTAACACGATCCGGGCAGGTTATGCTGTCTACCGGGGAAGGGATTGGCAGAGGACGGTCATCACCTACGACGATATCTTCCTGGCTGACCCCAGGATGTGCAGGGAAGCCTTCGATCCCTATCTGGAGCAGATCTTCAACCTGTTGGGAATCGATCTCAAGGAATCGGATCTGGACAGGCTTTCCAGCTACTTCCGGGAGCTGCAGGAGTATGTGGCCCTGAATGAAGCCATATTGGATGCGTCCCCGGGTGATCTGGTGCTCTACGACGGCAGCTTCGATGTCTTTGAGCCCTTGCGAGGCGTTCTTTCCACCATATTTACCCGGGCCAGGGAGAAGCAGGTAGCCCTCCTGGCCATAGCCAAGTCCAGTTCTCTATTCTGGGGCGAAGAGATATCATTGCCTTTTGTGCAGCACACCAGCATCGCCGGCAGCCTGCTTATGCCAGGGGCTGCCTGGTATCTTAGCCTGAGGGATAAAAAAGTGGACCACGGCCAGGACAGATGGGAAGGCGAGACCTACATCGTCCGCTTTAGCGGCCGCTCTGAGAATGCCTTCCGGGTGGATGTGCCTTTATTTCTTGCAGCGAAATCGGCCCGACCCTGGGAAAGCTGTCCGCCTACTCCTGCTCCTCTGAATGCCCGGGATATCCTCATGCCCTCTTCCGGGCCCACCGGGATATCAGGATCACTGCCCAGGAAGGAGGCACATGCGCCAGAAGCTGATGGAGCACCTCTCGGAATGGGGCTGAGTCAGTCTCAGGTTAGAGTGCTGATGCAGGATTACCACGACGTCCTGGAGATGCGACAGAGAATTTAAGACGGAAAAGAGAAACGAGGGAAATTGAGATGAGTCAAAGGGAGAGACGAAGGTGGCGATAAAAGAAGATGAGAATCTGCCTCACCCGGGCGGCAGTCTGTTGAATCGAATGGTGATAGAGAAGGGAGATACTACTTACCGCATCGTCTCAAAAAGCGTTACTGAATATCATTTCATAGTGCCCTTCGACCTGCCCGATGAGGAACGAGTGGAGGTAGGCCAGATATTCTCCATCAAGGACCGTGGCTTGACATTTCTTGCCCGGGTTTTAACATCGAGCACAGCTCCAACTACGACGGCCACTGGGACACCACCATAAAGGGTACTCAGTTCTTCGACCACGATCAGATCTTCAACCGGGTCATCGCCGAACCCCTGGGCTGCGTCTCTCCAGAGGGAGTCTTCAGAAAGTCCAGAACTCTGCCCACCAAATTCGCGCCTGTAGCGCGCGCCGAGAAAGAGGAGTTCAAGTTCCTAGCGAAGGTAATGGGAGATATCGAGATTGGATATCTGAGAAACGGCTCCAGGCTGGTGGAAGAGATTCCCGTGGCTTTGCATAGCGAGGCCATGGACCACCACATGGGCGTCTTCGCCACAACCGGCATGGGCAAGTCCAACTTCATGAAGGTATTTGCCGCCTCGTGCATGAGGCTGGCGGCAAGAGGCAAGTCCAGGTTCGGGCTGCTTATAGTCGATCCGCACGGAGAATACCTGAAAGGAAGGCCCTGCGAAAGGGCTCACCCATCTCAAGAGATACCGGGAAGGTCTTGCCTGCTACTCCACGGACCTGAAGAACGCCTCCGATCCAGGGGTGGAGGAGCTGGCCATATCCGAGAGTGAGGTCCGGCCGGAGGACATCGCTCTCCTCTATGAGTGGTCACCGCCACAAAGGGACGCCTTGGATGCCATCTCCAGGATCTTGGACTCGGCAACTGGCTGGAGGAGATTCAGAGCCCGGAAGGCCTGGCCAGGATGGTCCAGGAAGGCTTCAAGGATACCACGGTCATGGTTCTGGTTAGGAGGATCAAGAATGAGTTGGAGAGAAACAAGTACATCAAGAAGAGGTCCAGCCTGGACAATATCCTGACCAATCTGCAGAACGGAAAAGTCGTTTTGGTGGATATACCCCGGATGAGCGATCGATCCGAGCTTTTCTTGCTCTCCGTCATCTCTCGCTACATACTGGAAGACTACAAGAGAGAAAGAGGGCCAGGAGTGCCGCAAAAACTGCCTCATAACCATCGAGGAGGCGCAGCGAGTTCTTGGGGAAGGCAGCAACACCTCTCGCTTTGAGACCATAGCCCGCGAAGGCCGCAAGTTCGGTGTCGGTCTTTGTGCCATCACTCAGCAGCCAAAGCTGATAGATAAACTTCTTCTTTCTCAATTCAATACCTTGGTTGTCATGGGTTTGGGGGATAAAAATGACCGAAGACAGCTCGAAGAGTCAGCCAAGCAGGATTTATCCAGCCTGGATATCGAGATCCAGACCCTGGAAAAGGGAGAGGCGATTGTATCCACGCTAAATATTCCATTCCCTGTGCCAGCAATAATTCACCGCTATGAGGACTACTTGCGCACTTGGAAAGGAAGAAAAGGATGAAAGCCTTGTCAGCCGTGGAGGTTTCAAGCCTTCCTCGAGTAAGGAGCGTGGCCCTTGAAGATAATTCATCTTGCAGACTCGCATCTGGGATTTTCCAGCTATGGCCGCCTGGATCAGCATGGCCAGAACCGGATAGAGGAGATGGTTTATTCCGGATTTGAGCAGGCCATCGAGAAAATTATACAGCTCAACCTGATGCTGTAATTCATGCCGGCGATGTATTCCATCATGTCAGACCCAAGATAAAACCGCTGGTGGTCTTCCAAAGAGGCCTGCAGAGGCTAACTGAAGCGGGGATACCGGTTATTGTGATCAGCGGCAATCACGACGCTCCCAAGAGCTACTCGCTTACCAGTCCCTTCCGACTCTTCGAAAACTTGAGGGATATTCATATTGCTCAACGATACCAGTATGAATGCTTTGAGACGGGAGATCACGAATTTCATTGCATACCATTCTGCTTGGACCCACTGGAGTACTTGACCGAGTTTGAGAAGATCAAGCGCTCGGGCAGGGACGTGCTGGTGATGCATGGGCTGGTGGAATCCTAGAACAGGAAGATGATAAGCGTGGGCGAGCACGAGCTGAAGGACAGCCTCCTCAAGAGAGACTTCGACTATATCGCACTCGGGCACTTCCATGGCCAGACGCCTATCCTGAAAACGCCTGGTACAGCGGCTCGGTGGAGTACTTCAACTTCGGCGAGGCAAAGGACAAAAAAGGCATGCTTCTGGTGGACCTGGAACAGGGAGGGCCAAGAAAGTGCCGGTTCGGCCAAATTATATGATAGATCATCCCGATGTTGACTGCAGAGGTTTTTCCTCGGAGGAGATTGCAGAATGCCTCCTGGATCTCTGCCAGGAGGAGCAGATCAAGGATAAGATGATCCGAATCACCCTCACAAATGTCAACCGTTCGGCTTACAGGAGCATAGATCAGGGCAGACTCAATCGGCTGGGCGCCTCCGCCCTCTACTTCAAGATCAGGCCGGAATTTCAAGATGAAGAGGAGCATACCGGGCGGTGGATCGACAGAGACTGCATGAGGAGTTTGCCCGCTTCATGGAGGATGAGGCTTCTTGGGATCTGATACCGAATCGATAAAAGACGAGGTAACGGCCTACGGATCGGAGCTCCTGAAGAAGGCTGTACTGTCCAGGAATAGAGAGGCTTAGATGCATCTCGATAAGCTGGTCATGCGCAACTTCAAGAAGTATCGCCGTGCAGAGGTGACTTTCAGGACGGTCTCACCGGCATTGTGGGCAGCAACGGTGCGGGAAAGAGTACCATCGTCGAGGCCATCGCCTGGGCTCTTTATGGCAGCCGTGCTTCCGGCATAAAAAGAGAATATATGCGCAATTCTCGTGCAGGGGATCCGATCCGGTGGAGATCAGACTCACTCTATCTGGGTAGCCGGAGCTGATCATCTACCGGGCCATGAAAGGCAAGAGCTTGATGCCGGAGGCTGCGCTTCTCCTGGACGGCCAAAGGATTGCAGCCACTCAAAGGAAGTTGACCAAAAGCTCGAAGAGCTCCTGAAGATAAGCTATCAGGATTTTATGAAAACCTTCTATTCCAGGCAGAAGGATCTGGATAACCTGATCATGGAGGGAGGAGCGAGCAAGAGGGAGTATCTCCTCAAGCTTCTGGGCCTGGAAGAGATCAAAGAGAAGGCTCTTGAGCAGATCAAATCCGACAAAAGCCTACTGGAAAACAGAAGAGCCAGCTTGATGGTGCTCTGGCAGAAATCGGGGACGTGGAGGCGAGGCTGGAGAA
>CAVPCV010000014.1:0-35163 GCA_963702455.1 uncultured Methanosarcinales archaeon
ACTCAATCCACTCCGGGATGATTAGGGACGGTAATCCTTCTTTTGGTAACAGGATTATACCAGATCTCATGATCTCCCTTGCCCTGGCGATCGAATACAAATCCGGCCTTTTTCAACCCACGTATGACCTCGTTTGAAGTCACTATGGGAAGCTTTGTCATCCAGTCACAGCCACAGCAATTTTGATGTTGTTGATAATGTTCGCTGCTGGTGTCATCTCGGCAGGCAGGGAATCTCCATGTTCGATGTAGGATTCAATGAGCTTCCTGGCCACATTTTGTGCTATCTCCATCGTCTCGGCTATCGTTCGCCCTTGCGCCACCAGTCCCTGCAGCGTATCACTGGTAGCTAAATACACCCCTTCATCAAGCTTTTCGACCTTCAATGACACGATATATTCAGTCAAACTGGAACCACTCCGATCTATTATCAATAATTGATGCCTAATCTATTTTCCGGTCCTGGAATATCCTCAATCCCTCGGCCACTTTGCCATCAGGACTCAACTTCGGTTCCAACTATGGAAGGATTGGCATCCCCTTGCTCACAGCAGGTTCTCCGTGGCCGCGGGGTCAGGGGGCCGTCCGGCCTTGAGGGTAGCCCATCAGCCCTCGCGCGCGAAAACAGGCAACGCGCGCGGAGTCCTGGAAGAGAGCACAAATTATATTCTTATCCTAACCCGCTGCGTGCCCCACGCCCGGGCGCGCGCCCCAGGCGGCGCTGAGCCGCAATTTGCTTCGGTTGCTCGATCCAGAAGGATCCCATGGCTATATTGCATCGACCCACGGCAGTCTCTGACAATCTCTGGCGCTGACTTTGTCCTTATCAAGCAGGAGTTAATCATAAATACATGCTGAATCGCATATCAATGGAGCAAAGCGTGAGACTTTCCATCGAGATGGTTGAAATGAAGATTCAGTTCATTTTGTTTATGGCAGTCTGCCTTGTGGCCTCTGCACAAGTAGCATACGGTGCTGACAAAATCCAGAGCGTAGGAGGCGACTTTGGAAGGTCATGGCTCGATAGCTACCTGGCTCAAAATCCCAAGCCTGGAGCTCAGGATAATGAGGATAATCTCTCAAGCTGGGGAGGCGCACCCAAAGGCAACTCTTCCGTAGGCAGCAATCTTTTCAATCAGCAGAAGGTAAACCCGCCTGTCCAAGAGTGGCTCGGCATAACGACACCCCTGGGAATAGAGAATAATACGAAAAATAATTCCCTTAATGTAACTAAGCAGAAGATTCCCTTCTCCGTAAGCAAGACTATAACTCCTATCCATCAGATAGACGCAAGCTGGAACCAGACCTTACCGGAACTGCAGTTTCCACAACCTGATAAAAGTGGATTGATATACGGAATTCCCGCAGAGACGTATTACTCTATCGGACCCGCGTATTTCTATTTCTGATGCCGGGGATAGAACAATAATGCCGGGTCCGAAGAACAAATGAAAAGCTGGCCTGGCATGAAAATGGCGGATATCATAAGCTCGAAAAATTTGCCTAGTGATGCGCGCCGTGCGCATCCCCGTGAGCGCCGTGGGGCGCTGCATTGGATCCAGCCTTGACGGCCAGAAAATCCTTATCGATATAGGCCTGATGGGCCAGATCCAGGCACTCCTTGCAGATGCTGAACATCTCGTCCTTAGGGCCTTTAAGGGTAGCTAAGTTGAGCTTAACAGGAACAGTCTCCTTATCAACAAGACAGAGCGCGCACTTCATCTAATTCACCTGGGCTCCGCTCTGATTCAAACGGTTATAAGCATTTCCTTTCCACCTTTTGTATAGATCGTTCTCCACTCCGAGAAGATCAAGCACGCGACCTGCCAGAACATCCACCAGCTCCCCTAGATTCTCAGGCCGGGAGTAGAAGGCAGGGCAGGCGGGCAGTATCACGGCTCCAGCTTCGCTGGCGGTGACCATGTTGCGGAGCTGCACCAGGCTCAGAGGCGTCTCTCTTGGCACCAGAATCAGCCTTCTCTTCTCCTTGAGACAAACATCGGCACTTCGTGTTATGAGCGTATCCGAGGACCCGCATGCAATCCCGGAGAGGGTTCCCATGCTGCAGGGGATGACGACCATGGCGTCAATCAGATGCGAGCCGCTGGCTATGGGCGCGGCAAAATCCCGGGGTGCATAGACATGGCTGGCCAGCTTTTCCACATCTTCTGGCTGAAAATCGGTTTCGATCTCTATGATCTTTCGAGCCGAATCGGTAATTACAAGATGAGTTATGCAGTCTTTTTCCCGCAGGGCCTGCAATAGTCGAATGCCGTACTGCATTCCCGAAGCCCCGCTCATGCCCACAACGATTTCCACACAGATCCCTCCTGTTACGTTTTCAATATACATCGTTTATAAATTTGAAACTATCTCTTTCGATCGCAATTTTCTTTTTTATATTAAACCTCTCTCGCGCAGGACTCTCCTGTCATCTCCTCCAGGCGCCTGTGCAGAAGAAACTCACGGAAAGCATCCTCATCGGGCAGATCCGGCAAGCTGCTGGCCGCATATGCCTCTTCCAGCTGAAGCATCTTTTCCATGACCTCCCCGGCTCCCGGAGTATGCAGAATAGGTGCAAAGCATATACTGCCCTCCGTGAGGAGCGTAATTCCGAAATTGATGGTCCGGAGAGCCGTCCTGTAGCCTTTGCCCGGCCTCTTCGCAGGCTTTTCCTCGGATTTGATCTTTATGAGGTGGCCTATCTCCCAGCCTAAGGTGTCGTAAACCTCTCCATCCCGGGCGGCTATCTCCTGGCGGACTGTGGGCGGAATCCTCTCGCCCCGCAGGATGCTTCTTGTGGGTGCGATATAGATCATCACCAGGTCAATATCGCTCTCCGGGCTTTGCATGCCCCACATGTGCGAGCCGACGCAACTAATAAACAGAGTTTTCATCCTGATGTTGTTGGTTTGTTCTATCTCCCGCAGATCGATATCGATGCCAAGGTTCATGTTTCCACCAGATAAAATCATCCGCTGTCTGCCATTGTTATCTCATCCCGCATTATTACCTGCAATCTTGCTTCTCCAGCCTCTCCATCGTAGCCGCCACCATCAATGGAAGGGTTATGGTCGCGTCGCCATAAACCGTCACGTAGCTCGCTTCTTCCGAGATCTTGCCCCAGGAGATGGCCTCGGAGAGGGTAGCTCCCGATAGGCCTCCATTCTCAGGTGTATCTGTGGTGAGCTGGATCGCGAGGTCAAAGCTTTTGGGGGTGACGAGCATGGACTGCAGAGC
The DNA here is from genome assembly GCA_963702455.1 of uncultured Methanosarcinales archaeon. GTDB lineage: Archaea > Halobacteriota > Methanosarcinia > Methanotrichales > Methanotrichaceae > Methanothrix. The sequence goes on from CAVPCV010000014.1 coordinate 3,240, forward strand.
AAAGTTCTTGGGAACCCCTCCGCCAACTATTACTATTCCTGATCTCTCGCTATCATAGCAGATGTCAACGATCTCTTTTATATCGGCAAAGGCGTCTACGTTGAGCCTTTTTGTCTGGCTGAACATCCAGGCCTGCAGGCCGATCATGGAGTCAGGAAGGGCCGGGCAAAAGACGGGCACCTTCATCTCATAGGCCGAGCGCAGGATGGATCTTTCGTCATTGATTTGACTGCCTATGATGCTCATCAGCTCCCTCCCGGAAATGGTTTCCGGCGTATCTGGCAGGATTTTTTGCATCAGCCCTTCGAATGCGACGAAATCCTCATCCCTCAGAAATACATCATAAATCCGGCTCATGCCCGTTGCTCGAAGAGCGGCATCATCCGACTCGGAGGACCCCAGGCAGTGGCACCCGAATGATTCAATGATGTCATGTACAAGGTTTGCTCCCGTGATCACCAGCACATCCACGTAGCCGTTTCGAATCAGATCGGAGACTATATTCCTCATGCCTGCCGGCACCATCGCGCCGGAGAGCGTCAAGAATTTGGTGAAATCTCCAGAAAGCATTTTTTCATAGATAGCCACAGCTTCTGCCAGTCTCCGGGCTCCAAAGCCGCAGTGGCCCAATCTCTCCACCAGGGTGTCTATGCTCATCCCCGGCTCTATCTCCAGTTGGTGCACGATCTCCATTTTATTCACCTTAATAATGATAATATCTCATGGATAGTCCAGGAAAATTGTGATTGAACTTGTGCAACGCGAAATTTTTTCTCATAAACCTTTTATACCAGGCCTTATGTTTAGCTTTTACGGAGGATAAACAATGCCCGGCGAACCGATGGCAGTGGTTCCTTATATACCACTTATTATATTTTTGATAATGGGAGCTATAGTGCCCATTGCGGCCCTGGCGGCTGTAAAAATCATAGCGCCAAATAGACCAAGCCGCCAAAAGCGATCGATATACGAAGGTGGGCTGAAGCCAATCCGCGACGCCAAGATCCAGTACAGCGTTCAATATTACCTTTTCGCAATCGTCTTTGTGATATTCGATGTTGAGGTTTTATTTTTGTACCCCTGGATCTACGTTTACGCGAGTGAAGCCATGCAACAGTTCACGGTCTTCGGGTCGATGAACTATGCCGTCTTCGAGATGCTCCTATTCATCGTTGTACTGTTGGTTGGACTTATTTATGCTATCAAGAAGGAGGCTTTGCGTTGGGTATAAGCGATGTCATACCCGTGCCCGTAGGTATCGACGAGGAGATTGAAAAGTGGACCATCTTTGGACAACCTGTAGTCGAGGCCTGGTTTACCACCACGGAGAAGATTCATCAGATCATCGATATGGGGCCCATAAAGAATATCTTCAACTGGGGCAGGAAGAATTCGGTATACTTTTTGATGCAGCCCATGGGTTGTTGTGGTGTGGAGATGTTCGTCTTCGGAGCAGCACCCTATGATAGCGACAGATTTGGGTGCATCCCGAGGAATACGCCGCGTCAAACAGACGTGATGATCATCTCCGGATACCTAACCCGCAAGTACCTACCGGTCTTCAAGAATCTCTGGGAGCAGATGCCTGAGCCCAAATGGTGCATAGCCATTGGGGAGTGTGCCATATCAGGGGGGCCATTCTATGATTCCTATAACATCATCCAAAATACAGGCGATTACTTCCCCATTGACGTCTTCATCCCGGGATGTCCACCCAGACCCGAGCAGTTCCTCGAGGGCTTAATGAATCTCCAGGAAAAGATCAAGCAGCGCAAGGACAAGCGAGACTATTAAGGAGGGATCTTTTCTTGACAAATGCAAGCGAGGTTCTGAGCTCTATCCAGTCCGCATTTCCTGAAGCCGTTCTGGACTCCAGAGTGGAGTCGGACCGGAGGCTCTGGGCCACAATCGACTCCAAAAAAATTTTGGACGTATGCAAACACCTGAGTTCCAAGCTTGATTTCGATCACTACTCCGGTGCTGCGGGCGTGGACTGGATCGCCAGGAACGAGATGGAGGTAGTGGAGATCATGGCCAGTCACGGAGCTCATCAGGTCGTGGCCATGCTGAAAGTAAAGACTCCCCGAGAGAATCCTTCTGTCAAATCACTTACCGGCCTCTACTGGAATGCCAACTGGTATGAAAGAGAGATCTGGGAGATGTTTGGCATCAATTTCGAGGGGCACCCAGAGCTATATCCTTTGCTTCTATCGGATGAGCTGATGGGAGCCTGGCCCTGGAGAAAGGACTTCAAGGGCTATCCTGATCTGACCACGGGTGAGAGGGCTGTACAGATCACGACTCCAGAGGGCTATACGGAATACCATGTCCCACCCACTCCGGCTGAAGTCGAGGCCGGGACCGCGGTCAGAGAGAAGCCAAAGTATCCCTCTTTCCGGGAAAGAGAGGAGTTGGAGATCAAGTCCGATGCCGAGATGATCATGCACCTGGGACCGCAGCATGCCATGGTTCCCGGTCCCTTCCTGCTGGACGTCCTGGTGGAGGGGGAAAAGGTAAAGAAGGCCTTCCTGGATCTGGGCTACATTCACAAGGGCATCGAGAAGATCATGGAGAACAGGAGCTGGCTGCAGGGCATAACCTACACAGACAGAATGTGCTACGTGGCATCTCTCTCCAACAATGAGTGCTACTGTGGCGCAGTGGAGAAGATCCTCGGTCTAGAAGTTCCCGAAAGAGCCCAGTATATCCGCGTCATCTTAGAAGAGCTCTCCAGAATTCAAAGCCACCTCATAGGCACAGGCGAGTTCCTTACGCTCGTTGCAGGTGTCGGCTATGCACCATGGCAGTACATGATCATGGACCGAGAGAAGATCATCTCTCTAATTGAGAGCGTTACTGGGGCCAGGCTGACTCACACCTTCGTGCGCTTCGGAGGGGTTAGAAATGACCTTCCGGAAGGCTTCGCCGAGCAATGCCGAAAGGTCTTGCCATTTATGAAGTCAAGAACGGAGGAATTCATTGAGCTCTTTGCGCAGGATCCGATTTATTCTCTTAGGATGGAGAATATTGGCTCCATCCCACCCGAGACTGCCAAACGCATGGGATGCTCAGGAAGAGTGCTGAGGGCTGCGGGCGTCGCCTATGATATGCGAAAAGAAGATCCCATACTGGTCTATCCCGATCTGGACTTCAAGGTCGTAACCGGGACCAAAGGAGACTCTGCCGACAGAATCGACGTTACGCTGAGAGAGATTTTGGAGAGCATTCACATCATTGAGCAATGTCTGGACAGGATTCCCTCTGGTCCCATTAAGACGGAAACCAAGGTTCCCAAGAAGGTTCCTGCGGGCGAAGCCTACTACCGGGTCGAGGATCCCAGAGGCGAGATGGGAATGTATGTGATCAGCGATGGTGGCGACAAGCCCTACCGTGTAAAGGTTAGAGGGCCATTCTACGCTACCTTCCAGACTTTGACTCCGCTCTTAGAAGGAGTCTACATTGCGGATGCAGTAGCCATTGCCGGTAGCATGGACGGCTGCCCATCCGAAGCGGATAGGTAGGAGGGGGAGGATTTGGACGGAATAATAGAGACCATCACTCAATTCGCCGCAGAGGAGCCGGTGATATTCGCCCTGATCGTCGGCATTATCGGTGCTATGGTAATCGCTGCTGTGGTCAACGTTGGTGCCATGCTAATTATCTGGGGCGAGAGAAAGGTGCTGAGTGATTTCTGCAATAGGTATGGCCCCAATCGTGTGGGCGGAAGGTGGGGCATACTGCAGCTTGGTGCCGATGCCATTAAGCTCTTCACTAAAGAGGATATTATCCCTGGTGATGCTGATAAGGCGGTCTATGTCTGGGCGCCGATAGTGGCCTCCATGGCCACCATGCTCGTGGCAGTGGCCATTCCCTTTGGGGCACTTCATATAGATGGCAAAGACTATCCGCTGGTAGTGGCCAATATGGATATCAGCGCCTTTTATGTAGAGGCAGCCATGAGCCTGATGGCCATAGCCGTTTTCATGGCAGGCTACAGCTCTAACAATAAGTACTCAATGCTGGGCGCCTTCCGGGGCATTGCCAGAATGATTGCTTACGAGGTTCCCATGGGTGTCTGCGTCATATCCGTGGCGGTCATGGCTCACAGTCTTAATCTGGTTGAGATTGTGGAGAGCCAGACTGTCTGGTATGTCTTTGCTCAGCCTCTGGGATTTGTTATCTTCGTCATTGCCCTGATCACCGATTTGGGAAGAATCCCCTTCGATCAGAGCGAAGCTGAAGAAGAGATCATATCCGGTTACAATACCGAGTACAGCGGAATTCGCTGGGGTTTGCTCTACTTCCAGGAGTACAATAACGCGTTTTTGGGATCCATACTGCTGGCACTCTTATTCCTGGGCGGCTGGCATGGACCGATCATACCCATACCGATTCTGGATATAATATCTCCATTGATCTGGCTTTTCATGAAGGTGGTAATTATATTGTGGTTCTTCATCTGGGTCAGAAGCTCGCTCTTCCGCCTGCGCATCGATCAGGTAACTGACATAGGCTGGAAGTGGATGCTGCCGCTCTCCCTGCTGAATCTGGGGTGGGCAGTGTTAATTGGATCATACTTTGCATGAGGTGGCACTAGATGTTGAAGAGAAAGATGATAAAGAACTTCAGCTGGCCTTTGAAGACCGCCATGCGGGAGATTGAGATTACAAGGCTCTATCCCGAGGTTATGATGGAGCTGCCTGCAGCGGAAAGAGGCATTCACGAGCTGGATGCCACCACATGCATCGGGTGTGCATCCTGTGCCAGGGTTTGCCCTAACAGCTGCGTTGAGATGGTTCAATTCAAGTTTGGAAATCCTCTCAAGAACAAGAAGATGCTATTTCCAGAGATAGATTATGGAAGATGCATGTTCTGCGGCCTGTGCGTGGACGAGTGCCCTGTGGAATGCCTCAAGATGGGCAAGAAGGTTACCATGGCTGGTTGGGATAGAGAAGATATCATAAAGAGTCCGGATTTCCTGGCGACAAAGAGATTCTCGGCCATTGAGGTTGCAGATCTGGAAGCTGAGGCCAAGAGGATTGCGGCCGAGAAAGCAGCCGCCAAGAAAGCTGCCGCAAAAGACGGGCCGGCAAAAGAGGGTGCTGCCAAGAAGCCAGCCAAAGAAGGAGCTGCTGCCGCAGAGAAGAAGGCGGAGGCAAATTCAAAGCCTGAAAAAGGAGGTGCGTCCTGATGGCAGAAAAGTCTGGCTTAAACACTATGCGGACCATCTTCGAGTTGCTGGTGCTTCTCCTCGCCCTGGGAGTTATCTTCGGCGGCCTGGCGCTGGTAGTAATCCTATCTCCCTGGTTCAAGGAGGTTCTTGACAAACTCCTGGCTTATGACATCCGGTATGCGGTAGAGCTCCTGGCCTTCCTGTCCATAGCTGCAATCATTGTGCTTCTATCGGCTCTTACTGTCCAGGCAAAGAATATAGTGCATAGTGCTCTTTACCTGCTCGGAACCTTTGCCGGAGTTGCTGCGCTTTACATATTCCTGAACGCCCCATTCGTGGGTGTAGCTCAGATTCTGGTGTACATCGGAGCCGTGGGAGTTCTGATACTCTTCGCCGTGATGCTAACCAGGAAGTCGATTGTGGAGGAATCCCATGGTGAAATATAAGATCATCATTTTGACACTGGCCTTCCTGGCAGCCCTCATGGCGTCGCTTTCCATCACTGATTGGGGTGCAAGCGAAAAACAGCCTCTCAGCTTTGAGCCCAGGGAAGGATTAAGGCAGCCGGAAAGCGGCATTGGAGATGTTGGATTCGAGATCTTCACCACCTACGTCTTCGCCTTTGAGATTCTGGCCCTGGTTTTAACGGCTGCCCTGGTCGGAGCGGTTTGGGTTGCACGAAAGGAGGTTGCCTGAGGAGGGCGACAACAGATGACTAGGAGGGAGATTTACCGATGATACCGTTGGAGCTTTACATATTGCTGGCTTCCATCATGTTCACCATCGGCTTGTACGGCCTCGTTACTCAGAAGAACGGAGTCAAGCTGATGATGTGCATCGAGCTATTGCTCAATAGCGCCAACATCAATCTTGTTGCCTTCTCAGCTTACCAGCCTAATGTGAACGGCCAGGTGTTTGCCCTGTTTTCCATTGCGCTGGCAGCGGCTGAAGCAGGCGTTGGATTCGCAATTATGATCACGCTGTTCAGGCTATACGGAACCATTAACCTGGACGAAATCAGAGCCATGAGGTGGTAAGGAGTGTACGCTGATTATGCATACCTGATAGTAGCACTTCCTGTACTGGCCTTCTTGCTATGTCTCTTCGTGGGCAGTCGACTGCCCAGAGGCGGAGGCTTCCTTACCGTTCTGGCGACCTTTGCAGGTCTGATACTATCTCTGGGGATATTCTCAGAGATATATCCGGATGAGATAATTCATCAGTCAATGCCGTGGTTTGCCGATTTCAATGTGGGCATACTGATAGATCCTCTGGCGCTGGTGATGCTTCTCATGGTAACCTTTGTGGTTACACTGATTCACACCTATGCTAATGGATACATGAAAGGCGATCCGGGCGCATCCAGATACTTCGCCGAAGCGGCACTGTTTACCGCTTCTATGCTGGGCCTGATCTATGCCGATAACCTGCTTCAGCTCTTTATATTCTGGGAGCTGGTGGGACTCTGTTCATATCTCTTGATCGGCTTTTGGTACCGGAAGCCTTCCGCAGCTGCCGCCGCCAAGAAAGCATTCCTGACAACGCGCGTGGGCGACGTTATGTTCCTGGCAGCCATAATTCTGCTCTACAATAACCTGGCCAGCCTGAACATCGCTCTCATGCCCGGAGAATACCTCTTGCAGTTCCCGGTGATCTATGCTAACCTAGCCTTAATTCCGCCGGAACAACTGACGCTTATCGCCCTGGGACTATTGGGCGGCGCAATAGGCAAGTCAGGTCAGTTTCCTCTGCATGTTTGGCTTCCTGATGCCATGGAGGGTCCAACTACCGTTTCCGCTATGATTCATGCGGCGACGATGGTTACAGCAGGTGTTTACCTGGTGGCCAGAATGTTCCCGCTCTTCTACGCCGCGCCTCATGCTCTGACGGTAGTAGCAGCAGTTGGTGCATTCACAGCTCTGTTTGCTGCCACCATGGGCCTGACTGCCTTCGATATCAAGAGGGTTCTGGCTTTCTCGACTGTATCTCAGCTCGGCTTCATGATGGCTGGCCTCGGAGTAGGAGCGGCAGTAGGAACCTTTGCTGTGGGAGTTTCCATCTTCCACCTCATCGGCCATTCCTTCTTCAAAGCTCTGCTCTTCCTATGCGCCGGGTCCGTCATTCACGCCGTCAATACCAACGATATGCGGGAAATGGGCGGCGTAGGAAAGTACATGAAATGGACTATGTACACCATGCTCATAGGCTCTCTGTCTCTGGCCGGATTCCCCTTATTCACGGGATTCTTCTCCAAGGACGAGATCATAGTAATTGCTTATGAGTACGGAGTGGCGATCAACTTCCTGCCTTACATATTCCTGGTGCTGGCAGCAGTTCTGACGGCCATCTACACCTTCAGAATGTGGTTCTCCGTCTTCACCGGCAAGGAAAGATCCGACTACGGCAAACACGAATCACCCTGGGTTATGCTCGGCCCGCTGGTGATCTTGGCTGTATTTGCCTTAGGATTCGGCTATGTGGCTCAAGATGACTTCTACGAATACCTTGACTCCAATTTCGAGCATTATGATGTCAACTTTGTAGAACTCGGCGTAATAGGAGGCCATGCGCTCTGAAGGCTCCTGTCGCTGAGGGCGGCAAGAAGACCGCTGCTGAAGGAGGGCATGGAGCTGCCGGCGAAGGAGAAGCTGGCGGAGAGGAAGGACCAGGAGAGCCCTGGTACATTCAGATATTGCCCATTATAGTAGCTTTGGGCGGCATTCTCACGGCCTCTCTGTTCTACTGGGATAGAGTCAAGAAATTCGATCCCAGCCAGGTCACAGGCGACAAGGATCCCATTCGTAAAATGCTGCTGAAAGGATACTACCAGCATGAAATCATGACAGGCTGGATCTCTGAGGGTATAGTCTACGGGACGGCGTTGATCTTTAACGTGATCGACATCAAACTCGTGGACGGATGGCTGAACTGGCTGAGCGCCTGGGTGATGGGTTTCGCACAGCATGTAAGAAAGGTTCAGACCGGCGTGATCCAAAACTATGTTGCGGCCTTAGTTCTGGGGGTAGTGGTGCTGGTGGCTGTAATTGTTCTGGCAATGGGGGTGGGCCTGATATGATCTCGAACGCGATAACGTTGATGATCGTCGTTCCCCTCTTGGGTGCGATGATCTCATTCTTTGCGGGATCCAAGGCCAAATTCGTGGCCCTAATCGCCTCGTTGATACCTCTGGTCCTATCTCTGCAAATGTACATGGAGTTCGATAAAACTTCAAAGATGATGCAGTTCGTAGAGAGCTACAACTGGGTTCCCTCCATTGGAGTCAAATACACAGTGGGCGTTGACGGGATTGGTTTTCCCTTAGTTCTGCTCTCTACGATAGTTTCCATATTGGTAATAATATACTCCTGGGGAGAGACAAAGAAGCCCAACCAGTACTTTGCCCTGCTTCTCTTAATTGAAGTGGGAGTGCTGGGTGTATTCACATCCCTGGACTTCTTCCTGTTCTACATCTACTGGGAGATAGTGCTCATACCCATGTTCTTCCTCATCGGATCATGGGGCGGACCGAGAAAAGACTACGCGGCAATCAAGTTCTTCATCTACACCCACGTGGCAAGCCTGGTGATGCTCCTGGCAATCTTCGCCCTGTACTTCACCTACCAGCTGCCGGATGGATCAAGAACCTTTGATATGCTGACGCTGCTAAATGCAACAGCAGACAAGACCATCTTCCCAACCAGTCTTTTGAATATCATCTTCGCAGGGCTGCTGCTGGGATTCCTGGTTAAGATGCCTGCCTTCCCCTTCCATACCTGGCTGCCGGATGCTCACGTCGAGGCTCCCACAGCCGGTTCGGTGGTGCTGGCGGCTCTGCTGCTCAAGATGGGAGGATACGGCCTCTTCAGGATCATACTGCCCATGCTGCCAAATGTTGACAAGGCCTTCGTGACCATCATCGCCATCATTGCGGTGATTTCCATCGTCTACGGAGCTTTCCTGGCGCTGGCTCAGAAGGACATCAAGAAGCTGGTGGCATACTCATCCGTCAGCCACATGGGATTTGTGACTCTCGGTGCTGTGGCCTTCACAACATTGTCCATACAGGGTGCCATGTTTCAGCAGTTCTCCCACGGCATCATAACCTGCGTCCTCTTCATGTCTGCCGGTACTATCCAGCACGTGGTAGGGACCAGGATCATTGGCGATCTGGGAGGTCTCGCTGATCGCATGCCCAAGTTTGCAGTCATCATGATGGCCGGATTCATGGCCTCTCTGGGACTGCCGGGCATGAGCGGCTTCGTGGCCGAGTTCATGGTCCTGACTGGCTCCTACGCCACTCTCCCGACCTACACAATGATCGTGGTGTTCTTGAGCATAGTAATCACGGCCGCCTATCATCTCTGGGCCATGCAGAAGGCTATGTTCGGACCGATTCTGAAGAAGCATATGAACGTTCATGACCCGCATGCCTACGAGCTCTTCGCCATGAGCATGATCATAGTTTTGACTCTGCTCTTTGGCCTTCAGCCCGGGCTGATGACCGACATGATGGGGACTGCGGCAAACCAGCTGGCCCTTATGGAGCCGGTTATGACTCTATCCCAAATGGGGGTGATCTGAAGTGGACTTTTCACACTACGCACCCCTCTGGGGAGAGGCGTTGCTCACGTTCCTGGCGGTACTGATTGTGCTGCTGGGATCCCTGATGAAGAATACCGGCAAGCTCATGGGCTACTTGAGCGTAGCAGGGCTTGTTAGCTGCCCTGGGCCTGGTAGGCAGCAATCTCATGATTGCCAAGCCGGCCCTATTCTTCTTTGATACCATATCGGTGGATGCCCTGTCTCAGTTCTTCAAGGTCGTCTTCCTGGTGGTATCACTGCTGGTAGTGATAGCATCTCTATCCAAGTACACAGGAAAGGGAGCAGACGAGTATTATGCTCTGCTGCTCTTTGCCACTGTGGGCATGATGGTGGTTGCCAGCTCCGTCGACCTGATTACCCTGTTCGTGGGATTTGAGCTGGCCAGCCTGTCCACCTATGCCTTAGCAGCGTTTGACAAGAGCCGCAAGAACCTCGAGGCCGCCATGAAGTACTTCATCTTCGGGTCTGTCTCGTCTGCGTTCATGCTCTTCGGTTTCTCGCTGCTCTACGGAATGGCGGGATCTACCAAGTTCAGTGTCATCGCAACAGCTTCGCTGGCCGATTTTGGGCCGGCCACACTGATCGCGCTGCTCTTCGTGATCGCAGGATTCGCTTTCAAGATGGCACTGGTGCCTTTCCACATGTGGGCTCCCGATACATATGAGGGTGCACCTCCTCTGGTCTCGGCATTGCTTGCCGCCGGTTCCAAGAAGATGGGCTTTGTCGCAGCCTTCCGTGTGCTGCTCGTGGCACTCATAGCCCTGCGGATGGAGTGGTTCCTGGCCTTCGCCATACTGGCAACTGTAACCATGACGCTGGGAAATCTAGCCGCGTGCTGGCAAAATAACGTGCGCCGCATCCTGGCTTACTCCTCTATCGCTCAGGCGGGCTACATCGCCATCGGCTTTGTGGTAGTAGGAGCAGCCTATGGAGTGGCACCGACAACTGCCTTCAACGGCATCCCAATTCCGCCGGCTCAACTTGGCCTTGCAGGAGCGTTGCTTCTCATTCTGGCACACGCTCTGATGAAGACAGGAGCCTTCATCGGCACCGCTCAGGTTGCGTCGATGGTTTCAAAGACCGATGCAAGCGATCCGGACGATATATCCAACTATGCTGGTCTGGTGCACAGAGCGCCCATCACTGCGTTATGCATGTTGATCTTCATGTTTGCTCTGGCGGGCATCCCGCCCACGGCAGGATACATAGGCAAGTTCGTGCTCTTCAGCTCAGCCATTTACTCCGGCCTGCTCTGGCTGGCAGTACTTGCCATCCTCAACAGCGCTCTGTCGCTGGTCTACTATCTGAGGATCATAAGCTACATGTATCTGAAAGAGCCAGCTGGCCCGAAGGTGGCGGAGTCAAGAGGGTATGTCGTAGCGTTGGTCTTGACGACGATCGCGGTCCTTTGGATAGGCATTTTCCCGGAGGCATTCATAAACTGGGCACTGCAGGCAGCAACGGTTCTGCTGCCTCAGTAATCTTTTTCTAGTCCTAATTTTTTGTAGCTATTGCCTTCCTTAAAATGAAACAATTCTGGAAAGGTCGACCGGGCTTTTTATATATATCGGATTGCTACACATACATCAAATGATTGTGATGGCCAACTGTAATATAGCAAAATATTTACTCATAATAATATCAATATCTTTTGTCATTCTGTTAACCCCTGGGAATATGCTCAATATCACGTGGATATAGATTTAAACCAAGCCAATATAGTAAAATTATAAATAGTAGTAGTATCCAACATTAATATGTGTGTAGGAGTATAGAGCAGGACGTATCGCACCAGAATGCCGACTATCTTGATCTAAAACATCTAGAGAAGATACGGGCTCAAACTCAGAGTCCATCGGATATAATTGACATACAAGACCATATTATAAAAAAGCTCAAAGAGGAGAATCAGCAACTTAAAGATGAAGTCGCGCGTTTGAAAGGTGAAAAAGGCAAACCAAAGATCTTGCCAAACGTTCCTGATGTTCCTTGCGACAATACCAATCACCAAGTAGGTAAGTCCAAAACCTGGAAAAAGAATGCCAAGAGAATTAGAGTTAAGATAGATCGTGTGCAGAAGTTCTGTGTCGATAGGAGCATTCTTCCAGATGATGCGATTCCAAAGGGCTTTCGCAGCGTAGTTATTCAAGATATTACATTTAAAACATGCAACACGGAGTGCCTTCTTGAGCGATTCTATTCGCCTTCCTTAAAAAAGACCTTCGAAGCAAAACTTCCAAAGGATCTTCAAGGGACCAGTTTCGGAAGCTGCCTGAAGGCATTCGCGATCACCCTCCATAACCTGGGAAGAGTAACCGAGAACAGAATACAGAAGATCTTAGAGGGCATCGGCACCATCATCTCTAAAGGCACGATCTCAAACATCATGATCGAAGAGAAGCGCGAAGAATTTACCGCCGAAAGAAATGCGATATTTACAACCGGTATGGGGAACGCAGATTACTTTCAGATAGATGACACTGGTGCAAGGCACGCAGGGAAAAATCATTACCTTGACGTCGTGTGCAATGATCAGTTCAGCTCTTTCTTCATTCTAGACGGAAAAAGCAAAGATGATCTGAGATCCATTTTCGGATTGAAAGAAGGCGAGCAAATAGGCAAGCCAATGGTTTCAGATGCAGCCCAGCAATTCCATTCCATATCTTCAAAGCAGGGGCTATGCTGGATACATGAGATACGACATTATAGGAAACTTACACCAGTTTTTGATCAACATAGAGCTCTGCTGAATGGTTTTATCGATCGGCTATGGTACTATTATGAACTGCTGGAAGATTATAAAGAACATCCTGATCGTGGTTCAAAGGTATACATCGAGTGGCTTTTTGATTTCATCTTCTCGCCCATAGCCAAGACAGGTTACGTGATGCTGGATGAAACAATAGCATCGACGAGAAAGCGAAGAGATAGGTTACTGAAGGTACTGATCTATCCTGAGTTGCCGCTACACAACAACGGTTCAGAGATAGCTTTGCGGGAAGGCGTGATCAAGAGGAAGATCAGCTACGGAACGAGAAGTGAAGCCGGCAAGGTTGCTTGGGAGAATCAATTGACTATCCTCGACACATGCAGAAAGCAAGGGGTTAGCTATTTCGAGTATATTCTGGATATTATATCTGGGTGCTACTCGATGACAAGGTTGTCCCAACGCCTCATGCAGAGCAAGTCCTCCTCAGCCTATTGAGCATATTCAATCTAGCGTTTAATATTCGCAGAGTTCGACAAAATATGGCCATGAAAATTGAGGAATTGCTGAAATCCAAGCGCCAGGAAATCCTGGCCATAGCTGCCAGGCACGGTGCCCGTAATGTTCGGGTCTTCGGCTCCGTGGCCAGAGGAGAAGCCGGGCCTGAGAGCGACATCGACATTCTTGTAGAGATGGAACCGGGGACGAGCTTGATGGACCATGTGACCCTAATGCAGGATCTCGAAGACCTCCTGGAAAGGAAGGTGGATGTGGTCAGCGACAGAGCACTTCACTGGTATATCCGGGACCGAGTGCTTGCCGAGGCAACTCCTCTATGAAGGACGATAGGCTTTACTTGATCCATATCTGGGAATGCATTCAACGCATCGAGTTCTACACTGGAGAAGATAAAGCAGCTTTTCTGGCATCTACCATGATGCAGGATGCAATCATCCGTAACTTTGAGATTATCGGCGAAGCTACAAAGCACCTTTCTCCAGAGTTGAAACAATCGCACCCTGAAATCCAATGGCGCGGAATGTCGGGATTTCGAGATGTGTTAATTCACAATTATATGGGAGTTGATTTGGAGGAGGTTTGGAATATTCTTGAAAATGAGCTTCCTCAGATCAAGAACAGTTTGAAGGCTGTTCTGGTTGAGCTTCAAATTCTTCTGTAATATTCTTAGATAGATCCGTGGCAGTTCAACGGGTATTTTCTGTATACATTAAAATGCATTTCTCCTTATCACCGCTTTCTCCCGATCTATCTCCACCCCGCCCGCCCTTGCCAGGTACAGCTCGTCCAGGTTGTCGAATATCCCGTGCTCCACCACTCCCGGAATGGGGCTGATCTTTGCAGCCAGAGCCTCTGGATCCACAATCACCCCAAAGTTCACGTCCATCACGAAGTTCCCGTTGTCCGTGATCACCGGCCCGTCCTTCATCTTCCCCAGTCGCAGCACCGGCTTCCCGCCCAGCTCTACAAGCCGACGCTCTACCAGCCTGGCGGCAAAAGGCAGCACCTCCACCGGCACCGGCCAGCTCAGCTTCTCCACAAATTTGCTCTCGTCGGCCACAATCACAAAGCGCCGGGCTGAACAGGAGACGACCTTCTCGCGCGTGTGCGCAGCTCCGCCGCCTTTGATGACCAACAGATTGGCATCGACCTGATCGGCTCCGTCAATGGCCAGGTCCAGTTGAGGGTGCTGGTTCAGCGTGGTCAATTTTATTCCTGAATCGATGGCCAGATCCTCGGCCTGAAAAGAGGTGGGAACGCCATAGAAATCCAGCCCCTCCTCTTTGACTCTCTCGCCCAGCCGCTTGATGGTCCAGGCCACTGTGGAGCCCGTGCCCAGACCCACCACCATGCCGCTCTTGACAAGATCTGCGGCGGCCTCGCCCGCTGCCTTTTTGGCGTTCGGCATTGGAAGACGCTTCTTTCATGAAATCCTCTCAAATCCGCTTATCCTCGAATCCGCTCATAACAAATCTGGTTATTCCTATCTCTACCAGAATCTGGCTTTTCACCGTGGTGAACACCGGTCCCCTCAGGTCCATCTTGTGCTTGTAGCTGGTGATGTACCTCTCCAGAGCTGGATGAATCTTGATGTTTATGTCGCCGGGGCTGCGCACTATCCGGGCTCTGGTCTCCGACTCCTTTCCAGCCATGGCTGCCACCTCGATCTCGTAGGCGGCAAGCGCTGCAAACGAGTCGATGTATCGAATGCCTGTGGTCACGCCCTCTGAGAAAGCCTCCTCCCAGCGGGAGATACGGGGAATTCCCATGATATTCTGCTTGTGCACCACGATCTCATTCAGGGCAGCTGGCCCGCAGAGCTTGGTGTTCTCCTCGGGCTCGACCACAGATACCTTCACCCTTCTTCCGAAGAGCTCTCCCTCCCAGGCGAGGAACTCGCAGGGGGAGACGGTGTCGCCGTGCTCGATGCAGATCTGGACCACAGCCTCGGCTATGGCCTGCCCCTCAGGCGTGCCGGGCATCTTGTCCACCAGGATCATCTGCGCCATCTCACGTGCCGACAACTCCCAGTTGGTCTGGAACTGCGGGTAGGACAGGGCTCGGACATCCTGAGAGTTGTGCAGTATCATGGCGATGCGCTCTACTCCCAAACCTAAATTCATGACAGGATAAGGAATGTCGTACTGGGAGAGGGCGGTAGGCGAATAGATGCCGAAGGTTGCCACCTCCACCCAGCCGCTCTTGTACTTCGTGGCCGATCCGACCAGACCCGGGTGGTAGGCGAAGACCTCGATCTGCGTTCCAGGCACGTAGTACTTGCTCCTCTTCTCGTCCGGCCGGAACTGGAACTTCTGGAAGCCAAACTGGCTGAGCAGGCCGTCCGCTATGGCTTTGCCGTCCTCTACGGATACGTTCTCATCCATTATCACGCAGCTTGCCGAGTAGTAGCTCATCAGCCGTGCCGCATCCTCTGCCTGCTCTCTGCGGAAGCAGCGATCCACAGAGAAGAGCTTGATGGGCAGCTTCTGGCGGTAATGAAGATTGGAGAGCGACAGGAACCATCCCGAGGTCATGTGGCTGCGCAGAGTGCGCGTCGTGGCCTCTGCCTTCAGGCCTTTGAACTCGGGGAAGACCTCCTCCAGGACAGTGCTGATCAGGGCGTCGTGGGCATTTAGGGCCTTGGCAATCTCCTGCACCAGGTCATCTCCCTCCACCTTGCCTTTTTTGTAAGAATGCAGAATCTGGCGGAAGGCTTCCACCTCATCGGCAGAAAGCTCGCGGCCCAAAAGCGAGTTTATCTGGGCGATCCTCTCATCCGAGATGCCAATATCAGGTCGCGGCAGCCCGGCCAGATAAAAGCACCTGTCCAGCACGGCCAGCGCCTCCGAGCCGAACTGGCGGTAAACGTCCTGGGCCTCGACCATCACCGGGTTCATGGCCTCATTGAAACCCAGGCGAATGTAGGCCTCCCGGAGCTTCTGAATGGTATCGAAGATAGGGTGAGCGGCCCCGAAAGAATAGCTATTTCTGGGATATCTCTCATTCAAGGAGGGCTTGCCAAGATACTCCCTCCCTTGCTGCCAGGTCTTGTCGAAATCCTCCCGAGCAGCCTCTTTAATCTGGTTAGGATCAAATTTCATGATTTTGAACTCCAGCGACTTTAAGACTTTTTTGAATCATGGAAACACGATAGCGATGCCTCAACCCTGGCCAGCTCCAGGGCATTGGTGAGGTCTCCGCGCGTCCTCTCCAGCATGGATCTGGCCAGGTCGCTCTTGCGGCGCAGGCCTCTGGTGATGGCATCCGGATAGTCGAAGAGCATCAGCAGATAGTATATCTCCTCCATGACTCCCAGGAAGTACTCGCCCTCGCTCGCCTTTCCGCTGCGAATCAGGTCCAGGATATGGCGGCGAAGCTCGCCGCTGGTATCACCCAGGCCGGCCAAATAGTTCACCAGCTCCACTCCCACCTCATCAGGAGTGAGGACCTCATGCCTGGTGGTGATGGAGTAGACATTTCGCGCCTCAGCATACTCCTGCTCCGCCCCATCCACAAATCCGGCATAGCGTACATCCTGGTGGTCCTTCAAAATATCCCGGATCTTCTCCAGGCCCAGTAGCCGCCTCGTCCATTAGCTTCTCCGCTGATTGCAGGTCGTTTCGGTGCACGGATCTGATGGATGAAGAACAAAGACGGATGACCTCCCGGGAAAGGCGCAGAGCCTCCTCTCGGGCCCGGTCTTTGGAATCAAAGCTGGCCAGCATGCTCATGGATATGTTCTCAAAGATGGACATGGTAGTAGTTGCATTCTCCTACGGATTTGATCTCATAATACAGTTATCAATGAATTCATTTATCATCATCATAGATTCATCATCTTTTTGAGGCGATTCACAGACCTCTGCCCCTCTTCCAGAGAACGGGATTCCGTAACTATGCGGCCTTTGTAATCTTTTAGGGCCGCGGCCACTTTTTTCCAGGGAACAGTGCCGTTTCCCACAGGCAGGTGCTCGTCTCTCTCGCCATGGTTGTCATGCATATGAGCGTGAATCATCTTATCTTTTAACTTCAGAAATTTCTCCACATTTCCGTTGGTATTGGCATGGCCCACATCAAAGATGAAGCCCACATTCTCGCGGTCTACAGTCTCCAGTATGCCTGAAATCTCCTCGGGCTGACGGCATAGGATGGCAGGCATGTTCACCATGTTCTCCACGGCAATTCTCATATCCAGATTCGCGGCATGATCGCAGATCTGCTGTATCCCGCTTATGCTTTGCAGCCAGGCAGCATCAGGCATCTGCATTCCCAGGGGCGAGAAGTGGCCGGGATGAAGGACGGCCAGACGGGCAAAATCATTGGCGAGGTCCAGACAGCTCTTCATCTGCCGCACCGTCTCCTCCCATATGGGCTGGTTCACGGATGCCAGATTCAAATCCGAGTAGGGCAGATGAATGGTAATAGTAAGATTTGTGGTCTCGACGATCTGCTTTGCCTCAGCGAGGTTCTCGCGGGTTAGCTTCTGCTTTCCTTCGTTTACAATCTCCCAGCCGCTGTAGCCCAGATCTTCCAGCTGATACGCCCAGTCGAAGGGCCTGTCCACGAGTTTGCTGGAGGAGAAGCTAAACATCCGCTCCCTCCCTTCCCTCAGCCAGATTAGAGAGATCTATTTCTTTGATCGGCACTCCATTTTCCGTAGCTGGTGCCAACCAATCGATGACGCGCTCGCCTCCCGTGATCTGGACATGCAAAGAGCCCAGTGGCTCCTCCACTGGAGGAAAGCTCACTATGCCCATTAGGGCCGCTTGCTTGTTTAGCTGGAACTGGAACGAATCGCCAGACCGGCCGCGCAGCATGGCGGATCGAGCCGAGTCCAGGATCTCCTGCTTCCTCAAAAGCTTGTGAAAAGCTTTTAGGGCGTCGGGCCCGTTATAGGCCTCAATACGGTCCACGCGAATGTCCATGATGAGCCCTGGAAAAATATTCTCAATGGCGGAGACTACCTTCTCCACGCGCTCCGTGGGCCAGACGGATGAGTAGACTGTTACCTCGATCGTTCTCATCGCCTCTAGATATGACTGGTCTTGTATCTGAGGATGGCAGCGATCCCGCCAAATGCCTTGTAAAGCTGAGCGCCTTCCTCAAACTCCGTGGAGATGATCTTGACCACAGCTCCACTCTGATCTGCCAGCTTGGATAGATCGGAGACTATATCCTCTTCTTCCGCAACGGATAACGGGCTTGAGCACTTCAGACAGTTACCAACAGGCGACGATGAACTGCTGCGGGTCTGGCTATCGGTAAAGTCACAGCTGCGGTTGCTGCATACAATTCTTGCCCTGGTCTTTCGCAGATCCTCAGAAAGAATAAGGGTCTCTACGGAGCCGAGCTCCAGGTTATGGCGAACCTCTTTATCTCCGTAAGCCGCCAGCCCTTTGTCGGATACCAGCTCCTTCATGAACTGCCGCATGACCAGTTTGTCCTTGGTCACTTCGAGATCAACAAGTTGCTCTTGTGCGGCATCCACAAGCTCATACAGTCCTGACTCATCCGTATAAGAGACATCCAGAGCTCCCAGAACCTTTCGTTGCAGCTCATGGTGCAAAAAGCCCCCATCTACAAACTCCTCTTTGGTGGGTGAAGGCCCTCCCACCAGTATGCCTTCCAGGTCCTTCTGGTCGATGGTGAGAAATGCATCATTGGCTGATTCCCCTATCCTCTTGTAGAATTCGTGGATAGCGATAAGACGGAGCTGCTGGAACCTGTGGCTGGACTGGCCGCCTTTCCTCTGCTTGCCCGGCACACTGGACGTGAGGTGCTTTAGAGGTTCGATATATTTTCCCTTCAGAACGCCAATGGCGGCCTCGCGCCGATCCAGGACGATAAGCCCGAAGGTTTTTTTGTCGGCCAGCATCTCCTCCAGCGGCCCGAGAAGGAAAGAGGAGTCGCAGTGATATCTGTAGGTGACTATGGGGTCAGGCGGCTCCATGGCCACGCTGTACATCTCGGTGCGGTTGGCACCTGCATCCACGCTGCCGATGAAGATGACGACCCCGTTTGCCGGAGGCTTGGGAATGAGCTTGAGCCGGGACATGGCGGACTCAAGGGAGCCCTGCACGCTGAGCCTGGTAACCCTGGATTTGATGTTGGACGCCTGTCCGTACTCCTCGCGCAGCTGGCTCATGACATCAGAGATCTGCTTGTCGGGAGGAATATAAAGGGAAATTAGCTCCGTGCCCCTGCCCGTCTTGTTCCGAAGGCCGTCGAGAAGACGCTTATATTCATACTTTTCCTGCGCAGTGAACTCCATTCTGGCGAATCTCCCAAAAACTGCTCCGGGGCCAAGATATAAAAGGCTTCTTCAAAAGGAGGACCAATTGATGGCGACTATAATATTTACTATCTCAATTTTCTTTTTGATTTTGACCGTGATAATTTCTTATAAGTCCGATTTTCTAAGATCTAAACGGTAATAGCAAATCTAACAATAGAAATCACAAAATTTGATCTATTCAAAAACTATATAAAGATATAAGTTATCTTATAATCTATGGATCAATTAGTCGTTCTCCAGGAGATCTATGCATCGTTTTCCAAAGGAGGGGATGGTCTGCAGGAAATCGACAGCAAGGCCATCGAAGGATGCTGCCCCGAACTGATCAGTAAATTGCTGGAAGGCTCCAAGAAGGCAAGGATCGACGAAGACATCTGCCGCAAGCTTTCGGACCGCCTCCAGGATATCTACGAGATCAAGCGACTGGGCGACATCTGTCGCAGGGCTGGCATGCATGGCCTCGCCATAAATAGCTACAACAGGGCGCTGTCTCTATGCCGCGACCAGATCCTACGGCCGGTACTGCAAAACAACCTGGGACAGGCCTATGCCCGTCAGGGAGATCTGGCCAGAGCCGCCTTCTACTACCAGAAATCTGCCAGCAGTTTCGCCAGGGCAGGGGACAGTACAGGCCTTGCCCATGTACTGGGAAATTTGGGCTCAGCCTACCGGCGCAACGGAGACTGGGAAAAAGCTATAGAGCACTGCTACCGCAGCCTGAAGACCTTCGAGGAGAAGAGCGACGATCTTGGCATTGCCCAGATGACGGGAAGCCTGGGCAGGATCTATGCTGATATGGGCGAGAGAGAGCTGGCCGCGCGATATTTCGAGAGAAGCCTTGCCGACTTTCAGAGGCTGGGGGATAAGAGGAGCGCAGCCTGGGTCCTGGACAGGATGGGAAGGATCGCCGGCGAGACGATGGACTGGGATAAAGCTCAAAGCTACTTCAATCAGAGTCTCTCCCTATTCGAGCAGCAAGGCCAAAGCCAGGGCCAGGGAATTGTTCTCTCCAACCTGGGACGCATGTATCTGGAGATGGGTGAAGCAACCGCGGCTCGCGAATCCCTGGAAAAGGCCATACTTCTGATCCGGCGCAATATGCTGCCCAATTATCCGAATGCTCTCTCCTGCCTGGCCGCGACCTACAGCACTCTGGCAAGAAATTGCCTGAATGAGGCGGAGGCTATTGAAGAACTGGGCCGCGGATCGAGCCAATCGCAGCGATTGGAGGCTGCAAGATTTTTTGCCCGATCCAGTGATCGTTTCCTGGAGCTGGCATCAATCCTTCCTCATGCTCAGCCTGAGATCAAAGTGGCAGCAGGTATCGCCAGGAGCCGATCCTATCTGGCCAAGCTCTCCGGAGATGTATCTGACGAGGAAGCGGTAGCACTGGCCGAGAGGGCTATGGCATCTCTGGACACCGCAGCCGCAAATGCAAATGATTCTAAGAAGACAAAAATCCAGGGTCTGCAGAGGACCATTGCCGGCATGAAGGAGGCGAGATCCATAAAGCTCTTGGGAAGCGAGCCCTGGAGATTGATCAAGGCCGTCGCCAATGCCAGCGAGCTGCTGATGGGGGGCGCTGAAGAGTGCTCATCCGGTGATATCAATAGCTGCCTTTGCACCGGTCTCGGCAATTTTTGTGCAAGCATTGAGGCAGAAAGATCTAGAATGAATCCTGCTGAGAAACTTTATGCAGCATCGTCAGATTTCCGCAGCGCTGGAATGCATTTCCTGGCTGCAGAAAAGGATCAAAAAGGGAGATATTCTCGCAGGCTGAGCCTGGCGGCAGGGATCCTGGAAGGGCAGGCGAGCAAAGATAATGAGCCTATTCAGGATGATCTGCGCAATAATCAGCTCAGCTTTGGGCCGGAGAGAGATGCACTATTAATTATTGCAGAGGTTATGGCGGACAATTTGCTGGCGGAAATCGATGACGGCAGTGCAATATTCACCTGGGATGAAGCCCTGAATCTGATGCCCGAAACTGGGAAATGCATTGAAGCCGAAAAAATCAAGATAGATGAGCTGGAGGTGGAGCCGAATCCGGAACCCATTAGCGAAACTGATCTTCCCAATCTGGAGATCTCTCCCGAGAGGTCTGTCGCCAGAGGCCTGATACTTGCCGATGGCACCCTTGAAGCCTCTGAGGTCCATGTCTTGGAAATAATAAATCCCGAGGAAGGCTGGCTTGTTCCTGTCAGTGCCAGCGTGCCTTGCAGGAGTTATGGCCAGGTCATTCTATCTCCAAAAACTCAACCTTTGTGGGGCGAGAGCCGGGCGCTAATAGAGCCGGAGATGGAGATTATTGGTGGAGATGATGGGCTAATCAAAGAGTTGATTGAAGAGTCTGCCAGGGAATTTGGCTACCGTGGCAATAGCAATGAGCCGCAAGAGGCCAGGCTTGAGGGCATAGGAACGGTTGCTCGCGAGGCTGTCCCGGATCCGGAAGATGCGTCTTCTGAGGCCCAGGAGGGTCTATTCAGCCGCGCGAAGGCCATACTTCTCCTCAAAGGTCTGACTGTCCTCGTGGTCTTGCTCCTGGCAATAGAAACGATACTATATTTGATATAGAGAGTCTGGCATGTCTGCCTTAAGGGATGAAGAAAAAGCAGCTAGAGATTGCCCTGGAGCGATTGGAGGGTTTTTCTAAGCCCTCTTTTCAGAGGGAGCAGTATGCTACGCCCGCCTCGGTCGCAGCGGAGATGCTATATCTGGCGGGTCTGCGCGGCGATTTGGGTACAGTATGCGACCTGGGCTGCGGGACGGGCGTGCTGGCAGTGGGCGCTGCCCTGCTGGGTGCGAAGTCCATTGGCGTGGAGATCGATGCCGGGGCCCTGGCCGCGGCCAGACGAAATGCGGAAAAGCTTGGTGTCGATGTGGACTTCATCCGCGCCGATGTGAACTCAGTGAGCCTCAAAGGCATTGATACTGTAATCATGAATCCGCCCTTTGGAGCCCAGAAGGCAAGCAGTGGCGACCGCGCCTTTCTCTCCAAAGCCCAAAAAATCGCCAGTACCATATATTCTCTGCATAACCTGGGTAGCATGGGTTTCGTCAGCAGCTTTGTGAAACCCTGCGTCGTGCAGGAGGTCTATCGCATTCCCTTTCCCATGAAGAGGTGTTTTGAGTTTCATAGCCAGGATCTCAAGATCATTGAGGTTGAGCTTTATAGAATAACATGCTTGTAGCAACACGCGCATATATTAGAATTATAGAGGAATAAATGATGGACGGCAGCTTTGTGCTTCCTGGAGATGTGGTGGGATCGGCCGAGGAGTTCGTTCCCGGAGATTGCACCTACGCCAGGGAAGGAATGATTTTTGCAACTACAGCGGGACTGGTTAAGGTCGATTCCAAGACCAGATCCGCCAGTGTTATACCTAAGACCAACGCCCCAGTCAAGCTCTGTCAGGGCGATATAGTAGTCGGCGAGGTAATTGACCTAAAGGACAGCCTGGTTATAGTCTCTCTGGCCTTTAAGAAGGGCCATGAGGATCGGCCTATCTCAGACGAGGAGGCCACCATTCACATCTCCAATGTGAGGAACTCCTATGTCAAGGATCTGCGCAACCTTTTCTCTCTGCGCGATATCCTCAAGGCCAAGATCGTGGATGAGCGGCAGATGAGGCTCTCCACAGGCGATGACGATCTGGGCGTGATCAAGGCTTATTGCAGCCGGTGCCTTTCCGGCCTGATGCGCAAAGACGGAAAACTGGTCTGTCCCAATTGCGGCAATACCGAGACGCGCAAGACAAGCTCAGCATATGGATTGGGTGTGGTCTAGTTGAATCTCAAAATTATCACCAAGACGGATAACCAGGCCGTCATCGAGTTTGTGGGCGAGGGGCATACTATCCTGAACCTGCTCAGAACTGAGCTTTTGAATGATGAAAGGGTGCTGATGGCCACCTACGACACCAAGTTTCCCGTCATGGATAATCCAGTCTTCAGGATCTCGACTTCAGGGATCGATCCCATAATTGTCCTGAAAGAGGCCACTCGCCGCATCATCGATCAGTGCGAGGAGTTCAGCAGCCAGTACGCGGAAGCTGTGCAGTAGTTTGGCATCCTAAAATATCTTTTTTCGGCTGCAAGGTCTCTCTCCTGCGGGCCGCGCCTCTGCCCGGGGATTGGATGCTACCGCTGTCTGGACCAGTGCCTGAGCATAGGGACGAAAGAGGATCAAGGTTGAAGAGCTTGAAGGCATGGTGAAGTCCAGGCTAGGTCCCGTCATGAATGAAGTTTTTAAACGATAAATTCATTTATAATTTATTTCAAGTATCTAATTAAAGAAATTCTGATTCAGGTGGAAATATGAAAGAGAAAGACGAAAAGCTAAAGATGGCTGTAAGAGAGAGCTATGCTCGCGTTGCAGAGCAATCCGGATCCTGCTGTTCATCAGGCTGCTGCGGTTCAGCCAAGCCGGAGGCGATCGCTAAGAAGATCGGCTACACGGAAGAGGAAGTGCAAGCTGTGCCAACGGGCTCGAACCTGGGACTCGGCTGTGGCAACCCAATTGCATTGGCCTCCTTAGTGGAAGGGGAGACCGTCCTGGACCTGGGATCAGGTGCAGGCTTCGATTGCTTTTTGGCGTCCAACATCGTCGGCCCGAAAGGAAAAGTCATCGGCGTCGACATGACTATGGAGATGATAGCCCGGGCAAGAGACAATGCCCTCAAAGGAGGCTACGAAAATGTGGAGTTCAGGTTGGGCGAGATCGAGGCCCTGCCGGTCGAGGACAGCTCAGTCGACATAATCATCTCCAACTGCGTCATCAACCTGGTGCCGGATAAGGAGAAGGCCTTCCGGGAAGCTTTCCGGGTGCTCAAGTCCGACGGCCGGCTGATGGTCTCGGATATAGTCCTGCAGAAAAAGCTCCCGGATTCTGTGCTGCAATCGATTGAGGCTTATGTCGGTTGTGTTGCGGGTGCCTCGACGAGAGCGGGGTATTTGGATGCCATAAATTCGGCTGGATTTCGGGATGTAACAGTGATGGAAGAGACCGACTTCCCGCTGGATTGTATGACCAATGACCCGAACGGCCAGGCGATCTTGTCCAGCCTGAAAGAATCTGCAGAGGAGATCAAAAAAGTTGAGGGTGCAATCTCCAGCATAAAGGTCAAAGCCGTCAAGCCGGGCCGGGGATAAGCGGATAGAGTCGCTTTTTTCCTGGCAATGGACTATTTGGGAAGAAGTCCGCATATCAATAAGGCTTAAATAAAACCTTCGTTAACAATTGTAATCGGTGGAAATGGAATGAGGTACACGCAGGATTCTTCTGGATCAAGATCCACTCATGATATCAATATAGGCTTGCGATTCTCTAAGAACGTGCAAGGCGCGATAATAGCATTGATTGTCATTTCGATTGCATCTGTAACCATGATGGGATGTATCACAAATCCGTCGGAACCATCAAATTCGGTATCAGATCCAAATCAACTTCATAGTCCTCTGGAATTGACGGACGATAGTGTCGCATCAGCCCTGAACGACAGCTCATTCTTTGTTCTTGACTTCTACTATCCAGGATGCGGCCCCTGCAAAATCATGAACAACACTACCTCGCAACTATCAAATGAGCTTCAAGGCCAGATCGGGTTTGGCCGGATGAACGTCCGGGAGAAAAAGAACAGCCAAACTGTCAAGAAATACAAGGTTTCATCTTATCCCACCCTGCTCCTCTTCGATGAAGGCGTTCTGGTCAATAGAATGAAGGGCAACACCAGCAAATCAGATCTTCTTGCCGAGCTCAGAGATCTCAAGCCTGGCCTGGATACCAGCAAAGTGATGCTCCAGCCGGATGCCTCCCCAGCATCAGGCGACATTGCTCTGGCCAAACTGGGTGAGGTTAAACCGACAAAACCCATGTTGATCACCGATAGCAACATCGACTCGGCAGTCAAGAAATATCCATATCTTGTGGTAGATGGATTCACCTCCTGGTGCGAACACTGCAGACCCTCCAATGTAACGCTTGAACAGCTTTCTTCAGAGCTGCAGGGCCAGGTGGCCTTCGGGTTAATTGATATCGATAAGAACAGGGCCACCAAGGTCAAGTACAACATCACCTCCTATCCCACCCTGCTCATATTCAAAGACGGAGAGCTGGCGGAAAAACGCATCGGAACTCCGCCCAAATCCATTCTTGTCTCTGAGCTCAAGAAATATTATCCCGATCTCAATACCAGCAAGGTCAATCTGACACAGCCCAGATCCACAGCGCAGGCCCAGGCCGCAGCCAAACCCAAGCTGGCACCCGAGCAGGTCTGCATCAATATGACCAAATCCGACCAACCTCTTCTGCAGGCCTTCGTGGTAGCAAAATGCCCCTTCGGACTGCAGATGCAGAGGATCATGGCCGATATCATCAGTGAATCCAAAGAGACAGAAAAGTACCTGATGGTGAGGTACATAGGATCAGTGGATGAGGAGAATAATACCATAAAGGCCATGCACGGTGACGTGGAAGCCCAGGAGAACCTGCGCCAGATATGCATCCGGGAGGAGCAGCCTGACAAATACTGGGACTATGTGCGCTGCTACATGAGGGAGGGCAAGACTGCAGACTGCCTCGAATCAGTCTCGGTAGACGTTGATGAGCTGGACTCATGCACCAATGACACCAGCCGCGGCCTGGTTTATTCCCAGGAGGACTTCGACCTGGCGAGCAAGTTCAAGATAACGGGCTCGCCGACCATGCTCATGAACGACCAGATCGTCAAGGAATCCGACTTTGCCACCAACACCACCAATGGCCGCAGTCCCGAAGCAGTTAAGGATCTGCTCTGTTGCGGATTCAATGAGGAGCCCTCGTTCTGCTCACGAGAATTGAATGAGAGCCGTGCGGCGACGATGTTTTCCGCCAAATAGTCCCCCTCTTCACACCAAATCAGGCAGCAGGGCCGTCTTCAGGCTGCAGGAGGAGTGGTAACCTCCTGCAATGCTGTTTGCAGGGCGATCGATCATGAGGCACGGTCGGACTGCTCAATGGAATGGATGCTATCCCAATTATGTACAACAGGCCGATTGCATTGCTGGGCTCATCGCTGATGACCAGCACCAGGAGCGCGTTCCTGGAGACTGCAGATCTGCTGTCGAAAGTTGTATAAAGCGTCACTCATCGTCGTCGGAGGGGCAATCGACGCGGCGTTTGCCTGCCGGAGGTGAACCTGCGGTACGCCAAGGATCCGAGGGCGCTGGTGGAAGTGCTGGAGGCGATTGTGATGGAAATGGGGGAAATGAGGAACCAATGCCTCATTTTCCCTTTGAATCTGAGTACAGCTCTAGAAATTCCTCAAGGCTCATCTCCAAATCTTCTCTTATTATCTTGCGCAGAAGTCCTTTGGGTATTTCCTTATTGCTGTGAAGTGGAACTGTGGTAAGCCGCCCATCTTTGGAACTGAGCCTCACATGAGAGCCCTTTGTCCGGATGATGACGAATCCAAGATCCTTCAGGAACCTCAAGAGTTCCTGGGATTCAATCGCAGGAAGCTTTTGCATCTTGGACGACTTCCAGCTCTCTGAAACCGACGAATGTATTTAGGTTCTCGATCTTTGTCTCTTCCAGACACATCTCAACAACTTCCAATATGTTTTTCATGGCTTCTTCTACGGTCTTGCCCCAGGAGTGACATCCCTTAAAAAGCGGGCAGCTAACTATGTATCGGCCATCTTCATCGATTTCGATGAGAATTGGCAAGTGCAGCTTTTCCATGATTGGATCAACCCATTTAATCTTGCGAGCTGCAGACTTAAAGGTATTTCGCAATAGTTTCAGTGCTTAACCCAATAAGATCCAAGAGGCAAAATTAGGTTTGCGCAGGCGGGGCCAGAGCTCGTCCGTCAGCTTCCCTCTCTGAGACGATCAAGATCCGGATTTTTTCAATCAGTTTTCCGGATATCTCTTGCAGAATTGCGGCTCCTGATATAGGTTGAGCCAAGAGTAGCGAAAGCCTCTGTCTTTATCCAGCTAGCTGCTCCTGACAAGAAATGGATCGCTACCTCGTGAATCGATCGAGCATAGGTCCCCACCTCAATAAGCTGTCTCCCTCGCTTTCCTCTCCGGGCTCGTCAGCCATGAATGCAAATCCGCCAGCACATTCTCTCCTATCGGCCCCAGGGGTTGGATCCAGTTCTTTGATGGATAGAAGGTGTGTCCCAGCCCTGGATAGATGATCAGGGTATGGTTGGGGTGGTTGACCTCCACCAACTTCTGCTCGAGCAGCATGGCCTGCTGGACAGGAACCTGGGTGTCGTTCTCTCCCTGCAGGATCAGGATGCTGGCAGAGACATCGCCGATGATCTCGGTGGTATTGTTCAGGGCGAAGTAGGACTCAAGCCATGGGCTCGCCTGCACCGTCTCATTGGAGAGCAGAACCTGGACCTGCATGACGACCAAAGGCTTCAGCTCACCCTCGATGCTGATGTTGCCTCTCGGGTCAGAGGTTATGACTGAGTGCCACTGGTACTTGCCGGTCGTATTGTTCTTCTCGACAAGCCCTGCAGCTTGAAGTGGAGCAAGATTCTCGCCAGGCGTTCCCATGATCGCTTCCACTTCCCCTATGGACAGCAGGCCATCATGATTGGCGTCCAGGATCTGATCTGCATAGAGCAGAGGCCTTGTCATCAGCTGGAACTCCAGATTGTCTCTCAGATTTTCTGCCGGGGCGGACATGAGAACCATCTTTTTGACCTCTTTATTCTCCCGGGCAATCCTGGGAGCGACTATGGCCCCTTCGCTGTGGCCGAGCACTGTTATGTCATTTTTGTCTACCTCAGGCTGGGCTGCAAGGACCTTCAGGGCCTTCCCGGCATCGCTCTTATAATTCTGGTAAGTGGCATTGCTGACGACACTGGCATCCAGGATTGTTCCGTTCAGACCTACCCCCCGTTTATTGAACCGGAGGACGGCAAAGCCTCTTGATGAGAGGTATTCGGCTATCTGCAGAAACGGCCTTGAGGGTTCACTTGATCCCGTGACTTCCGGCGGAAGGTACTCATTCATGTCTATCGGCCCGCTGCCCTGAATCAGAAGAACCCCCGGGAAGGGGCCAACGCCTATTATGGGCAGGGTAAGCTGAGCCCCGGTCTCCAGGCCCTCTCCAAGATCTATTACCAGGTCACGGGCTCTGAACTCCTGGGCACCGGCATTGGGAAGAGACTGCAGAACGATCAAAATGACGATCAAGGAAAAAGAGGCGGATACAATGCTTTTCTTCTTTTCGGGTTTGAGCTGGCTGTTTTTTGAAGAGATCATATCAAGATGTTGTCTCCACGAGCCTTAAATTTTGGCCTCCTTGCCATGTGGGCGAACTGATCCTCGACCGTCCGCAGCCTGAAGTGGCACCCTTTTTGCCGAGGAATCCCTGCAAACCGGAAGAGAAACATGCCAAATGCTTCAACCATTGGCCACAATTATCCGAGCCTCCCCGGCGTTGAGGGGCCCCAGCCACAGCGCGGGAGGCCCAAAGGGCCGACTCGCGGAACCCCGGAAGAAAGTGGGAAAGCGACTCCGGCAGAACGGATCTGTCGACTACAAACATGTCGGGATACACTTTTTGTTTTTGACGTTGACTATAACGGTGTTCTTGCCATCGATCAGCGCCTGGCCGGCATCCTGGAAAGCCTGGCGAATTTTGCATTTTTGCATACCGAATAGGGCAATGGTCGGCCGCCGCGGATAATAAGGATGAACTGAAACTGATGATATTGTCCAATGCGAGACCGGTAAGCATAAGTCAGCGAAATGCAATACTGTATGCTGAAGCGGTTTTATGATTGAAATAGATGGGTCTTTTGGGGAAGGCGGAGGCCAGATCGTCCGAACAGCGGTGGCTCTTTCCGCAGTGACGGGAAAGCCCGTCCGCATAGCCAGGATCCGGCAAGGTCGGCCTAAACCGGGCCTTGCTCCCCAGCACGCATGGGCAATACTCGCCCTGGCGGAACTGTGTGATGCCAAAATCTCGGGTATTGCGCCCGGATCCTCAGAGATCACCTTTGTCCCGGGAGAGATCCGAGGAGGCAGCCACAAAGTAAAGATTGGGACAGCGGGGAGCGTTACTCTTCTAATGCAGTGCCTTCTGCCCGCACTGCTCAAGACCGATGTCCCTTCATCTTTGGAGGTCCACGGCGGCACCGATGTGCAATGGGCCCCTACGGTGGATTATTTCAGAAAGGTCTTCTTGCCGGCTCTGGGGTGCTTTGGCGCCAGAGTGAGCCTTGAGGTGCGACAGAGAGGATATTATCCCAAGGGGCAGGGAAGCGTGCTCTTAAAGGTCGATCCTGCGAAGCTGAAGCCCGCCCACTTCAATGGCATAAACAAGGATACTGTGCTGGGAATATCTCACTGCTCAAACTTGCCGGAGCACGTGGCCAGAAGGCAGGCTGAAGCCGCATCAAAGGAGCTGCAGATTTCGGGCTATGAGGCCAGGATCGCTCTGGAGGCCCTCCGCCTGCCTTCCATGGGAAGCGGCATAACCCTCTGGTCAGGCTATAAGGGCGCAAGCCATCTTGGCGAGCGGGGCCTCCCTGCGGAGACTGTAGGGAAAAAGGCTGCAGAAGCGCTTATACTTGAGCTGAAATCCGGTGCATCAGTGGACGTGCATCTCGCAGATCAGCTTATTCCTTATCTCGCACTGGCGGGCGGCAGCTATACCTCTCGGGAGATCTCTCTGCATGCCAGGAGCAACATCTGGACAGCGGAGCATTTTCTGGAGAGAAAGATCTCCGTATCTGGTGAAGGGGTCATCAATCTTGAAGCCTGAATTCATTCCGATTGGGCAGAATTAGGCAGAGCTGAAATGCTTCAAATAAGATTCTATGTACTTTCCGATCTCTTTATCCCTGTAGATTCCAGCATGTCCCTCGCAGAGTACATCCGCCTTGAGGTCCAGCAGCTCTTGCATGGATGCTCTCCATTGCGCCAGGTCTGAGCCCCAGGCGGGTGAGAAGGGGCCGTGAATATCCTGGCCGAAGAGAACCCGGCCGTCCCTGGTATCGATATAAACGGAAATGCTCCCGGGCGTGTGGCCGGGCGTGTGCAGGAAGTTGAACTCCAGATCGCCAATGCGCATCTCTGCGCGCTCGCCCTTGAGAATTATGTCCACCTTGACGGGCTTATAGTCCACGCCGTACATGCTGGCCGCGG
This sequence comes from uncultured Methanosarcinales archaeon, assembly GCA_963702455.1. Lineage (GTDB taxonomy): Archaea > Halobacteriota > Methanosarcinia > Methanotrichales > Methanotrichaceae > Methanothrix. Next base: position 33,688 of record CAVPCV010000014.1, read on the forward strand.
TGAGATCATTATTCTCGCCTTCGATTCCCGCTCGATCAAATTCATGAGCGATTACTTTGCATCCATAGCGTTCCTTCCAGAGGGACAGGCCTCCGATGTGGTCGATGTGGCAATGCGTAGCAATAATATGCCAGATCCGGGCAGGCTCAAATCCCAGGGAACGGATGTTATCTTCGATTCCGCCCGTGGCGTAGCCTACGCCGGCGTCGATCATTATCAGCTCGCTATCTGCATCTACAAGATAGACATAGGCATCTTCAGGCGCAGAGAGGCCTGGCCCACCGACAGCATAAACCCGATCACAGATGGCCTTTGGTTTAGACATTGCATCTCCTCATTGAATTATCGAGCCTTCTTTTTCATCTCATTCTCTTCCTTCATCCTTGAGGCCCTGAGCTTTCTGATGCTGAAGTAGTACTCTACCAGAAGGGCAAGGCCTGCCAGGGCCAGAATGGAGAGGATCAAAGCTAATGCCTGCGGAGCATTTTTCCGGTAGTAATCCACTTCTATATACGAAATAGAAGTCGTATTATTCCAGACGAGAATATTTCCCGCATCGTCCTCAGTGATCTCATCCGGAGCTGGCCGGGCGATCCCCAGGCTGCGGTCTCCTGTGGTGTATCCCTCTGGCAAAATTATGCGCACCGGTCGGTGGTCTTTAATGGGAAGTACGAACTGCTGGCCCTGCAGGGTTATGTTGTAGACCAGCCTTCCTGTGACGTTCCTCTCAAAGTTCAGGCGGTAGGTATAGTCTCCCTGCCAGAATTCAAAACTGCTGTTGAAGGCCACGCTCTTGCCTTTTTCGTCAAAGAGCGCCATCTTCCCTACATTTTCAGTCAGAGTGAGATTCAATTCACTGGCGTTAATAGGCACAACGACCTCTGCCGCTCTCTCGCCAAGAATGTAGGTAGTTCCATTGAACTCAGTCCCGTTTAACCCAGCTCCAATGGAGATCGTGCAGGTGATGGCCAGGGCGATGAGAGCCCGTGCGCCCATTATGAGGAGATAATCGTACATCGTTTGACTTGAGGATGCACTCCAGCTTTATCAAGGGCGCGCCTATCCGCTTCCAGAGCGAGCCCAATAGTCATCTATTATTGATAGGGATTTCGAGGATGCCAAAATTCGCCCAAGTGAAGAGGATGTGGACTATGTAGTGGTGGAGATGCCGGCAATGGCTTTACCTTTGAGCGTTTAAATCAGGCCCTGCGTCAGATCTTGGACGGGGCTGATATCCTGGCCCTGGAGAAGAATAGATGCTGGAAGGAGCCGGAGGGGCTGGTTCTATCCACAGGTCCTTTCGTTGCGGCACTCGAATATGCCTCGGGAAGAAAGGCTGAGCTGATGGGTAAACCGTCTCCGGAATTCTTCCAAATGGCTCTGAACGACCTGGAGGTTGTAGGAAAAAAGATGCTGCTATGGTCGGAGATGATATCCTTACCGATGTGCTGGGAGCCCAGAAGATGGGCATGCAGG
>CAVPCV010000015.1:0-42246 GCA_963702455.1 uncultured Methanosarcinales archaeon
ACCGGTCGTGATGTTGACACTGTAAATGTCATGGTACTCGGGATTCCGATCGTTCAAGCCTATCAGGATCTCCTGAGGGAGGTTGTAGCTGACTCCCTGCACATACGCGCTGACGTTTTTATAAGGTGTGAGGATAAGCTTCGCACCGGTTGTTATATTGACGGCGTAGATGTGCCAGTTTTCGTCACCAAATGCGTCCTGATAGTAAACGATATGATGATTGGTATAAGCCCAGAAGTAGCTCCTGATGCCGCGAATGGTTGCCATTAGTGATAGGTCTTGACTCGTATATGCGGTCCACAGGAGCTATCCGGACGTTGAAGACTCCACTTAATGCTGTCAAGTAGCTGATCCATTGGCCATCAGGGCTGATCTGAACCCCGATCCTCTCAGGTGTGCCGAAGAGAACCTCACGTGGAATGATCTCGGTGGCATTCTTCTCCGCCAGCGAACCGGGACTACTTGCATCTCCTTCTATTGCATCTATCAAGCTTTGTAATGCCATTAATGTTGTATTCTTGGAATTCTCGAATTGAGGCTGCGATGGCTGCGAGTCGACTGTGGCAGAGCAGGCGATGGATATCGCCAATAATGTGGACAGAAACAATGCCAATTTAGCATAGACCCCTTCGTGCATTGAAAAAGTGATGGCCTCCACGTGTTAAAACCCTTTCTCCTGGACTGTCTGGACAAAGGATTGAAGTAAGCACAAAAAGAAAACATAGAATTGGCTAGCTTACGAGGTTTTATGAGCCAGTGCCTCGGCAAGGCCAGGCACCTGGTCGGATCCCACCGGTACTGTGATGCTGGAGCCGTTCAAGGCCGAGCCTATGGGCTCATACCGACCGCCCAAATGCATCGACAAGAATGCCTCCATGAGCGCGTAAAAGGACATCCCGTTCCCGGGCAGAACGAAACCGTGGCCTTCGTCGGGGTAGAGGGCATAGGTCACAGGAATCTTTCTATCCTGCATGGCCTGGACGATCTGACTCGGACTCGTTTTTATTTACCCTGGGGTCGTTGGCTCCCTGAGCAATCAGTATCGGCCTCTGGATACGATCCACATATGTGAGAGGGGAACGCTCTCGAAGCAAATTCCTTCCTTCTTCCGTTCTGTAATCCCCTATCCTCTTGAACTTTATCTCAATATCCGGCTTCCAATAGGGCGGGATGGTGAGGAGGAACGATGTCAGATTAGACGGTCCGCATATGTCAACCCCGCAGGCGAATATCTCTGGAGTAAAGGTCGTGCCCGACAAAGCTGCATATCCGCCATAGCTCAAGCCCATTATAGCGATCCTGGCCGGGTCTGCTATCCCTGACTCTGTCGACCAGTTGACGGCATCCAGGAGGTCGTACTGCATCTTTCTGCCCCATTCCCCATCGCCCGCATTGGTAAAGTTCTTTCCGAATCCCGTGGATCCCCGGAAGTTGACACTGAGTACTGCATATCCACGGTTGGACAGAAGCTGATGTAAGGCATCAAATCCCCACACGTCCCTGTCCCAGGGGCCTCCGTGGACGAGAAGAACCATTGCAAGCGGCCTTTCGGGTATTCCATCCTTGTTTTTATCAGCCCATACGGGCAAGGTATAGTAGCTGACGAGGTCCAGGCCATCGCGGGACTTTATCGTCGTATAGCTCATTCTCGAAAGGGGCAGAAGCTCCTGGTTCCTATTGGCACTGAACAGGTATTTTGCGGTCCTGGCGTTCCGATCGTAGAGGTAGTACCGGGCAGGACCATTGTCTGTGATAAATAAGACTATCCAGCGACTATCGTCCAGAGTGCGGGCGTTCACAGCCAGATCGCCATCATTGACTTTGCTGAGGTAATCGATATCCGGCTTGATAGATTCATCCAAAATCGTCCAATTATGGCGGTAATAGTTGAAATCCACAGCCTGGATGGTCATCTCTGTGGGGTGAACCATCATCATACCCGGGTCTGCCTTAGGGTCTTCAGCCAGGACTTTGATCTCGCCGGTAACCAGGTTCATGGATTCTATTGCGGCCGTATTCCTGCCGCGGCCCTCCGATATGTAAAGGATGTCACCGGTCTTGTCGAATCCTATGGGCCCGGTAGTGGCGCTGTCCTCGTACTTGATTTTCATGAATGGTTCCCAGGAGCCGTTGCCAGCAGGCTTAAAATAGTCTACATCCCCGCTGGGTGTCACATTAGCCGCAAAACGAACTCTCAAATCATCATCGACAACGAATTGCGCAAACTTACCATCATTCTTCTGGACCAGACGCTGATCCCCGGTCGTGATGTTAACAAGGTATTCGTCATGGTACTCGGGATTCCTATCATTCAGGCCTATCAGGATCTCCTGGGGGAACTTGTTGCTGACTCCCTGTACATATGCACTGACGTTTTTATAGGGTGTGAGGTCCAGCTTCACACCAGTTGTTATATCAACGGCGTAGATGTGCCAGTTTTCGTCGCCAAAAGTCGTCCTGACGGTAAACGATATGATGATTGGTAAAAGCCCAGAAGTAGCTCTCGATACCGCTGGAGGTCTCATTAGTGATCGGTCTTGCCTCGGAAATATCGTCCACGGGAGCTATCCAGACGTTGAAAAATCCACTCAAAGCTGACAGGTAGCTGATCCATTTGCCATCTGGGCTGATAAGAACCCCGGTCCTCTCAGGGTTGCCGAAGAGAACCTCGCGCGGAATGATCTCTGTGGAATTTCCCTCTGCCAGCGAACTGAGATTGCTTGCATCTCCTTCAATTGCCTTTATCAAGCTTTGCAATGTTATGGTGTTATATTCGTAGAATTCTCGAATTGAGTCTGCAATTGCTGCGAGTCAACTATGGCAAAACAGGTGAAAGATACCGCCAATAACGTGAACAGAAAAAATGCCAGTTTAGCCATAAACCCCTCCATTCGTGGGAAAAGTCATGCATTCAACATGGTTAAAACCTTTTCTCCGGACAATGCACTGGCACGGGATTAAAGTCATAAGAGATAGGTTGGAAGATCGCAATACCATGTGCTATTGTGCCGGACTCTTCAATTGCCTTAAATTCTATTTTCGCTGACGACTTCGCCCGTTGATAACCCATGCTGCAAAGACGACCAAGCCGACAATTAACAGCAGCCCAATACCCAGAGTTGCATACGGGTATTTTATCTCATCTTCTTCGGCTGATGCAAGAGCAGTCTGACGTGGCTCAGACGGTTGTATTCCTTCCTGCTCTTCCGTCTCCTTTTCATCCTGGTCGGAAACCGATTCTGGAACGACTGATGCATTTACGACTATTGTATTCAGAGGGACCTGCACCTCCCGATAATCGCCAGGTTTTGCATACTCATATTTTATATTTTCGTCCATTCGTTCCTTGCTTACGAAATTTATTCCATCCCGGGTGTATGCCGTCTTGGTATCCATTCCGAAAACGGGTGCACCAAGTAGCTGCCAGCAGAATGAATAGACTGATAATAGCTCCAATTCCTTTCAAGATAATGCCCATGATACCCCTTCCATCGAACTCAAACCTCATACGACAAAGATCCTTAAATATTTTCTCCAATCATGACCAGTCGATCGAGCCTCAAATCATATCTTCGCCTCTGGCCTCTCTTCTTTAAGATCAGTCCACACAATCCATCAGCTTGATAATAAGGAGCACCAATGATCTGAAGAGGTCCTGGCAACCCGGGATAAAGGAATAAATAAGCGAACGGCATCAGATCTAGATGGATCTAGCAAGATCACAAAATCCAGTAGATCAGAAAATGGATCTTATTATGGATCTAAAAACTCTCAAGATCGTCAACCCTCTGGCCGTGACCATAGCCATCCGGCACATAATCTCAAGAAGACGCCAGACGTTTCTCTCTATTCTGGCGGTAGCTTTGGCCGTGAGCATCTCGGTGATCTTTACCTCTCTTGTCAACGGCCAGCAGCAGATTCTCACCGGCCTGGTGGAAGAGAAGCTCCCGCACGTCACCGTCGAGCCGGAAGAGGGCGAGGACTTCATTCACCTTTATAAGAGCCTCCTGGATCGGATCGCCTCCCTTCCCGGCATCAAGTCCTATGCCGCATCCCTCTCGACCGCGGCCACTCTATCTCGCAAAGATAAGACCAAGAACGCTCTGTTGAAGGGAGCAAATCCTCTCGACATAGACAAGATCTACAAGATTGGTGATTCTATGGTGCAGGGCGATTTTGGCAGCATCCAGCAGGCCCGAAATGCCGTTATCGGCCAGACCCTGGCCGAATCTCTTGATTTAAAGCTGGGGGACAAAATGGTGGCCACCTTTCCCAGAGCTCGCGCTGCAGAGTTGACGGTAACAGGAATCTTCAACACCGGCACGCCCCTGGATGAGCTGGCGGTCTTTGTATCATTGGAGACGGCCCGCAATTTTCGAGATGAAGGTGATGTGATAAATGCCGTCGAGATAAGACTGCAGGACATTCGCCAGGCCCAGAGCCTTGCCAGCCTGATCTCCACCTGGGGATACAACGCAGTGAGCTGGCAGGAGAAAAATCCCGAGATCATGCGGGCCATAAACATCGGCGGGTTCTGGACAAGGTTCTCCGTCCTGCTTTTTATGGTGGTGGCTTTCTTTGGCGTGGCCAGCATCATGAATCTCCTCGTGGTGGAGAAGACAAGAGAGATCGGCATGCTCATGGCCATGGGCGCGAGACAATCGGATATCAGAAATATCTTCCTGGTGGAGAGCGCCCTCCTGGGTCTCATAGGAGCTGCAGTCGGCTCAGCTTTGGGCCTGGCGGGCGTCTTTTCTCTGGGAAAAGTGCCCTTCGAAATAGCGGCAGGCGGCAGCGAGATTACCACACTCCCCCTTATCCTGAACCCCTGGGATATCTTCCTGCTCATTTTTTTCGTTGTGGCTCTGAGCATAGTGGCTGCCCTCTATCCGGCAAGAAATGCCTCCCGGATCGATCCAGTCATAGCCTTGCGGGGCGGCTGAGGCCGGGCAGGAAAAAATGGTTGGAAATATAGTTTGAATAGGAGAGATGTTCGAACTGGATATTGCCCTGCGGCATGTGGCGACAAATCGAAGGGGCACCGCCTTCACTTTGATATCCGTAGCCATAGCGGTGGGTATTATCATCATGTCTCTGGGGCTGACGGAAGGAGTGAGAGTACAAATCGTTGAGAATACGGTGGAGAAGAATCCGCACTTCATAGTCAACCCTAAAGAAGGTGAGAGCTATATCAGTATGTACAGGACGCTCTCCGACCAGATCAAGATTTATCCGGGCGTTTCCGCCGTCTCACCACGGCTGGTGGGCCAGGGAGCGGCGCGTTTCGGCAATAAGGTGCAAGGGGTGGAATTTGTGGGCGTTCACCCCGCCGAGGAGAACCAGCTCATGTCCGTTCAGGAGTCCATGATCTCCGGGAACTTCTCAGACCTCAGATTCAATAAGAAGGGCGCCATTTTAGGAGTGAAGCTGGCAGAGAACCTGAAGATCAGGCAGGGCGGAGACTTCTATCTTTACCTGAAGAACGATTCTATCCGGCTGAAGGTCATCGGCCTGCTGCAAAAGGGAACGGTCAAGGATGAGACCCTGGTCTATATCTCTTTGGATACGGCTCAAGCACTGGTAGGTCAGGGCGATGTGGTATCCGAGATCGGTGTGAAGCTCCTGGACTTCACAGGAGCGCCGGCCATGGCCCTGGACTTGAACGAGAGAAAGCAGATACAAGACCACCAGCTGGCAGGACTTCAATAAGGAGATCGCCAGATTCGTGGGCAATCAAAATGTAACAAACATGCTTTTCTACATATTCATACTATTAATATCGGCTTTTGTAATAGCCAATACGACGATCATGGTTGTCAGCAGACGGAGAAAAGAGATAGGCATCCTTATGGCTATGGGGGCGGAAAGGCGATCGATACTTACGATATTCTTGCTGGAGAATATGCTCATCAGCGTGCCGGCAGGGAGTCCTGGGCTGCATGCTCGGCTTTGCCATAGCCCGGCTGATAACCCTTCTTCCCCTGGATGTAACAAGCACAGGAGGAGGCAAAGCCGGCATCCTGATTGCCGCCCGGCCGGAGTACTTTGCATACGCCATTGTGTTCGCCCTGGCGCTCAACTTCATCTCCGGACTATATCCATCTTATACGGCGGCCAGGCTCGATCCAGTGGAGGCGATAGGAAGTGAGTGACGACATAATTGTGCTCAGAGACCTGAGCAAGATCTATGGAAACGGAGTAGAGGTGCGAGCCCTGGATGGTGTCAACGTCAGCATCGAGGCGGGCGAGTTCGTGGCCATTGTGGGCCCGAGCGGCAGCGGAAAGAGCACTCTGCTCAATATGATCGGCCTCTTGGATACCCCCAGCAGCGGCCAGATATTTCTCAAAGGAATCGATGTCAGTCGTGCAAGCCCGGAAGAGCGAGCCCGCCTGCGCAATCAGGAGCTGGGTTTCGTCTTTCAATACCATCACCTCATCCCGGAGTTCTCCGCCCTGGAGAATGTCATGATGCCCATGCTCATCGCCAAGAAGAGCAAGGCCGAAGCGCGAGAGAAGGCTCATGAACTCCTGTCTGCGGTGGGCCTGGCAGATCGGCAGCAGAATCGGCCCAATCAGCTTTCCGGTGGTCAGAACCAGCGTGTTGCTGTGGCCCGGGCCCTGGCCAATGGGCCCTCGATCGTTATAGGCGACGAGCTGACAGGTAACCTGGACACCAAATCATCCGACCTCATCTATAACCTGCTGCGGGAATTGAACCGCAAGATCAACCAGACCTTCATTCTGGTAACACATGATATGACTTTGGCCGAGAAGACGGACCGCATCTTGAGAATCGTGGACGGCAAGATAGTCTGCGAGATGAGACGCAGCGATGAAGGATTCGTCGCCAGCGATGCCTGCGAACTGGGAGAGGATGGAGGCAAGATAAAGAGGGTTTGAAGTGCTTCAACTGGCATCTTGGTCTCAAAGATGGGTAAAATTGATAAGCTCCAAAGCTATGAGATGAGGCCGAGGAATTATATGAGTAAACAATTTATATATTTTGCAGGCGTTCTGTTCCTGATGACGGCCGCAATTCTCGCCGTCACTGCCCAGGAAAATACGTCTGCCTTGAATAACACCACCATGAACATCACCATGAACAATACAACATTGAATGTCTCTTTAAATCAGACCCAAAACGCCAGCGTAGTTTTGCCTATCAATGCCACCGCAAATGAAACATTGATTGTCGCGCCAGGCGCGGATCTGAATGAGACCGCCAACGAAATCTGAACCAGACTGAGTTGAATGAAACCATACCTGCTCAAAACGAGACAATTCCCGTTCAGAATGAGACAATTGCTGCCCAGAACATGACTGTATCCCGCCCAGAATATCACGGTGCCGGAGAATGCCACACTGCAAGCAGAGCCTGCGATTATTGCCGGCGCAACCGCAACGGTCTCGCAGCCTGAGTCAATGCAGGTTGGATCTCCCGCGAATTCAGTCTTCGTCATTGGCGTCGGCCCCAAATCCGGTGAACCCACCCAGATCGGTGGCTATGGGCAAACCCAGACCCATGAATTGGGCTCTCCCGCCAAGCCGGTTAGAGACTTAGGCAACATAGCCTTCAACTTCGATGTGATCTGAGCAACAGACAGCCTCTCCTAGATGCCATATACGCATCCAGGATAAAGGGAAAACTGAGGGTTCACTCTCCGGGAGCCCGTAGCCAAGTATGTGTTATTGGGCTCGCCGGGGAAAATCATCGTCTCACTTTATAAGGCAATAGCCTATCCGGTCTTCAAGTTGAGGTATCAAGACCAAAGTGGAGGAGAAATGATGAATAAATTTCCAATAGTGGCGATATTCCTGCTCCTGGTAGGACTGGCTCTGTCCTTGAACTCATACAGCATTTCCTGCCCGTATGCGAGAGAACAATTCATGCACAGTAAATGGAACCTGTATCGAGAACTGCACCTGCCTCTAATGCCACTGCATGTGCTCAGAACTGCTCGGCGGCGCAAAATTGCAGCGAATTCGGAGCTTGCCCCGTGAAAGCGGAACCCGTGTAGAGCAGGCACAGTAGGCTTGAATCGAGATGTCCTTGATTCAAAGCTTTTTCTATCAGCAGCATGTAAGCTTATCTGGTCGATAGACTTTTATGGCCGATTGCATTCTTGGTGAGGAAAAGGTGATCCGGCTTGATGGGAATTAATGAGATGGGATTCGAGGTCTTCGAGGAGATGCTCGACTATGGAGATGAGCTGCAAATAGAGGTCCATGAGCTCGATAACGGCACTGTTGTTGCAGATGCCGGTGTGAAGGCCCGGGGGGGTCTGGGTGCAGGAGTCTACCTCTCCCGCCTCTGCATGGCGGATCTTTCTGACATCCAGCTTCGATCCCTACGATATCAATGGCGTTCTTCTGCCTGGTGTTCAGGTGGCCACAGACTATCCGGCCCTCTCATGCATGGCTCCCAGTGCGCCATGTGGCAGATCAAGGCAGACAAGTACTTTGCCATGGGCAGCGGCCCGGCGAGGGTGCTGGCCAGAAAGACGCGGGAGCTCTATGAGAAGATCGGCTTCGAAGAGTTCTCGGATATAGGAGTTCTCGTGCTGGAGTCGAATAAGCTGCCGGACGAGAAAGTCTCGGCCCTGATTGCAGAAAAGTGCGGCATCGATCCGGCTGACTTGAGAATTGCCATAGCACCTACGGATTCTGTAGCCGGCCTGGTGCAGGTCTCGGCTCGCGTGGTCGAGACTGGCCTCCATAAGCTCTTCACTATGGGCTTTGACATCAACACCATCAAAAGCGGCTGGGGCCGGGCGCCCATCTCGCCAATTACCGGCGACGCAACCATGTGCATGGGCTCCTCCAACGACGCCATAATTTACGGCGGAGAGACCTACTACACAATGGAGTATGAGAACCTGGAGGAGCTGCAGAAATATCTGAAAGGCATGCCGTCCATTGCCTCTCGAGACTACGGCGCGCCTTTCTACAAGACATTCAAGGCGGCAGGCTTTGACTTCTTTAAGGTGGATCACAATGTATTTGCACCGGCCAAGGTCGTGATGAATGAGACTAAGTCGCGGCGAACATTCGTGTGCGGCAAGGTGAACCCAGAGGTTCTGGCCGAGTCCTTCAATCTGGAAACGCTGGAGCCGGCTCGCTAGGAAAAGAGCAAAGACCCGGGATAAGCTAGATAAGCTCATCGCACATCCCAGGAGGCGAAATGAATTCACCAGAGTGCGACCTCAAAGGCCACGGACCGTGCGGCGGTACTATCTGCCAGCGTGGCATAAGCCTAAACCACCTGTGCGACCAGCATATTCGGCTTCAGTCATACTGGACAGAGCACAATCCTGGCAAGAAGCTTAACGATTGGCTCGACGGACTTCTTAATGCTGAGCGCGAAGAAGCATTGAGAAAATCTCCGCACAGAGGCAAACACTGGCAAGAGGTCAGCATAACGTCCTCTGAGGATTAGAAGATAAGAGCGAAGAACAGCACGAGCTCATTCCTCAAGAAATGCATAAAATTTCTGGAGGTACCTTTGGGTTTGATTGCGCTTAATAAAAATCAGGCCGGCTGCTGGGTCTGCAAAATAAGGACCAAAGAAATTTCGGCATGCATTTCTTACCTCGATTGGCTGCAACCGCCTTGGTAGCACCTTTATCCAGAGACCCATCTCTGCCTGATCTTGAGGCTTATTTAGGATCTATTTGCATTCACGGCCAAAACGAAAATCCTTTCAGTACCTGAGTATGGCCCCTATATTCCCAAGGCTTTCCAGGAAAGCGTCGTCCTCCACCAAAACGACCTCCGCACCCATTCTCTCTGCCAGCTCATAGAGGCTCTCCAGGCTGAGTGCCGCCGCTTCTCCACCACAGGTGGGACACTTCTCTCTCTCGGAATCGATGTGGTGGCAGCTTGTGCAGATCATTCCAGGAAGGGCAAAGCCCTCTGAGATTAAAAGGTAATCCACCCGTCCATTCTTCAGGGCAATCCCCACTTCTGCCAGGCCATAGGCTGCCGGATGGCCGCGCAGCACGGCTTCTTTCAGCTTTTCAGCCAGAACCTTTTCCCTGGAAAGCTCCCCCTCATGGGAAAGATCCCGACCTCGCTCCATCAGGTCTTTTGAAGGCGCTTCCATAGAGGTATCCAGACTTCCTATGACCTTTCCCTTCAGGGCAGGAGGCATCATCTCTATAAGCTGGTCCTTGGCTTCGCCAGGACCTGCCACCACCAGGCCGCGCATCCTGGCCAGATCTTCGTTCTCCTGCAAATCTTCGATAAGCTGGGTGAAAAATGAACTGATCTGACCCCTTCTGAGACGGTTGTAGCGCATCTGGCTCCAACCTCCTTTCTTATGCTTGTTCATGAGGTCTATAGAGGATTTCTCATTCTCCTCCAGCAAGTTAGACCTCACCAGAAAGAGCCTGGCCTCCTGGGAGTCGATGAGCAAAAGGCCGTAGTCCTCGAACTCTTCCTTCAGCCTGGCCAGGGGAAGAAGAAAGGGCGTGCTACTCCAAACTACGAGGGGCTCCGCTTCCACACTCAATCTGTAGACCTGCAGGAAGCCGGCGTCTGCAGAGGCAAAGATGACCCGGCCGCGTTCACCTTTCACGCCAGGGGCTGACAAAGCGGTCTTTGCCATGCCGAGCGTCTCTTGAAAGGCCTGCAATAGATCTTTTGGCAGGGCTTTCTGGATGGCACCTAACCTTGATGCTACAACTGATTGGTCACTATCCTTTCCCGTGGCTCCAAAATAGACTGTCAGGAAGGCGTCCTTCACATCTCTTATCTCTGCCAGAGAGTGCAGGTCGATCTCAGTTAGAGATGTTAATTTCGGGTCCTCGTTTACTTTAATATTCGACTCCATAAGCATATACCGTCTACTTTGATGAAAAGAGTATCTGATGATCTCAGAAATATGTTCCCATTTTTTGTCTCGGATTATGAGGCAGGGCAAGGTTGGCGGCTTTGGGGAGCTATAATCCAGTCTATTTATATGGCTTTATCGTGATAGCAGATTTGAGACTCTTACCCCTATCAATCTGACTTTCTTTTCTGCCTCTTATGAAAGGCGCTATCAATCTCCGGGCACTGTTCTTGAGAATATTCAGGTCACTTGTCGGAAACATCAGGGATTTGGAGCGAGTATGGGTTTCAAAATGCGGATATCTGACTCTGACTGTGATGGTTTTAAATCTGAGGAGGCTCGCAACCACTTCCTCATGCACTTCTTCCGCCAAATCGTTCAAGACCTCAATAATTTTATCTTCATCATCCAAATCCTTCTCAAAGGTGATGTCCCGTCCTATGGATTTTGCCTCGTATTCTTCTATCACGTCCCGATCATCGATTCCATTGGCAAACTTCTGCAACCTTGCACCCCAGACACCAAAGAGTCTCGTCAGAGCCTCCGGCTTTGTGTTAGCCAGGTCTCCAATCGTCTCGATCTTCAGCTCCAATAACCTATGTTCCGTCTTTGGCCCTACCCCAGGGAGTTTTCCCACCGGTAAAGGGTATAAAAATGCTTTTGCTTCCTGCTCTCCAACTACAGTCAAGCCGAATGGTTTCTTGATATCTGAGGCAATTTTCGCAACTATTTTATTTGGGCCAATGCCTACTGAGCAGGATAAATGTTCCTGGTTCAGAATCTCATCCATTATCTCCTGAGCCAGCTCCTTTGCCTCAGCAAAATTTTCTACTTTGCGGGAAACATCAATGTATGCTTCATCTATGCCACCCTGCTCAAATTTATCGGCATGGCTTTTTAGAATTTTCATTATATTGTTAGAGGCTTCGATGTACAAATCGAAATTCGGCCTGAGATATACGCAATCAGGACATAGCTTCCAGGCCCTGGATATGGGCATAGCTGACCTGACACCGAAAATCCTTGCTTCATAGGATGCGCTGCTGACAACACCCCGTCCCGTTCCGTCTTTTGGATCAGCACCTACCACCAGAGGTTTCCCCTTCAGTTCCGGATTCGACCGGGCTTCGACGGAAGGGAAGAACGCATCCAGATCTACATGCATTACTATGCGCATATCCTGGCCTTAGGGCAAATGTCATCTCAATGGGATATTGCACTTGCGATGGGGTCATCTATGGAGTGAATCGCTTCTGCGATTCGCAGGAAATTTTAGAATTAAAAGTTTTAGACGAAATTATCGGATGCTGTGCCGGTCCGGAAAGGCTCAAAGCCTTTGAAGTGAGTACTGAATTTGGCGATCAATCTTCTCCCCTATTCTTGGGGCCGCGCATCTCTCTCGACAGGGCTTTAAGTAGCGGCACGATAGTTACCACTAAGAAGAATATTTTTATAACTTTTCGTATCGACGTGAGCATAGTTCATTTCACCAACCGTCTTTAGTTCCTAAACCTATAAAAACCATGCGAATCATGGCTTCTATTTCTCCATCAAAAAGATTATCTTGATTACTCTACATCGCCCTCTTCCACGATCTCCCGCGGCGCGAGCATCAATTCATTGAAGAGCAGGATCTCAATCACCTGGGCTACATAGCGCCTCTGCTGGAACCTCTGGATATCCTGATTCATCTTCAGCTCGGCTTCCACCTGCACCCGGATCAAGCAGAGCCTCATGTCCCTCTGGTCTTCTTCTTTGATGCAAAGGTTGCAGATGCCCTTGAGCAGCCAGGGCAGTCTCATGGGGTCATGCAGAGCTCTGGCCACGAGGAGAATGTAGCTCTTTGGCTCCTTGATCTCATCCTCTCCTGTGAGCAGCATCAGATCATCGGCGGAAAACTTCTCGCCGTCTATGGTTATGGAGTTGTTCAAAGGAAATCACCTTGTATTATCTTCTCGCAGAGCATGAGGTCCAGGGCCACATTCACATTAACCGCCAGCTCGATCCTCTCCATGATCAAATGGTAGTCCTCCTGCTCCTTTTCGATCTCTGCTCCATCCAGCACATTGATGCCCGAGGGAACAATTAGCTGGCCCTGGTAGTTGAAGAGGGAATCGGGCCTGCGGCCCAGGCGGCGATGAAGATGGAGTGGAGTATAGGTGGAGAGCGCGGGCTCTGGACGCTCTTCATAAATCTCTATTATAGTATCGATCAGATCCGCATTAACCAGCGGCAGATCGGCCATGATGATCATTATGGGATCGGTGACCTTTGCTGCCTTCACGGCAAAGACCATGTCGGCCACAAACCCCATCCCCGGCGTCTCCAGCACCGAAAGCTCCCGATCTTCGGCCCAGGCCCGGGTTTGCGGCACATTCTCGGTGGTGGCGACATAGATCCTCTCCACGGAACTCTCCATAAGAGCAAGAGTCACGTAGTCTATGAGCGGTCGTCCGAATAGGGTTACAAGCGGCTTCTCGCCCCTCTTCAGCCGCGAGCCCCGGCCCCCTGCCATCACCAGAGCGTCCAAGGCAGAATACCTCCTAAAACGAAGGCAGCAGCCAGGGCCGCCACTCTCGCCACCTCATTGGTCGCACCTATGCCGTCGCCGGTGGCTCCGCCAAAGTTCCTTTTCGCGACTAACACCATATAGAGGGCAGCAACCTGGGCTGCAGCGAGAACGGCAAGTCCCAGCGGCCCTAAAGCCGCGGCGCAGATCGCGGCTGAAGTGGCCAGGCCGATCAAGAACTGCCTGTACCCCGTCCTCTCGATCATGATCTGGCCAAAACCCTTCTGCAAAGACTTGGAGAATGCCGCAAACGATACCATGGCCTCCTTGGCTGAGACCTCTGCCGCCAGTAACGCCAGGGGCAGAAGCCCTTGGGGGATGTCGGTTAGAACCGCAAAGGTCGCCAGGAGAAGCACGGCGATGAAGAGGCCGCCTCCTGTGCCCAAATTCACGTCCTTCATGGCCTGAACCTTCTTTTCCTGTGTGCCGTGGGCTATTACTCCATCCCCAAAATCGGCCAGACCGTCGATATGGTTTATGCCGCAGAGCTTGTAGATAGCAACTATCACGACTATGGCCACCAAATTGGCGGGCAAGGCCAGCGTCGCGATGAAGGCCGTCACCCCCAGGATTGCCCCCAAGACCAGGCCCACCACAGGAAACACATAAACATGCTTCATCAGGGCCTCGACGCCTTCCATGGATATGCCGACAGGTATGGTGGACAGCCAGCCAAATCCCGATTTGAGAGCAAAAAGCAGGTCTTTCAAGTGCAGCTCCTTTTATTGTGCCGCTCCTCTATTTCATCTCCGCCCTGGTATACATATTGGCAGATACGCCGCCGATGAGCCCGGCCACCACATCATCCATGAACGGACCTAGGTGCCCGAGTATGCCCGGCTTGGCCTTATCATAACGCACATAATCGAATAGTCCCTTATAGCCCCCCACATACTTGGCAATGGCGAGGCCCAAAACCTCATCCGCGATAAGGCAGGTCAGATCGTTTTCATAGTCGGACTGCTTCAGATTAGGAAGATTGCATCTTTCTCCCTCGGACTCCAGGAGAACTCCGGCATAAATGAGAAGCGCAAGATTGGGGTCGGATAGCGCCAGCATCATCTCCTGCCGAAACCTGTCTTCGGCCTTCTCGCGCGTCTCCACGCCCGGGTGAGGGAAGTAGAGCTCCATTGCTGCCGAGACTATCTCGTCTTCCCCAATTCCCATGCTCTTCAAAACATCTCTGATATCTCTCAATGCCATGGTAGGGCCTGCATAGCCCGCGTAGGATAAAAGAATATCTAGATCTCGCGAAGTTATTTATGGTCCAATGACCGATATATGCTAGGGGAACTCCATGAAGACCATGGTCAAGATCTTTGTAGACCACGAGCATCTGGTTCGAGTCATAAATACCTTAACGGAGCTAGGAATCACAGGCTTTTACCTCGTAGAGTATCAGGGAATGGCACCGAAGAGCTGGAAGAGCTTCAGGCTGAGCGAGAATCCTGATCTGGCCTTGACTGCCATCCGGGATCATTCTGAGCCGGGAGTCATGGTGAATACGGTAGTAGGTTCCGATAAGTGCGAAAAGATCATAAAGCAGCTCGAGGAAGCTTTAAAAGGGATAAGGTACACGATCATCGGGCACAAAGTTACATCTATAAAGGTTAAAGGGGACTGAAGTATTCATGCAAAACCTCAAGGATGACGTCGAGGTCGCCCTGGAAAAGATCAGGGAAGGCCTTCGCGTGGATGGTGGAGATGTCGAGCTCGTTGATATCCAAGACGGGATTGTGAAGGTAAAGCTGCAAGGGCACTGTGCTGGCTGTCCTTTCTCGCAGATGACGCTGAAGAACTTCATCGAGAAAGAGCTCGTAAAGAATGTAAAAGGTGTAAAAGGCGTGGTCTCCGATTAGAGCACGCTCAATTCTAATTGCCCCAAATTGATCAAAAACCGCGAACTATTGCAAAACTGTTCATCCAAGTTACCAAGGAGTCTGGTTATGTTCCCAACTAAGAAGGTACAGAGTCTGGTAGGCAGCAAGATTCAGGTAGAGATGAAGGGTTCACCGCGTTATGTCCTGGAAGGTGTTCTCAACAGCGTAGATGAATACTTGAACCTTCACCTACTCGAGACCGTGGAGCTGATCGGTGGCGAGAAGACTCGTTCTTTGGGATCAGTTATCCTGCGTGGCAATAACATCATTCTCATAAGCCCAATTGAATAAAGAGGCCGAAAATGTCTGCTGAGGAGGCACTGGAATATATAAAGACGCATCCTGAGGGTGCATTGCAGAGCGATCTATGGAAGGAGCTGAAGATCGATTCTCGCAAATGCTCTCGCATAGTAGCCAAGCTCCTCAAGGATAATCTCATCACCAGAGAGGTGGAGTCGGCCGAGGGCATCAGAACCTACAGGCTCTTTTGCTCGGAGAAGTCTCACAGCAAACGTTTCGATCCTCTACTGGTGGTGGATGCCTTTGAGCCCTGTGCAGGTTGCATTGAGGAGTGCATTCCGGAGCATTGTGCTAATCTCAGCGAATGGATCTTTTCCATAGTGATGGGTGCAGATGACGAGATCTCTGTCGATAAGATCTATGTGGAAAAACCCGGCAAGAGCTGAGCCTCACCCTATTTTATTTTTAATTTTTAAGTATTTGTTCATAAAAAAATCTTTAAGATCTCTTCCTAGAAAAGAAAATAAGCAAGCGCTAGGATCGGCCTGCAGATCTTAAAATTTCATAGGGAATTTAGGTGCTTATTTGATCTGCGCCAAATCCCTTCTTCACCAGGATCTCTTTTATTCTGTGAATATGGTTGCCTTGCAGCTCGATCAGACTCTCTTTCACAGTCCCACCGCAGGCCAGCTTGGATTTGAGATGCGTGCACAGCTCCTGCAGATCGATCTCATGAGGATCAATGCCCTGGATAACTGTCACCTCTTTTCCATACCTTCGTTTCTGGACTTTTACTGCTATCCTCTGCTGCTCCTTGGCAACCTCCTCGCAGATACATAGTTCCTGGGGAAGGCCACAGACGGTACACATTTGAGAACTCATTTGGTGGCAGTTACCTCCGCAAATATATCTTCACTAAAGCTGATAATGATATTAAAATCTGATGGTAAGCTTTCATGCCCTGGATCGGCCTCGTCTTCGTATCTCATCCATCTTCCTGTAAACTATTTCTGCGAGGAAGACCAATAGGGCAAGAAGTAGCAGGATATCTCTTCTGGAGACCCTATCCTGTACGGTCCTCTGGCTGACCCGGCCCGCCTCAGCGACCAGACTCCTTCTGGCCTCCTCTTCCGTGAAGACCTTTCCGCCGTTGGCCATGATCAGGCTGGGAAGCTCGGGATTGAAGCCGATATCTCTGAACTCCAGCGGGTAGTTGACCGCCACTCCATAATTGCCGATGTAGTAGATGCCGGAACTATTGGGAGTGAATAAAGCCGAATATCTGTTATCCCCCACTTTCTCCACGTCCGCACCGGGAAGACTGGGCCTGGCATTGCTGTTGATAGTGATCTGCAGGGGCGTTCCCTGCCATCCATCTGCGGCCTCAACACGATCGGCTTCAGGCCGCGGATCGCCCACCGCCCAGTTAATTGTGGATGAAATTAATTGCGAGTTCGGACTGGCATAAAGTGAGCTCGCCCAGGCGTTGCCGTCATCCGTGGTGAGGGCTGCTACCCTGCCCAGGCCGTAGCGCCATACCGTCAGAACGGGCTTGCCATCGGGCATTGCCACCAGGCGCTGGGCACCGGTCTTGGGCGTGACATCATTAAAGCCGCTGATCGTGGCGTTTAAGTTCAGATCGGCAGTTATGTAATGGTTCTTATTGACCACGCTCACCGCATATGCGGAGAGGTTCCTCTCCTGGAGGGGGGGTCTCCAGGGATAGCGGCGACAGGATGGTGGTCAGGGATTCCGGATAGACGAAGGCCGTATAATCCGATCCTGTCCTGGACGCAATCTCATTGAGTTTTCCCGTCTCGCCGGGGATGGCCTGCACCTGAATCAGACGAGCGGTAGTATTCATCTCCGAGATCAGCCTGATCGATCGCTGCACCACATCCGGGTAGTTGTAAAAGTTTCCATCTGAGATGACAATCAGCTCACCGTTGCCGCCGCTGGCGTTGATCATATCCCGGGAGAGCTGCAGGCCGCTATCCAGGTAACTGTTTTCCGTGCCCGTAGGCGCAAGGTTGGTTATCCTT
The DNA here is from genome assembly GCA_963702455.1 of uncultured Methanosarcinales archaeon. Classification (GTDB taxonomy): domain Archaea; phylum Halobacteriota; class Methanosarcinia; order Methanotrichales; family Methanotrichaceae; genus Methanothrix. Next base: position 17,563 of record CAVPCV010000015.1, read on the forward strand.
TCCGTCAGGATGCTCTGGCCCCTGGATAAGGGAATGGGATCGAGCACATCATAGGCCCTGGTGCCGAAGACTACCAGGCCCACGTTGTAGTCCTGGAAATGAGGCGATTTGAGCAGCTCCACAGCCAAAGCCTTCTCGTAGTCGAGCAGAGTTGTGCCGTCTTTGGTGAGTGTGGAGAGCAGGCTGAAGGAGATGTCCAGCACGAAGATGAGCGTTTTGCCGCCCTCGAAGATGCTGGGACTCGAGCGCACAGGCAAGAATTCCTCCAGGCTGCTGTTGCGGTATTCGCCCAGCTCATAGGCATCCTGGCCACCCACTACCACCAGCCCGCCGCCTTCGCGCACATAATCCCCCAGGCGGTCGAGATTGGCGTTATATCTGCTATCATCGAGAACCACGGACTTGTAGCCCTGCAACTGGAGGGGCAGCTCTGAGACGACTGTGAGCTTATAAAGATCATGGAGGTTCCGGGCCAGGGGAGAGTCGGTGCTGGAAACCAGTAACACATCTGGCTTGGGAACAACATATACCGCTTTCTGATAGTTGTTGTTCACAGGCTGCATGTCCGGGTCAATTGCGGCTCGAAGAATATGATTTCCCGTCTCCAGGAAGGAGTGAGAGATCTTGATGGTGCTGCTGCCGTTGGCGACTATTTTATCGCTATAGATCAATTTCTCATCCGCAAAGACGGACAGCGATCCCTGGTAGCTGCCGGATGATCGCACAATCACCGTGAATGGATAGTCTCCAGCCAGGACGGCAGTGTTTGTTCCGGAGATCTCCACGCTGGCGTCGTCCTTGACGGGAGAGATGGATAGGGCAAAGGTCGTCGTATTTGAGGCTCTGGCCAGGGCCAGGGCATCAGCCAGGGGACGTCCGCTGTTGCTGTAACCATCCGTCACCAGGAGCAAGGTGCCGCCAGGCTGTGCATACTGGATGATCTTGTCCCCGAGAGGCGTGGAATCCCCGGAAAAGGAGCGGAGCTGGGAGTCTGCAAAGCTGTTCACCCGCGTCGCAACATCGGGATCGAAGACCTCCATGGATCCAGTCTTATCGTCCAGGATGGTGATGCTGGGATTTTGCGACTGAACGGTATGCGTCTCTACAAAGTAGGGATTGGCGGCAGCGGCGATGATCAGGCAGAAGACGACTAATCTGGAGGCGGCAAAAAGCTTATTTTTGGCTCTGAATTGGATGAAGACGGCACCCAGGATTAAGAGCACCGGGATGGCATAGAGCAATTCGGGCATGGCATAGTATTGGTCCAGGATCATGTCTCTCGCCTCCAGCGCATGATGGCCAGCTCCAGCAGGATGGCGAGAACGGCCAGAGCGATCATCCAGTTGGAAAGATCCTTCTCCACGATTGTGTTGCGAAGGTCTCCCTTAAATTCGCCGGCCTGGACGCCGGAGTTGCGGGCGAGATCAGACTCTCGAGGATCATACATGTTAGCTGCTATGGTCGTTCCCTGGTAGCGATATATTCCCACCTCGTCCAGGAGCAGGCTGCTCGTCGAGATAATGCCGGAAGGAGTCTCAACAGTCGTCGGTTCGCCCAGAAGAATAATCTCTCCCGTCTTATGGTTGGAGGCAATGATGTCGGGAACTCCAGTTATCCAGTTCACCATCTGGTACCAGAATATGGGATATTCCGGGCGCAGATAGAAATCCGAATTCATCTCCAGGCCGTCGTAAATTACCATGCCCTTTCCAAGGCGCCAGTAGGAGAGAATGGGGACTCCGTTGGCTTCGACCATGGTAGTGGACCCCTTTCTGGAGACGGCTTCCGGAAAATTGAAAAGCCCAATCTCATCGAAGTGCACGCCTTCTGAAAAACCTGCATTTCGGACCCAGAGACTTGCCGGCCCCGGAGTCTGGCCTGTCACCCGGACGGGCAGGTACTCGGGACTCTCCTCATCCGAGGCGATATAGATCACCCGGCCTCCGTCGATGTAGCGGTTGAGCTTGCCGTCCAGAGAGGCATTCCTGGCCACAACCACCAGATCGAAATTGCTGAACTCTCCTGAGGTCTCGACTTCCACATTGGGCAGGGAACGCAAGGCATCCAGGGCCGGTCCCGCCTCGCCCTGGTAGAGCACCTTCTTCTTCGCGAGATCGGGCACATAAACATAGGCATGATTATCCCAGTCGATGGCATCCTGCTGATCGAGAGAGATCTCATTGACTCCCGGATAAGCGGTGAAAGAGAGGTAGTAGTCGCCCCCTGTGGGGAGGCTGGCCACCCGGCTGGAGGATCCTCCCGGGCCGCGGATGGTGATGGACGATGTTCTTGCCGGGCCATAGTTATGCACCAGAGCGGTGTGATTTACGTATCCCGGTCCGGGTACGTTCCATCCTTCCACCAGGCCAAAGTTGTCGCCTCCCTGGTAAGAATCGGCAAAGACCACTGCAACCCGGCCGTCCGCCTGGAGGAGTTTGCGGGTGACATCGGGGTCGTCGCCAGTCCAGCTTATGAAGTCTGATGCCACCAGGATGTCTCCACCCTCACTGCCCAGCAGGCCGCTGCCCTGGGTCATGGCGCTGGAGAGGTCTGCCGAGATCGCTTTTGGCTGAAGCTGCCGGAGCACATCGCGGGCCTCATTGGAGCTGCCCCCGGTGAGCAGGGTCAAGGGCACATTTTCGGCCAGGATGATGCTGATCTTCTGATAACTGTTCAGGCGGGTATCGATCAGCTTCAATGCCTGTGAAAAGGAGGCCTGCATGCTCGCCGAGCCATCCAGGACGACTACCAGATGGCTGCTCGCCGGTCCTTCTTCGCTGGTATAGGGCCCCGCGGCAGCTATGGATAGCGAGCACAACACCAGCAGCTGCACCCAGAATAAAGGATCGCTGATCAGGCGGCTGAGCACGGCGGTGCGTTTCGCCTCGCCTTCTCTCAAAAATTGAGTGGAGGAGAAGCGGATCTCCTTTGGCCGGGGCCGGATAAGGTATATTATTACCAGGGGAATTATGCTCAAGAGCCCCAGAAGGGCGAGAGGATTGCTGAACGGCATTCAAAGAGTCATTTCCTCAAGAAGTATGAAAAGGTTTGCGCAGGCAATAAATATGATCGAGGTGCAAAGCTAACTCAAATCCTTCCCAAATTGAGGTATCTGGTTATGGTCGGCGCCATGGAGATCTATATGCTTTTGCCCAAAACCAACTGCAAGAAGTGCGGGCTACCCACCTGCATGGCTTTTGCCGTCGGCCTGTTGGGCAGGGAGAAGAAGATCGAAGAGTGCACTCCTTTGATCGAGGAGAAGAAGTATGAGGAGAAGCTCAAGAAGCTGCATGAGGTGATGGCTCCGATTGAGAATGCCTCAGAGACTGGCCTGATCATACATCCGGAGAAGTGCTTTGGCTGCGGCAACTGCGTTGTCGCGTGCCCGGTCAATGTGGCGGCGGAGCCCACAAGATGCGCTGTGGGCCTGGGTCCGGAGGGAGATAAGGTCATCCTCCGCGTGGAAGACGGCGTGGTTATAGCCAACAACCTCCAGGAATGCCGGCGCTTCGGGCCGAATAAGATCCTCTGCAACGCCTGCACTGCGACCTGTCCGAGCAAGGCCATAGAGTTCGTGTAAGTAAGGTGAAAGGACGGTGATACGCAAATGACAACCTGCACAGGCTGCTCGCTTCTCTGCGAGGATATTGAGCTGGCCTTGTTGACCGGAGCCATCTCTGAGGCCAGGAACCTCTGCCGCAAAGGGCAAGGCCATTATCAGGCGCTCTTCACTGAGAGAACCAAGCCCATGATCGAGGGACGGGAAGTCACCCTGGATCAGGCCATCGCCAGGGCGGCGGAGATTCTGAAGAACGCCAAGTCGCCCCTGCTTTACGGCTGGTCCAATTCCACTCTGGAGGCCCAGACGGTGGGCATAAACCTGGCCCGGAAAATTGGCGCGACTATTGATGATACCTCATCCTTCTGCCAGGGAATTCTGATGGAGCGAATTCTCACCGGCAGGATTCCAACCTGTACCTTGGACGACGTGCGCAACTTCGCTGATACCTCCATATTTTGGGGCGCGGACCCCTCCAACAGCCATCCCCGCCATCTGTCCCGGTTCTCCTATTACCCGCGGGGCGAGAAGAGGCAGAAGAGCTACGAGGAGGAGAGGACCTGCGTGGTTGTGGACGTGAGAAAGTCGCCAACGGCCAGGCTATGCAGCAACTACTACTTCCGCGTGGCTCCCGGGGGAGACGACCAGTTTATGGAAGCGATGCTGGCCGTCCTGGATGGAAAGATTCCCAAGTATGGCGACAAGAAACGCATGATTGAGCTGGGAACCGTCCTCAAGAAGACGGAGTTTGGCGTCATCTTTCCGGGCCTGGGGATGGTCTATTCTCTGCAGGACAAGATGGATCTCTTCGAGGAGCTGGTGACCCGGCTGAATGAGATCACGACCTTCAAGGTGGTTCCCATGGTGGGCCACTACAACATGCGCGGCTTCAACCAGCTCATGCTGGACCAGACCGGCTTCATAAACAGCGTCTCCTTCGCCGGAGGCAAAGCTGCCACCACTCCCGCGCACGGGCCGGAGCAGAGCGTGGTAGGGGCGGCGAAGAGCTGCGATGCAGCGCTGGTCATCGGCTCGGATCCGCTATCGGCTCTGCCCTTCGGCACCGCAAGGGCTCTGGCCAGGGTCCCGCTCATCGCCATAGATCCGCGCCGGTCTCTCACCACGGATGCGGCGAAGGTGGTCATTCCTTCCGCCATCTCCGGCCTGGAGGCGGGGGGCACGGCTTTGCGCATGGACGGGGTGAGGATAAGCTTTGAGCCCCTGGTCGAATCGGATAAGCTAACCGATGAGCAGATTCTCGACCAGGATAATGGAGGCGGTTTAGATGGCAGTGGATGTGAAGATCGTCACCTTCCGGGATATCTTCCAGTATGAGGCCGGGAAGAAAGGCAGGTTCTCGGATGAGTTCCGACAGCTCAGCGCCGTGATCCTCCTGGACAAGCAGGATATGGCGAGCCTGGGAGTGAAGGACGGAGAGCGGGTTCTGGTGGAGAATGAGATCGGCAAGGTAGTGGTCGCGGCCAAGACCTCGGATGACGAGCCCCATGCGGGTCTGGCGTTCATGACCAACAGCCCCTGGTCCAATCAGCTGGTGAGTGACGATCTATGCGACGCCGCCATTCCGGGATTCAAGAGCATCTCGGCCCGGGTCGCGCCGGCCCAGGAGGACATAACCCAGATATCTGAGATCGTGCAGAGGATACGCGCGTAGCGTGCGGATGCAAGTTGGGCTCTGTGGTTAATAATCGTTGCTTGATAATTAAATCCTGGCGATTTAACGGAATAAAACCACAGAGTCGCAGAGCGCACGGAGGACGAACGGGCGGAGACGACTACTATTTCGAAAGACGTGTTATTCCGTTCGGGTACTGGTAACTGGTAAATTTCGCGTCTCTGCGAACTCTGCGTCTCTGCGGTTAATAATAGTCGTGTGATAATAATAAAACCACAAAGGCACAAAGACGGCGACGAACCAAAAGGTGAAAAAGGAGCAGAAACTGAAGGTGCTGATACAGGTGCAGATATGAATCTCATCTCAATTGCTGATCTCTCTCGAATGGATATTTTGCGGTTACTGGACAGTGCCGAGGCCTTCCGGGCCAGGCGGGGCCATCACGGCCTGCCACTGCAAGGCATGAGCCTGGCCATGATCTTTGAGAAGCCCTCCACCAGGACGCGCGTCTCCCTGGAGGTCGCGGCGGCGGAGCTGGGCGGCCATCCGCTCTACCTCTCTGCAGGCGAGCTGCAATTGGGGCGCGGTGAGACCATCGCCGACACGGCCCGAGTTCTCTCCCGCTATGTGCACGGCATCACTGCCCGGGTCTACTCCCATAGCACAGTGGTGCAGCTGGCGGAGCATGCCTCCGTGCCCGTGGTCAATGCCCTCTCGGACTGGGAGCATCCGCTGCAGATTTTGGCCGACCTGCAGACCATGCGCCAGCGTTTTCCGGCTTTGGAAGGTTTGCGGGTGGGCTGGATCGGAGACGGGAACAACGTCTGCAACTCTCTGATCCTGGCCTCGGCCATTCTGGGGATGGAGATCACTGTGGCCTCGCCGCGGCGCTACCAGCCAAAGGCCCAGATATTGGAACAGGCGCAGGGAGCTGGGAGGCCATCCACGGGTGGTGGAAGAGCCGGCTGAGGCGGCAGCAGACGCGGACGTCCTGGTGACGGATACCTGGGTCTCCATGGGAGATGAGAGCCGAGGAGGCGGAACGGCTCAGGGTCTTCGGGAAGTATCAGGTGAACTCCGGGCTCACTGGGCCTGGCTGCGCGGAGGACGTCATCGCCCTGCACTGCCTGCCTGCGCACCGGGGGCAGGAGATCACCGACGAGGTGATGGACGGGCCGCGGAGTCGCGGTATTCGATGAGGCCGAGAACAGGATGCACACCAGCAAGGCGGTCATGGCCTGGCTGATGGGCGAGAAGCAGAGCGGGGACTGATACGTTCCATGATCCACATCACTGCAAAAAGAGCCTGCCGGTACAAAGATAAGCTTGATATGGTTTTTAAGAGAGCGGGACAGGTGCAGGAGTGGATGGTGGAGGTTTCCGAGGAAGATTTTTTAGAGGATGACAAGACAAAGCTCGCAGTCTACAAAGCCTTTCAGGAAGCGGTAGAGGCCAGCCTGGATCTGGTGGCGATGATGTGCAAGGATCTGGGCATAACATCTCAGGATGATTACAGCAATCTGGAAAGGCTGACGGCTCTTTCGGCCAGCTCAAGAGAGGTCCTCATTGAGGCCAATGGCCTTCGCAATCATCTGGTTCACAGGTACAACCGGAGAGACGATCTTCTCGCTATGCAGAGCATGAAGGATCTGCAGGATGGGATCATGGCCTTCGGAGAGGAGGTGGAGATGTGGCTGGAGAAGATGTTGCCGCCGGAGTAATGAGAGACCTGCAGTTTTTGAAAGAATCCATCTGGGAAGAGAGAGTTCTAGGAGTGCTGCTCTATGGCTCTCAAGCTCAGGGTGAAGCCGGGCCGGATAGCGACATAGACCTTTGCCTGGTGGCCCCGGAGGTGAAAGATAAGGCCGATCTGTGGAGGGAGTTCATCTCCCATCTGCGTTCCGACAGGTATGACGTGAGAATCTTTGAGATCCTGCCGCTGCATATCAAGATGTCAGTGATTGAAGAGGGAGTTGTGCTCTACTCCCGGGATGAGCTGGAGCTTTACGAGTACTTTTATCCCTTCCGGCGGGAGTGGGAGGATCAGAAGCACAGGCATATGCTCGGCCCGGGAGAAGTGAGAGAGCTGATAGCGGCGGCGAGAAGTGCGAGGGCCGGCGACAAATCCTGAAGGGATCGCAAAGTTCTAGTAGAGCAGAGTTCTTTAATGTGGCCGAGCCCCAAAAAGGGGTGCATGCCGAAGAGCGCGGGGGTTGCCAAGTGGTTAAAGGCGCAGGGCTTAGGACCCTGTCACGAAGGTGTTCGCGGGTTCGACTCCCGTCCCCCGCATTAGCTGGCTTTTTAGATATCGATTTTCTGGAAGACTGCCTTTCGTTTGGATTACTGACGCCAACATATAAATCTTTTTGCGTCTTTTGCAGGTGAAAACGCTGCGTGATAGCCTAAATTTTTGCCGAAATGTAATGGGCTTTGTGATGTGGGCTGATGCAACGCAAAATCCTATATGCAATTATATACTCCGCCATTCTCTAGAAGCTGGACATAGATTCGAAGCTTTGGAGATCAGTCGGGGCTTCACCGTCTTCAAGCTCATGACACTGTTACATTAGGTCCAATTAAGAGGTCAACATCTCACAAGTTCCTAGCCCGATTAGCAAACCCCCTGGAGATATGCTAATTAGGTAGTATCCTCCATGGTTTGCACCAAGATGATAGTCCAGATTATATAATATAACTCACTAAAATGCAGGCTGCTAGCGTTGTGTAGAGCAATAAAAACTTATTAAAGTTTCACGATTGTATATATTCAGGAGGAGACTATGCAATATGAGCTTTCGGCCAGATTCGCAAAACTTAGCCCTTCTGCTCACGACTTCCAAGAGGTCTGGACAAGGTTATGCCATGACTTTCTATTACAGTGTTTCCGTCCAACAGCATCGTTCGCATGGACTCCAATGAATATGGCGTTGATCTTCTAGTGTAACAGTTCCTAATTAACATATCAATACTCCGTCGTCCTTATCGACAACAATCCCTCCCGCCATTTTATCCATTTTGTACTTCCATTTAAATATTGTTGGAGTTTCATTCATGTCGTCTAGGTATTGACTCATGCGATCCTTCAATTCTTTTTTGGAGGATACACGAATCCCTCTCAGCATGCTCCGAGTCATTTTGCTGAACAAGCTCTCGATTATATTTAGCCAGGAGGCATGTTTTGGTGTAAATACAAAATGAAATCGTTGCGGAATTGTTTTGAGATAGCCCTTAGTTTCCTTTGATGTATGTACGCTAACATTGTCAAGAATAATAATTATTTTTATATCTTTTGGATAGGCTGAATTGACACATTTTAAGAATTCAACGAACTCTCTACTTCTATGCCTATCGAATATCCTATAATGAACTTTGCCGGTTAAAAGATCAATTCCTGCGAGCAGAGATATTGTGCCATGCCTTACATATTCATAATCGCGGGAAAGCGTGGCATATTTGCCTACTGCAGGCATTAAATCCAAATATTTATTTTCAATAGCTTGGATTCCCGGCTTCTCATCATATGAAATGATAACCATATCGAGCGGCTTATTTTCTTTGGACATCTGTTGGAGCAATTCCACCTGCTTATAGGTATGTAGTACAACAACGCTTTTTGGCTCAAATTCGGGATCAATTGGAGCAAGGTATGACGAAATTTTATGGGGCTTTACGTTGCTCGCGCCAAGTATTTTAGAGACCGTGCCACGAGATAACTTTGATAATTCTGGAAAACCATTATCCAAACAATGATTCCTGATATGTTCTGCTAATAAACGTTGTGTCCATAATTCATATGGATATCCGTGGTCCAGTGGTTTTGAGCAAGCAATAGACAGAATCCATGTTCTTGCGCCTGAGGATATTTTTCGCGGTCTGCCGCTTCTTGGTAGATCTTCCAACGCGGCATAAATTCCATAAGCAAAGGCCTTGTCAATCGTACGCTCAACTTTGGGCCTATTGGTGCCTAAGTCTCGCGCAATTTGCGAAATTGATTTGCGCTCATAGTATTCAAGAAGGATCTTGGCACGCTCGACTGCACTTTCTGGTAGCGTTCTTGACTTGCAAGCTCTATTAATGTACTCAAGATCTTCTTGAGTTAACTGCAAAGCAGGGCGGGCACTCACAAATGGCATAATATTAGATTGAGTTCCTGGTATTAATATATTGCTATGTTATTTTGGAAGCTAAACACTAGATCAGACAACTGGATCTGCATACTGCTGCCATGCCGTTGATGAACCAAGCAGTGATACCCTTTCAGTCGATAAAACAGTGGCCTCGCTCGAAATGGCGGCACACCATCGTGATAGACTGAAGTGGAACAGGTACAACATCGCTACGAACGCCGAATATTCTGATGATGGAATGGACGTCCTCAAAGATCGAGTAAGAAGCTTCAGATCGGATCTCGTGAATTTGGTTTCCTTGGGCCTGCGACCTGGAATCGCCTGTGTTCCGAATACCCACGAATTGTCGAGAACTGGTTCGAATACAAAATCATCGTCTCGAAAGATGCCGTTAAATAAGGCATTCGAAGAGGCTCGATACTACCCAAAGTACGTGTCCGAGTATGCCGCTCAGATCGATAAGACGGATTTCAAAGTCGTGCTCACTAATAACCGAACTCCCATGGAACTCGTCCTTCCTTTCGCTCCCCAGTTCACAGTCAAGAACCTGCTGGATATTGGCATAGGATAACTCTTTAGACCTAAGTTTGGAAGCCACGGACTTCCGCGACTCTGGGGACCTCGGCACAGTCTGAGTGTGTCTGTTATTGTCGATGAAGTTACCCAAGTTTTTTCGACGTCGGCTCGGCGAAGTGCCGCTCCATAGGGAAGGGAGGCGCAAATTTGGATAAAGATCATCTGGCGAGAGAAATCATTTAATCAAACAGGGCCGGAGCGATGGTCTTCCAATCAAGCGACCTGAAACTAAAGCGACAGTTACATATATATCACCGAGACGCGTGAACATTGACTTTAATTTAAATTACAGTATTGGATCCGGTGGAGTCAAAGGGTAATTTTGGAATTCTTACGCGGTCACACTCCTGCGGCATTTAACACTCAAGCGCAAATCACATAAAGAATGCAACGGGAAGAGCAGACATTGGCGCGCAAAGCGGCACTTGTCGGTGCTCGTATTTGGCATAAGATTGAAGGGATTGATTCCGGCGGAATCGGATAGCGGCCCACAGTTTTCAGACACTGATAGCAGAACCCCTGTTCGCCTTGGTGCCTCCGCTCCAAAGGCCGTGGCTCCCGGTATCAAGTTTCGCGCGCGCATTCGTCGCTTATCACCCAGACCTCGAAGCTGAGGTGACGAAACAGATTAAGGAAGATTGGAACCCCAAGCCGAATGCGCCGACTAGATTCCGTCCGTACGAATTGGGAGCTCGGCACTCATGTGAAGGTGAGAGTTTACGGCGATGATCATGGATAGTCGATCCTGAAGAAGACGAAATTCTTCTGGGGAGGAGAGATGCATGTTCTCGATTTCAGAGTAAATGTAGGCAAAGAGATGCAACGGGTCCCGTGACTTGAAATTCGACGTTTATGTAGAGGAATATTCGGATCAACCGTATATGGATGCCGATGGAGGTCTCTAACGAATCCCGCCAACGAGCGGCAGAGAAAGACTGTGGACTTCGCCGAGGACCGCGTTTGCGTCCTATGCGTCGGAGGATCGGCCTCGGGTGCTCGACCGCGTTGCGACTCTAGAGATCCATTGTGGTCTTCAAGTTTTTCCTCGACTGCGTATCCATGCGACCGAACGCGAAAGTGGCGAGAGATACTGCCCGAAATGGTGCTGGAGTCTGATCAGCTTCTTCTCTTCTGGTCGAAAGCGGCGCGGGATTCATCGCGGGTCGACAAGGAATGGCGCATTGCCTTTGGTCACAAGGGGATCGACGGCATCGAGATTCATCCTCTGTCCACGTACGAAGAGGCGAGATTACCGATAGGAACTGGCTGATCTGGCACACGGTGCTGATCCTGTGATGGTGATTAGGGTGCATGAAGAACGAATGCGAACTGCAACCATCACACAGGACGGGGTACGACCGCAACCTAAGGCTAAGAAACGGAGGGACAGAGGCTAGGGTGACTGGCGGACGGACACGCACGTACCGATGCATTGCTTGAAGCCTATGCAGCTTGCAGCCCTCTTCAAATCCTGAAACTAAATCACGAGAATCGTTGCTCAGATTTGAGTTTTTCGGGCAATCATTTTAGCTCCCCACCAGCCTTTAGCCGTTTCTTTGACAAGATCAAATACCTCAAGGACAAATTGATTATTAACGAGCTTTATGGCCTTGATATCTCTTGGATCGACGTCAAGTTCTTTGAGAAGCCAGCAACCTCAAAGGGCTTTCCGCATCACAAGGCTTTGATTAATCTTTATCGTACCGTCTGGTTCCTTCGCCCATCTCATCTTCATTGAAGCTATCATAGCGAGCCTTGTAGACGGAGTGAAACCCCTCTAAATGGACAGCGAGTTAAGCAACATCAACTCATGGAGGGTAGTATATGAAGAAGACGAGGCGGCGCTACGAACCGAGCATTCAATATATCAGTAGTGTCTGAACTTGATATCCGCAAGCCACCTTCTCAGATCGGCCACGAGCATAGCATCCATCCGGGCCTGCCCACTCGGTGGAGAGAGAGTTGGCCGAGAATCCACAAAAAAAGCGTTTAGCGGTAATGGAAACCAGTACAAGGACCAGGCAAGGATTGCAGAACTTGAACGGCTGCTAGGCAAATACTCACTCGTAAACCCGAGTTGGACTCCAGTCCCCCCTTCATCCATTCACCAATAATTTCTCCGTTGCACCCATTTGTCAACACAAATCCGCCAGCCCTCTGCCCCAGGCTCGCATCCTCTTTGCCACCCATTAAATAGCCATCCTCAGGTCCCTAGCCCCACCGCTCGCCCTCCCGGCCCCCCGAGTGCCTGGCCCGCGTGCATGCGAGCGCCCGCCCGCGCGCGCAAGCGGCCATGCGGGCAAGCTGGTGGAGAACACGAAGCCTTTTGTGATCAAGATATCGAGGCATTAAATCATCGAAATCTGGCACCTATCTGGATATGCACCCCATCGGGGGCCTTCTCAAATGCGTTTAGGGATAGAGGGCATGGCCTCATAATTTGTTCCCCGCGGACGCGGGGTTAGGGGGGCCGCCACGGCCTGGAGTGGGCCCCGTCACCCTAGCGCGTCTAACCGCGCGGGACTCCGGAAGATGTAGTTGTAGTAATTTTTGCGTCTGGATTAGAGATATGCTAATGTCGTTCAACTGCAGATGGAACTTGTCTGATGCAGACGAGGACTGCTTTTACTCTTTCTTCCGGGGTGCCGCGAGTCGGCCCTGCGGGCCTCCCGCGCTATGGTCGGGGGCGCCGCTCCAGGCCGCGGCCGGCCGAGCGACGGCGGTTAAGCTGCAGACTAATCGAGAGTTCCAATGTCTAGATGTAGCCACGACTTTTCCCGCGTAGTAATTCCAGGTAATCAGGAGGCGTTTTCGAGATCCAACTACGCCAAATTGGCTCCCCAGCCCCCCGAGTGCCTGGCCCCGGGTGCATGCGAGCGCCCGCTCGCGCGCTGCGGCCATGCGGGCAAGCTGGAGGAGAATGCCCAAAAGCCAACCTTGGAGAGCTATTGCCGATAGACCTCAAAGAAGATCCGAGGGATCAAGATAGGAAATATCAATGGCTCAATAAGCAGGCCAATAGCTCATCTGCATCCTTGAAGACCATAAAGCGGCCCTCAGCAAAATCCTCCAGGCCCTCTCGGATGCCCTCGATAAACACCTTACCTGCCTCAGAGTCAACCTTTGCAGGCTCAACCACTGGTGTCATCGTATCCTTGACCTCCGGGTTGTCTGAGCAAACCAACTGATCATGCCCCTATTAGCACTCGTCTCCAAGGAAGGGATTCCAAAATTTTCTTGGATTACTAAAATTACCAGATTTCTAAATTGCGTGTTTCACAAGACCGCGTTTTTTGGCATATTCATCCAGGTCCTCAAGCTCATCCTTATGCGTCTCGTAATACTCCCAAATCTTATCTGCGCACTCGGTCTCTTCGCCTTCGGATATCACGCCTTCAAAATCCCTTTCTGAGAGAGATTCATCTTTAGACAATCTGGTCTTGCTGCTGGCCATCATAATATTATTAGTCACCTCTTGTATATCCTCTTATCTGTAATCAGATTTCCTTTTCTTCATGAAGATATTAAAAATCACTATCATTTGCCCGTCGACGAAATACTCAACCCGAATTCGTCCGATCTTCAAGCGGTAGGCTGGAGGCTTTTGTCTGCCTGCCACTTTATCAATGTTCATCCCTGGGCTTGATCTGAACGGCTCTCTCTTAAGCTGCTCGATGTGGTTATAGATTTTTTGCGCCTGATCATTATTCATCTTATCCAGTTCTTTCTTGGCCGGGCGCAGCATCTTCAGAGAGAACGACACGATTTGATCAACTCATCTCCTGGAATTAATTCCTGGCGCCATAACTGCCACCATTTTTTCCCCGGCCCCCGAAGGCAGCTCCGCCCGGCCCCGAGCGCCCGCCCGCGCGCGGCTGCCATGCGGGCAAGCCTGATGGGGACCTGAAGCCTTTTGTGATCAAGATATCAAGGCATTAAATCATCGACATCTGGCACCTATCTGGATATGCACCTCAACAGGGGCCTTCTCAAATGCGTTTAGGGATAGAGGGCATGGCCTCATAATTTGTTCCCCGCGGACGCGGGGTTAGGGGGGCCGCCACGGCCTGGAGTGGATCCCCGTCACCCCAGCGCGTAATACCCGGGCGAGCCAGGAAAATGTAGTTGGATAATCTCGACTAATCTGGATTGGATAAGTGGTAAAAGCATTTGTCCTCAGAGGTGTGAGTTGAATCAGGATACAAGGCCACTGCGAAATTTGCGGCAAACATGGCACGCTGCCATAAAAAAAGGACAGTACAATGAATAATATATATAGATTCACTATCTACTATGTATGACTGCAATGCTGTCAGATCTGCAATCGGATAGAACGATAACTGATATCCTAGATTAGGAGGTAGCTAGAAATGATTGAAGAGAAGCCCAGACCGATTAGGTTTGGAGAAGCCCTAGGTACAGGTGTCAACTCCGCCTTCGTTAACCTGAGAACTGAGATTATGAAAAACGGTGCATTATCTTCCAAAGATAAGGCACTTATCGCACTTGCATGTGCTGTGGCCATTCCATGCGACTCATGCGTTGAATTCCATAAAAAAGTAGCTATATCGGCCGGAGCCAACAGGGAAGAAATGCTTGAAGCAGCCGCAATAGGAGGGCTGGTTCGTCTGGGTTCCGGCTTTGCCTCCGCTTCTGTAATTCTAGAGGATGCGAAGAAGTAGAATCACATTCAACTTAGATTGGTGCGCAGCCCTTTTCCTTCACCCATTTTTTTGTCTGATAACCTAGATGTCCTCCCGCAATTTCTGTAGCTTGCCATGGCCGCAGGGAAATATGATTGATGGTATTTAGCTCTAAATTGGATGTTGCAAAGCGCTGCTTTTAAAAGAATTCTGCTCGTAACAGGAGCGTGGGTTCGAATCCGTCCCCATTTGTTCACCAATCATCCGCCTTAAGATATATTTCTGCCCCCCACACATCCGCCCCGCCTTCTTCTCCAGCTCGCATCCTCCCGCCACCCCGGCCACAGACCTCAGGCCTCGGGCTCCCCACACCGTTCGCTATCCTGGTCCCTGTGGGGCAGGCCCGCGTGCATGCGTGCGCCCGCCCGCGCGCGCAAGCGGCCATGCGGGCAAGCTGGTGTAGGACCTGAGGCCTTTTGTGATCAATATGTCGTGGCATCAAATCATCGGCATCTGGCACTTATCCGGACCATGGTAAATGTTTAAATAATTTCGGAGCCTACGAGCCGACACAATAGATATCCTAGGAGCACAATGGATCTGCTTTACCCCGACTATAACTGTTTTCAGCGAGGCTTCGACGATCCAAGCCAGATCAGGATACGAATGGAAGCACTAGCCTGCGAAGAGATCTTTCTGATGGCTGAGGATAAGAGAATAGAGATGGTTTGGTCCTTTATGCATGAAGATGAAACCAATCTCTGCCCCTTTCCCGATAGAATTGACGGAGTTCGCCAATTGTCTCTTCTTTGCGAGAGAATCCTTGGCCCCGAGAAAGAAATATGTTCTAATGCCAAGTCTTTTCAGCAATTAGCAGGGCTGGCCTCAAAGGACGCACTGCACATTGCGTGTGCCTTTTATATTAAGGCGGACTACTTCATAACCTGTGATGATCTGCTCGTCAAACGGGCTCGAAGACTCAACCTCGAAATGACTATCGAGAATTCCGAAAAACCCTATTTAATCGATAACTTTAAATAGTATTATTAGTATATAATAGTGCATGAGGAACCTCACTGATTTTGCCCTTCGTCTGGAATACGAACGGGTCAAAGATCTTGGAGATAAGCTAGTCGATATCGGGGGTAGACTAAATTGGGAAAGCTTCAGACCGCCGCTTGAAGCTATGTACAGGAACAATACCGAATGTGGCGGCCGACCGAATCTCGATGTGATCGTGATGCTCAAGTCGTTGTTCATTCAACAGCTTTACAGCCTATCCGATGAGCAGCTTGAACGCGAAATTGCCGATCGCATCTCGTTTAGAGTGTTTCTTGGCACAACGGAGACTGTTCCAGATTCCACAACGATATGGAAGTTTAGAGAACGCCTTGCTGAGAAAGGCGTAGACCAGAAAATATGGGCTGAGATGCAGCGGCAGCTTGATGCCATGAAACTCAAAGTGCAAAAGGGAATCATGCAGGATGCCACTTTCATAACATCGGATCCTGGCCATGCCAAAGCAGATACTCCTCGCGGCGATGAAGCCAAGACCAGGCGAAGTAAAGATGGAGCGTGGGCGAAGAAAGGAACTAAATCCTTTTTCGGCTACAAGCTGCATGATGCCATGGACGAGAAATTTGGTTTGGTTAGAAGGATCGAGGTCACAGCTGCCAATGTCCATGATAGTCAAGTAGATTTAGCAGAAGAAGGCGAAGTTCGATATGCTGATAAAGGATATTCTGGCGCGAAGACAAAAGGATATGATGCAGCCATGAAAAAGGCAACGCGGGGCCATCCTTTAAGTTACAAAGATGAAATGCGCAACAAGCGGATCTCCAGCAAAAGATCGCCTGTTGAGAGGTTCTATGCTTTCATCAAGTGTGTCTGCAAGGCAGGACATGTCGCTGTTACCACGATTCCAAGGGTTAGAGTCAAGATGATAATTACAGGTATCGTTTTTAATGCTTATCATTTGGCCTCGGCCAAATGCAAATTGCAGGCATAGCGGTAGCTGTCGAAAAAATATGAAAATTCTGATGAAAATAAGAGATTCCGGAGGCAAGAACAGAGAAAATTAGATCGAAAGCGTAAAAATATTGACGGAGTTCGTTATGGGGACCATCGACCTTAAGTTAATCGGAATCCTCTATATCATAAATCCAATAGACTATATCAGACGAGAGGCAAAATAATGTCCGAAGTAGGCGAAATGGACGACGCCGAGATAAGGGCAAGGGGCCTTGACGCCCTCTACAAAGCCCTTGGGCCGGCCAGAGCACATAAGTTTCTGGCTATGTTTCACCGTGAGCCCACCGACTATGTCGAGATCTCCAGAAGGCTTTACGAGGGGCAGAGCATCGAAGAGATCTTCGATCGGGCGAAGAAAGAACGCACATCGCATTAACAGGGAATTTAGCCATCCTGGAAGCTCTTTTAACCGAAAACCCACGCTGTCGCCCTCCCGGCCCCTCGAGTGCCTGGCCCCGCGTGCATGCGAGCGCCCGCCCGTGCGCGCAAGCGGCCATGCGGGCAAGCTGGAGGAGAATGCCCAAAAGCCAACCTCGGAGAGCTATTATCGATAGACCTTACAGAAGATCCGAGGGAGCAAAATAGGAAATATCAACGGCTCAATAAGTAGGCCAATAGCTCATCGGCATCCTTGAAGACCTTGCAGCGGCCCTCAGCAAAATCCTCCAGGCCCTCTCTGATGCCCTCAATGAACTCCTTACCTGCCTTAGAGTCAGCTTTTGCAGACTTAACGACAGGTGATATCATATCCTTGACCTCCAGGTTATCCGAGCAGACCAACTAACTGTGCCTCCATTAATACGTCATGGCTGTGTTGGTAAAAAACCTTTGCACTCCCCCTTGCCACCCGCCCCCCCGAGTGCCTGGCCCGCGTGCATGCGAGCGCCCGCGCGCGCAAAGGCGCCTCCATGGAAGGATAATCTACCACGCATCATCTGTCACCCCCCACTATAGACCAGTCCGGGTGCCAGGAGCAGCAGCTCCATAGCACGCTCCCGATTTGGTCTGCCCAACAGGCCACAGTGACTCCGGCATCCTTGAGCAATGGGGCAGAGAAGCAACTCTGCAGTTCAGCCTCCTAAATTAGCTGCATATTCCTTTTAATTTGGCCTTCTCGTACAGTTTTCTAGGTAGCGTGCCGAGTTTCCTGTAAAATTTCTGGCCCGGTATCCACACTTATTCACACCTCGATCATAGATAAATACTTTCAACCAGTCAGCATTCATCGTTGATATCCCTTCCTGGCGACAGTTTTAGTACTGATGGCTATCAGTCAGCTATTCGAGATCAGATCCATCCGAACAGGGCTGATCATTCTGTCTTTCGGGCTGCTGCTATTCGGTATATTGAGTCTATTCCCTGATTGGAATATCTCCACCTATTGAGGATAAGATTAACTTTTTGCGGAATTATCTATACCTATCCGACATGCGAGTTCTATTTCTTGTCCTTCAGTGTTTTGCGTCCCAATTCCGTAAGGTAAACCTTCGCAATAGCATTTGGAAGTGTTAGACTCGAAGGATAGTCTTTTTTAAGGATGTCTACATGCCCGGATTTCTTCAGGAGCATCAGACGAGTTCCGAGTTGATTTGCATCAAGGTTGAGAACTTCATTGACTTTGACTGGGCTGACAAAAGACTTCGGGGAAACAATGTTGATTGCCTCAATGATCTTAAAATCTATATCGTCCATAAATCTCACCCAATAATATAGAGCATCTAATAAGATTTATATTGTTGCTCTGTCACATTAGATGAAGAGAACATTTCTCTTTGGATCGCATTGATAATCTGCTTGATATGCATCTCCCTTTGCCAGATGGATATTTGCATAGAAGCTGCCCTGGATAAATCTAAATTGGCATCGCTTAGCTTTAGTTATTCATACTATTAATAGCAATCAAGATAATTTATAAAAAGTTTTTGATCGATGTTAACTTTTAAATGTACTCAATTGTGCAGCACTCCTTGTTTACGGCTACATGTTCGGAATTGGGAAACTTGGTGAGGGTGACGGTGATCTGCCCATTTAATGGGATCTTATCCGCAGGATCATCAGGTAGCCGATTGTCTGGTAGCCCCAGCCCATAGTGTCCGCTGGCATCTGGAACTCTGGATGAGTATTTTTCAGAGCAATTGTTGCATTTATGCTGCCAGTTCTAGTCCCATATGTTATCTTCACATCAGTGGAATATCCGCTGCCTCCGCCTTTCCTGAAGGACGAGTAACTAGAGGGGGATAGATAAATGTACAGCTTGCGATCGTTGGCAAATTATAAAAGGTCCAAGATGCGGATTGCCCAGGTTGCGTTAGCCAAGTCCAACCAGAAATAGATTTCCGGAGCTGGCCTGAAAATCAGCATCATTTTCACAGAAACTACATTTACTGGACCAAATTGTGCAGTAGCGTCTGGAATGGTTTGCTGCGAGTGTAGTCCAAGTGTAATCAAACGGACATACCCAACTTGACGAGGATAAGCGTCGCGGGCATCTTTTCCCAGCCGTAGGCAAGTGGTATCATTTGTGGCATTTTAATAAAGGCACATTCTCGGTTAGATCGTTCTTTATCAAGTTTCGGCAATCACCTGATGCACCTGAATGCTTTTGTGCAGCAATGCTCGTGCTCGAATCCTCTGCAATTACCTTTTACTGTAACCAACGCATAGCTTTCTGGGCAGGATGCGGATGAACCTAAGATCTCCCAACCATCAGGCGGCGTGCAGTCCATGCATTCATCCCCTGAGAGGAACAGGGCGCACTCCATCGAATCATTGTTGACAATCATCTGAAGTGGCAGTGGAGCAGCGAAAGCAGGTCCTGCCAGCATTATAGTGGCTAGGATCAACATTATCTCGGCACTTTTCATACGCATTGGTTGCAGTATCTTGTATATTTTATTTACTCTACTTTCCACCAGTGATGGGGATATAGAGTCAAGAGTTTCGGGACTACACAAGTGTTGGTCTTTGGAGACTTGATTGGCGAACACGGCAGTTCCCTCCTCCAGCACGCTCGACCTCGCTTCATCCTCCAAATCTCCCTTTCTTCATGCCGATGACTGCGCCACCATCCCCAGGCACGCGCCCGCCCTCCCGCGTGCGTGCTCCCGCGAAATTGTTGGGGTCCTGAGAAGAAGCAATCCCATAAGCATCCCCGTCACCAATACGTCTGTTAATCCCGCTAGGAGCACAGCAGTGGCCCTCTTTGTCGGCGATTGGGCAATCTCACAGCTCTGGCTCTTCTGGGTGGAACCCATGGTTGGAGGCATCATAGCAGGATTCCTTTACAGATCTTTGATTGCAGATGGAGAGGATTCGTAGCTCTTCAGGGTGGCCAACTGCCGGATGATCTGCCCGGGTCATAAGAATCTTAAAAATTAGATCTTTGATAAAAATAAAAGACTGCACAGATCTGGGCGGTGGCAGATGCCGCAGGCCACATGGCCCGCGTTTTTGGCATCCTCAGCTATTGAGACAAGAAACTAAATCATCGATGCATTTTTATTTGAATAATGAGAAGTATCTTCCAGGAAATGTAAGCCTATGCAAATAAAAGAGAAATCGTTAGGCACTTATCTCAACCTCTTTTTGTCATCATGATGATGGGCGCAGTCTGCTGCAGCCTGGCCGAAGGTGTCAGCGTTCCTCAGCATCTGCCAGGAACCTGGGATGTTACGGCAGAGCTCGTCGCCGCAACGGCCGAGAATCCAAACGATCCATACGCACCCAAGCCGGGAATGATTAGACCCGATACCTGGACCATCCAGGATAACTATGGCGCCCCGGTTCTCTCGAGCAGCAGCGGCTCTATCCAGGGCAAATACACGGATTACGGCGCGACCTTCGATGGCACTTCCGTTGGGCTCGGAGTATATATGGTGGTGCATATCGAATTCCTCCTGGACAGCTCCGCATCCATGTATGAAGCTGAGAATGATTATCGGGGAACTAATACCCTGGCAGCGACGTATAAAGCTCGCATTGAGATTTGGGAGTTCAGGGCTATAAAGAAGTGAGGGCTATCGATTTCAACAAATAATAACAATACCGATCCGGGTGGGTGGCAGACCCCGCAGGCCACATAGCCCTTGCCTCTGGCGTCCTCGTAGCCGGAAAACCAGAGCGGGCCAAAAAGCGCAGGCTTATGTCAGCTCTGATAAGAGGATCTATGCATTCATTGATCGCAAAGGCCTCTTCCCGTTCGATGCAGGTGGGGCAGGATCGGCAGGGCTGCTCCTCTCCTTTGTAGCAGGACCAGGTAAGCTCATAAGGAACCCTAATTCCAGCCCTATCTTCACGATCTCGGCCTTGGTCAGATCCACAAAAGGCGCCCGCAGCTCCACGGGATGCCAGGCTGTAGCCAGCCTGATGGCAGGCTTCAGCGCTTCCACGAACTCAGCCCGGCAGTCGGGATAGATCGTGGCATCATTTCTATGAGCGGCGTAAAATATCTCCGGATCTCGTGCGCTTCTGCGTAGCCGGCCGCCACGGAGAGCATGATCATATTGCGATTGGGCACAATGGTCTTCCTGGCGGCCTCTTCTGTGTAGTGGCAGCTTGGCACATCCTTTCCCCCAGAAGGGCGCTGTCGCCCAAGAGCGGGCCAGACAAGATAGATCGATGATGCGATGAGTTACATGCAGCCTTGCAGTGACCTCTCTTGCGCAGTCGATCTCCTTCTTGTGCCTCTGGGCATAGTCGAAGGTGAGAGCATCTACATCGTAGCCATCATCCAGCATCTTGTAGAGCAATGTGGTCGAATCTACGCCACCGGACAGGATCAAAACGGCCTTCAAATTCTCTTCTCTCTCTCTCCTTTATACCTTTCTCAGGATTCATTCAGGCTCGTATCCCGTCGAGGATTTATAAAGCGCTCGAAGCACTCTGTTCCTCCAGGATGCGACCCGCAAGATAGTCAGATCCGGGCATCCAGCCCTCCAGCCTCGACTCGAAGTCCTCGGCGTCTTCTGCGATGTGCATCGAGACGGCGGAAGTATGGAGCGGTATTCGATGCGTGGTTTATTCTCAACTTCAGGAGCCAGCTTCTTAAAATTTCCATGTCTTTCTCAAGCTTTCTCATAGTGATCAAATCTCTTCCTGGTCAACTCTTCCAGTGTCTCGGGTTAATCCGGGTCTAGCTTTTCGCGTCATCTTTTTTCAGGGGCGTGACGAGGAGCTTGTCCACCCGGTGCTCGTCCATATCCACAACCTCGAAACGATAGTCACCCCATTCAAAATGGTCTCCTGTGGAGGGAACTTTCTCCAAATGAGTCATTACGAATCCGCCCATGGTCTGGTAAATCCCATCCTCCTCTTCGGCAAGCTTTCCAGCTGCAAAGACTCTTTAAAGTCGTCTACAGGCATGGTGCCATCCACCAGCCAGGACCCATCAGTCCTCTGCAGTATTTGCGGTTCCCCCAGATCATCGATATGAGGTATGTCTCCCACCAGCCCTTCCAGAAGGTCTACCAGGGCCACGATTCCCTGCACTGAGCCGTATTCGTCCAGAACAATGGCGAGATGAATTCCCGTCTGCTTAAACTTCTCCAAAACCTTCAAGGCTCTCATGCTCTCCGGGACAAAGAGAGGCGGCAAGAGAGCTGACTTCAGGTCTACCTTATGGTCCACCAGATTGCAGCTTAAGAGATCTTTGGACTGCACCACCCCTAAAACATTATCGAGCTTTTTGTTGCAGACCGGGAACATCGAGTACGGCCCGCTGGATATTTTTCTCTGAATCTCGGCAGCAGAGTCGTCGATGTCCAGCCATACAACCTCTCCTCTGGGAGACATGATGGAGTTTACCTTTCTGTCTCCCAGAGAGAAGACCCGCTCCATAATATCCTGCTCCTCCTCCTCGATTATGCCCGCTGTCGTTCCCTGGTCTATCAGGATTCTGATCTCTTCTTCTGTCACGCCAGGCTCAATGTAAGATCTAATACCCAGTGCACGCAGCACCAGCTCCGTGGAGGCGCTGAGCAATTAATCAGAGGATGTACAACCCTGGAAAAAGTTCGCAAAGGCGAAGCCGATAGAGACGCAATGCGCTCAGGATTGGAGAGGGCAATTCTCTTCGGGACCAGCTCTCCAATAACCAGGCTGAAGAAGGTCATCAAGAGGACTACGCTGCCAGGGCGAGGCCGCCGCTGTAAGGAGCAAGGGCAGGAACATCCCTGAAGTAAATGGCCAGCTCATCGGCTATTGTCGCACCGCCGAAGGCGCCGGCTAAAGTTGCCATCAGAGTTATTCCGGTCTGAACTGCGGAAAGAAGCTGGTTGGGATTATTGGCCAGCTCCAGAGCTACCTGTGCGCCTGCATCGCCTTCTTCCGCGATCTGACGGAGTTTAGCCTTTCTTGAGGAAACGACAGCCATCTCTGCCATGGAAAAGGCGCCATTGGCAAGAAGAGAATTAAGATGATCAGGATCTCAGATAGCATGATTCTTTCTTCCGGTAATGATGGCTCATTGCCTGGAAGTTATTTATAGCTTCGCTGAGGGGACCTACACCGTGTGCCACAGAAATTTTAAAATGCCTTAAAATGATGGATTCATCCTAACTTTTTCATTATCTCCTGGCAGCACGCATGCCTGTGGAAAATGCGGCTTGCAGTTATAGCCTGCCGTATCCCCGTTGATATCCAGCACCTCTCCCACCATATATAGCCCATTAACCCGTCTGGATTCCATAACTTTTGGATTTACCTCTTTCATATCCACCCCCTCCGGAAGCCATGGCCATATTCAAACTGCAAAGCTTATAGACGACGAGAGGCAGGCCGGTCATATTATCCGCCAGTTGAGTGCGCATCTCCCGGGTCAGATGAGCAAGGCATAGATCAGTGGTGATGCCGGAGATCTCCAGAATTCTTATTATCAGTCTGGGTGGAAGAGGTACCGAGCAGGTCAGGTCCCCCATCGCAGACTTCAGCGGGCATGCGCCGTCCGATCGAGTTCGTTCTGAGCCATTCGTCCAGAGCCCGCGCTTTCCCGTTGCTACAAAGGAGAGCTTCAAAATGTTCCTGCCTGCATATGCCTGGAAAGGTCCACGACCCCAGGACCTGATAACCCCTGATGGGTAAATAGAGTGTCACCTTTCACCTCGCTGCTTTTCCTTGCCGGTACAGCGAGATCTCCATATCCGAAAAGGAGAGCCCGGCCAGCTCAGAGAAAGGGTAATCTTTGATGAGCAGGGGTGTCAGGGCCGGGGCGATTTCGGTGATGCTGTGGCCAAGGGTGCGAGCGAGCCTGTAGCCGTCTCCAGTCCATCCCGTGCCGGGATAGGAGCATCCTCCCGTAGCCAGGACAAGCATTCGTGAACGGTAATTACAATTTTTGCAGGCGACAAGAAATCCATTCTCTGTTCTTGTGATCACTTGACCATCTGCTGCAGCGATGCGAATATCGCCTGCCTTGGTTTCTATTAGGATATTCAATACATCCCTGGCTTGCAGGGTTTCTGGGTATATCTTGCACCCTTTCCTGCACCATGGCCAGCCCCTTTCCCTCAAAGTAAGCGATGAGGTCATGGTTCGTGAAGTCCAGAGAGCAGGCCGCAAGAATCTGCCGTGATCTCCAAAATGGTCAAGGAAGGCCCGGATGTCTCCTTCATGAGTGATATTGCAGCGGCCGGAGCCCGATATGAGAAGTTTATGCCCTGGAGAGTCCTTCTTCTCAAGCACCAGTATACTCCTACCTTTTTGGACAGCATCCTTCTGGACGGTATTCGTCTGGATGGAATTTATGGCACAAAAGAGCCCTGGATGGGCCTGCCCCGAACGTCATCAGATCGTAATCTTCGTTCAGCCCAACGTCCTGGCAATCAGAGTGGCTTATGCCTTTCTGGCCGGACATAATTTCATCAGGTCTGACCGCTTCAAGACCGTCATCGAATTCATTTTTGGATTTTTTATAAAACATTTCCAAAGGTATCCTCTATTATTACCGTGACAGTATAGGTGAAAAGCTTAACTGTGTTCTCCAGCTCAAGAGTATATTCTCAGGTGGGAAAGTCATCACCAGGAACAAAGCTCTGGAGCAGGCATCCGTTCGCATCAGCCGGTCCCTGCATACTCTAGAGGAGGGTTCTTCTGGCATTCCTGGTTTCTACGCGTCTGTGA
>CAVPCV010000016.1:0-110492 GCA_963702455.1 uncultured Methanosarcinales archaeon
TATTTTGTCCCGACTCCATGAGAACTATTCCGGAGACGACGTTGTCCATCATGCTGTTGTTGAGGATGAGGTTGTCTGTGCAGTTAAAGCGCAGGTCCAGACCGGAGTTGGTGTTTCTGGACATGTCGTTGAATTCGATGATATTTCGGGCACAATCGGTGAACATGTAGAGCCCGTACATGTTTCCCTGCAGCACATTGCCTCTAATGGTATTATTACTGCAGGACGGGAAGAGGTTTATGCCATATGCCCCGTTGCCATAAGCAACATTATTCGTGATTAGATTGTCATTGGAATTGGAGAGATATATTCCGTACCAACCCTCGCCTACCACGCCGTTAAAGCTGGCATTGTTTCCCGTGATGGTATTGCCGTTGGAGAAGAGCAGGGCAATGCCCGGCTGAGCACAATGGATGACGGTATTGTTGGCAATGGTGCAGCCCATAACATTATTGAGCTTTATCCCATAAAATCCGTCTCGGACTATGAAGCCGGATATGCTGAACATCGTTTGCCTCTACATTTACGCAGGCGTCCCTATTTCCGGCCCTGATAACCGCGCCATTCCCCACCAGGTTCAGGCTCTTTTGTACGGTTATTCTATCATAATCTCCCGGCGCTACCTGGAGAGTATCGCCAACGGAAGCAGCATCTATCGCAGCTTGCAGATTCGAGCTTACGCGTATCGTGGCACCATCCGCGACGGAAGCTATCAGCAAGGCGGCGCAGAAGATGTAAAAGACTATATTTCTCAAGCGACCACCGTCACGAAGAGCAGTGGTGAGGTTAATAAAGCTAACGCAGGGGATTTCCCGTGTAGTTGGTTGACCTGTTTCATTTAGAAATATGGCTCATATGGACCGAAGATCGCCTAACATAAGCTACATATGAAGGTAAGTCTTTTTATTTGCTGGAATATGGTAGTCTAGCGGAGGAATCGAATTTGAGATATTTGTATGCACTTATGGGCATTTTCCTGCTGCTGGCGGCAGATGCCGCCGCAGGGAGCTTCAAAGCAAATATGGATGTGGATACCTACGTAAATGCGAATGACGCCAACCAGAGCTATGGCGACAGCGATCTCCTCTGGGCGACTTCCGAAAATGGAACGCCTGTGAATGAGACGTATCTCAGCTTTGTCAACCTCTTTGGATCGCAGAGCATCTTCAAGCCGGAACAGATCAAGTCTGCTACGCTTACTCTTGATGCAGCCAATGTCGAAAAGGCAGGCAAGGTCACAGCTTACTTCTTCCACGGAGCGACATTCGATAATGTAAATTGGAATGACAAAGCCGAATATGACAGCAATGTTACATCCAACTCAGTGGAAGTAGAAAAGGATGGTAGCGTCATCCTGGATGTGACCTCCATAATCCAGAAGGCAGTCGAAACCTGCACGGAAGGGTGTCCCTACAGCATAATTCTGGTAGCAGAAGATGATGCCTCTGTCGGATTCACTTCCAGCAGGGCGTCCGATGAGAATAAGCCAATCCTTGAGTATGTCACTGAAGAGTGAAACCAAAAAAAGCCTAATTGCGGTGCCGCAATAGAGACAATTGCTGAATAGAAATGTCTTCAGAGACGAATTGATTGGCCGGAGGATGTTTATCATTCCCCGGCCAAAGCCCGCGATCTTTGATTGGTACCTTCCTTTTATATCTCTTCTATGCCATAGGGTGGCTGATGCGCTCTATCCTGCCCACCATGGGAGTCATCTGTCTCATCCTGCTCGTCGCTATAGCTCTGCTATTTTCGAATAGCTTTGTCGCTTCAGGAAAAGACGCCGCAGAGGTCATAATCATCAAGTCTCCAGGATGCACAAAATGCGCGGCTGCAGAAAGAACGCTCGAAAAGATTGGGCAAACGGTGCCTCTGAATGTCACCGGTTATTATTATTATTCGGATGAGGGCCATCGCGTCATTAAGCAGTATAATGCCAAGGATGTTCCCGCCATCATCATTGGGACCCGGGCCATAAACTACAGGGACTATGAGGGGAACAATTCCAAGCTGGAGCTGCTTATTATTGAGGCTCTGGCAAACCGGAGTTCGGATATCAAACCTGCGATTTCGTTACCCAGCAACGAAAGCCAGAACATGAGCAACAAAGACGGCCCCGGCATGGGACGGGCTGGATTTGCAGAAGCTCTCCATTTACACCATATCCGCCGTCCTGGGAGCAGGCCTGGTGGCAGGCTTCAACCCCTGCCTCCTGGGCATTCTGGTCTTCCTGGCAGCATCCATTCTCTCTACCAGTGGAAAGAGGCGCGAGCTGGTGATGATGGTGGTGTTCTTCTCTCTTGGCATCTTCACCATGTACTTCCTATTTGGCCTGGGAATGCAGCGACTGCTGCAGTCGGAGGCGATAGCCAGTGCCTTCCGCTACGTCTTGACCGTCTTGCTTTTGGTGGCAGGCCTTTCACAGGTCCTGGATGCGGTGCGGCTGAACCAGGGAAAACCCTCCCTGTTCCGGACGGACTGGGCGCTCAAGTACTTCCAGGCAGGGGTTGACAGACGTCGTTTCAGCTCCTACTTCCTGATAGGTGCGCTCTTCTCCCTGGTCAAAGCTCCCTGCGTGGGTGCCATCTATCTCGCGATACTGGATCTCATCTCCGCCAGAAGCTACTTTGATGGTGCCGCCTATCTCTTCTTCTTCAACCTGGGAGTGATCCTGCCCATCATTGTCGTGGGCAGCATCTTGGCCCTGGGGATGAGCCCGGAGCAGGTGGATAGTTTCCGCAAAGATCATCGGGTGGGAATGAGGCTTTTCACCGGCCTGATGTTGCTGGCACTGGTGCCTCTCATTTACTGGCAGCTAATTTAATCGCGATTGATACTGATCCAGGGTTACGGACTCGGGATCGCAGAGCCAGGGATTGGGCAGAACGGCATTAGTGTATCGTAGGCCTCAGAGCCGCCAAAGCAGCAAAAGGATTAAAATAGAGAGATTGCTCACTCGTCTGGCGAGGTGAATCTTTTTGTTTTTAGTTGGAGAGGCTCTCATAGGAAAGGAGCCTGAGATAGCTCATATCGATCTGATCATCGGAGATAAGGAGGGGCCCGTTGCAACGGCTTTTGCCTCCGGACTCACACAGCTTTCGGCAGGGCATACGCCCCTGCTCGGGGTCATCCGGCCCAATCTGCCACCCAAGCCATCTACTTTAATCGTTCCCAAAGTGACTGTGAAGAACATGGATCAAGCTGCCCAGATCTTCGGTCCTGCCCAGATGGCCGTATCCAAGGCTGTGGCGGATGCCGTAGCTGAGGGCATCATTCCCAAGGATAAAGCAGA
The DNA here is from genome assembly GCA_963702455.1 of uncultured Methanosarcinales archaeon. GTDB lineage: Archaea > Halobacteriota > Methanosarcinia > Methanotrichales > Methanotrichaceae > Methanothrix. The sequence continues at coordinate 3,293 of CAVPCV010000016.1, forward strand.
GGATCTGCTGGTAATAGTATCCGTCTTCATCCATCCCCAGGCCAAGGATTACGACGCCATCTATCGCTACAATTACGGGGCCACGAAGCTGGCCTTGCAGCGAGCCATGGAGGGCTTCCCGGATGTCGATAAGGTTCTTTACGAGAAGGACCGATCCACGCATCCCATCATGGGATTCCGCGTTACACGCCTATGGGACCCACCATACTTGCAGGTGGCCTTCGACCTCGTTGACGTCGCTGAGGTGCGCCGCGTTCTCACCGCGCTGCCGGAGAGCGATCACATACTGATTGAGGTAGGAACTCCCCTGGTGAAGATGCTGGGCATAAGTGTGGTCAAGGAGATTCGCGCCATCCGGCCGGGTGCCTTCGTCATCCTGGACCTCAAGACTCTGGATACAGGCAATCTGGAGGTGCGTCTGGCTGCAGACTCCACTGCCGATGCCGTGGTGATCTCCGGTCTCGCGCCCAAGAAGACGCTCGAGCTCTCCATCAACGAGGCCAGGAAGACGGGCATCTACTCCATAATCGATATGCTCAATGTACCCGATCCGCTGGCCGTCCTGAAGAGCCTGGATGTCCTGCCGGATGTGGTCGAATTGCACCGGGCCATTGATAACGAGAAGAGCGCTCACGCCTGGCAGAACATCGCCGAGATTAAGGCCCTGGCCAAAGATGGCCGCAAGCTCCTTGTGGCCGTGGCGGGAGGCATCCGCACGGACACGGAAGGCGCGGCTCTGGCAGCAGGCGCGGACATACTCGTGGTGGGCAGGGCCATAACCAGATCCCGTGATATTCGCGACATGGCCGAGCAGTTCCTGATGGGCCTGAAGCAGACGGAGATCGACCAGTACAGGATCATGACCGACTTCTGATGCTGAAGCGGGATGATCCATTTTTTCCTTTTTTTATTGATATTTTTATTGATGTCTGGTAGCGTTAGCGCCGTCGACATCCAGGTGGGACCGGAGGCCCGGCCTGATGGCGCGGTGATCGTGGTGGTGGACGGTTTGGGCGCGTCCTATGTCTACCCCGAGCATAGCGCCTATGCTCTGGACGGCTCCCCCTTGGGCAAGGCCGTGCTCTTCAACCTCACCGGAGGCGGGGCTCGGGCTGTGGATGTGAGGGTTCCCGTCCCGGAGACGACGAAGAGCCACAGCGTTCTCATCACCAGCAACTCAGATGCAGATCCAGAGGCCCTCGGACCCACTATCTTCGACGCCGCCCGCCAGAAGGGCTACCTCTGCCTGGGCGTTCTGGAGCGGGGCGATTCCATGCCTGTTCTGCAGGAGCTGGATGCCGTTCTCTATCTGGGCGACAATGCTCTGCACGGAGCCGAGCCCACGCCGGGATTCAGAGACGATGTGCCGGCAGGCCTGCGGGTCCTTTTCCAGGAATGGCGGGATAGATTCGCAGAGTACACCGCCCCTGCGGGCCTGCCCGGCTACGCAGGGAACAATGCCTGGGGGCTAGATGCGGCTGCTGATATAGTCGAGCACCTCCCCGGCCAGCCCTTTGTCATGCTGGTCAATGTGGGCGCAGTGGACAGCGCCGGGCAGAGCCTGGGGGCGGACGGTTACTTGCAAACGGTGCAGGCCCTGGACGAGCCGCTGGGGAAACTGGCGGAGGCCTGCCGCAAGAACAATGTCCTGCTGGTGATAACCGCCGACCATGGCATGGTCTTTCCTTCGACGAAGGGCAAAGGCGGCCACTCCGCTGAAAAATATGCAGCAAAGCCTGAGGCTCTGCGCGTGCCCCTGGTCCTCATTGGGCCGGGAGTGGAAGAGCTGAACCTGGGCGGCCGCTGGTCGGAGATGGACATCGCGCCTACTGTGCTGGATATCCTGAATATATCGTCGAACTTAACCAACGAAGGCAGGTCCATGCCCCTTCGCGAGAGCTACGACCTGCAGGTTACGGGCGCGCCCGCAGGCGTGGAGCTGTGGCGTGGCGAAGTGGAGCTTGTCAACGGCTCTCCGGGTGGGGAGTACAACTTCCGGGGCCTCTTGCGAGGACTTTATACACTCAAGGCGGGCGGGCAGTCCATCCGGGTTTTGGTGAATGGGGATCAGACCATGGATCTAGCAGGAAAGACGGCAGCGGCACCCAGCGGCGACATGAAGAAGATGATCGGAATCGTACTCATCCTGGCCATAAACCTGGCTGGATTAGCAATAATTATCAGGATTTGGAAAAGAGGCGAGTGATTCCGGCTAACTCTGCGGTACGAATAAAAATCGAGATGCTTTGACCTTATCGACTAGACCTAAATCCAAAAGTCGTGGCTACATCCAAACAGTGGAACTCTCGATTATTCTCCAGCTTGGGCCGCCATCGCTTGGCCGGCCGCGGCCTTGAGCGGCGCCCCAACCATAGCGCGGGAGGCCAGCAGGCCGACTCGCGGCACCCCGGAAGGATGTGCGGACGTTGTTCCTGCTGGCATCGGATAGATCCCATCTGCAGTTGAATGAATTCTAACTAGTAGAAAATTATCCTACTACATCTTTCGATTCCCGCGCGGGTGTTACGCGTTAGGGGTGACGGGGGCCACTCCAGGCCGTGGCGGCCCCCCTGACCCCGCGGCCGCGGGGGACAATATATGAAGCCTTGCCATTTATCCGTGAACGTGTTTGAGAAGGCCCCAGCCAGGGTGCATATCCTGCTGGATCCTCTAAACGTGTCGCGAAACCTCACAGGAAGGCAAGCCGATATCTGTTCGCGAGAGCTACGACCTGCAGGTTACGGGTGCGCCAGCGAGCCTGGAGCTCTGGCGCGGAGGCGCATTGATCGCCAGCGGCTCCACGGGTGGGGATTGCAACTTCCGGGGCCTGCCGCGGGGACTTTACACACTCAAGGGGGGCGGGCAGTCCGTCCGGGTTCTGGTGAATGGGGACAGGACAATGGATCTGGCGGGCAAGGCAGCGATACCGGGCAGCATGAAGAAGATCCTGGGTGTGATTTTGATCCTGGTCATAAACCTGGCAGGAGTTGCAATCATTACCAGGATTTGGAAAAGAGGCGAGTGATTTCGGTTGTGCCCAAGGTCTTACTCAAAATAGATATTTTAACTCATTCTGGCCCCCATTTAGTTAAGTTAAGATCTTTTCATATCCATTGTGAACTCCACATAAGTTTTCCCAAATATGCTTATGAAATAGGCATTTGCCTTAACGTTTGGTGGTAACAATTCGCACCTTCTGGTCATTACTTTCGCTGGCTCTGCTGATAGGCACGGCATCTGCAGATGAGGGAACCATAAACGCTGCGGACAATGCCTGGGTTCTGATCAGTGCAGCTCTTGTCCTAATCATGATTCCGGGGGTTGGACTCTTCTACGGGGGCATGGTCAGGAAGAAGAATGCCATCTCCACGATCATATTCAGCTTTGCCGTGATGAGCATCATAAGCTTGCAGTGGATCTTATACGGCTACACCCTGGCCTTTGGAAAGGACATCTACGGACTCATAGGCGGCCTGGAATTCCTGGGCCTGAATGGAGTGGGCATGGGTGTGAAAGAGGGCCTGACTATCCCCTCGCTCACCTTCATGATCTTTCAGGCCATGTTTGCCATTATCACCGTCTCTCTGATCACGGGCAGCTATGTGGAGCGCATAAAATTCAGCTCTTTTCTGGTCTTCTCTCTGGCCTGGGCCACTCTGGTCTACGATCCCGTAGCCCACTGGGTCTGGGGCGGGGGCTGGCTGCAGCAGATGGGCGTCCTGGACTTTGCGGGCGGAATAGTGGTGCATATTACAGCAGGCGTCTCGGCCCTGGCGGTGGCCCTGGTCATTGGAGCTCGCAAGGGATTCGGAACCGACCCCATGGAACCCCATAATATCCCCACCACGGTCATGGGCGCGGCTCTGCTCTGGTTTGGCTGGTTTGGCTTCAATGCCGGCTCGGCGCTGGCCGCGAACGGCATAGCTGCCAATGCCTTTGTCACCACCAATACCTCTGCCGCGGCCGCGGCAACGACCTGGATGCTCCTCTCCTGGAGGCAGAGGGCGCCTTCCGCCCTGGGAATTGTGACCGGTGCCGTTGCTGGTTTGGCCGCGATAACGCCGGCGGCGGGTTTCGTGACGCCCCTGGCAGCGATACCTATCGGCATCGTGGCTGCCATTGCCGGATACTATGCCATCATCCTGATTCGGGGCAGCAAGAAGGTCGACGACTCTCTGGACGTCCTGGCCTGCCACGGCATCGGCAGCACCTGGGGCGTCCTGGCCACAGGCATCTTTGCCACCATCGGCGCGACTGGCCTCCTGGCCGGCAATCCCAATCAGGTCGTGGTGCAGATCATAGCCATTGGAGTTGTCTGGGGCTACTCCTTCCTGGTCACCTTCGGCCTCGCCAAGATCATTGATGCCCTCATGGGTCTGCGCGTTCGGGATGAGGAAGAGTCTGTGGGTCTGGACATCAGCCAGCATGGTGAAGGCGCCTACATGTGAGGAGTCGAGGATGTGAGGAGTCAAGATGAAGAAGATTGAAGCCATAATTCGGCCCGAGAAGCTCCACCTGCTGCGCGATAAGCTGGACAAGAAGGGCTTTTCGGGTATGACGGTGACAGAGGTCAAGGGCCGGGGAAAGCAGAAGGGCGTCACACTGCAATGGCGGGCCGGAGACTACAAGGTGGAGTTCCTGCAGAAGACGAAGCTGGAACTGGTGGTGGAGGACAAGGATGCGGAGGACGTCATCGACATCATCTGCGAGGTGGCCCAGACAGGGGAAGCCGGGGACGGCAAGATCTTCATCTATCCCGTGGAGGACGTGGTGCGGGTCAGGACGAAGGAGCGGGGGTGCGGAGCGGTTTAGACCGCGTTGCACTTGACCAGATTCCACCTCTCGATTTGCCATCATTATCTTATTTCCACCTTATTTTCATCGGAGAGTTCGCAGTCGATACTTTACCGCTTTAGCCAATCGATCATCAAGCAATTTTATGCCTTCTCGTCTTCAGAGCAATACTATATACGAAAATCGAATAATAACTTATCCATGATGAGCGGACAATTCTCCTGCTGCTAGACATGAAGGATGCCTACAATGCCGTTATTGCTTGACCCTCTACAAAGCGGAGACCCTCGATAGGTTGACTGCAGCCCTGCAAGGGGCGAAGAACGAGATATTGTAAGGACTCTTGGCATTGCGCATTGAAGGCTCAAAAGGTCCAATGTCCCAATTGATCAGCGGCCACCGGGGATGCGGAAAGTCAACGGAACTTCTGCGTTTGGCAAATCGATCTGGAGAAGAAGAATTTCTTGGTTGTTTACTTTGCAGCCGACGAGGATATCGATATTGGCGATCTGGTTTATACTGATCTTCTTGTGTCAATAATCAAGCGTCTGGAGCGAACCCTAGCAGAAAAGGGTATCAAGATAGATCCGAACGATTAACCAAAGGCATTCTGATGTGGTTTGCAGAGGTGGTCTATGAATGGAAGGACGAGAAGATGTCATGGAGGCAGCTCTCAAGACGGAATTCGAGCTGGGATTGAATGCACCGGCACCGATTCCATTAATTGCTAAAATGTTGGCCACGGATAACCGGCCAAATTCAAACCGGTCACGAAGATCCGAAAGGATATTCGTCTCAAGCTGGATCCTCAGATCTTTCCAGTTCATCGAGCAGGATGAATGAGTTTATCCAGGCCGCTCTTCCCGAGATCAAAAGAATGGATACGGGATCTGGTGCTTGGTAATAGATAACCTGGATCGAATAGTCCTCAGAGTGCTGGATGAGAAAGACAGCTAAGAACAACCCATGATGCTCTCTATCTGGAGCATGCCGAACAGCTAAAAGCCTGGATGCACATATGGTTTACACTGTTCCCATATCCATGTTCTACTCTCCCAAGGCGACCCAATTGACTGGAGCATTCCCCAATTATGAAATCTTTCCAATGATAAAAGTCAAGGAGAGGATGGCACACCTTGCAGAAAGGAATCGATGCTTCTCTGCAATGTGGCAAAGAAAAGGATCGATATTCAATCGAATTTTCGAGAAGGGATGTCTGTGGATTTTCTGGCCGAAAAGAGCGGCGGAATGCTGCGGGATTTTATCCGGTTGCTTGGCTACACCGATCGAGCTGGCCCAGGCAGGAGGTGGAAAAATTCCGATCGATCCAGAAACTGGCTGAAAAGGCATTTCGAAGATTGGTAAATGAGTACGGACGAATGGTGCCGGATGAGCATTTATACCTTCTGGCAAAAGTAGCCAAGAATAAGCAGCGCTGATGAAATGATACCAGCATCAGGCAATGCTTTACAATCTTAGCGTTCTGGAGTATATGAATGGAGATCGATGGTGCGATGTCCATCCTGCGGTGAAGAGAGCTACCGGAGTTCAAGAATGCCTGGAGACAAATTGAGAAAGTCAGCCGACGAGGATGAACTATAAGTGTTCGAACACGTCAAGGCAGCAACTTTCGCCTGAAGGATGAAACGGAGATATCTCCTCAAAATCGGGATGTATTGCTCCAAATAGCTAGCCTCATTCGTCTGGCAGAGGGCTTTCGCCTGGGCTTTGTCAAGTGCAACCAGCCGGTTCAGTGTCGCCAGATGGCAACTCGGCTAAAGGAAATGTGGAAAGGTGAAGCGAACATTATCGCTGTGGAGCTGAAGGAGCCGGTTTCAAGCTTAAGGAGAGCCGTCTTGCAAGCACTGGAGACGGATAAATCTGACAATGCGGGAAAAAGAGCCATTATGGTCTTCGGCTTCGAGCATTCCGTGCCCTCGAAAGGTCCTGCACCTGCTCTCGATGAGTTGAATCAGTCCCGCGAGAATTTTCCTAAGATCCTCTCCGGTCCCTTTCTCATCTGGCTGCCCGACTATGCTCTGACTCGTCTGGCCAGGGAGGCCCCGGATTCTGGGGATGGCGCAGCGGCGTATTCGAGTTTTACCCAGAATTGAGATTGATGGCCTCCATAGAGAAGACGGTCATGCAAGATGTCAGTGGCAGATAGCTTGAGCCTGGATGAGAAGAGAGAGCGCGCCGCTGCTCTTGAGGGGCTGATCGAGGATTATCATGAATTGAAGCGCGGGAAAAGAGAAAATAAAGCCCTGGCGGCAGTTCTTCACTTACTGGGCAACCTTCGCTATCAACTTGGAGAATATGCAGAGGCCAAGAGGCTCTATCAGGAGAGGCATGAAGATCTCTCAAGATCTGGGCGATAAAAGCGGTGTTTCCAGGTCGCTGCATCAGTTAGGAATGCTGGCTCAGGACACGGGCGATCTGGATGAAGCCAGGAGGCTCTACCAGGAGAGCATGAAGATCTATCAAGATCTGGGAGATAGAAGCGGCGTTTCCGTGTCGTTACATGAGCAAGGCAATCTGGCTTACATCACAGGTGATTTGGAATGAAGCCAGGAGGCTCTACCAGCGAAGAGGCTCATGAGAGATCTCGCTCAAGATTTGGGAGACAAAAGCGGTGTTTCCAGGTCGCTGCATCAGCTAGGCATGCTGGCTCAGGACATGGGCGATCTGGATGAAGCCAGGAGGCTCTACCAGGAGAGCTTGAAGATCAAACAAGATCTGGGAGATAGAAGCGGCGTTTCTAAGTCGTTGCATCAGCTGGGCATGCTGGCTCAGGACACAGGTGATCTTGATGAAGCCAAGAGGCTCTATCAAGAGAGCATAAAGATCAACAAGATCTGGGAGACAATAGCGGCATTTCCACGTCACTGCATCAGCTAGGCATGCTGGCTCAGGACACGGGCGATCTGGATGAAGCCAGGAGGCTCTACCAGGAGAGCTTGAAGATATCTCAAGATCTGGGAAAGAAGAGCGGAATTTTCAAGTCGCTGCATCAGCTAGGCAATCTGGCTTACATCACAGGCAATCTGGATGAAGCCCGGAGGCTTTACCAGGAGAGCTTGAAGATATCTCAAGATTTGGGTGACAAGAAGCGGATTGGCCGTCACATCAGCTCAGCTCGCTCTTTTAGAGGAGAAAGAAGGCAACTTAACTAAAGCGCTGGAGCTGATCAGATCTGCTGAATCTATCTTCGTTGATTTAAAAAGCCCAATGGCTGCTCAAGCCCGGAAAGATCGTGAAAGGCTGGAGATGAAAGCAACCAGTCCTAATTCCCTGGAGCCTCTTGCTTCAGATCATCCCACATAGCTCCAAACCAAAAGCTATGAACGGTTATGAATCATTCATATCTCTTCCCAATTTATATCAAATACTCTTTTAAATACTCCGGCCCAGGCTTTATTCAGCAAATCCCGGACCCGAGATCCCTGTAATGGTCCGGATGGTTAAATCAATAAATTGAATATCTTTCGCGTTCATATAATATTCAAGGGTGATGCAGTTTGCCAATAAACAGTGGAGACACAGCATGGGTTCTGGTGGCAACAGCGATGGTGATGCTGATGACGCCGGGCGTTGGTTTGTTCTACGGCGGCCTGGTCCGCAGCAAGACCGTCGTCTCGATGATAGGCCTCTCTTTCCTGGCTTTCGCCATAGCCAGCATCCAGTGGGTCCTCTTCGGGTACAGCCTGTCTTTCGGCTCGGATATTTCCGGAGTCATAGGCGGCCTGAACTATTTGGCTCTAAGCGGCATTGGCCTTGGCGAGGCCCCTCTGGCCAGCAACATACCGCATCTGCTCTACGTGGCCTTTCAGCTGGTCTTCGCAGCCGTGACACTGGCCATCCTGACCTCTGCCGTGGCGGAACGGGTCAAGCTCAGCTCCTTCATTGTGCTGGCCGTGCTCTGGACCACCCTGGTCTATGACCCCCTGGCTCACTGGGTCTGGGCGGGCGGCTGGATGGCTCAGATGGGCGCCCTGGACTTTGCCGGCGGAACGGTGGTGCACATCAGCTCCGGGTTCTCGGCCCTGGCCATAGCTCTGGTCATAGGCAAGAGAATGGGTTTCGGATCCTATGTCATGGAGCCCCACAACATCCCCATGGCCATGATCGGCGCGGGTCTGCTCTGGTTCGGCTGGTTTGGATTCAATGCCGGCTCTGCCCTGGGCGCCAACGGCCTGGCCGCTTCCGCCCTGCTGGTCACCAACACCTCTGCGGCCGCCGGTGCTCTGACCTGGCTCTTTGCCAGCTGGTTCAAAGGAAAGCCCAGTGCTCTGGGAATGGTGAGCGGAGGCATAGCCGGTCTGGTGGCCATAACGCCTGCTGCGGGCTATGTTGATATCCCGGGCGCCGTCGTCATCGGCGCGGTAGCCGGTGTCCTGTGCTACATGGCGCTCCTCTTCCGCGTCGGTCGGGGCCTGGATGAGAGCTGCGACGCCTGGGCGGTGCACGGCATGGGCGGCCTGTGGGGCGCTATAGCCACGGGCATCTTTGCCACGGCCTCGGTCAACAGCTACACCGGCCTGCTCTCGGGCAACTTTCATCAGTTCGCGGTACAGATCATGGCGGCGGGCGCATCTGTGATCTATGCCTTCGTGATGACGTACGTCCTGGCCAAGATCGTGGACTCCCTCATGGGCTTGAGGGTCACCGAGGACGAGGAATACGTGGGCCTGGATATATCCCAGCATGGCGAGAAGGCTTATGCCTGAAGGTGGTGACAGGAATGAAAAAGATTGAGGCAATAATACGGCCGGAGAGGCTGGAGCAGGTCAAGAAGGCTCTGGAAGAGAAGGGCATCCTGGCCATGACCGTGATCGAGGTCATGGGCAGAGGCGAGCAGAAAGGGATCAAACTCCAGTACAGGGGAGGGACCATGGAAGTCGATCTCCTCTCCAAGCTCAAGCTGGAGCTTTATGTCCAGGATGAGGCCGTCGATTCGGTCATGAAGACCATCTGCGATGCCGCACGCACCGGCAAGTTCGGAGACGGCAGGATCTTCGTCTCCCCGGTGGAGAAGTCCGGCAAGGTGAGGACGGGTGAGGTCTTCACCTGATTCCTCTTTTAATCAAGACAAAAAGGTGCAATAGATATATTTCAACTAGCTTATGATGGTTGGCGAGATTAAGATCCTGGGTGCAGGAATTGCTGGTTTGACTGCGTCAATTAATTTGGCCAAGGGAGGATTTGGTGTAACGGTTTTTGAAAAGTCCTCTATGGTTGGAAGCCGTTTTCATAACGATTTTCAGAGCCTGGAGAATTGGAGTGACGAGACGGATGCTCTGGAAATTTTAAAAAGTCTGTCGCTCAAGACCGACTTCTGGAACAAGGGTTTTAAAGAGACAACAATCTATACCGATTTACAAAAGAAGTTCATAGCAAGAGATGCTGACAACCTCTTCTATCTTGTGCGAAGAGGGCCTGTTGATAGCCTGGATGAAAGTTTAAAAAACCAGGCTCTTGATGTCGGCGTGGAAATACAAAATTTGTACAAAAGCGATCCCACTCCCCTTAAATCAAGTTCATCTGATTGTAGTTAAATCTGGTTTTTTAAGAGATCTTAAGTAATTGTTCTTCGTATAGTGGTGCAGGTGAAATGAATTGGGACTCTTAGATGATGCATCTGCAGGCAGATTGACTGAAGAGATGAAGATTGTAGCTGAGGCCGAAGGCAAGACTCCTGAGTTTATACTTCGAGGTGTTGCCAGCGGCAGGATTGTGATACCCCGCAGTCCCTACAGATATACGAGACCGGTAGGCATTGGCAAAGGGCTACGCACCAAGGTGAATGCCTCCATCGGCACCAGCAGCGACATCGTTGATGTGGAGATGGAGGTTGCCAAAGCCCGCGTGGCCGAGGCGAACGGAGCCGATACGCTCATGGAGCTCTCCACGGGAGGAGACTTTCCGGAGATCAGGAGACGCGTGGTTGAAGCTACCACATTGAGCGTGGGCAGCGTCCCTCTCTACCAGTCCTTTATCGAGGCCATAAGAAAGTACGGCGCGGGCGTGGATATGCCGGAGGATGACATCTTCCGGGTGACTGAAGAGCAGGCAAAGCTCGGCACCAACTTCATGGCCATTCATACCGGCATCAACAGCATCTGCATAGAACGGCTGCGGCGCCAGGGTGGACGCTTTGGCGGAGTCTGCAGCCGGGGAGGCGCCTTGATGATCGGATGGATGCTGCATAACCAGAAAGAAAATCCCCTCTACAAGGACTTCGATTACCTCCTCGATATCCTGAAAGAGCATGAAGTGACTCTCAGTCTGGGAAACGGCCTGCGCGCCGGAGCCGTGCACGACTCTACCGACAGAGCCCAGATCCAGGAGCTGATAATAAATGCCGAGCTTGCCGATAAGGCCCAGGCAGCGGGCGTTCCGACCATCGTCGAGGGGCCTGGCCATATCCCCATCGACGAGATCGAGGCCAACGTCAGGGTCATGAAGCGCATGACAGACGAGCGACCCTTCTACATGCTCGGCCCTCTGGTTACTGACATTGCCCCAGGCTACGACCATATCGTAGCGGCGGTGGGGGCAAGCCTTTCCAGCGCCTATGGAGCGGACTTCATCTGTTATGTCACTCCGGCTGAGCATCTGGCGCTTCCCAATGTGGAGGATGTGAGACAGGGAACGATCACGGCAAGGATTGCAGCCCATATTGGAGATATGATCAAAAACAATGATCGTGATCGTGATCTGGCCATGGGAAGGGCCAGAAGAGATATGCTCTGGGAGAAGCAGTTCCAGCTCGCCATCGACCCGGAGACGGCAAGGCTTGTCCGGGCAGATAGAACGCCATCCGACGCAGAGGTCTGTACTATGTGTGGAGACTACTGTGCCCTGAAAATAATAAAAGAGAGTATAGATCTTGCTCGCTAGCCAAAGAAGAGGCTATAGCCGAACTTGAGAACGTCTGTGCTGGAGAGAACGGCCTCCAGCTTGGCTTTGGCCAGCAAACCTTTTGCTTCGAATGTCATCTGGCCCTGGTCTCTCTCTTGCTGAAAGGTGGCGATAGGATCCTTTGAGCTTCGGATATTGTTAATAGCGCTCTCGGTAGTGGTTATGGTGATCGAGGGATCATTCAGGCCACCAACAACAGTTTCATTTATCTTCGCCGCCACCATATCCAATCCCACGAGAAATACGCTTCCATCATTTCTGGTAATATCCATATTGATCTTCTCATCGCCCACGATGCCTTTCAGAAGAGCAGGAGCTTTGTCGATATTTTTATTATAGGCATCGACATTTTTTTGCGTTTCTGCCATATCAATCGAAAAAGCGTTGGCAGAAGATATCAAGAGCATCAGGAATATTGCTGCGGAAAGGATTGATCGTCTCATAATTGGAGTTAGATCCTATTGAAATAAATATTTTGCGGCGGTTTTTTCTTGATTTTTAGATATCTGAAAACGGGCAAGAGAATCCTTTAAGTACAATCTTTTCAAATAATAGTCTATGGATGTCCTTGTGCTCTGTATTGACCGGGATAACGACTTGGGCCGCAAGGGCGGGGTTACAAGCCCGGTTGTGGGCAGAGAGGCCAATATCGATGCCGCACTCCGGCTGGGCATGGCCGATCCTGAGGACTCGGACGTCAATACTATCTTTGGAGGCATAAAGGCGCTCGATGAATTAATCGCTTCCGGCAAAACCGCGGAGATCGCTTCTCTGGCCGGAGATCTGAAGGTAGGCCTGATATCGGACAGCAAGCTTGCCGCCCAACTGGAAGATCTGCTGGCACTATTCCATCCTGAAGGCGTGATTGTGGTCTCAGACGGCGCCGAAGATGAGGCCATTCTGCCCATAATCCAGTCTCGCGTCAAGGTCAATGGCGTGCGCCGGGTACTGGTCAAACAGAGCCCCAACCTGGAGAGCACCTACTACCTTCTCAAGCAGGTTTTTAACGATCCCAAGATCAGTCATACCGTCTTCATTCCGCCGGCTCTGGCCTTGCTCATGTTTGCCATCTTCAGCTTGCTGGGCTACCCCAACGGCGCTATTGTGGCCATCACTGGGGCAGTAGGCCTTTACCTCCTCTTCCGGGGCCTGGGCCTGGATGACTCCATGGAAGAGGCCAAGCAGACTTTAAGAAAATCCCTTTATGCCGGTAAGATCGCGTTTATAACTTACATTCTGGCCGCCATGCTGGTGGTCATTGCCACCGTCAATGGACTTGCCTATTTCTGGGAGTATTTCCATAAACCCATGTTTCCCGGTTATTTCACGCTGATTATGATCTTTCTTTATGAGAGCATCTGGTGGTACATGGCCGCAGCCCTCTGTGTGATTTTGGGCAGGATCATGGATATGTATCTGGAAGGGGTAAGAGACGCTCGCACCATCTCCTATCTGTTCTTCATATTGGCAACGGGCCTTATCATCTGGTCTGCCAGCAGCTTTATCCTGGCCAGCGATGCCAACCTGGGGTTCGGCATAGGCATGGTGGAATCCGTCCAGAAGCTGGCCATATCTGCCATCGGGGCCATCCTCATAACCGTTGTCGGTGTCAACATATCCAAACGCATAGCTACAGAGAAAACCCTTCCGGCCGCCAAGTGATCCGCGATGCTCCAGATCCAAGCCTCGGGAGAGAGGTGCCTGGGCGACTTTACCTTTGATTTTTACTGGCAACACCAGGGCTCAAGACTTGACAGGGATCAAACCGTAAGCAGCATCAGCCTTCGGCAGATAGTGGAGGGCCTATGCCAGGGCGAGACGATTAATATTTCAGGTGATGCAGGCAGCCGTCTCGGCTCAAGCCTCGGCGTGGATTTGATCCGGCTGGGGGGAAGGGCGGGCCCATTGAGACGACGGGCAGGATTGTGGTGGACGGCAATATAGGCAGCCGCATGGGCATAAGCATGCTGCGAGGTTTGATCTATGTCTCGGGCCGGGTTGAAGCACCCCTGGGAAATGTGATCGAGGTTGAAAGCGATCTGACCGGGTATCGAAAGTTCGTCTCGGCCACAGAGGCTCTGGAAAAAGGCATAAAGGTCCTGGAGCCGAATATTCTGGATGAGCGTGGATTGATCATCGAAGATGGTATATTGAGGGATACTCTTGGTGCAAGAAACCCCATCGACAAGACAGTTCGACTGCAAGGTGATGCCGGAATGAGCACCGGCATACTCATGACCTCCGGCCAAATCGAAGTTTTGGGGGATGCGGATCGCAATACGGGCGTGCTCATCAGAGGCGGCAGAATAGTAGTGAGGGGAAATACGGGCGACTTCACAGGAGCCGAGATGCGAGGGGGCGAAGTTTTCATAGAAGGAGATGCAGGCAGCTTCACCTGCGCCCGGATGAGAGGCGGGGCCGTCTATGCCAGAGAGGGCAAGCCTCTGCCGCCCGCCCGGGCGCAAATGCTCAATTCCTCCGAGCAGATAAAAGTGGCCAGGGTGCTACAGCTCGCCCCACTGCACGCCATGATGTATCGCAAGTTCGGCCTGTAGTTATTCAGTAGATCTCTTCCAGATCCTCGATGTGAGCGAAGGCATCGTCCAGCTGCTTCCTGGCACGCGACCTCTTCTCCTTCTCGTCCTGCATGCCTCGAGCCGCCTGGGCATAGATGGATTCCAGCTCCGGTGCGCTGGCCATGGTGAAGATGGATAGGACCTTGGGGTGCCCTTTCTTGACGATAATTCCCTTGAAGACGTGGCCCGCGCTGGCGGCGATCTTCTCTACCTCTTTGGTGATCTGATCCACATCCAGGTGCTCCCGCGAGCCCTGAATAATAATCATCGCTCTGGCGGCGTCGTCAGTCACATTGGCAGGGTAAAGCAAGTTGCCCGGCTTTAGGCTGTTCTCAATGGCGTCCTTGATGGACAGATTCTTGCCGTCTGCCTGATAGAATCCCATGGTGCCTATGCGCAGGCCTCCGTTCATGACCGTCTTGAAGTCGCCAAGATCAGTTACAGAGAGCATCTCGCTGTCCAGAGATTCGATCAGGAAGAGCAGGCGTTGGGCGATCATGCTGTTGATCTTGTCATAGGCAGAGGCTATATCTCCGCTGAACCTCTTCATGTACTGATTGTCCGCCAGAATTATGCCCTCTGCATCCACTTCCATCAACTCCCTCATGCAGAAAGCGGCATTCTGGAGGTAGATGGAACCCTCCTCCCGGAAGGGCAGGACGGCAACGGTGATAACGGTGATATTTGGATACTGCCGCTTCAATTCGTTTATAAGCAAAGGTGAGAATGAGGACCCCGTCCCTCCCGAAGTGGAGGTGATCACAAAAGCTATATCGAAATCGCCCCTCTTCTCGATCTCGCCCATGATCATGTCGCGGTTATCCATAAAGGCTTGCTTGCCCACATTCCTATTGGCTCCCACGCCATGCAGGTTAGGGACATGCAATCTATCCTTGGCCGTGGTGAACCTCAACTCTTTAAGATCATTTTGGGCCGTATTGACGGCCAAGGTTTCCACCCGACTGGGGAACTTGGGGCGCAAACAATATTTGGCCAGCTTTGAGGCCCCGCCGCCTCCAAAGGACTCTTTATTTATTGAATCCAATATTCGATTCCCGCACTGGCCTACGCCGAGCATGAGTACGTTAAGCATGATATCAAATCTCTCGTAACTTTGGAATTTTATGTAATTGTGATCACGATTGAACGGAGCTATTCCGATTAGGAGGTATTGTCACTCTCTTCAATATTTATACTCTTTGTATCTCCTAAACATCCACGCAATGATAACTATGATTGGGATAATAAGTAGTAGATATTGATATTTATACTCTCGTCCCAGAACGACCACATCTACCGTCCCCTCCTGGGTCATGGCTCCGTCTCCACCGTCATAGCTGGCTTTGAGGCGTACGGTGTAGTTTCCCGGGGCGATTCCTGAAAGCACGGCCGAGTAATTCACCTCTTTTTCCGGCGAGATCTCAAAGAAGCTTTTGTCAATCCCGGAGGCCTCCAGGCCATCTGAGGGCTTGATCTCTCCTTCCACTTCTATCTTGGTGGCGGCCGCCGTTCCCACATTAGAAAGGCTGACGTTCATTGTGCCTTTGCCATCCAATGGTATGGGCCCGGGTCCAATCAGCTTTATTGCCAGATCCGCTTTGCTTTTGGGATTTATCAAGACGTTGAAGGGCTCGGAGCTATTTGATTTAGCGTTCTTCTTTGAGTCTGTGTAGCTGACTTGCATGGCCGGAACTCTAATGGACCCTTCTTTGACTGCACTCATCAAATATACTGCTGAATCGGACTCCCCGGGGTCCAGCGTATCCTTGATCTTTGGCGGATAACCGGCGATATAGGAGAACTCTGGAAGGGGAGGTATATCTTCGGTTTTTATGTTCATGGCCTGCCCAGTGCCTGTGTTCTTGACAGTGATCGTGGCCTTGACCTCGTCTCCCACATTCACCTGGTTCTTGTCGAAACTCTTTTGCACGGACAAAATAGGCAAATCCCGCGGTGAAGCAGGCTTTTCTGAAGCACGCTTCCTTGCTGTGCCCAGGCCCTCTTGATATTCGATCCTCACTTTGGCAGACATTTCGTCCAGGATATCGGTTATAGTGATGGTGATGCCTTTGTCTTCCGCGCCTCCATCGAAATTATTGGCGCTATTCTCCAGGAAAGCTCTTTGTTCATCCAGGGCACCTCCTGGCTTGGAGACCCGCATCACTGCGATCCCATCTCTTACCGATTGTATCTCGATGAACTCCGCCCGATAGTCACCGACATCAATGCGGTCGCCAATGGTGAGGGTGAAATCAGTAAATGTCAACTGATCATCGTCGGTTTCTTGGGCATAGACGGCACCAATACAGGCGGCTTGAATTAGCAGCATAAAAACCACCATATAGATTTCGTCAAATTTCCTAATTTGCATCTTTCTCTATCTCCAGGCTTAAATCGATCCATCTCGCATTTCTGGTGAGAGCACCAAGAGATATCACGTCCACTCCGCTAGCTGCGTATTCTTTGATATTATCCAGGGTTATGCCCCCTGATGCCTCCAGGAGTACTCTGCCACGATGACCAATGTTTTGCAGAAGCTCCACTCCTCGGGCAATCTCAGTCGGTGCCATGTTGTCGAACATGATGATATCTGCGCCACCTTCCGCTGCTATAAGCATATCGTCGAGGTTTTCTACCTCCACCTCGATCTTCTTGGTGAAGCTGGCCCGATTACGGGCCCGGCAGAGACATTCCTCCAAACCCAGAATCTTTATGTGATTGTCTTTTATGAGCACAGCGTCTGAGAGATTGAACCTGTGGGTATCGCCACCCCCCAGGAAGACGGCCTTCTTCTCGAATACTCTGAATCCGGGGGTGGTCTTGCGAGTGGCAGCGATGCGCACGTGGCCGCCGGCGCATAACACGCACTCCCGGGTGAAGGTAGAGATTCCGCTCATGCGCGCCATGAAATTCAGGACAAGCCTCTCCGATTGCAGGATCTTTCTGGCATTGCCGCATACGGTGATCACCGCACTTGCGGCGGGGACGAATTCACCATCATCATAGAGTCGCTCGGCCACGAGACCGAAATAATCGAAGATCTCCTCTGCCTCCGCCAGTCCAGAGATAATACAGTCTTCTTTGGCGATGACGACGGCTCGGGCTGGGATTTCGGGGACGAGGCTGCTGGAATCATCCCACTCGCCCAGGTCCTCACCCACAAATCGCTCCAGCTCGCACCTTAGCATACCGCAAAGATTTTGATGTCCAATTGATTTATAGCCTCCGATGCCTCTAAGAGTCGGGCTTGTTGGGTGCGGTGCCATTGGAGCCGAGATTGCAAAAGCGATAGATACGGGCGTGATAGACGCAGATCTGGTTGCAGTATGCGACCATAATCCGGCAACGGCTGAAGCCCTAATGGAAAGCTTGCAGCATAAACCGATCAAGGCCAGACTGGAGGATCTTGTGAGCCTCTCCGACGTGGTGGTGGAGGCGGCTTCCCAGAAGGCCGTCCCCGCCGTTGCCAGGGCAGTGCTGGCCAAGGGAAAGGAGCTCATGATCATGAGCGTTGGCGCCCTGGCCAACCCTGGCTTCTTCCAGGAGGTGAAGAATCTGGCCAAAGAGCATGGTTCTCGGGTCTACATTCCCTCCGGAGCAATATCGGGACTGGATGGACTCAAGTCCGCCAGCATTGGCACCATTCGAAAAGTGTCTCTTACCACCACCAAGAACCCCAGCGGTCTGAAGGGGGCGCCATACATCCTGGAGAAGAAGATCGACCTCGACGCTTTGACGGGACCGACAACGATCTTTGCGGGAAGTGCCGCGGAGGCAGTTAAAGCCTTCCCTGCCAATGTGAATGTTGCCGCCACCCTCTACCTTGCGGCAGGCGAGAGCGATGTGCAGGTGGTGGTCGTCGCAGATCCAAACATCCATGTAAACCGCCACGAGATCGAGGTGGAGGGCGATTTTGGGAGGATCTCAACCCGGGTGGAGAACGTTCCCTCGCCCCGCAACCCCAGGACCAGCT
Source organism: uncultured Methanosarcinales archaeon (assembly GCA_963702455.1). GTDB lineage: Archaea > Halobacteriota > Methanosarcinia > Methanotrichales > Methanotrichaceae > Methanothrix. The sequence continues at coordinate 21,557 of CAVPCV010000016.1, forward strand.
ATCTGGCGGCTCTCTCCGCCATCGCCACATTGAGATCTATTGTGGAGCCTGTGAAGATCGGAACCTAAAAGAGCGCGTGGGTGGCATTGATCTTCTCTTTCAAGCCCTGCAGCGTCGCGACAAGCTCGGATGTTATCCGTCTCTGGGTCTCTTTGCCCACTTTCATCTCGATATCCGGAAGTGCAAGAGGATCTCTACCGGTCAGATTCGTAAAGAACTCCACCCAGTAAGGGGGCAGATATGCGGGCAAAGGCTGGCCCCTCATGATGCATAGAACGCTTGCCCAGGCCACAGGTACCACTTCCATATTGTATCCGCCCCCACCCAGAGCCAGAAGCCGGGCCCCTGAATACCGGCCCGCCAGTTCAGTGATGCGACGGACAAGATATGTGTAGCCGGAAAGGGTCATATTCAGGCTGGTGAGGGGATCGGAATAATGAGCGTCCACCCCCAGCTGGGCCACCACAACCTGGGGCTTGAACCATTCAAAGAGGCGGGGAACTATCTCTTCAAAGGCCTGCTGGTATTCGCCGTCTCCTGCATACATGGGCATGGGTATGTTCACACTGTACCCAACCCCGGGACCTATGCCGATCTCATCAATGAAACCGGTGCCAGGAAATAGGTACAATCCGGATTCATGCAGGGAGACGGTCAGAACGTGGGGGTCTTCATAGAAGATCTGCTGCACTCCATCGCCGTGGTGGCCATCGATGTCGATATAAAGAACCCGATCGAACCGCTCTCTTAAAACGCTGATGGCAAGAGCCGGATCGTCAAAAACGCAAAATCCCGACGCCCTGGAAGGAAATGCATGATGCAGGCCGCCGCCTATATTGAAGGCGCTGCAGTCCTCGCCGATTATGCGACGAGCGGCGTTGATGCTGGCTCCGGCAAGAAGTCGCGAGGCATCATAAATCCCGGAGAAGACGGGAGTGTCATCGCTGCCCAGGCCAAAGGCAAGATCCGGCTCCTCCATTTTTACTGCGTCCAAATACTCCAGGGTGTGCACGCGCAGCAAATCATCTTCCGAGGCGGGGCTCGGCTCCATCAGGCAGGTGAATTCGTCTGTTTGGCCCAGCTCTTCTATGAGCCTGCAGGTGAGCATCAAACGTGCCGGGTTGAAGGGATGCTCCGGGCCGAAGTTGTAGCACTGGAATTTGTCGCTATAATAGAGATAGATCATTTATAGCCTTTCTCAACCAGGCCATCGCTCCAATAGTTATCGCAATTCTTGCAGTAGAAGATGGTCTCAATTATGATCTTCTTCCAATTATCAGCATCCAGGGCCCGCCGGAGCTCCTTTTGCTCGCACTCATTGCCGCATTTGGGACAGAAGGGTACGTAGTGTTCCAGAACTGCCTGGTCCTCATCAGCCATCGAATATTCCTCTTTCTTAGTTTCAGGAGCCGGATAGGGCAAAAAAGCTGTCGGTAATCAAAAAGGCCGGACGCCTGCAGCGAGGCATCCTGCCAGGAATCCCAGAATCGCTCCGGAGTTGAGAAAAGGCAGTCCCGCCTGGGGACGATCCCTTGAGGTCGTCATTAAAATGAGAAAACCAAGGTATGTGCCCAGCATTGCCCCAATGACGGGCAGGTTCAGACCCAGACCCAGGGCAGGAAACGACCAGCTGGCTGAAATCACCAGGATTGTAGGTATGACGGCATCGCCCAGGCCCAGGAAAAAGGCGCCCCTCTCTTTGGCCTCCGGACGAGGTGGAAATAGCCTGATCTTTGCGGAAGCTATAGTCCCGGCTCTTGGGCACTACAAAGAGTAGTGGGGCCTTTATTTTTATGGCGCCCTCCGCCAGGGAGACCATATGGCGGGTCTTGTAGACGGATATGGCATCATAGACCGCCAAAACCACTAATAGTAGCAGCGCTGGAAGGATGGCCATGCTCACGCCAAAGAGCGAGCTGATGCCTGCACATACCAGAATTCCAAAGGCGTCTATGATATACCACTCCGGATAGAAACGCAGCAACAGCATTATGGCCAACGTGGGCACAAGCGCCAGCAAGGGCGGCAAATAGGCCACAATAACATAATAGATGCTGACGGCAATGGAGAGAAATATGAAACCGCTTACGACCCATCCCCTCTTCAGTCTTATAGCCAGGAGAAGGAGACCGGTAAACACAAGGATAAGGAGCATATAGGCAAAGGGGTTGGAGATCGATGTGGGGTCTTCAAAGACCCTGTTGCCGCTGGCAGAGATAGCAGGAGTGATGGCCAGAGCTAGAATCTGCACTGCCACCACAAAGAGCAACATAACCAGCACCTGAATCTTTGAACTTTCGGACATAAGAGTGATGTTATAACTTTAAGATCGAGATCATTATCATCTTCGAACCAGCACTGTGGCGACTCCTAAATTCAGGATATCAACCGCTTCGCCTGCAGAAAGAGTCTCTACCTCGACCTCTGCGGCCTCTGGTGGAAGCTCAATGATCTCGCCCTCCAGCTTGACCCGGATCTGCCCGGCGGTCTTCTGGCTGGCAACGAGACCCGGCTCCATTAGGCCTATGGCTCTTATGATCTTGTGGCTCTTATCCTTGAACCGGGGGCCAATGATCTTCATCTGCGGCTTGACGGACACGGGCTTCATCTCGATCATGGGGTCTCCCGTTTTGCTCTCAACCGGAGAATTGGCCACGCCCACAAGATCGAAGGTTTCCAGGGCAGAGTCGGAATACACTACTATCCCCGGCAGAGGCGAATTGAGAGCCATCCCTTTTTCGGCCTTGTAACGACGAAGCGCTGCAGCAATCTCTTTTATGGCCCGCCCCGCAGGATCGATAGAGGTTTTGCTGACAGTTGGCCAGTTCGCTACATGCACGCTCTCTCCCGTCAGGGAATGATAGATCTCCTCCGAGAGGAAGGGAGTGAAGGGTGCCATAAGCTTTGCAATCGTCTCCAGAGCCGTATAAAGGGTATTTTGGGCGGCTCTCTTCTCTGGACCGTCCGGGCCGTAAAGCCGGGCCTTGACCAATTCGATATAGTTGTCGGCCAGAACATCCCAGGCAAAGGCCCTTATGGCCTTCATGGTCTCATCGAACTGGAAACCGTCCATGGCGATGGTGGCTTTGGCGATCAGCTGATCGAGCTCTCCTAGGAGCCAGCGGTCCACCTGCCCGGGATTCGCTTCTGCCCGGGCGATTAAAGGACGGGAGAAGCGAAAGATCGACCAGAGCTTCTGCTGGAATCTGCTGGCGGCAGTTATCTCCTTCCACTGGAATGGGATATCGTTTCCAGGGCTGCCGCCGATGGCCGCCCACTGGCGAAGCGCATCTGCGCCATTGGTCTCGAAGACCTCCTCAGGACGGATGAAATTGTTCAGGGACTTGGACATCTTGTGACCGTCTTCACCCAGAGCCATGCCATTGATGAGAATGGAGTCCCAGGGCTTGACCCCTTCCAGGGATTTCGTCCTCAAGAATGGTATAGAAGGCCCAGGTGCGGATGATGTCATGACCCTGCGGTCGAAGCTGGGTAGGCATGCGCATGTCTTTCCGATCGGGCCAGCCGGCCACGGCAAGAGCTGAGATGGAGCTGTCCATCCAGGTGTCCAGGACATCCTGCTCTGGAATGAAATCATCACAGCCGCACTTGCATTTTACAGGAGGGCGGGTCTGGTTGGGGTCCAGAGGAAGCCATTTTTCGTCGGCCACCAGGACCCGATGGCAATCACGGCAATACCAGACCGGTATGGGGGTGGCAAATATCCTCTGCCGGGAGATGCACCAATCCCATTCCATGGAGTCGGCCCAGTTATCAAGCCGGACCCGCATATGGGGAGGTACCCACTCGATCTCCTCTGCCGTCTTCTTGATCTCCTCGGAGTTGATCCGGACAAACCACTGCTGCTCGGAGAGGATCTCAATAGGCGTCTTGCATCGCCAGCAAAGGCCCACGTTCTGTTCCAGAGGCTCCTGCTTGAAGATGATTCCCGAACCCTGCAGATCCTCGGTTATCCTTTTCTTGGTCTCATCTACGGAGAGCCCTCTGTATGGCCCGGAGATATCCGTCAGCCTGCCGCTGCGGTCTATGGCCTGACGGAGCGGGAGATGATGCTCCATCCACCATCTTACATCCTGCTTATCTCCAAAGGTGCAGATCATGACAAATCCGGTGCCAAAGTTTGCGTCCACGACCGGGTCGGAGATCACAGGAACGTCGTAGTCGAATATGGGAACCCTGACGGTCTTGCCGATGTATTTTTGATAACGCTCATCTTCGGGATTCACAGCTACGGCCACGCAGGCGGGCAGGAGCTCCGGCCGCGAGGTAGCGATCTCGATATGGCCATCTTCTGCGGCGAAGCGCATGTAGTTCAGAGTTGAGGTGCGGGAATCGTATTCCACTTCGGCAAGGGCTATGGCCGTACCGCAACGAGGGCACCAATTTACCGGGTGCTCTTCACGATAGATCTGGCCTTTCTCGTACATGCGCACGAAGGAGGTTTGCGTCTTGACATAGTACTCCGGCTTCATGGTGGCGTACTCATTGGACCAGTCAATGGACAGGCCCAATCGGCCCATGGACTGATGGAAACGAACGATTGCCTCATCGGTCAGCTCTTCACAGAGCCTTCGAAACTCCTCCCTCGGGACCTGGTTCTTGGTGATGTGGTTCAATTGCTCCACCTTCACCTCTGTGGGAAGCCCGTGGCAGTCCCAGCCCTGAGGGAACATGACATTGTAGCCTTGCATGCGCTTGTAGCGAGCCACGAAATCTATGTAGCACCAGTTGAGAGCGTTGCCGATGTGGAAGTTTCCCGTGGGATAAGGCGGGGGAGTGTCTATGATGTACTGCGGCTTCTTTGAAGCCCAGTCAAAGTAGTAGATTGAACTGTCCCAGCTTTGCACCCACTTCTCTTCTACCTGCCTAAAGTTGTACTCCTTGGAGAGCTCGCTCATCTGAAACTCCTGGCTTCTTGATTGCTAGGGGAGTTGAACACAATGTTAATAGGATTATCGGTAGACCATAGAAGGATGGAACTCCTAATTTACCACGCCAATCAATGCGACCCCAAGAAATGCTCGGGAAAAAAGCTGGCCCGCTTCGAGCTGGTCCGACTGACCCGGCATATGAACCAGCTCCGGCCTTTCCTGGTTCTCAGCCCTTTCTCGGAAAAAGCGCTCTCACCAGAAGATAAAGGAACCAGAGGGCTTGCCGCCCTGGATTGCAGCTGGGCCCATGCGGAGGAGGTCTTCTCACGCGTCCGGCTTTTGGAGAGGGCGCTGCCATTTCTTGTGGCTGCCAATCCCGTGAACTATGGAAAGCCTTTCAAGCTCTCCACGGTAGAAGCCCTGGCCGCGGGGCTGGTCATCCTGGGAGAACGGGCCCTGGCAGAGTTGATACTCTCCAAGTTCAATTGGGGGCATGTATTCCTGGAGCTTAACCGCGAACCCCTCGCGGAGTACGCTGCTGCCAGGGACTCAGCGGAGGTGGTAAGGATTCAAGCGGCATATCTATCGGAATAAATATAAGCAGCCACTGCATATTATTTCATGGTGTTTGAAATGGCAGGATTGATCCCGGCAGATGAACTGAGAAAGCTGCAGAAGAGGATGAACAGGCTCATAGAAGAATTGGGGCTGGGGGAGCTCGAGTCCAGGTATATCGAGGAGATGGAGCGCATGCAAAAACGCATGAGCGATCTTATGGAAGACGTAGAAGGCAAGGAGGAAGATGGGCGTGGCAAAACCGCTGGCTGACGTCCTTGAGACTGAAGAGGCAATAGTCGTAACTATGGACATGCCCGGAGTGGACAAACAGGACGTAGATATCACTATACAGGACGATGAATTGCGTGTGGTGGCCGAGAGAAAGCAAGGAGACAGAGGTGGCAGAGAAGAACTACCACAAACGGGAGCGCACCTCCAAGAAATTCGAGCGCAAGGTGTTGCTGCCCGCAAGCGTCAAGATGGATGAAGCCAAGGCAAGCCTTGCACAAGGCGTTTTAGAGATCACACTCCCCAAAGCTGTGATCGTCTCCCGCAAGCGCATAACCATTGACTGACTTTAGGGCCCCTTATTTTGGAGAAGGAGATGGTGCATCTTGTCCCTCTTCGTCTCCAGATATCTTCTATTGATGCTATTGGGCTCTATCTCCAGCGGAACGCGCTCTACGATCTTGAGACCATAGCCTTCCAGACCGATTACTTTGCGCGGATTGTTGGTCAAGAGCCGAATCTCTTTTATGCCCAGATCGACCAGGATCTGGGCGCCAATGCCGTAGTCTCTGAGGTCTGCAGCATAGCCCAATTCGTTATTGGCCTCAACGGTATCTGAGCCTGTATCCTGCAGTGCATAGGCGCGAAGCTTATTGGCAAGGCCTATTCCTCTTCCCTCCTGGCGCATGTAGAGAAGGACTCCATCTCCCCTCTCGCTGATGAGCCGCATGGCCTGGCGGAGCTGTTCTCCGCAGTCGCAGCGCTTTGATGCGAATACATCGCCAGTTAAGCACTCAGAATGAACGCGCACCAATGCCTCGTCACTTGCAGGGTTCCCGGCCACAAGGGCGATATGGCACTGTCCGTCCAGAATGGACTCGTAGCCAATGGCTTTAAAGTCACCGTACTCCGTAGGCATGCTCACAACCGACACCCTGCGTACCAGCTTCTCGCACTGCATGCGATGGCGGATCAGTGCCTCAATGGTCACCATTCTGATGCCGTGCATCTTTTGCAAAACATTCCAGCTCAGGCAGCCGGGCCATGGTGCCGTCATCGTTCATGATCTCGACAATGACGCCGGCGGGCTCGAATCCCGCCAGACGGGCCAGGTCGACGCAGGCTTCCGTGTGTCCTGTACGCTGCAAGACGCCACCCTCTTTGGCCTGCAGAGGAAAGAGATGGCCGGGGGTGACAATATCGGTCCGCTTCGTCTCCGGAGCGATTAAAACATGTACGGTAGTCGATCGATCGAAAGCGGAGATGCCTGTGGTGGTATTGGCTCTGGCATCCACAGATACCGTAAAGGCCGTGCCCATGGACTCCGTGTTCTGGTTGGTCATGAGCGGGAGGCCGAGCTCGCGGAGGCGCATGGCTGTCATGGGCATGCAGATCAAGCCGCGACCAAAGCGAGCCATGAAGTTGATGGCTTCAGGAGTAACCATCCTTGCTGCCATCATCAGGTCGCCCTCATTCTCCCGGTTCTCGTCGTCCAATATTATTATAAAACGACCCGACCGGACATCCTGGATCGCCTCTTCCACGCTGCAAAATGGCATAGAAGATGAAATCGCAACTGTCAGATACTTAAGAGTTTTGTTGGGACCAGACTCCCGGCAGAGCTGTGCCGCATTTGCCGCAATGCCCTTCTTCAAGGGAATTTTTCGTGATCCTGTATCCCTGGCGCCTGATGAGCACCTCTCCGCAATGGGAGCAAAGAGTATTCTCGCTCTCACCGGGAATGTTGCCCGCATAAACGTACTTCAGACCTGCCTTGCGACCGATCTCCAAGGCCAGACGAAGAGATTCGATCCCGGCAGCTGGCACATTCAGCATCTTATGCATGGGATAAAAGGCAGAGACATGCCAGGGCATATCCGGGCTCACACCTGCCAGAAATTCGGCAAGGCCCATAAGCGTCGGCTGAGAATCATTATAACCGGGAATGATGAGAGTTGTAACCTCCACCCAAACGCCCTCTTTCCAGAATTTCTCGATATTATGCTGAACCGGCTCAAGTTTTGCTCCGCAGACCTTGCGATAGAATTGATCATCCCCCTTCAGGTCTATGTTTATGCCATCAAGAACGGGAATGATCTTCTGCCTAGCCTCCTCGCCTATGTAGCCGTTGCTGACAAAGACATTGCGGAGATCGGACGCGCGAGCCAAGGCTGGCCACATCAAAGGCGTACTCGAAGAAGATGGTGGGCTCGGAGTAAGTATAAGCTATGGACCGGCAGCCATCGGCTCTGGCCGCAGCAACCACCTCTTCCGGAGGTACGAATGAACCGGGTATCTGCCCTGTTTCCCTGGGAAGCTGGGAGATGTCTGCATTCTGGCAATGCAGGCAGGTGAAGTTGCAGCCCACAGTGGCTATGGAATAGGCAAGGCTTCCTGGCAGAAAATGGAAGAACGGCTTCTTCTCAATGGGATCTCTGTTGGCGGCTATGAGGTTTCCATAAACCAGAGTCAAAAGCGTTCCGTCCTGGTTCTCTCGCACTCCGCATAATCCCCTCTTGCCGGGCCGGATACGACATTGCTGGTGACAGAGGCGGCACTCTACATCGCCATTCAGCTTTTCCCAGAATTGAGCCACTTGAACAGTTTCAGGTGCCATATATTCACCATAGCAAATATGGACCTCATAGTATATGTAACGATTGCATCAAACGTATAAATTCATTGAAATACACAATATTAAAAAAATATAAGGAGATAACTCCGATTTATGTTCTTCTGCCAAGCACGAGGAAGGCCGCTCCCAAGAGACCGGTTACAGCAAGAACACCCTCAAATCCGGGTGCTTTCTCTTCCTTCTTGGCTTCCTTTGCTTCCGAGATTGCAGAAGCGGTCTCGTTAACTTCCGCTCTCATCTCGCCTACTTTTTCAGCCGTTTCAACCTTCACAGCTGTAGATGTCTCCCTCGCTTTCTCATTTATCTCTGCCGCCTTAGCAGCGGCAGCAGCATCAACCTTTTTTTTCTGCTACTGCAGAAGCTACCTCAGTCTTTTTTTCCGCTATTGCGGAAGCTGTCGCGGCCTTAGTTTCCTCTATTGCAGCAGCTGTCTCCACCTTTTTTTCTGCTACTGCAGAAGCTGTCTCCACCTTTTTTTCTGCTACTGCAGAAGCTGTCTGCTTAACATCATCTGCGGTTACCTGTGCGCTTACTGTCATGGCAGCAGTAAATAGCATAATCAGTGCCATAAAAATAGCCAAACCGAACTTTTTCATTTAATTAGACCTCCTAATGCTCCTGTCTATCCTCAGCAGAATTCTCTCCAAAGCGGCAATCTAATAATATAATTTCAAAGATTTTATTATTAGATATTGCTTAGGAGCCCTCCATTCTACTTGGGCAATTGGGCATAGGTAAATGGAAGAAGATTCTATATATCCTTTTTGGCAGAAAATTGGCAAGGATTCAGCGATTTAAAAGCACAAGTATGGAAAAGATATCAGTATATGAAACCCAAAAACAAAAAAAGAGATAGTTCTGGAGAGCCGAAACCCTCCAGCTATTTGATCTTACTCTCTCCTGTTCAGTACCAGGTAGGCAACTGCCATGAGGCCGGTTAAGGCGAATATGCTGCCAAATCCGGGTGTCGCATTTGTCGCTGGTTCTGCAGGGGCCTTCTCAGCAGGGGCTGGCTCAGCCTCGGCTTTGGCTGCGGCTGCGTTCTCAGCGGCTGCGGCCTCAGCGGCCTTGGCTGCGGCTACGTTCTCAGTGGCTGCGGCCTCAGCGGCCTTGGCTGCGGACACGTTCTCAGTGGCAGCGGTCTCAACAGCCTTGGCTGCGGCTACGTTCTCTGCAGCTGCGCCATCTATGGTTACTGGCTTGTAGATGTAGTACCTGAGGGTGTCATTGTCGGCGGTCTTGATGCTGACGCCAGGCATAAGCTCGGTGTCCTTGTTCTTGCTCAGGGTTATAGCGTTGTCCTTGTTATCCATAGTGATGGTGCCAGCGTTGGCATCAACGGACCTGATGGTCATCTTGCCATACTGTGTGTCAGCCTTGACCTCAGTGGGTGTGTCAGAGATCTGCCAGATGCCGTCGATAGAGGCCAGGTTAGCATCAGCGCCGCGGAAGGCATTCTTGAAGTGGACACCGATGGTAACAAGCTTCTTCTGATCGCCTACAGCGGGATTCTTGTAGTAGTAGGTCTTGTCGGCCTCAGTCGCGTCAGTCTTGGATGGAGATATGACCTTGGAGTCAACGACCTGTCCATCCTTAGACAGCTCCAGGTAGACCTTGTTGCCGTCAATGTCGATGGATTTGATGGCGAGCTCGTAGCCTTGTTCCAGCTTCAAGGGTGTGCCGGATGTGACTGTCATCTCATCTTTGTTATCAATCAGGATCTGTTGAAGCTGTTCGCTTGAGAGCGAATTCTTGTCTGTGGACTCAGAATAGAACAGATTCGAAGCCACATCTTCACCTGGGTTGTATCCGGCGAAGTACCTCTCAGCTTGGAAGCCGATAACCTTGTAGGTACCCCAGATAGCGCGCTCAAATGCCTTGTCCTGGGTAGTGGTCAGGTATGTAGCACCGTAGGGCGAATCGCCGCTGAGCTTGTTATCTCCAGTGAGAACGAATTGGAGGTTCTCATTGCCGAGATCCTTCTTTATGTCGTAGTAGAAGCCGGCAAAGGTCTGTGGATTCCAGGTGAAGCTGTTGCCATCAACCAGGTTGCTCTCTCCACTAACAGTGCCTGCAACTGCGCCTCTTACCTGAACTTCACCGGGCTCAGTTATTAGCTTGTATATGTAGAACCGGAGTGTGTCATTGTCGGCAGTCCTGATGTTGACGCCACCGGCCAGAGTTGTATCCTTGTTCTTGCTCAGTGTTATGGCGTTGTCCTTGTTGTCCATGGTGATGGTGCCGGCGTTGGCATCAACAGACCTGATGGTCAACTTTTCAAACTGAGTATCCGCCTTGACCTCTGTGGGTGTATCAGAGATCTGCCAGGTGCCGTCGATGGTAGCCAGATTCTGATCAGCGCCGCGGAAGGCATTCTTGAAGTGGACACCAATGGTAACAAGCTTCTTCTGATCGCCTACAACGGGATTCTTGTAGTAGTAGGTCTTGTCGGCCTCAGTCGCGCCGGCCCTAGATGGGGATATGACCTTGGAGTCAACGACCTGTCCATCCTTCGAGAGCTCCAGGTAGACCTTGTTGCCGTCAATGTCGATGGATTTGATGGCGAGCTCGTAACCCTCTTTGAGCTTCAGGGGTGTGCCGGATGTAAGAGTCATCTCAGTGTCGTCGTCAATGAGAACCTTCTGGAGCTGTTCGCTTGAGAGCGAGTTCTTATCGGTAGACTCAGAGTAGAATAGGTTCGACGCTACATCTTCGCCTGGGTTATATCCGGCGAAGTACGGATCAGCACCGAAGCCGATTATCTTGTAGCTTCCCCAAGGTTCGAACTCATATTCCTTGTCCTGGGCGGTGCTTGTGTATGTAATGCCGTAAGGCGAATCGCCACTAAGTTTGTTACCCTCGGTGAGATCAAACTTCATGGTCTCAGTGCCTATGTCTTTCTTTATGTCGTAGTAGAAGCCGGCGAAGTTCTGCGGATTCCAGGTGAAGCTGTTGCCATCAACCAGATTGCTCTGGCCATTTATTGTTCCGGCAACCGCACCCCGGACCTCCACACTGGGAACTGCACCGACTACCATCGCTGTTGCTAATAACAGCATCATCGATGTAAGTGTAATTGCAGCCAATTTCTTCATCTTTTAACCTCCTATTTTCCCTTTCCGATCACTTTCTGCAGCATACAGTCTGATTATTCTTAAAACTATTGCCTGAATAACGTCTTCGATCGCCATGCTACATATTGTGGCACGTCCATTTCCAGCACTGCCATCGCCGCCTGGCGTCTCTCTGACATGTGTATAGCTACGTCACCCTCCTAATCCCATAAGGGACTATAGGGTAGTGATAGAGTATTTCCCTATTATATCTTTTTTGGTCACTAATAGCAGCTTGGTACTGGTCTTTCCCACCCAGAGCTATAGTCGACCAAAGAGCTTTACAAGGCTCAGGGCTGCATTTGTCATACCTGCTTAAAAGCCTATTCTTCGCCAGAGGCAATAAGGACTGATAGAAACCCGGGAGAAGGACAGGGTCGAAATAGAGATTTTATATCATTTGAGACTTCGAGGGCAAACTTCCTGAGGCAAGTCTCTTTGGAGCCGGACACATCCCGGCAAGACACGACTGCAATGCAACACATAACAAGAAGGGAAAACCGTTTTACGAGAGGCGATATGATCTTAAAGCATGAAAAGATTCGGCCTTGTTTATCATCCTATTTATCTTCAGCACGAAACCGGTGGGCATCCGGAGAAGAAAGAACGCTTGACCGCGATCCTGGAAAGAATCAATTCTGAAAAACTCGATGTTGGATATATAACACCCCGGGCCGCGACCATCGACCAGGTTGCAGCCATACACACACGAAGGTATATCGATCAGGTGAAAGCCATCTCTCAGCAGGGCGGCGGCTATCTGGATATCGATACTATTCTCTCTCAGCGCTCTTATGATGCCGCCTTGATGGCGGCGGGCGGAGCCGTAACGGCAGTGGACGCCGCGATTAACGGTTATGACGGCGCCTTTGCTCTGGTAAGACCGCCCGGACATCATGCCATGCCGGACCGCGGCATGGGCTTTTGCATCTTCAACAACGTGGCCATAGCCGCGAAGCATGCTCAGGCCCGGGGTCTAAAAAAGGTGCTCATAGTGGATTGGGATGTGCACCATGGCAACGGCACCAATGCCATATTCTATTCTGACAGGTCGGTACTGTACTTCTCCACGCACCAGCATCCCCATTATCCTGGCTCAGGAAGGATAAATGAGGTCGGTGAAGATGGTGCAGAAGGCACCAAGGTAAATGTGCCCCTGCCCTCAGGAACGGGTGACGAGGGCTATCTAATGGCATACCGGGAGATCCTGAAACCCATAGCGCTCGAATTTAAGCCGGACATAGTCCTGGTCTCGGCCGGCCAGGATCCACATCGAGACGACCCCCTGGGAGGGATGTGCCTGACAGCGGCGGGTTTTGGCGCCATCGCCGGCGTGGTGAAAGATGTAGCTAATGCTTGCTGCCAGGGAAGACTGGCCGCGGTCCTGGAAGGCGGCTACAACCTCCAGGCGCAAAGCGACGCGATTGTAGCCGAGATAGAAGCATTTCAGGGATCTCTGCCCAATGTACAGGGCTTTGACCCCAGGGTCGCCGGGCGAATTGAGGAGGTCAAGAATGTTCAAGAAGCCTACTGGAGAGGCTTGCGCCAGTCAGCCGGAGCGGGACCGTAGCCTGAAAGTAATGCGCCAGAAAGACCCTGAAGCCGTCGTCTCTTATGCCAAGCATCTCCGGGCCCACATATATGTTGTGTTCACTGCGAATAGCGAGGGAGAGATGCTTGCCCAGGGAGAGGTTCCCCATCTCTGCCGCCAGAAGATCCCACGCCAGAGTATATTTTCGTAGCTCCTCCACCACAACTTTGCCTCTTGCTATGTATGGGCCGGATAGGGGATGAGGATGCGCGACCAGGAAACGGGCGATGTGATCCGCCTCCCAGACAGGCGGACCCATGCGTCGGCTTGCCTTCGCGAGCTCCCAGACCTCCATTTCGAAGAGCATCACAGCCCTATCGCGATATGCCGCCACATCGCTGCGCAAGAGCCGGAAGCCTTTCCTCTCCAATAACGCTTTTATGGATTCTTCAGCTTTGCGTAGCTGTGGATAGAGGATATCCTCTACCACCGCGGGAGCGGGGAGCTCCACCAGGATCAGCTTTGTTCCCCGCATGTTTATCTGAGCCAGGATCTCCTCATCGGACAGTGGGGCTGGGCTTTTCGGAAAGAAGAAATCAAGGCCCGGCTCTTTCAGAAATGCGTGTGATACAGCGGCAAACTGGAGCATCTTATCCAGGGTTAATGCGGCGGCCACATTTCTATTCGGATCTACCGGATCCACAACAACCAGTGGCTCTTCATGCGTTCTTTTGCCCTTCCCTTCCAGGTCGATGTACGTTCCGGGCCTCCAGGAAGACGCTGCCCGGAGGACGCAGGCAAAGGAGCCATAACATAGAACGAGCAATTCAGCCAGGTAACCGGAAAAGCCTCCCACCTTCAACTCCGAGCCATAGACGTCTATGCCCTTCATAAACTGCTTGAGGAGGAGGACAGCGTCCTCCCGACCGGCGATCGCGGCACTGACATATCGGGTGTGAAAGGGGGTCCGATCCACAGCTGATTTCAGCTGAGAGGCATCCTCTACCAGATAGCATGGAACCAGGTCGACATCGAAGCCGTCCACCTGGGCATGAACATAAGGATGCTCCGCATATTTCTCCTCGTGATCTAAGGCGACAAGCATTGCCACTTCCAGAGCAGCGACAAGATCTCCCTCCGGGGGCACCCCCAAAAATATGTCCAGATCGTGATCCTGGGCCAGCCAGGTATTTCTGGCCGCGGAGCCCACCAGCATGGGCTTCAAGCTCAATTTGCGCTCTTTTGCGAGGCCTTCTATGCGGTCAATGATGGCGTTTGAGGTCTCAATCAATCGTGCTCTTTCGGCAAGACCGGGCCGGACCCTCCTGAGCACCTCCTCCTGGACCCTAAAGAGAGAATCCTGCCAGGTCTTCGTAGATAGGGCCTCCGCGGGTCAATGTGCTCTTCTTAAGGTCAAATCGTTCTACGCTGAAGCGGCCCAGGTCCACTGCACCGAGGGAGGCGATCTTTGGCCTGAGCTCGCGATTCGTCTCCGGCCCTGGCCGGCCCACGCGACCCAGGGTCACATGGGGGCTGAAGCCTCGCGCCTCGCGCTGGAAGCCGACGGGGCAGAGAGCCGATTCCACCAACTCAAAAAGCTCATCGAAGTCTCCTTCCAGGCCCAGCCAAACGACACGCACGTCGCGACCGGGAAAAGTGCCCATGCCCGCGACGTGGGCGGGGAAAGGGCGCCATCACAACTTTGCTGAGAGCCTCTTTCACCCTTCCCACCTTTGTTTCAGGCACATCTCCCAGGAACTTGATGGTGACATGCACCAATTCCGGCCGAACAAGACGCAAACCTTCCGTCGCGATCTGGCTTTGCAGGCGTCCGATAGCGTCAAGCATATCTCCGGGCAGGTCCACAGCCACGAAGCACCTGATGCCGTTCATCTGAGAACGCTGCCTTTGCTGGCCGAGGTGACAGAATTCCTGTAGCGGGCCAGGACCCCGGTCTTTATCACGGGCTCCGGTGCGGTCCACGCCTTGCGGCGCGTCTCCAGCTCCGCGGCATCAACGAGCAGATCGATCTTGCGCGCAGGTATATCAATTCGGATTACGTCGCCCTGCCGGACCAGGGCAATTGGTCCACCAACAGCTGCCTCCGGCGAGACGTGGCCGATGCAGGGCCCGCGGGTTCCGCCGCTGAACCGGCCGTCAGTGATGAGGGCTACAGACTCGCTCAGGCCTGCACCCGCGATGGCCGACGTCGGTGCCAGTGTCTCCCGCATGCCCGGGCCGCCTTTTGGCCCTTCATATCTTATTATCACCACATCGCCGGGCATAACGCCGCCTCCCACGATGCCCGCCATGGACTCCTCCTCGGAGTTGTAGACCACCGCGGGGCCGGAATGCTTGAGCATGGAATTGGATACCGCCGTCTGTTTGACCACCGCCCCTTCGGGGGCCAGGCTGCCGTGCATTATGGCAATCCCTCCTTCAGCGTGCACGGGCGCCTCGAGGGTAGCGATGACGCTGGCATTGGCTTTGGGATTGATGGGCTTGAAGGAACTCAGGTTCTCACCCAATTCTTTGCCTGTGACCGTGAGTGCATCCAGAGAGAGCAGGGTGCGAAGCCTGCTCATGATGGCCGGAATTCCCCCCGCCCGGTCCAGATCGAGAATATGGTGAGGGCCGCCCGGCCGGAGGTTGACCAGATGGGGTGTATTCCGGCTCAGCTGGTCGAAACGGTCCAGATCCAGATCCAGCCCGAACTCAGCCGCGATAGCCATCATGTGCAAAACGGTATTTGTGGATCCTCCTATGGCCATGTCCACCCGAATGGCGTTGTCCAGTGAGGCATTTGTGACTATCTGCCGGGCGGTTATGCCGCGCTCCACCAGCTCCATGATCTTCATGCCCGACTGTTTTGCATATCGAATCTTCAGCGCGTCCACGGCATGAGTGGTAGCGCATCCCGGCAAGCTCAAGCCCATGGCTTCGGTGAGGCAGGCCATGGTATTGGCAGTAAAAAGCCCGGCGCATGAGCCGGCTCCAGGACAGGCCATCTCTTCCAGGACGTTCAGCGTCTCGCCTCCTGCCTGCCATCCCTCAAAGACGTTGATCAGATCCAGCTCTTTGTCGCAGGCAAAGCCGGGCATCATGGGCCCGCCCGTGATCACGATGGTGGGCAAGTTGAGTCTTCCCGCAGCCATGATATGGCCGGGCACTATCTTGTCGCAGGAAGGGATCATAACCAGCCCGTCAAGCTGATGGGCCTCGGCCATGATCTCAATGGAGTCTTCGATCAGTTCGCGACTGGGCAGAGAGTATCTCATGCCCCTATGACCCATGGCAATACCGTCGCAGACGCCGATGGTCTGGAATTCGAAGGGCACGCCCCCTGCAGAGCGTACACCCGCCTTCACTGCCTGACCCAGCTTGTCAAGGTGAATGTGCCCGGGTATAAACTCATTATAAGAATTGACAATGCCTATGAAGGGACGGCGAATCTCTTCATCGCATAAGCCAGTGGCCTTGAAAAGAGCCCTATGAGGCGCCCTTTCTCGGCCTAATTTGGTGACATCGCTCCGCATCCTAAAACCTCATTTGAGCCTCTGTCACTTTTCCGTTTAAGTAGTTGCTGAGTCCTATAAGTTAAATACCACGAGATACTAGCCGCCAGAGGTGGTTCTACCGTGGATGCCTACTCGTTCTTTCTGGTGTTCCTCGCAATCTACGTAGCGGTCTTGGTCGCCATTGGCCTTTACTTATCTGGTCGACAAAAGTCTGTGACGGACTTCTGGCTGGCAGGAAGAGAGCTAGGGCCGACCAGTATCGGATTTTCTGCGGCATCAGCCTGGATAACGGCGAGCGCACTGCTCCTGGCCACAGGGCTGTTTCTTCTCATCGGCATAGGTTCGATATGGATCTGGGTCTTCCCCAACATTGCCGGACTGATCATAATAGCTGCGATCTCAGGAAGGATCAAGAACATTCCTGCTCTCACGCAGCCTGAGCTGATGGAGATAAGATACGATCCCATGATCCGGGCGCCGGTGGCTGTGGCCGTCACCATCATGATGATACTCTTCTCGGTGACTGATTTCATCGGTTTCAAGCTGGTCCTGTGGACCTTCTTTGGCATCGAGCCCATCTTCTCCGTCGCCATTATGGCCGTATCAGTCGCCCTTTACGTCAGTGTGGGCGGCTTTCGCGCCGTGGTCTGGACCGATATTTTGCAGTATATGCTGTTGGCCGGCCTGGCGGTATATGTAGCCGCACTGGTCCTGGACCTATCTGCCAAGGAGGGGGTCACTTTGATCGAGGCCTCCTCAATGCTTGGCACAGACTGGTGGGATATCTTCATTCTGGGAGGCTTGATGGGGGCACTGGTCTTCATAGTGGCTCTCTTGCCGGGATGGGTGGCAGAGCAGGACCCCTGGCAAAAGGTCTGGGCGGCGCGCGATGAGCGCTCCGCGAAGAGAGGGCTCTTGCTTGGGGCCGCCCTGCTGGCTCTGGTCTATCTTTGTTGCCTGCTCACAGCCATCGGCCTTTCTGTGCTTTATCCCCGGCCGACAGGAGAGGTAGAGGCAGAAATGCTCTACCTCAGAGTCATCAGCGATAATGTATCGGGATGGCTCCTGGGCCTGCTGACCATAGGCTTTGCCGCAGCCTCGATGTCCTGCACAGACACCTTTGCCACATCGGGAGCCTCCTGCATCTCCCGGGATCTGATCCAGCGGCACCTCTGGCCTACAGCCACCATGAAAGAGATGCTGATTGTCAACAGGATATTGGTGATAATCATGATCGGCATCGCGGCGTTAATCGCGTTGAATATGAACAGCATCATGGATGCGGTAATTATCGCCACGGTCATAGGCACCACGTCTTACTTCTTCCCCATTATTGGAGGGCTCTACTGGAAACGAGCTACCAAGTGGGGGGCCATGGCAGCGCTCATTGTCGGCGGGGGAACGCAGATCCTGCTCATCGCCTATGAGCAATTCTGGCTGAAAGAGCCTCTGAGCAGCATCTCGCCTCTGCTCATAGAGCACGGAGTGCTTGTCGGCCTGACATTGAGCGCCGTATTCTTTGTCGGCATCTCGCTGGTCACACGACCGGCAGAAGACATTCGCCTCGCGCCGTTCTTTCCTGAAGTTGCAGAGAAGGTCTTTGACAGCGGCCTTCCCGGAGTGGACAAGAAGGGCGCGGGCTACCATAAGATCATCATGCAGATCGAAGAGAAGATGGCAGGAGACCGCACTCACCTCAACCTCGCCATCGCGCATGCGAACGTCGACGGCACTGCCGTGGCAAAGGAACTGAAATGGAAGCCGTTCGTGGAGAAGCTGAAGGACATGCATTCCACCTGGTTCACTCCCACAGGGAGCCACATCGTCTACCGGCTCTCTCAGGCAGATATGCAGGCCTGCGTCAAGATGGTGCAAGGCGATTCCAGCCAAATCTGGCTCTCCGCCGAGCCGACGCGCGAACAGAAGGATAGGCAAAAAGATGAGCTCTATTTGGCATATGAGGAGATAGAGGATGCACTGCAGGAGTTCGGCATGAAATCCTCGATCCTGACATGATGAAAGATATTCAGGTAGCAGTGGTCGGCGCGGGGCCCGCGGGCAGCACTGCCGCAGAAGTTGCCGCCAGAGATGCAAAGGTAGTGCTCATTGATCAGAAGAGCGAGATAGGAAGCCCCGTGCAGTGCGGCGGCTTCCTTCCAGAACCCTGCGAGCTGGTGCGGCTTATGCCCCGCGCCCGCCTGCCCCAGACGCTAATAGAGATTCCTGAACGCTGCATACTGCACCACACCCGATTGCAGCGCATCTATTCCCCCTCCGGGAAGGGAAAGGAGTTTCCCGTGGCGGGCAGGGTTTTGGACCGCCGCGCCTTCGACCAACACCTTGCCAGCCGGGCGGCTCGCGCGGGAGCTCGGATCCTTCCCGCGACGCGAGCAAATCTCACCGAGGGCACATTGCGGCTTTCCGGACGCTTCTCTGGAGCCATGCGGCCCGAGATAATAATAGGTGCAGACGGTCCGCACTCGATCGTCTCCCGGGCTATGGGAAATCCTGGCCAGGAGATCGGCATCTGCCTGGAATATGAGATGGTCGATGTAAAGATCGATGCCGATGCGGCAGAGATGTACTTCTCGGCAAGTTATGCTCCGGGCGGCTACGCCTGGATAATTCCCCTGGGCCCGGACGCGGCCAATGTGGGAGTAGGCGTTCGGGCATCGTACCTGGGGGGACAGAAGCTTCCTGATATTCTGGACAGGTTTGTCAGAGAGCACCCTATTGCCGCGAAGAAGCTGGGATGCGGTGAAGTCCTGGCCGTCATGCGCGGTCTCGTACCCGCGGGCGGGTCCCCAGGAATTATTCAGAAGAGCAACATGCTACTGGCCGGAGACGCTGCCGGCCACGTTATGGCCACCAGTGGAGGGGGCATCCCATTGGCCATGGTGGCCGGGAGGATCGCGGGCGACGCTGCAATCGGGCATTTGCAGGATAGGGTGCCTCTGCAGGAGTACCCATCGCGCATCCGCGAAGAGTTTGGAATAGAGTTGTCGCGATCGGTGCGAATAAGGAAAATGGTGGATATGGCCATGAAGAGCGACTCCCTCATGAATGCCCTCTTTGCGACCTTGAACCCCAGCCAGATGAAATCTGTAATGCGCGCTCAGATCCCCCTGCCTCTCCAGGCGTGCGAACGATCTGACGACGATTTTATAAAACAAAAGAGATCATAGCGGAAGGATGGCCTGACCATCCGACCGACAATGCTAATCTATTCCTTTTTCTCTTCTTTGGGAGCCTTGCCCAGCAGCTCCTCCACGGACTTGGCCCCGACCTCCACTACCTTGACATTTATCTGGCCAATGTCGGGAGAGATATCCCTTCCGTGAATGCTCATCCTCTTCTTCTTTCCTTCGGCGACAGGGTGATACCCGGTTCCTGTCGATAACAGGATCTTTCTGCGCTTTGTGCCGGGAAGGTCTGCACGCATGGGAAATCCTTCGCGATCGCTACCGCCCGTGACCTGTACCGAGTAGCCCGGCATGCCCAGGATATCTCCTTCGATCTTGTCGCCAATGTGTTTTCCCAGAAGCTTGCCGGCTCCTGGATCCTTAAGCTCCACCTGATAGGCCTTACCGCTCTTGGGATCTGAGACTACAACCCTAAAATCCATCTTTCTTCCTCATCATGTAAATGTGATGTTGAGTCTAGAGATCGATGCTCTATAAAACCTTATCTTGTCGGGAAAGGAGTTTTTCCGACGGGATTGTCACGCCCTTGCCGATCATTTCAGCTCTGTCATTCTGGAGTAGTCCACCAGCATGGATATGGGTGAGGTGTTGATCTTTCCACCCAGCTCCTCGGCGGCCACCATACCGTTGACACCTGCATAGAAGGCTATTCCGATCTTGCCCGAAGCCACAGGGCACCCCAGGATAGGCTCCGCGGGACCACCAATCTTTATGAGCCCGCCAAAGCCCGCTGCCCGAGACTCTTCCAGAAGCTCGCAGGCATGTTCCATTGCCGCGACGGGCACCTCCCGGACATTGGCCAGCACCCGTCCTGTGCCCTTAAAGATGGCATCTGCCACACTCGTCACCCTGCGGCCCATGAACACCTTAATGGGATCGAGGGATGAGCCAGCATAGGCGATGAGGTCCGTGAACTCCCCGGGCTGCTTTTCCCTGACTTCCGCCAGCCCCGCGAAGCTGGTGAGAACTGGAATGCCCCTATTCAGGAGCATGCCGTCCAGGGTGATACTGCATACCGTAGCCACGCCCAGGGACCCGGCAGGAATCTGCCAAGAAGAGAGACTATCTCCTTCATCCAGGACCAGCACCTTCCGGCTTACGGTATAACCTGCATCGAAGGCACTGCCCAGGACATCGAAAACCTCTTCAGCGTTCGCCTTATCGATGATGCTGGTATTGGCGATGACTTCACCATGGCCGGTCAGAGGATCAAAACTGGTCTTGAACATATACTCTTCAATCCTCGTATTCACAAAACCGATCCGGTCGTCCACAAGGGCATCGCTCAGCTCCCTCGAACCCAGGGGCGTAATCACCCGGCCGCTGTAGCCGCTCTTCTTGGTGAATCCCAGCTCATCGAGGATCTTGAGGTTGTAGCGCACCGCCCTCTCCCCCAGGTCATAGCCGCGATCGCATAGAGAATCCGAGATCGCCCTCGCCCCCACCGGGGAGCCCGAGCTTTCGATAACCCTGAGGATCTCTATGAGCCTGCGCTGGCTCATATGCGTCTTGGTAAGCAGCTTCATCTCCTTTGATCCTCCGGGAAAGGCCATATATATCTTATGCGGATAACTAGCTGCCCGAGCTGGAGATGCCCCAGCCTGCAGACCAGCCAAATAAGCCTTGCAAGATTATAGTCCCGTGGGGTAGCGGTCAATCCTGAGGGCCTTTGGAGCCCGCGACGGCGGTTCGAATCCGCCCGGGACTACTTTCAACTCAAAACATCAGAAACGTAGATATATATGGCCTGTATCATGAAGAGAGGGCTAGGCCCTTTGATTCATAAAGCGAGAGTCAATTGCTCCGGTAGTGTAGCCCGGCCAATCATTTCGGCCTTTCAAGCCGAAGACTCGGGTTCAAATCCCGGCCGGAGCATTTTTACCTAAATTTCTGGATCGTCATACCACGAGGTGGCCCCCAGGGAGGTCTGCCACAATACATGAGGCGGATATCCTCCCCGTATATGGCACAGGATCTTTTTGGTGCGCTATCAAGAACTATTGCCGAGTGAAGAAGACGACATTTTTGCAGCGCCCCCAGGTAACAAGGACCTCTTGTTTCTGCAACTTTTGGTGAAGAGAGGATCGAAGGATATCGATTTTCCCTTAAAATACCCGACACGTTTATATTCGATAAGCCGGTTTAGGGAGCTTGTGCCTGAGCAAAATACTCAAATACAAGTCGAGAAGCATGAGGATCAGGTACTCCACGCCGTCAGCGGCATTTTAACAGCCTCTGCTTGGGCTTAATGCCAAGCCAGGACTGATGATCCGTTGTCGGATGGTGCCAATGGATTTGGGCCTCTGCGGACGGCTCAGATCTATGCATTGATGGTAAACTAAGGAGGTGGGAAAGAAATGAGAAAACTAATAGCTGTTTTGGTCATTATCGCCATGGCCGTAGTAGGCATGGCGGGTGCAGCCAACTATATGTATGAAAAGGCATCGATCAAGGGCGTTGGATACAAGAACGTAGAGATGATCATTTCCACACAGACTGGCTTTGCCGGCCAGAAGCTGGTAGAGAAAGAGTCTGGATCCGGTAACGTGATCACCGAGAGGACCGAGCTCGAGGCCGAGAGGCAGCTCGGCAAGGATGGTCTAGTTCTTGCTGGCGGTTGCATTTACCCAACCGGTGGCTGCGCCATGGACTACATCAACTTCACCAAGGAAGCTGAGTTCGAGTACATGCCCGTATCTTACCAGACCGGAACCTACGACCAGAAATGGGTCGAGAAACTCTGCGTCCAGAACTACAGGATCGGCGCTGTGCTGACTGAGATGTACACCCATGCTGAGCACCTGCAGAAGACCACCGAGGTCAAGACCAGGGGCTACGCCAATAACTGTGTAACAAATTGCTGCACAGGTGTACTCGAGGCTAACCTCAATAGCAACGTAATCGGCGTTGCCCACATCGGATGGATCTCCAGGGATCCCATGGCCGACCCACAGCTCAAGGGCCGCCATGCCGAGTATGGCAGATCTGTCGAGGACCTGACTGGCGTCTTCTCCATCGAGAAGTTCATCCAGCTCTGGGGCAACTCCACATGCGGCGCAATCAGCGTTGACTGGCTGCCCTGCGTGTAAATAGATAAACTGAAATACTCAAATCAGGCTCCGGGCTTGATTGCCCGGAGTTCACTATTTCTCGCGTTTCTATTGAGTAGCGATTCTTGCACTGAATGCTTCTTTTGGCGAAAATATCGCCATCCAGAAGGGTGGCCAATATATTACCTGCATTATTCTGGTTTTCATGTCCATGGAACCATGCTATCTCAGGAGAGTTTCGCCCCGCCAGTAGACGAAAACAAGCATGAGGTGCTAGAATATGGAAAGATCAGATTTCATTATTCATGCTCGATAGGTTTATATGTCAGTAATCTAATGGGGAAGGTTGTGCCTGAAGGACATTTTCAAAAGCCCGATGAAAATCATGGGACCAGGCGCCTCACGCCGGATAGGATAGCATTTGACGCTTTCGGCAGATGTATCAAAACTGAGCCGAACCAAGCGGAACGATCCCTGATCTTTGATCCGGGGCATATCTATCCAATCGGGGTGATGTACTGAAGGATCATTCGTTGCTGTCAAGCAGCCTTCGATCCTCATGTAAAGGAGGTGGGAAAGAAATGAGAAAACTAATAGCTGTTTTGGTCATTATCGCCATGGCCGTAGTAGGCATGGCCGGTGCAGCCAACTATATGTATGAAAAGGCATCGATCAAGGGCGTTGGATACAAGAACGTAGAGATGATCATTTCCACACAGACTGGCTTTGCCGGCCAGAAGCTGGTAGAGAAAGAGTCCGGATCCGGTAACGTGATCACCGAGAGGACTGAGCTCGAGGCCGAGAGGCAGCTCGGCAGAAACGGCCTCGTTCTTCCTGGCAATTGCATTTACCCAACCGGCAATGCTTGCCCCATGGACTACATCAACTTCACCAAGGAAGCTGAGTTCGAGTACATGCCCGTTTCTTACCAGACCGGAACCTACGACCAGAAGTGGGTCGAGAAACTCTGCGTCCAGAACTACAGAATCGGCGCTGTGCTGACTGAGATGTACACCCATGCTGAGCACCTGCAGAAGACCACCGAGGTCAAGACCAGGGGCTACGCCAATAACTGTGTAACAAACTGCTGCACAGGTGTACTCGAGGCTAACCTCAACAGCAACGTAATCGGCGTTGCCCACATCGGATGGATCTCCAGGGATCCCATGGCTGACCCACAGCTCAAGGGCCGCCATGCCGAGTATGGCAGATCTGTCGAGGACCTGACTGGCGTCTTCTCCATCGAGAAGTTCATCCAGCTCTGGGGCAACTCCACATGCGGCGCAATCAGCGTTGACTGGCTGCCCTGCGTGTAAATAGACAAAACTGAAATACTCAAATCAGGCTCCGGGCTTGATTGCCCGGAGTTTA
Source organism: uncultured Methanosarcinales archaeon (assembly GCA_963702455.1). Taxonomy (GTDB): domain Archaea; phylum Halobacteriota; class Methanosarcinia; order Methanotrichales; family Methanotrichaceae; genus Methanothrix. Next base: position 45,656 of record CAVPCV010000016.1, read on the forward strand.
TATTATATTTTTGACTTTATTATTGTCACATGACCTATTTTAACCAGTTCTGAATTCAGTCTCAAATATAAGAGATAGTAGTAATTCCAATAGCCCAATTGTACCGTTCTCTCAAGAAGCTCATTCAGCATAGGCAGCTCCCCTGGCGCTAGCTGCCTTACGCGTTGATTATGAGCAACAGATAGATTTATATCAAATAAAAGCATCAGCTTATAATTGTAGTTCAAGTCTCGGCTTTACGGCCGAAAGGGATCTACATCTAAAGGGATCAATAACTGTTACGTCAACATCGGGGGTGAATGTAGCATGAAGGGAGTAGTAGTAGTAGTAATTGCAATTGCCCTTATGGGGCTATGCGGCACTGTGATGGCCAATCCGCCTTTAGTTCCGCCCATACAGTACGAGCAATTCTGTGAAAACCAAAAAGTATCCGGAACAGGGATTATCGATGTCAGCAGCTCGATAATCGACAAAAAAATCGCTCTTGAATACTTTAGCACCATGAATGGTGACGGCGACCTCGAGCTCGATCAGGAGACCGCCTATTCGCAGAATGCTGACAAGCTCATGAGGAATATATCCACGGTCAACAATGGAAACAAGTCCAACCTGAACCTTGTCCAGGCCACGAAGATGACCTACAAAGGCGATACGCCCTTGACCGGCGGAAAACTCATCAATTCCAAGGCCTTCTATGGAGGTATGGGCGCCAATGTGCAGGAGCTATTCTCGGTGAATGAGATGGAGCAGGATGAGACCGCGTTCTTCTCCTCAACCACGCCATACAATCCACCGGGAATGACGCCCGAGAACCTCGTTGGCGCGCTCAAGAATGCAGGAAGAGACACGGAAGCAGTTGGTCAGCTAATGGGCAACAATCCGGCTCACCTGGTTGGAATCGAGACCAAGAACACCTTCAACGGCACATGGGGCACCGACGCAACCTGGCACAAGATATTCTACAAGGATATCAAAGCTCACGAGATGTTCACAGGAACATTCGAAGCAGAGAAGACCATAAAGTTCCATGAGAACCCGGTACCTGAGAAGGAATCAAGACCTTGCGAAGGCATAGACTGCTAGGCTGAAATAGCTTAGCAGTTTTTCTTTTTTTTAGGGCTTTATTGGGGGATTAGCATGAAAAGATGTCTGATTACGTTAATGATAATATTTGTTCTAACAGCATGCCAGGCAATGGCCACTGTTGAGGATCCGGCCGAGGAATTAGATGATGTATCGGGCAATACCTGTGCTGGCAATACCTGTACTGGCAACACATGTGTTGGCAACACCTGTGCTGGACCCTCCTCACCATCTCTGCCGACATATTTGCCCAATCCATGTTCCGGGGATTCGGGTTCACTTTCCGTGAGCGTCAGCCTTACGGGACCAGAATCAGAGCCGGATAAATCATACACGACCCAGGGCAAACCAGTGTGTTTCATAGTCACCATTAGCAACAACGGCAAAACGGAGGTCGAGGCTGATGTGAATGTCAGGCCAGAGGGTTCGCCATTGGAATGGTTCAGCTGGACGACAACATCCATAAACATCCCCGCGGGAGCCTCTCGATCTCAGAACCTGGAAGTCCAGCCGGATATGAATGCAGTAGCGGGAGTGTACAAGTTTTCCGTCCAGGCCTCTGCCAAATGCCGCAACTCGGCTGAAAGTGAGGCCCAATTCAAGGTGCAGGCATTCGACTATGCATCAGAGACCGCCATCAGCGGTTCCGGTCAGTTCCAGATAAACAAGGATATACGCTCGATGAACTCAGGGATAAAGTCCACCAAAAATATGATATTCAGCGGCACTGTGGATGCTATTGTAAAGAATGAATACCTGGTGGACCAGGCAAAGGGCAAAAATGCCAACTTCCAGGAACAGGACGCCGTTGACAACTACAACGCTGTGGCCAGTGGAGATGCACTTGTGGGAACAGAGAGCTTCAAGAGCTCCGCGATCTTCGGAGGGGTGGGGGCCAAAGTCAGGGAGAGCTACGATGTGCAGCAGATGGAATTCAAGAGCCAGGACTTCACACTCCATCAGACAGGATCCTTAAAGAAGTCTGCGGAGTTCAATACGGCGAATAACTTCACAGGATACTATCTGATAGACGCCAAGCAGACAATTCCCGGCCAGAAGAGTCTGAAAGAGCTTGAGGAGTATTTCGGCTCCTTTGAGATCAATAGGAGAATACTCTTCCGGAATGACGCCGAATCCACGACTCCTTGCCAGGATGGAGTTTGTCTGAAAACACCCAGCGTAAAAAGCCCAAGCAGTCCTGCCTTCACCAGTCCCTGTTTGAGCGGCTCATGCAATGACTTCGTAAATAGGCTGAACACTTTTACCAAGCCAACAGTATGAGTCCTTTCTTTTTTTTCTGAATTACATACTATTCTTTCTATTTAAAAGTAGATCCACGATATAAATGGCAGCCAAAACCTTGAAATAGACTCCAGAGAACTAGATAACGGGTGTTAGGGTTCATCAGGAGAGTAATGGCCGTACATAAAGGGTTACCGGCCCTGATTATTGTCAGAGGCTAAAGCGACCCCATAAATTTCCAGGGGCATTCGGCCAAAAAGGAGGTAGTGTGGATTGAAAAGAAACTTGATCGTTCTTGCGGTTATCGCCATGGCTCTAGTTGGCATGGCGGGGGCTGCCAATTACATGTACGAGAAATCGTCTGTAAAAGGAGTAGGTTATCGGAGCCTGGAGATGGTTATCTCCACACAAAACGGCTTCAATGGACAGAAGCTGGTGGAGAAGCAGTCCGGTTCGGGAAATGTAATCACTTCCAGAATAGAACTGGAAGCTGAGAGGCAGCCAACGAATCTGGATTGTCCCTGGCCGACCGGCAGCACTCCCATGGACTACATAAACTTCACCTCGGAACAGGAGCTGGAGTATATGCCCGTCTCATATCAGACAGGCACTTATGACCAGAAATGGGTGGATAAGCTCTGTGTGCAGAACTACAAGATCGGTGCCGTTCTGACTGAGATGTACACTCATGCTGAGCACCTGCAGAAGACCACCGAGGTCAAGACCAGGGGATACAATGATAACGTGACGAACTGCTGCACAGGCGTTCTCGAGGCTAACCTCAACAGCAACGTAATCGGCGTTGCCCATATTGGATGGATCTCCAGGGATCCCACCGGCGACCCACAGCTGAAAGGCCGCCATGCTGAGTACGGCCGCAGTGTCGAAGACCTCACAGGTGTCTTCTCCATTGAGAAGTTCATCCAGCTCTGGGGCAACTCCACCTGTGGAGCCGTCAGCGTTGATTGGCTGCCCTGTGTGTAAATCCCTGAAGTGGAATAACAGAGAAGCGCCGCAGAAATAATCCGGCGCCAATCTTTCTTTTTTGACGGCGGTTCTCGGGACTATTTTCGCCAAATTGGTCCAAGAGATATAGCGACCGCATAGGTTCCACATGCTATGCCCTGTCGCAAACAGGAGATCAGAGGCAATGTGATATTTGGCATCGCTCATAGGGGCGTGGATTCACGCGATCAAGCCTGATGATGTCGATCTTTTCCATCACGATGCTCTATCCCAATGCCCTCTGGACCCCCGGCGAAGCGCCTTAAAAAGTCACTTCAATGGTTCTGCCTTTGAGGACATCTTCCTCACTCACATCGAGGTTCTGCATCTTCACGCCGTTTTCGTTTCCAGAGAATACGAGATAAGGATCAACGGCATGGGTTCCATACCGGGCCTCTGTGGAATAAGGAACTCTTATCTCAAATGCACCTCCCGTGGACGTGGCCTCATTGACATAATTGAAGGGCCTTCCCTGGTTAGAGGTCATATTCAGCAAGGCCCCAACCTTCTGGTCCGTCCCCGTCTGGACCCTTATTACCGCTCCCGGAACGTACTCAAAGATCTTAACCTCGCTCTTTGGGTTGTCTCCGCTTCCGATAAAGGTACTCGATTCATGAATCAGCCGGAAGTGGCCTGTCCCTGCGCCATCGAAGAAATAGAGCCTTCCCAGAGTCGTATTGAAGAGCCTTGGCTGAGGTATGGCGGCAATCTGAGAACCATCCACCTCCATTCTATAGTAGCTATCTATATCTTCATCCGCCCAGGTAGTAAGAGCTGGAAGCTTGCCATAGACCAGATCGAAGTCTGCCAGTATGAACCTTGATCCTCTGGCATCCAGCACGGCGGTCGCGTTCTCTTCGCTCTCCGATAGATAGAATCTGGCAGCGTCCACTACCCCCGCCTGGAAGTTGTTCGCTACCACCGGCCTTTCAGCCATATAGACGATCCAGTTTCCATAATCCCACCAGCTCATAACGCTATACTCTGGAACCTTCAGAGGAAGGTCATAGTAGCTGGTGGTGTTGCTATTCTCCTTCAGCCAGATTAGAGACTCCTGCCAGTCACCCTCCACCTCGGGAGGAGTTCCCCCGACAGAGTATACCACATACACCGCACCCGCCAGCATGGGTGTGATCAGGAGCAGCAAGAGGATTGCAGCCCATCCTTTTGGAGCTTTCTCTGGACGCTCTGCCAATCTCTTCTCAACCAGATCCACGATCCAGAAGAAAAATATGCTTATGAGCACTCCCATGGCGATTATTGAGATGTAAAGGAATCTGGTCTGCCCAAAGGTGAGAAGGAGGGTGAAGACCGCCCAGACCAGAAGAAGTAGCCGGCCCTGCCTCTTTCCTCCATCACTTTGTCGTATGTAGATTATGGAGGCTGCAATCCCAGCCAGTGAGAAGAGAAGATTCAACCCCAGCCAGGAGAAGACCACCTGGAAAAATGTTTCTGCATTGTACACGAGAGGCTCTGCCTCGCCTATCTTTCCGATCATCCCGCCGCCCCAAATGTAGTCCAGCCCGTATTGGATCAAGGCACCAAGCCCAAAAAATCCGCTCATAAGCCGGGCAGATAAAACGAAGACGATGACCAGGACCAGGATGCTGAGCGGAAACATTGTCCAGGATACCTTCCTCACCTCCATGAAGCGAAAGAGAGCAAACATGATAGACAGGGCGACTATTATGGCCGCTATTCCCAGGAAGGATGGCGAGAGCCAGGGAGTATTCCAGAATGGCAAAACGAGCATGAAAGCCAGACCGAAGGCGATCAACAGAGTTGTTGCAGTATCTGTAGATGGTCTTCCATCTTTTAAGTCCAGGGTCATCCTGATGGCCGCATAGACCAGGAAGATTCCCAGGTAAATACCTGCACCCTGCCAGGTATATGCTAGAGCTGCCATGGCAACTCCTGCGGCGCATGCAAACAGGTATCTCTTCTCTTTCCTGGAAGTGGCCATGATTATGAACAGGAGAGTGACGAGCTGAAGCAGAACCTCCAGGCTGTGGTGATCTGTTCCGGCAAACATCGTTTTTAAGATAAAGTAGGGCGCCAATGCGGTCATGAGACTCGCCAATAGAGCGACTCTGTGATCGAAGAGTTCCTTTACTATGCAATAGACCACTATTATCGCCAGGATTCCGTTTAGCACGGGAACAAAGGACGCCACCATCTCCACGCCCGCTTTTGTGTGCTGGCCCAGAATCACAGACAAGGCTGCCGAGATCTGATCGAAAAGAGGAGGCCAGGTTATAACCAGGCCGTGCGGATAGTTCAGGTATGAATCGAACCAGAGGGTATTGGGAAAGTGGTTTACGGTATAGAAGATCCTGCGCATATGGTAAAACTCATCGTAGCCCGGCAAGAGGATCCCATTTTCAGTGAGAGAGCTCCTTCCCGCAAACAACCTCAGCAAAAAGCCGAAGAGAACAATCGCCAGAAGCTCTGCCGGCTCACTCCTTTTCCCTCGATCCATAGCTCTCGATAAAGAGATGCAATATATAAAAGTTTTTTGCAGCAGCGCATCCTTATCCACGAAAGCTATGTGTTTTCCAATTTAATTTGCATAGTCTTCCTCCTGCCAGGCCAGATTGCTTTGCCGGCTATCATCAATATCCTGGCTGTCAAAGACCACCAGCCTGAAGAGGACCTCGTTCTCATTGAAATCGGCCCTGATTTCGTAGCTATCCTCCATCACATCGAATATCTCTTCGTCTATATCCAGACCATGTTCAAGCTCAAAACCCTCTATCTCCCCCAGGGAAATGCCATGATCTGCCGCCATCTTTGCCTTGATAAGTTCAAGGACATTCAGGTCCTCCGCGGCTACTATATAGATTCTGAAGCCACCAATCTCGTCGTCGATGAAGTCTATCTGGAGCCGCAAATGCCAGGGATCATCGGCTATCATCAAATCTCTTTTATTTTTCAGATCATCAATAAGAGCCCGAGAGATCTCGAGCTCTTCCGCCGCCCGGTGTATGTCCGTGAAAAGAGAAGAATGCGCAAAAGCGACATCATCGATCATCTCTTTCCAGAGATCATAGGTAAGGCTGTACACGGGTAAGAGCTCCTAAGGATGTTGGATCAGAGATAGATTTTGATAGGAATATATTGGCTATTGGCTATTCAACTTTTTCCCAAAATCACTCTAAGAACGAAGGGTTCTCATATCCTCTTGGCCATCCTGAGATCGGAGACGAACTCTTCCATGAGATTATTATTTCTTAAGACCGCTGCAGGATGATAAGTGACCAGAAAGCGGCCCTGTTGGATCTGACCCCGCAAAGTTGTGACGCCCTGCATACCCAGGACAGCCTGAGTCGCAGTGTTTCCCATCAGGCATACAATTCCGGGATGGACCAGATCCATCTGAGCCTGCAAATACGGGCGGCATAGATCGACCTCTCCCTTCTTTGGCTTTCTGTTTTCCGGGGGGCGGCATTTAATGACGCTGGTTATAAAAACATCTGATCTCTCCAGACCTGCCTGTGCCAGAGCTCTGTCCAGCAGCCTCCCCGCCCGGCCTACGAATGGCAATCCCTTGAGATCCTCCTCCCTGCCGGGGGCTTCGCCCACCAGCATTATTTGTGCCGGAGAAGGACCGCTGCCCGGTACGGCACGTTTTCGGCCCGCCGAGAGGGGACAGAGCTTACACGTACAGATTTTCTGGTGAAGAGTGGGGATGTCTATGAAGTTCATCAGGATAGTGTCTCTATTTCTTAATTGATAATCTTTCTCCAAGACCAGAGTTGAGGAATTCCCGGATCTATTTCTCGCCTGAGAACGAAAAGTTCTTATTTGCATAGACATGTAGCCAAAGGAGGAGGGTACTGATGCAGTTTGCAGAGTGGACATATCCCCTGAGGAAGTTCGACGACATATATTATACCATTGAAAGGATCGTTTATGGCCAGGGCGAGCTGAAGGGCTTTACCACGGAAGATATTTACAACAACCTGCGAGATAAACGATTTTTCCGGGATGTTCAGGATCTGAATATATATCTATTGGAAAATGGAAAGAAATTTAAGATCAGGAAGATAGACGAGGCCTGGGAGCGCTACTATTAGCGCCTCATCGCGCCTTTTTCTGTGAAGTAGATATTTCTTTCATCTATTCCCAGTTCCACGAATCTGCCTGTGGCCAGAATGCTGTGGCTGTGCTTGAGCGAGGCCACTCTTACACCTGCAGACACCACCGATTCGGCTGGCAGTGTGACATTCTCGCCAATTACAGCGACGCTTCTGCCTCCAGCGCCATTTGGCCCTAAAACACTGAGCTCCTCGATGGTTGAGTGGCGACCGACGATGGTACGGTTGATATTGACAGTGTGCTGGATGTGGGAGAAGCTCATGATCATGCTCTCCCTGATCTCAACATTGCGATCGATGAGGCTCGTATGGCCGATGTGGGAGTCCTCGATTACCACGCCCCTTTCGATTTGGCAGTTCCTGCCTATAGAGACATTCCCCTTCAGCACAATATCGCCCGAAGCAAGCTGCGGCCCAATCCTGGCCAGTGTACTGGGATGAACCCACTGATTAGGCATGTAGCGGTACTTGCGGTCGAAGTGTCTGACCCGGCCCGAGAGACAGTCCATGCTGGCCTGATGCAGCCTTTCCGGCGTGCCTATATCGATCCAGTAACCGGATACAGGAAAACCGTAGACAGGATAGCCGTTCTCTGTCAGATAAGGGATCAGGTCGCCGCCGATATCCCGGGCTTTGTCACCCATCTTCGCCAGAACATCGCGGATCTGGGGAGAGAAGAGATAGAAGGCCGTGTTTATCATGCGGCTGGGCTCGCTTCCCGGTTTTGGCTTTTCCACGAAGCCCCGGATGCGCATGTCCTCGTCCACGCGAGCGACGCCGTACGAAGAGATGTTCTCATCCGGCCCCAGCTCCTTCAGGGCCACCGTGAGCAAGGGCTTATGCTTCTGATGGAACTCGACGATGCTCTTCAGGTCGATGTCGATGAGGTTATCGCCCGAGACGACAAGCAGGTCATCGTCTATTTCGAAATAGTTCATGCAGTAGCGCAACGAATCGGCGCTGCCCTTATCGTCATAGAGCGGCTGGTAGCTGAAATCCTGGTGGTCGGTGATTCCCAGGCGCTTGAAGAAGCCCTCACCAGCTTTGAAATAGTTGCTCAGGTTGAGGGTGTTGTTGGCACCCTTGCTGCCCAGGATGAACCTGCGACAGCCCTGACTGGCCAGGACCCGGAAAAGATTGGCAATGATGGCAGTGTCGCATAATTCTACCAAGGGCTTGGGCTGGTCCAGCGTTAATGGATAGAGTCGCGTTCCTGAGCCGCCAACGGTTGCGAGAACCTGAGGAAACATGGCTCACGGTTATGTGTACATAAATATTAAGACTATCCCTCGATTGAGCCTTTCGCTTCACTCAGTAGCCGCGCATGATCCTCATTATGATGCGGGCGATCATGAAGGCGAGCACGAACAGAATAGCGTAGAAGGCAATGGTAATTATGTCCATGCCACATAGTCAAGCATTTCTGGTTTATAGCTTTGATTGAAGTGAAATGATTTAATTGGCCGAGATGCGCACCTGGGGTCTCGGTTTGGGCCGGAATATTCGATATACACCATTCACTCGCGGACCTTTTCCAGAAATTTCCTGCAGCCACGCGCGCGAGCGGGTGCGAAACGCGCCGCTGTGGGAGCTGCATGGGCTGAAACCGGCTTTCCCGGTTTATGGCACTCGGCTCCACCATAACCACGTGAGACGAGAATCGTTTCTTTCCGAGATGGTGGTGCCAACTGCCCGATTTTGTTTGATATCTCACCATGGCAGAAAAAACATATACAAAGACGCTCAATTCTCCTAGGATGAAGCGACTTGTGGCTTACATCTCGGGTAGCGTCCAGAAGGTGGGCTACAGGGCCAGGGTAGTCCAGGTAGCCAATGCTCTGAGCCTGAAAGGAACGGTTGAGAATCTGTTAGATGGAAGGGTTAAGATCATAGCCGAAGGAGAAGAGGAGAGGCTGAGATGGTTTGAAGAAGCCATCGAGATCAAAAACACTCTGATTCAGGTCACCTCCGTGGAGAAGGCTTATTCTGAAGTCCGCGGCGATCTTGGCGGTTTTTACAAGCTTGTAGGTCAGGGTGAGACAGACTCACGTTTGGACCAGGGTATTGTTGTTCTGAAGGAGATTCTGGTCGCAGTCAAGGAAGTGAACACTAACCTTGGAGGCAAGATGGACGCCATGCTCGACAAGCAGGATTCTATGCTGGATAAACAGGATTCTATGCTCGATAAGCAGGATTCTATGCTCGATAAGCAGGATGCTATGCTCGACAAGCAGGATGCTATGCTCGACAAGCAGGATGCTATGCTCGACAAGCAGGATGATCTCTTAAATGAGGTCAAAGACGCCAGGAAAGACCTCAAGAGCTACATGGACCACAGGTTTGAGCGGATTGAGGTCGATATCGCAGAGATGAAAGTAGCTCTCAAGACCAAAGGAATAATCTAACCAAAACTGGATTTTCTGTATCAGAGCTATGCCGAGTCAGACCGCTTTCTCATCCACTTTTGTGAATATTCATTCTGCTCTCAAGCCCTTGAGATTCAACAGGATAAACCGAATCTGCAAAAGATTGATCACCCATAAGTGCTCCTACTAACGAGGATCAGGTGCGTGCCATGAATCAAACAGAAGCCATCGAGAAGGCGAAGATGCACTTCGCCAAGCTGCTGGAGGAGCAGCTCAAGCGCGTTGACCAGATGAAGGCGGGAGTGGATTGGGTGGACTACAGCATGATTATGCCCATAATCGTAGGAGTTGTAGGTGGCGACGGCATCGGCCCCTATATCACCAAAGAGGCAGTGCGGGTGCTGGAGTATGTCCTGGGCAAAGAGATCAAAGACGGGAAAGTTAAGCTGCAGGACATTCCCGGCCTGACCATCGAAGAGCGGGCCAAAGTCATGAAAGCCCTGCCCAAAGAGACGCTGGCGGCCCTAAAGGAATGCCACGTGATCTTGAAAGGCCCCCTAACCACGCCCAAGAAAGGCGACAAATGGCCCAACCTGGAGAGCGCCAACGTCGCCATGCGCCGCGAGCTGGACCTCTTCGCCAACGTCCGGCCGGTGAAGGTACCGGAGAAGGGCATCGACTGGATATTCTACAGGGAGAACACCGAGGGCGAGTACGTCCTGGGAAGTTTGGGCCTCAATGTCACCGACGATCTGGCGGTCGACTTCAAAGTCATCACCACCCAGGGTGCAGAGCGCATCGTGCGCCTGGCCTTTGAGTACGCCAGGAAGAACGGCATAAAGCGCGTCTCGGCCGTCACCAAGGCCAATGTCATCAAGACCACAGACGGTAAATTCCTGGAGACAGCAAAAAGCGTGGCCAAGGACTACCCCGAGATTCAATTTGATGACTGGTTCGTGGACATCATGGCCGCCAAACTGGTCGATGAGAAGCGCAGAAAAGATTTCAAGGTCATAGTCCTGCCCAACCTCTACGGGGACATTCTGACCGATGAAGCGGCGGAGTTCCAGGGCGGCGTGGGCACCGCCGGGAGCGCCAACATCGGCAAGCGGTATGCCATGTTCGAGGCCATCCACGGCTCTGCTCCGCGCATGGTAGAGGAGGGCAGAGCCGCTTATGCTGATCCGGCCAGCATGATGCGAGCCTCTGTGATGATGCTCCGGCACATCGGCTTCGTTGATCAGGCGAGCAAGATGGAGATGGCTCTGGATATTTGCGGTCAGTTGGAAAGAAAGGTCATCCTCACGGGCCGATCGGACGGCGCCACAGGTGCCCAGTTTGCCGACTATGTGATGGAGACCATCCGGGACCCCGATCTGGATAACCGCTGGCGAAGCTACCAGAAATAGATGTAGAGGTAAAGCTTTAGACGAATAAGGCATATTAGCTTCTGTGGAAAACCTCGCAGAAGCATTTCTAAGCCTGGGCAAGGAGGACTTCTCTTTGCTGGGCGCAATTGAAGCCGGGATGAGGACCCATGAGTGGGTCCCCACCTTCGTGATCTCACAGATAGCCAGCCTTTCGGCCAGCAAGGTTGAGTACCGGCTGCAGCATCTTTTTGAGCAGAAGCTGGTGGTGCGGGAGTCTCTTCACTATCTGGGCTACCAGATAAATTTCGATGCTTACGATCTTCTGGCATTGTCGGACTTCGTGAAACGCAACTTCGTAACGAGCATCGGCGATCAGATCGGGGTGGGCAAAGAGTCGGTGATCTACGAGGCATTGGGAGAGATTCCCCTGGCAATCAAGTTCCATCGCCAGGGTCGAACCAGCTTCAAGCACGTGCGCCGCCTGCGCGACCATCTCACAGATAAACCCAAGGTGCCCTGGCTCTATGCCGCCGCTCTTGCCGCCCGGCACGAGCACCAGGTCATGAAGAAGCTCTACCCTGGGGTATCCATTCCAAAGCCCGTCGGCGTCAGCCGGCATGCCCTGGCTATGGAGTTCATAAATGGCCCCCAGCTCAACAAAATCACGCTATCCGATCCTGAAGATGGTCTGAATATGATACTGGATGAGGTGGGCCGGGCTCTGAATCTGGGCATCATTCATTCCGATCTGAGCGAGTTCAACATCATGATCGCAGAGTCCGGTCCCAAGATCATCGACTGGCCTCAGGCAATAGTTGTCACTCACCCTCATGCCCAGGAGCTATTGGAGAGGGATCTAGGCAATGTATTGCGTTTCTTCGAGCGCAAGTACAGAATAGATATGACGCTGGAAGAGGCGCTCATGCGCGCCCGGGGGATGGATTTGAGTTGAGCATATTTGGCGTTGATATCGCCAGCGGCTCGCCCAGCAGCCGCAGGATGCCGAGCTATTCATTGGTGATCCTGGAGGGGGATGCCACCACCAGCCACCATATGATCAACAGGCACAAGCTGATCCGTCTCATCAGGGAGCGCCAGCCAGAGATAGTGGCCATGGACAATGTCCACGAGCTGGCCAGCGACCGAAGTGAGCTGATCAACCTCATGCGGCGGCTTCCAGCTGCCACAAAGCTGGTGCAGGTGACGGGCGGAGAGCGGCCTGAGTCCCTGGTCAGGCTGGCCCGCTGGAATGGCATCACCTTCGACCGCACCAAACCTCTGCAAGAAGCGGAGGCCTGCGCCCGTCTGGCGGCGAAGGGCGTGGGCGCCGTCATTTCCGCCTTCGAGGAGCGGACCTGGATTAAAGTAAGCAGGAGGAGGTCCCTGGGCAGGGGCGGCTGGAGCCAGAACCGCTACTCTCGCAAGATTCATGGAGCAGTAAAAGGCCTGGCGCGCGATGTGGAGCGGCAGCTCTGCGAAGCAGGCCTCGAGTACACCACCCGGGTTGTAGAGGGACTGGGCGGCTACACCCGGGCGGAGTTCATAGTGGAAGCTTCTCGCGAAAAGGTGCATATCAACCCCGGCTACTCCTGCGATGCCCAGCTGAAGGTGCAGGGCATTGAACGGCCGGAGCTGCAGTACAAGCCTCTCCTGCAAAGACGGGGATATATCATTGTGGGCCTGGACCCGGGAACGACGACGGGCATTGCCGCCCTGAACCTAGGCGGTGATCTGGTCGACCTGATAAGCTCCCGGGCCATGTCTTCCTCGGATGTGATCGAATGGATCGCCGCCCGGGGAAGGCCGCTCGTTGTCGCCACGGACGTCTTCCCCACTCCCGGCGCTGTCGAGAAGGTGAAGAGGGCTTTTAACGCCGTTCTCTTCACTCCGGGGGCGGACATGCCTGGCGTTGAGAAGATCGCTCTGGGAAGGGAGGTCGGCTATAGAAACGATCACGAGCGTGATGCTCTGGCTGCAGCCTTGAGCGCCTTCAAAAAATATAAGAACAAGTTCCTGCAGGTGGAGAAAAAGGCACCGCCCGAGGTTGATCCAGACGAAGTGAAGGCGCTGGTGGTCAGGGGCTACTCCATCGAGAATGCCGTTGCCGAATTCATTAAAGCCCCTCCGCCCGAGGTCAGGCCGGCAGCTCCACAGCCTGCTGCGGCAGCTAATGCTGATCCCGAAAACAATGCTCAACGCCTGCAAAGCCAGCAGCTTGCCGAGCAGGTCAGAACTCTGCGCTCTTATGTGGATGAGCTGCGAGCGGAGCTTGCGGCAAAGGATGCGGCTCTGCGGAACGCAAGCGAGAAGCTGGACCGTTTGAAGGACAAGACTGCTCGCGAGATCAAGCGCCACCATGAGATCAAGATTAGAGATAAAGAGATAGAACGCCTGCGGGCGATATTGCGATCGGAGAGAAAGTACACCAAAAAGCTGAAGAAGAATATGGCGGCCCGCAAAAAAGCAGAGCAGATAGAAGAGGTGAAAGGCCTGCGGCGTCTGAAACCGCTGCAAGCCTTCTCCAGGGAGGCCGTGCTTCTTGCTATAGATCGCTATGCCCTGGCAGAAGGAGACCTGGTCTTCCTGGAGGACGCCAGCGGGGGGGGAAGAGCACAGCCGATCTCATCAAGGAAACGGGAATTGCTGTCGTGATAACGGACGACGAGATGGCACCGGCGCTCCACGAATACTTTCTGGATTTGGGCTTGCCGGTATTCTCCAGCCAAGAACTGCCCGTGCAGAGAATCGATGGGTTGCCCTTTGTCCGACCGGTGGATGTCGAGGCTGCACATGCGAAGTGGAAGGAGGCGCAGAAAGCCCGCCAGGCAAGGCTCCAGGCGGAAAAGCTGGAGAGCCTCTTCCAGGACTACAAGGTGGAGAGGATGAAGGAAGAGAAGAGAAAGCAGAAGCTTGGGCTAGCGGATAAGATCTGAGAATCATAGGATCGATTTTCCGCAGGCCCAGTAGTTTAAAAAATGAGGGTTTAGGTCTGCGACGCATACAACAATGCACTTCCATATTCATGTCCAAAAAAGGGGCAATAAAATGCGCCTTGTTAGATATTTAATCAGAAGCTAAATATATACAAAAAGGAATGAGAGAAAATAGTTCCCCCATTCTTATGGATTCTCTGATTTCATGGAGTTCCTCCATTTCTCGATCTCTCGAGCAGCAGCTTCCCGTCCCCCCAATCCAAAGGCGAGAGCTACGGCTATTGCAATGGCTCCTAGCAAGAGGCCGAAAGCGAGGTTAATGATATCATTGGCGACTCCCATCTCAAGAAGTGCCATCGCGCCCGCAAAGACAAGTATCGCAACCCGAGATGCCAATGCCAGTATCCTGGCCTCTGACATTCCACTGGATAGAATTGCGTTGCTGGCCAAATTTGCCAAGAAAATGCCAATTGCAAATATGACCAGGCCCAGAACCACTCGTCCTGCGAATATGGTAAATCCGGTTATCAAATCGGCCAACAGGGAGAAGTTGAGAATCTGGGATGCCTCAATTAGGGCGAAGAGCATTATGGCTACAAATGCCAGATATCCAACTATCTCCGATGGCCTCCTTTGTCCTTCTGCAGGTTCCTTTCCTAATCCAAGACGCACCAATATCTGATCAAATCCTAAGGCACCTAGCAGATTTGCGACCAGATCGCCAACCAACTTTCCGAGAATGTAGGCAATTACCAAGACCAAAGCTGCTCCGAAAATCGCTGGTAAAGCGTTGAGCAATTGATTGAGCATATTGGAAATGGGCTGGGTAACAGCATCGATAGATAACGCCTGTAGAGCTCCAACGAGAACCGGAATCAGGACAAGGATGAAGACTATCAATCCGACAAGACCGCCAAGGCCTTGTTTGCCCAGAAATTTGGACAATCCTATCCTTTCGCTAAAGCGCTCCGATCCCATAGCGACCAGAAGGTTAGTCACAATTCTTCGAATAATGGTCGCCACAAACCAGCCAACTACCAATATGACTATGGCTGCCAAGAGATTTGGAAGGAATGCAAGGATCTTGCCTAGCATGACTTGGATTGGTGCCAAGATGCCCCCGAGGCCTAGAGTTTCAAGAATCATGGGGAGAAAGAGAAGCCAGACTAGCCAGTATACGGCCTCTGCTACGCTATTGCTTAAAGGCACCTGTTTTTGTTCTAAGCCAGCCTGGGTACCTATATTCTCGTCTACCTTAAAAGCTTTAAGCGCGGAAGCGACGATTTTTCTTGCAACAACAGCTACAATCCAGGCTACTACTACAATTATTATACCGCCGAGTATCCTGGGAAGATAAGCCATGAACTCTGTTAACATCTGATTAATAGGATCTACTATTACTGTCAAACCCAGTACTTCCAGGAACGCCACTATTACAAACAATAGAAGGATATAGTATACAATCTTTGAGATCCATGTATCTGGGTCTACGTCCTTGGCTTCATCTCCCATCCTATCGGCTATTCTCTTGCCCCAACCAGTTTTGGCAAGCCCCTTTTTAGCCAAAGATGCAATTATTAATGCAATTATCCATCCAACAATTAGCACTATTAGAGCGGAGATCAGATTTGGACTGATTGTCGTCCACCATTGAGAGATCTGCTCAAGATATGCCATAAAATCTACCTCCATATCCGTGTTTCAGGCCCCGTGCCAGAAAACATTTCTCTATATAGTTTCGTATTGTTCATATTTAAAGATTTGGTTTATTTATGGATTGTATTCGCATATTTTTGTGATCCTAATCCGTTATTGGCAGATGATCCTGTCGTGGAAGATGACATTATGACGAACTTCTTCCTCAAATAGCACCGCAAAAGCTCGATATAGGTTCGCTGATCCAGAGACATTTTACGATTGCTATTTCAGGGTCTGATATTTCCCAGAACTTTCGCCATTCGTTTATCGGTCAATACCAGTATCTATCGAGCAATTCTTAGGGAGCTAAACACATACAAGAATAATAATGGGTAAGGTGTGTGAGCATATAGATCTTTAAGATAAAATACTTGAAGTAATAAACGGCCAAAAACTAGCATCAAATTCAATTATAAAAATTTTGTGTAATCGCGCATCTGTCTTCTAGTTCCAGATAAACCGATCGCATCTAGAATCTAGAAACGACAGCCTGATAAAGGATGGTCCCATATTATTACTTAATTTATGGATTTCTTTGCTCATTTCCTGATAGGCTTAATTGTCGCATCTCTGGCAAATGGCTCCAACCTTGATCTTTATGTCTCACTGTGCGTCCTCATGAGCCTGCTTCCCGACCTGGATTTTCTTCTGTTTCCCTTTTGGAAGAGGCATCCCTTTTCAGGCCATCATGGCATAACCCATACCCCGGTCTTTATCGTTGCAGTCTCTATTCTGATCTATGGCACTTTATCCATCCTTATTGGAATATCCGATATAAGGCTGCTCTTAGTGCTGATGATTACGGGTTTTCTTCATATCTTCTGCGACTTCTTGGGCACGGGCGGTGTGCCGCTCTTTTATCCCTTCAACATGAGATATTTCAAGCTGAACGTGGCTCTGGGCATTGATCCTCTGCTTACGGTATTCTCCATTGCTGGAATCGCATTGCTCTTCAAGACATACTTGAATCCTAACATCCCGGATATCAGAGAAGCAACTGTCCTGATAGCATCGATCTTCGTTTTCTACTATGCAGCCAGAGCCGTCCTAAAACGCAAAGAAGAGCACAGGCCGGAGAACCTGGGATTCACTGCTCTACCCACAATCAATCCTCTGAGGTGGAAGTATGCCAGCCGAACGGAGACAAAAGATGCCATCAAAATATCCCTCAAAACTGCTGAAGGAACCAAGACATTTACGATACCCAAAGACAAGCAGAAAAAGATTGAGCAATGCAAAGATCTCGTCTACACCTACTGGCATCCCTTGGTGCAGGGGGAGATGCGATTCTTTGAGTATCCTTGCTACAAGCTACTATGCCTGGAGGACAGAATGGAGATAGTCTGGAATTCTGCGGAAGCAGGAAAGATTATGGATGTCAAAGTCCGCCTCGAAGACGGACAACTCATAGCAGACAAAAAATTTCGGGGCAAGAAATGGTGGCCATAGATGTTCCGCCCTCTCTGAATCGGTGAGGTCACCCCATGCACGACTAAGGAGATCACTCTGATCACCTAAACGGAATAGTTCATTCGCAAGTGCAATATGCGTGAAACCATGTCATCTAGTAGAGAAGCATTATGCGAGCAATACTCATGAATGAAGCTGTCGATAAAGTCAGGCAGGAGGAACAATCGCAAAACGCTTTGCTCAAGAAGAAAAGATATGTTTGGCTCAAGAAATTGATGTCGATAGAATCTTTTATCATTCATAAGGTTATAAAGAATCCAGGGTGATGGAATATGACCTTGATTGAAGTTGCCATAGCAAGTGAGCTAAAGGATGGCTCAATGAAGAAGGCCAAAATCCAGGAATTTGAAATCTTGCTGGCAAAGGTAGACGGCAAGTATTATGCAGTCAATAACCGATGCCCTCATTTTGGCGCAGATCTTTCCCAAGGCAAACTCAATGGAACAATAATCGTTTGCCCCAGCCATAAATCAAAATTCGACCTCCGAGATGGCCATGTAATTCGCTGGACCGATTGGTCAGGAATAAAATTGAAATTGGCCAAAGTATTCAAGCCGCCTAAGGCCCTTAAGACCTATTCCGTTAAAGAAGAGGGAGATAAAATTATGGTAGAAATAAAGTAGGCGGAAACAAAGATCAACGATAGATGGGAAAGATAAAGTCGATGGCCCCATTCTCGCCTCTGGGGGACTAGCTCTCCTCTATTGCGGTCTGCATCATTACAAACCTCTTATCCTCGCTCCTGGGAAGATCAAGAGCAATCAAAAAACCATCCCAGATCAGGCCGTCCTCGTCCGTGAACCTCCAGGTGCTCCAAACGGATTGGCCGCACTCCCCCATCTCTAACGCCGTCCAGTTTGCTGCCGTTAGCTGATCTGCGTAGTGGGCGGCAAGATCTGCGCTGCTTAATTCCGTCTCCACATTAGCCGAGAGTGCCACCTGATTTCCCCAGCCTCCCAAGGAGTTCTGATTGGAGATGCTGGCGTTTCTGGGCGCGGCCAGCTTAGGAATTGGCTCCAGGTAGTCAGTGAAGTCGGAGTCCGCGCATGGATAGTTTTCGGTATCCGTGCAGATATACAGGCGCAGGTCAGTTCCATTGTTCAATGGATAGGCAGTTACTGCGAGCGATGGATCTCTTTTTCCCTGGCAGAAGCATGTAGCTTCAGATCCGCCCACAAATCCTCTTTCCATGCCTGTTATATGTATCTCGGTCCAGTTCTGGGAGGCGAGAGTATTACGATAGAATTCCATGACCTCATCCGGCTTCAGGGATGAGTCCACCACTACGCTGATCTCCTTATCTCCTATAATCACGCTGCCAACGATTGTTGAGCCATTGGGTATGGGAAGCTCTATTGGCATCTCATCGGGCAGCTTTTCGGGAAGAAGAACAACATCCTCCAGCTCGGGGCTGCCCACATATATGGACTGCAAATACCTGATGGCGAGCGCTTCAGTAGATGGCTCGCTCATAGCTATTGATTCATTCCCTTCCTCCGCACACTCTGCCAGCCCCATCAGGGCGAATAAGGCTATTGCTACTACTAACCTTGTAGACATTACTACCACCTTTCACCTTTCAAGTATATTGATTAAAATATTAAGAATTTTTGGTTATCCTTCTATCAAAGCCGGATGGCTCGCGAGAGGGGGGTGGAGGCTGGCTAAGGGTTAAAGATCTGATTAGTTGGTATGGATGTTATTGCAGCAAGCGGGGTTTGTTAAAAGTAGAATTATCGATCGCGGCTTGATGTGTAGATACTGCTCTAAAATTTGCATACAGGTTTGCGGTATGGGCAGTATGGCAACCCCCAAACTGCCATCCAAATCCGCAGAGCATCGACTTCATGCTGATGCAGCATCCTCCAAATTTATAGGCATTTGCGCCTGCCTGAGCTCAATAAAACATCAGGCTCAGCATCGTGTAGTGCTTCAGGTTTGTGGTAGAATTGAAGATGGCGGAGACCTCTTTCTTCGCTGAAGAAGTATGGGATCTTGTTGCTGACCTTCATGTAGGGCAGGGCAGCCCAGCTGGGATTAACATCCTTAATAATTTGGCGATTCCAGATTCACTTTTTTGCCGCCAGTCATTTTGCCCTAGTGTATAGCTTCCAAAATAGTATAGCAACATTTTAATAGCATCCACACCATCTAATATCATGCCATTTGTGAGTCAGCGCCCTGCTTTGGAGTTAACTGAAGAAGAGCTTGAGTACGTTAATAAAGCGAGCAAGTCAAGAACGTTACCTGAAAGTGCAGTCGAACGTGCCAAGATCCTTCTGGGATACTATGAGCGCAAATCAATTTCGCAAATTGCGCGAGACTTAGACACCAATAGGCCCAAAGTTGAGCGTACGATTGACAAGGCCTTTGCATATGGAGTTTATGCCGCGTTGGAAGATCTTCCAAGAAGCGGCAGACCGCGAAAAATATCCTCCGCGCAAGAGAATAGGATTAATGTCTCTTGCTTGGTAAAACCATTGGAAAACAGATATCAATATGAATTATGGACACAACGTTTATTAGCAGAACATATCAGGAATCATTGTTGGGATAATGGATTTCCAGAATTATCAAAGTTATCTCGTGGCACAGTTTCGAAAATACTTAGCGCTAGCAACGTGAAGCCCCATAAAATTTCGTCTTACCTTGCACCAATTGATCCCGAATTTGAGCCAAAAAGCGTTGTTGTACTACATACCTATAAGCAGGTGGAATTGCTCCAACAGATGTCTAAAGAAAATAAGCCGCTCGATATGGTTATCATTTAATACGATGAGAAACCAGGAATTCAAGCTATTGAAAATAAATATTTAGATTTGACGCCTGCATTAGGCAAATATGCCACGCTTTCCCGCGATTATGAATATATAAGGCACGGCACAATATCTCTGCTTGCAGGAATTGATCTTTTAACTGGGACAGTTCATTATAGGATATTCGATAGACATAGAAGTAGGGAGTTCATTGAATTCTTAAAATGTGTAGATTCAGCCTATCCAAAAGATATAAAAATAATTATTATTCTTGACAATGTTAGCGTACATACATCGAAAGGAAACTAAGAGATATCTCAAAACAGTTCCGCAACGCTTTCATTTTGTCTTTACACCAAAACATGCCTCATGGCTAAATATAATCGAGAGCCTGTTCAGCAAAATGACTCGAAGCATGCTGAGGGGGATTCGTGTATCTTCCAAAAAAGAATTGAAGGATCGCATGAGTCAATATATAGATGATATGAATGAAACTCCAACGATATTTAAATGGAAGTACAAAATGGATAAAATGGCTGGTGGGATCGTTGTCGATAAGGACGACGGAGTATTGATATGTTGATTTGGAACTGTAACACTAGAACTCGCGCGCCAGTTAATCCCGATGCAGCCATTGGTCGCAAATCAAATCTTGCTTGCTCGGCGGCCTCATCGCATAATATTTCCTCGATCGATATAACATCAAAAAACTCTGACCTTGTTACTGAAACCGAATGGTTTTATAGCCTTTAAATGCACTCAGGACAACCCGAGACGGTCTTTTATGGATCGTATATCTGCCTGCATCTGTCTGAATTGCATTGCATACCCCGGTTGGACATCTTCTCTCACGCCTTTGATCTCTTCCAGAACCTGAGGGATTGCATCGGTATTCCCTTTCACTGCCAGTAGGATTGGAATAGCCTTATTCATCTGAGATGCCGTGTTTATCGATGCAAATTGCCACAACGGCATGACGGCCCCGGTGTAGTCCTCGGATCTCACATTATCCACTTTAGCGAGCGGCGGTCGCTCCAACATGGCTGAGTTATAGAACTTCGT
The DNA here is from genome assembly GCA_963702455.1 of uncultured Methanosarcinales archaeon. Taxonomy (GTDB): domain Archaea; phylum Halobacteriota; class Methanosarcinia; order Methanotrichales; family Methanotrichaceae; genus Methanothrix. Next base: position 66,738 of record CAVPCV010000016.1, read on the forward strand.
GGTTCTCTGCTCGTCGCCTTCGACCAGGGCTATAACTGCCTGTTGTCCATCTTCATCGTCATTGTAGACCTCAAAACCTCGGAGGGCCAGGCGCATTGCTAACTCAGCGAGGTAGGGCCTGTAGCCCACGTCATGTACTTTTTGACCCGTGATCGTTATTTTTAACTTCATGCTCATCATGATAAGTGTTCGTTGGGCTATTTGATCATTTCTCAAGTTGCCAGGATCTCTTCTATCTTTCGCCTTCATGGTCTTTGGGTAAAGCCTGAAGGTCTGCATCTCTCTGTGGGTGTTTCTAGACCTGGTGCCAAGTTTATCCTCTTAATTTTTTTAGTCGCCGATCCGTATCCGTTCAATGCCGTTACTTGTTGTATTCGACGAGATTTTAAGAATAGGAATAATATACACAGGGTTAAATGGCAGGCGCGCCAGCGGTTGCCCTCGAACTCGCGCGCCAGTTAATCCCGATGCGTCCTCCTCCCCTTATACCTATAAGCGACAGTTACCCGCAGTAGGTCTGCTCCCTTCCGGGCCTGAACCGGTTCGGTGCCGTGCGAATTGGGGAAAAGATTGCACCCGTTTTGAACGTCCTAAGCCGCAAATAGTATTCCCGAAAGAGAATTGTGGAAGTTGAAGAGTATGAACTGAAAATCGACAGCCGTTACAGGTTGATATAAACCCGATTATGAAAGGGCTGCATTCTATAGATTTTTAAGATAGATGGTAAAAGATATTGCTAGGAGGATTCCTATAAACCTGCCCGATTTTTAATATAGAAATCTTTATATACTATTAACACCATTATATATTATGGATTCTTTTGCTACCTGGGCTTTGCGAGGGCTCGCCGAGAAGCAAGGAAAATCTCGGTTATCGCAGATATCGGATTTGATCGACTGGTCTCCCATTCGCAGGAGACTGGATGAGATGTACGATAATAAGAGCGAGAAGGGTGGAAGGCCCAACTGCGATGTAATTTTGATGTTCAAGATCTTGATAATCCAACAATGGTACGGCTTAAGCGATTTGGAGGTTGAGCGTCAAATGGCCGATCGCATCTCGTTTATGTCGTTTCTTGGTTTTCCAAATCCATTTCCGGATTCGAGGACGATATGGCTATTCAGAGAACGCATGGCAAAGACCGGAAAAGATGAAGTAGTCTGGGCAGAACTTCAAAAACAGCTCGATGCTATGGGTTTAAAGGTCAAGCGTGGAACGATACAGGATGCCACATTCATTGAGGCGGATCCCGGAAAATCAAAGAAGGCATCTGACGGGGTTGCTAAGACTCGCCACAGCCGAGATGGAACCTGGACTAAAAAGGGAAAGAAAAGCTATTTTGGCTACAAGCTTCATCAAAAAAGCGACATCGATTACGGCCTTATTCGCGAAATTGAGACCACCACGGCAAAGGTGCATGATAGCCGGGTTGATCTGTCAATCGAAGGAGAAGTCGTCATCCGAGATCAGGGGATATTTCGGTGTGCCTGCTAGAGGTGATGACTTTACCATGGTGCGCAGGACAACTGATGCGCCTCTGGGAGAGCTTGATAAAGAAAGGAACAGGTTGATCAGCAAATTGAGATCTCCTGGCGAAAGACCTCATGCTGTAATAAAAAAGAGTATTTGGTGCGGGAAGAGTATTGGTTACCACAGTGAGGCGGGTCCATGTCAAAATGACGGTAACTGCTTTTGCTTTTAACTTATACCAGCTATGCACACTGAAGAATGCCAGAATTATTTAGCTTAGCGGAAGCTATCGAAGAAAATCAAAAATAGGAGCGATTCAAAGGGAAATGGATATCAAAATCATAATTAAGAGCGCAATTTTCAAAAATACCGCCTCGAATGTGGTAAATAGGAATCCTCCTAGAACATGATATATAAAAATATCTATATCATTGACTATTATTATACAGGCTTCTTAGAATATTTTCTGCACTTTCAGGAAGGAAATAGGACAGAAATAGACTGATTAAGATTCCAACTAGAATCGCGATGCTAAAACTGAGAAGCGTTCCGAATAAGATGTATTCGCTGGTTTTTCGTTCATTGAATCTCAAGATCGATTTGGCAGTAACTAATAGTCCTATTGCAGTATATTGGTGAAGCAGCATCAGCGTGTAGATCAAAAGACGCTCAGTATAGCCGATATACTTGCCTGCATTCTTCAGGCCATCAGAATCCTCAAATTCCGGCCTCCAGCTTTCAACCAATTTTGATATAAGAATACTGGCTGGCCGGAAAAGGACGATATATCCTGCCAACACGACAATTAAGCAAATCACAGTGGATGAAGACAGCCAAATTTTAAAAAAGGAAATGTCTTGATGCCAATTCAATGGGAATAATAAAGACAGGATTATTATGATTACTGCAAAATGTCCGAGTTGATCGAATATGAATGATTTCAGCGTATTATTAAAGTGCGTTTTCATCAAATCTATAACCAAATGGCTCAATAAAGTTAACACGACTACAAAAGCCGTCGCATATAAATTAAAGAATAGAGCCGATGCAATCCCTGCAAGAGTGGCAGCTACAAAAGCGTGCAAATAAAGATATTTCGACCTCGATTTGTGCTCTTCTTTGTCTTTTACCCATTTGTCAGGCTGCAATACAAAATCAGAAATTATGTGGGCAAAGATCAGGTAGATTAAAAAGGAAAATATTAGCTCCATATTTTAATCTCCTTTGTGGTTAATTATGTGACTGTTGATTTTTATTTTAATCAACTCAGAATACCTTTCAACAATTCTCACCACAATATCGTAATCCGTCTTTTTTAGCCGTCTGCCGACCGCAGAAAAGCTGATATTTAGCTTTTCTCCGATTTCCTTTAAATTATAATCATCAAGCTTATACATCACAGCAGCACATTGCTTAGTCGTCCATTTGCTTATTAATCGATCAACTACTAAGCAATGAATATCCATTTCTGCATCTACTTCAGGCCAGGGCGTCTTAACAATCAGATTTCTATCTCCTTTCAAGTTTCTGTCCAGAAGTTGGCCGGAATTTCTAAATGCTTCGCCGGACATCTCACCGATGTTATAATTGTCCTTGCCGGTTGGGAGATGATCAATTTTTCCCAAGCCTATTGCAATCCTAGCATCCAATCTCGGAAAGGCCTCATCTACCTTAAAACTCGATATTAATCTTAGCCGCAAGATAATTGCATCTTTTATTGCGGAATCCGGATTTGACGTTGCTATCTGAAAACTATCTCCTCTAAAAATAGACGGAGGGATTAGTGAGTTTTTTTTCAAATAGTCCAAGGAATCATGAAGATCGTCGACCCAAGAACTGCCAAATCGTTCTGTAAGTCGAGTTGATCCGATAATATCTCCAGTCATCACTGCATATATTTTATCGTCCATAGTGGATTCCTTTTTCTACTTAGCATTATTTTGATAGAAACGTTACTTAAAGATGTCGGGAAAATCTTTAAGCAATTACTGGCATGCGATTTTAGGCGAACAGCATTCCCCTTATGTTATCAAATTTCAGTAATAAGCATATGTTATTGTTTCTCTGATGGAAGCAGAAAATGAATTCAATTTCTATGATTGGAGTATATGCTACTCCAATTTCTATAATTGGAGCATATGCTACTCCAATTTCTGTAATTGGAGCATATCTTGTCGTACTCTGATTGAAGCAGATCTATTGGAGTATCTTGATGATGCCGTCATCGGATCATCTCAACCACCGATTCCTCGCAGGGAATACGCTTACCCGTCGTCCTCGGTGAAGACATCTAAAACAGAATCAATATAAGGAGGACATGTTTCTTTCCCTATAAGATTGCTAAAGCGACGAAGATCGAACCGCGCAGCGGTTTGATCTTAATTAAATGGCAGGCCCGCCGACGGTTGCCCTCGAGCTCGCGCGCCAGTTAATCCCGATGCTTCCTCCTCCCCTTATACCTATAAGCGACAGTTACCCGCAGTAGGTCTGCTCCCTTCCGGGCCTGAACCGGTTCCTGCAATTATGGTACACAAACCTTCCTTCAGGAAGACCCATGGACCGGTGCTATCCCTACAGGACGGAGAATCATTGTCTGCACCTGGACTGAACGCGCAGCGCCCAAAGTCTTCCGCCAGCTTCGCCCCCCGCTTGTCGACGATTTCGGGTTATAGGTGACGCCGAACCACCCGGACTGCCCGCCACTTTTAACATTGAGGTGAGTAGCTATAAAGCTAACGCAAAAGAGGGTAAAATTATGGCAGATGACATGGACGGAAATATGGGTTTCATCATGGGAAACAAGCAGCGCGAAAGGGTAGTTCAGATTCTGGGCTCCAAGGGCAAGATGTCGGCAGAGAAGGTCGCCAAGGTTGAGCACATCCCGGCACCAATGGTCACAAAGATCCTGGCTGAGATGGCTGAGAAGAATTTCGTTATCGAGAACGATCGGCGTCTGGTGCCTGACCGAGAGCCGGGCAAGGGATCGAGAAGGAGATGAAGAAGAGAGGGTGAAACTGGTTCCTCGCCATTTAGTGTGGGTTCGTGCGCGGGTCACAGGAATCCGACATTTTTTCGTGAGTCATTCTGTATGCTCGTGCCTCTGCGGTGTTCTTTCATAAATCCTCTGGTTTGAATATGCCGCCACGAATATTAACCGCAGAGACGCAGAGTTCGCAGAGACGCGATATCTTCTTTATCACTATTCCATCAACCTGAAGCCCAGAAAATTGCCTTTCATGATAGTTCTCCGTTCGTCGTCCTCCGTGCGCTCTGCGACTCTGCGGTTCTCTTCCGTAGCCACCAGAGTTTAATTATCCCGTGATGAATATTAACCGCCTAGATAAAGAGCCCACAGTGGAAGCGCCGCCCGGGCGACCTCGATCTAAAAGGAAATCAAAAAAATATCATGGCCTACGAGCGCGACTGATCCCCGGCGCGAAGCAGGTGCTCCAGCTTCTCCACACAGCTCCAGGTCAGGATAAGCTGGGCAAGGCCGATGGCGTTGACATACTCCTGCCTCCTGTCGCTGATGATGGCATAAGTTCCCAGTGAGTCGCCCAGCTTCTTCTCCAGATCCGCAATCATGGACTGATGAATCTCGCCGTCCACAGTCATGATGCCCACATTTTTGCCGTAGTAGTCGTCCCGCTGAAACTCAATGGAAAACTCGTGCTCGGACCTGTGCAGTATCTTGCTGAGATCAATGGTCAAACCAACCTCAGAGACAGGCTGATCGAGGGTCTGAAGTAATCAGCCGCACCGAGTACCAGTCGATGGCAGGCTCCGCCTGCAGCGGGGAGGGATGAAACCGGGAATCCTGGATCTTGATCACGATCTCGGCATAGATCTTCTGGATGTCCACGTAGAGTTTGTAATCGGGCTCGCGCTGCAGGATCTCCGCCATCACCTGATCAGGGTTGTAGCCCCTCTCGCCCACATCACGTCTCATCTTCCAGAGCCGTTTTACAGACCGGGAGGGGTCCACAAAGATCTTGAAATCGATGAGACTGCGCAGCCGCTCTGTGTAAAGCGGATGAAGCCCCTCCACGATTATCACCGGCGCGGGGCCGAAGGGCACCGTCCCGCTTATGGCGCCTGTGCTGTGATCGTAGACCGGCTTATTGATGCTCTCGCCGCGGCGCAGAGCCTGCAGGTGATCCGCCAGCAGGTCGAGGTGGTTGGCGTCCGGGTGCAAAGGCGTGATATTGCGCTCTTTTCGCTGCCTTCTATCCAGGCTGTGATAGTCGTCCATGGAGAAGGAGGCCACCATCTCTTCGCCCAGTATTCTCTTTATGCCGCGGGATATGGTCGTCTTGCCCGAACCGCTGTCGCCGGCAATTCCAAAGACGAATACCCTGCCGGATTCTTTGATCCTGTCCATGAGTGATTCTGTAATCGGTTTCGTGATAGATTCCATAAGAATGCAATGCCTCCTGAGGAGGATTACTCTGGCGAGAGATGAGATGAATGTATGCTTTCACAGAGAATGGCTATGCCAAATGTGAAACTGCTTATCTCTGTATCTGTCTGCAGTCAAGAGACTATTCCGCACATTTTTCTTCCGGGTTCCGCGCAGTGAGACGCGCTGGGGTGACGGGGTCCGACTCCAGGCCGTGGGGCCCTCCTAACCCCGCGTCCGCACATATGTTTGCCATCTGATGCCTCCGAATTACGCTCATGGCCAAGCCAACTGCCCATTGTAGCCAGGCATCCGCCCAGGACTCACCATAGCGCGGGAGGCCCGCAGGCCGACTCGCGGCACCCCGGAAGAAAGAGCGGAAAGCTATCCCCGTCTGCATCCACTTATACGGTCTCCAGTCAGAATGACATCAGCATATCTTAAGTCAAGCTCAAGTCAAGGCGCAAAAGATTATCCCACTTCTTCTTCCGGGTTCCGCGCGGTGTAGACGCGCTGGGGTGACGGGGCGCCACTCAAGGCCGTGCGGGCCCCCCTGACCCCGCGTCCGCGGGGAACAATCTATGAAGCTCTGCCCTTTATCCTTGAACAGATGCCTCTGCAAGAAGAGCCACTTTCATATGACTGTGTAGCCTGGCATATGCCTGCAGCTTAACTGCTGCGCATCGGCCGGCTATTGCTTAGCAGGCCTCGCCATCGCAGAGCCTGCAGGGCCGACTCAGCGAGCACTCCCAGATAGAAAGCTGACATAGTTAGCGATCTGAGTCTAGCCACTGAATACAGCGAAGATATAGCGAAGAGCCAAAATATTTCATTACTTCATTTATTCTGCTTCTCCAGGACCAGATCTTCGAACTCCCTGGTCTGGTCGATGGTCTCAAGTTCGCGTTTCTCAATGAGGGCCGTCTCTTCGATGCACTCGAGCTTCGTCTCGCCGTCTACTATTACCACCGACTTGGTCCTGGCGACAGATGAAAGGCTGCTCATGAGCCGGGCCTTCTTGACCATGCTCAGAGAGAATTTGCTAACGCCCGTGAGCACTACCAGATCCCCGAGTCTGGTTATGGCATTAAATGGTGCCTGCGCCGTGGGAACTACATCAAAGCCTATCTCCAGAAGCAGGCGCAAAACAGTGTCTGTCACCGGCCCTTTCTCCTCCTCCACAGTTCCATGGTGGAAGGGGTCCACAGGCTGGATCAGCTCCTGCTCGAATATCTCTTCCAGCTTCAGGGCCACATCGACCGATGTGTCCATATCTTCCACTTCATACTTGCTTATGGTTCTGCGGGATACGCCCAGTTCTGAAGCCAGTGCCCCCAGAGATATGCCGCGCGCCAGGCGGAGCTGTCTCATTCTGGTGCCATCGATGCGCACATACAGCCCCCCGTGCGCCGCGTAGACCAGAGGCAAAGCCTCGTCCAGGAGACAATCCGCCAGAGTAAAAAGACTAAGCGTAGGTATGCCGTAGCGGAAGTAGACCGCGCCCCTTTCCAGGTACTGATCGCGGGTCTTCTCGCCCACCAGAATGGGGCTCGCTAAAAGATGCTTGGCCAGACGGCGCACTTCCAGAGCCGTCTGCTCATTCAGGCCGTCGATGTTGGAGAGGATCTTCAGAAACAGAAACTGATCTCCCTTTCTGGCGGCAAGATCGAAGCTCCTGGGACGGAGATAGCAGCGATCCGAGGTAGAGAATCCGGCCTGCCTTAGAACCTCCTCCACACGCTCGGCGAGAAGTTCCTTATCCATCATTATATATGTCGGTTTGACGGCTATTTAAGGTTGACCATGTTCATTGGAATTGATGATACCGATTCTGAGAAGGGCCTGTGCACCACTTATCTGGCAGCAGTGCTCATGGAGAGGCTCCAGCCTTTGGGGGTGGTACTGGGCCTGCCGAGGCTCATCCGGCTCAACCCCTGCGCCCGCTTCAAGACGCGCGGCAACGCCGCCCTGGCCTTCCAACTGGAGAGCGACCGGCCCGATGAGGTGAAGGAGGTCGCCCTGAAGACGGTCCTGGAGCTATCCGACTTCGCAGGAGCGAACACCAATCCGGGTTTGGTGATAGCAGAAGAGGTGACGGCACGAATGACGGACTTCTACCGCCGGGCAGTCACTGAGATTCTGGAGATCGAAGAGGCGAGGTCGCTTCTGGATGAAGAAGGCATCTGGTACCGGGGCTTCAAGAAGGGGCGCGGCCTCATTGGAGCACTGGCCGCAGTGGGGGCAGATCTGCCGGACTTCACCTACGAGCTGATCGCCTACCGGGAGCGCCAGCGCTGGGGCAGGCCCCGGAGCATCGATGCCTCATCCGTCTGGAAAGCGGATGCTCTGACCTATCCACGCACCTGGGATACCGTAGATCATCATAATAGCAGAGTCGTCTTCGCCCCTCATTCCGGGGATCCCGTTCTGTTCGGCATAAGAGGTTCCGACCCCGAGGCGATCAAGGAAGCATTCCGGACCATAATATCGGAGCCAAAGGAGAGAAGTGTGCTCTACCTGACCAACCAGGGCACAGATGCCCATATCCTGGAAGGCGAATGGGCTGATACAAAGGAGAGTCAGAGCTACAGGCTGCATGGCCTTGTGGCAGAGACGGCGGGGCAATTGCAGGCGGCCACCTCTTCTTCGCGCTGCAAAATGGCACACTTCGCCTGAAATGCGCCGCCTTCGAGCCCACCAAGAACTTTCGCAATATTGTAAAGCGGCTCATTCCCGGCGACGAGCTGGAGGTTTACGGTTCTATGCGAGAGGGGTCGCTCAACCTGGAGAAGATCAACATCATCCGTCTTGCCGAGCAGGAGGAGCTGACGGTGCCGCTCTGCCCGCAATGCAAGAGAAAAATGGAGTCCGCTGGCAGTGGCCAGGGCTACCGCTGTCGGCGCTGCAAGACAAGATCCGTCGGTCGCGAACGGAACGTCCGTCTCCGGGATCTGGAGACGGGATTCTACGAGGTTCCGCCCTGCGCTCGTCGCCATCTTTCCAAGCCGCTGGTGCGCATAAATCGCGAGAAGGTGCATCCCAGCCGAGATGAGGGATTCTACGGTAAATGCTAATAAAAAAAAAGCGAAGGTGGCCATCAGGTCGCCTTCATACTCCTGAGGATTACTTCTTAAAGGCGCCTTCCAGGGGCGGGATGACCTGCTTTTTCCTGGAGAGGACCTTTTCCTTGTAGATGGAGTTGTTGGCGAGCTTGCCTCCGAAGGCCTTCTCGAAGCCCGCGGCAGCAGTGGCATTCCCCACGAAGAGAATGTCGCTGGCCTCTTTCATGACATCCGTGAGCATCAGCACGACCATATCCAGCTTCTCGGCGTCCTTCATCTTGTTCATCTCGTCGAGGATGGCCGCTCTCTTGGGCTCCAGGTCTTTGAGGTCCATGACTTCGATCTGGCCGACGCCGGACTTGGTGCCGGAAAAGTCGAACTTCTTGAAGTCGCCCATGAGGATGTCCTTGGCGGACTTGGAGGAGATATCGCTCTTCGCCTTGAGCAGCTCCATGCCGAACTTCATGGGGTCGACGCCCGCGATCTTGGCCAGCTTCTCCACGGCCGCTTTGTCGCGAGGAGTGCAGGTGGGAGACTTGAAGAGCACGGTGTCGGAGAGGATGGCGGCCATCATTAAGCCGGCCATCTGCTTGCTGATCTCCTTTTTATTCTGCTCATAGAGATTCGCGATGATGCCGCCCGTCGCCCCCACTGGCTCGCAGAGGATGAATATGGGCTTGCCGATGGTGAGGCCGCCGATCTTGTGGTGGTCCACGATCTCGACGATGTTCTCTACATCAAGCTTGTCCACTGCCTGGGCCATCTCATTGTGGTCTACCAGGATGACCTTCTTACCTGTCGCGTCGGTAAGCTTCTCTGGGTAGGGAACTTTGAAGTAGTCCAGCACGAACTTCGTCTCTCCGTTAAGGTCTCCTGCGGCTGCTGGTACTGCCTCGCTCATTCCCAGGGCATTCTTCAGGTTGGCATAGGTTATTGCAGATGTTACAGAATCGGTATCCGGGCTCTTGTGCCCAATTACATAGATCTTGTCGGTCAATCGAAGCACCTCAGCATTGTTAATGTAGAACTTCAACTTAAAGCTTACTGGGCAGCAGAAACACTTTATGGCGAAATTAATATATCCTGCACAGAAAACTTTATAAATAACAGGCCCCTTCCGTTCTTGTCCCTTTAGAGGGCTGGCACGAGCCTAGAAATTTGTTCTGCCGTGAGTGCTGGTGCAAGAAGGGGACTACAGGCCGCGTTGATAGGTCCTTATGGTAGGATACTGACTATCTGTCTACCTATGACCATGAGACAACCCAAATGCGGTACAGACGCCCGCTGCGAGGGTTACTGGACTGACTGCGGATACCCATCGGATGAAGTGCCAGAGTTAGTATCGGGCGACAATATCAAATTACCTTTTATCTGCAAAAAACCATCTCACAGCGATAATTTAATCTATTTTCAAACCCAGCTAAAAAAATGTGAAAGGCCACCTTATCACTCTGGAAGGCATCGACGGCTCAGGAAAGAGCACTGCAGCCCAGCATATTGCGGCATCGCTGGCGGAGCTGATGCCGGAGAGAAGACTGGTGCTCACTGCTGAGCCGACGAAGGGTGATGCAGGTAAGATCTTGAGGAAAGAGCTTGCATATGCCGGGCCCGGAGAGACATCTGCAGCCCAGCGCATGGAAGAGCTCTTTCTATTCATGGCCGATCATGCCGGTCATCTGGCTAGAACCGTCATTCCTTCCCTCGAAGATGGTGCGATTGTCCTATCCGACAGATATACCGACTCCACGGCCGCTTACCAGGGTGTAACACTCAGAAATATCGTCCCGGATCCCGTGCAATGGATCAGAAGCCTCTACAACCCCTGGAATTTGCAGCCCGACAGGACTCTGCTCTTCATTCTTGACCCAAGCCTTGCCCTGCAGAGAATGCAGTCGCGTCCGGGACGGGAGAAGTTCGAGCGGCTCGAGTTCCTGCAGTCCGTGGACGAAAACTTCCGCCGGCTGGCAGCCGGTGAGCCGGAACGTTTTGTATTGATAGATGCGAGCCTTGGCCCGGAGATGGTGGCTAAAAAAGCACTTCAGGCCGTTCTTGAGCTGATATCATAAGGAAGCTTCGGCTCTTCGCTATCATGTGTGGGTAAAGAATGCTTGTTTCTCATGCGCAACTCTGCGAACTCTGCGACTCTGCGGTTACACTCAGCAACCTTTAGTCATAACCAGTGTCTAACGACCATTTAACCGCAGAGGCGCAGAGGCGCACAGAGGACTACGGAAAAATTGTGGGATTCCTGCGCCAGGCGCATAAACCCACAGAAAACAGCGATGAGCCGAAGCATCTCTCTTTTTGCAGCCCTTTCAGCTCATGGCCAGTTCGATCAGCCTCTTGGCCCAGATAAGCTTCCTTCTTTTGCGCGGAGTGACGCTCTCATCCTCGAAGTCAAAGCCCACCAGCTTTATAGAGGCCGCCCCCAGCTCTTTTGCCAGAAATACGCATCTATCCCCATCGGTGAATCCTCCGAAGTTATAGAGGCCCTCAGGAGGGCGGCACTGGGCTGTGCCTATGACTCTCTTCAGCTGTGGCACGTATCTCTGCAGTGCGTCCAGGTTGTCTCCGTGGGCATGTACCACCACGATGCAGCCCTCTCGATTGGCCTTTAAAATGTCAGGAAAGAGGCCGTCCAGGTCAGTGACTATGATATCCGGTACAATACCCCGTCTTCAAGAGAACGGCCGTCGCCCCGTCCGCGGCCAGGAAGACGGCATCCTTTTCTTGCAGCCATCCAGCTCGCGATCCAGGGTTGGGGCATTGCCAAATACAACCACATCTCGGCCGCGAACCCGGGCATCGGCTTCGGGCAGCCAATTTTCCAAGCCATGCAAGAGCTCAGCCAGCAGCTTTGCTGCTTCTTCATCCCTTTTTGAGAGAAGCCGAAATCCTCCAGCAGGCCAGGTAAAGGGCTCCCAGGTCGCGAATTGCATATGATGGATGACATCTTGGATTTTAAGGTCTTTTCCCCTGGACATCTCGAAATCCCTTGAGAATAGGGCCTGGAAAATCAAGAAAAATTGTAAAAAAGAAAGGGAGATTATCCCTTCTTTACACATAGACTCTTGGGAACTGGGCCTGGGTTGGTGCCTTGAAGCAGGTGCAGTCAAAGACGCCAGTTGCCGATTTGAAGGCCTTCTTATCCAGGGTGTTCATGTCCGCGAAGCCGCCGAAGCAGCAGGGCAGCCAGTCTTCTTCTTCTGAATCAGATGGTAGGGCACTTCGAGAGTCATGTTCTTCTCGATATGGTAGGTTCCCCAGTAGTCCTCATCGATCTCGATGGCAGGATTCTTCCAGGCGGACATATCATATTGCCAATAGGGATGCCTCACCGAGCTGCCCTGACTATCAATGGTGTTCATAGTTGGCAAAGTTTTCTGCTGCCTGCAGGACGCCGATATGAGCCTTGCCGTCAGTCATATCTTCATTGACATTCATCTGTGTACAGCCGACGCCTACAATTTCTGGATCATAGGTGTGATTGAATTTCTCTTTAGCCACGAGATTCAATTCCTTATCAAGGGCATGGGCATACTCAACCTCATGGTGCATGCTGGTGCCGGCACGATAATTCTTCACCCAGGTCTTCTCCTTCAGCAAGGAGCTGTAGTCCAGCGGGTTTGCGGCATAGTAGCCGTTTCCGACAGCGATTCTCATGGGTGCGTAGACCATGGAGACGTCTTCCTTGAACTGGATGCAGTTCTCCTTGATGTCATTGTAATCAGAGTAGACGTTATGCGTCTTCTTGTTCATATTATAGTAGTTCAGAACGGCCTCACTATTTATGGAGCCGCTGCCATGAGCGTAATTCTTCATAGCGACATTATCGGCCTTGGCATACATGTAGGTCATGAAATAGCCATTTCCCTGCACGCTCTGCTCGAAGTCGAATGTCATATTGCTCTCTTCTACCCGTTTACGTATGTAGGCGTAGCTGGAAATGACCTTTGAGCGGATGAACATCCCATAAGTGCAACCAAAACCATTGCTACCGATACTGCTAGCATTGCCTTCTTCAGATTAATCCCTCCATCTAAAGCGAATAACACTATTCTATTTAATTATCCTGTTTCTTAGGTCAACTCACCTATTTTAATCTGTTGATTGCCTTTTTACAAATCTGAAAAACAATTTGCCTTGCTGCAATCAGATAATCTAATTTCGTTCAATGGAGCCGCACCGATAGCCTGGCATCGTTTTTAGGTCCGGAGAGTGCTGCGGCCATTTTTGGGAAATCCCTATCAGCAAAATCAAGCTCTTACGACCAGTGCACCTCTCTGTCCAGATCACCACAGTTTATATAATATAATCAATTAACCATTTAATTAAGAAAATTCGATGCAGTGATGAAAATTACTCATTTATATGTCCTCAGACACTGCATAAAAAGTTAAACACTGCGTAAAAAAGTATTAATCCCATGAATGCATAACCAAAAGGTTAATACGTAAAGCGTTTCTCGATAGGTAACAGTATGCTCGCTCCTATCGATCTTATGGGAAGGTCATCTTTTGGTCATACCGATTGCGTCAGTTCCAAGCGATTTGCGAATGAATCCAGAATTGAATGATAGTTATATATCGAGATAGGATTCGATCATAAGATCTGTAAATTGAGCATACAAAAAACCCCACAACGTATAGTGCCGAAAGAGAAGCCCTTCGCCACTCTGGCGAAGGGTTCCCGGGTTTTTTGGTTCCGGAGTGGGACCAAACCCCAGCCGCGGGCTGGAACAGGAGGATAAACGGGGGATGCTGGCAGAACTGGAAGATAAGAGAGGCAAACTCAGGCAGGAGTCCCTTGCCTTTAAGGATAGGCGCAGCCAACTGAATGCTGAGGCGAGCAAATGGGCCGCCAAGAGAAACGAGCTCAACAAGTCCACCAAAGAGCTGATCGACAAGGCTCAGGAGCTCAAGAAGCTGCGAGATGAGAACAACAAGAATGTGGCTGAAGCCAAGAAGCAGAGGGACGAGTTCAACGAAAAGACCAACCAATTCTATGCAAGAATAGACGATATCCGGAAGAAGTACAACTTGACCGGTGAGCGTTCCATAAGAGATCTGCGCCGTGAGATCGATCATCTTGAGTTTCGGCAGCAGACCGAGGTCTTAAGCCCGGATAAAGAGAAGCAACTGGTTGATAAGATCGCCGCCTTGCATGCTGAATTCCGAAGCCGCAAAGAGCAGCTGGAGAAGAATGATGAGCTGAGGAAGCTCCTGGATGAAGCGCAAGCCATGAGAGATGAGGCATCTGGGCATCACGACGAGGTTACCAAGTTCGCGGAGCTGGCCCAGGAATATCACGATCAGATGATAGGCACCTTCAAGGAAGCCGATCAGACTCGTGCCGAAGCCGATGCTGCTCACAAGGAGTTCGTGAAGGCCCAGGAGGCCGCCGATGAGCAGCACAAGGAGTTCATCCGCACCCAGCGAGAGGTTCGCGACTTCGAGAAGGTCATCGTGGGCTTGAAGAAGAAGAATAAGGACATAAAGGAAGATCGCGCCAAAGAGGTTGCCAAGCGCGAGGCTGAAGATATCCTTACCCACTTCAGGCAGGGCGAAAAACTGGACACCGCCGATCTGCTCAGGTTGCAGCGTGCCGGCCTGGTTTGATTAGCTCAAAATTCGACCTTATTGGGCAGAGAGCCTGCCCTCTTCTTAGATTTTAGCTTCCTTTTTCCAAATAGTCCGAAATTCTCCCCGGTGAAAGACCGTAAGCTTTTAAGCTTCTTCATCCGATCTGCCAAGAGATGAATGAAATTCGCCTGCTCTTCGGAAAGCCGGTTATCCGGGACAGAAGCGAGCTCATATCAGTAATCAAGGATCTACAAACCCGTCACGGCTGCGTGGTGCAGGCCCTGGATGCAGATAAAGTCGTCAGCGAGAGACATATCTTCTTTGCCACCGAGAAGGCCTTCGCTGCATTCTCCCAAGGGAGAAACATTGCGAAAGATGTCGGAATGGAGATAATGCGTTATGCCTCAGGAGAGCGACAGATTGAAAGGGCCCTTCAGATGGGAATATCTGATTGTACAAAGCGAATCGCACTCATCCTCGCCACCTCTGACGGCATAATGCCGCTGGCCAAATGCCTCGGATCTATCCCGGCTCGTGGAACTGGATGGACTTGGCTGTTCCTTCAGTTGACGAGGCCGTAAGAGAGGCCTTTAACATCTCCTCCGCGGAGATGGAAGCCGTGGGCGAGGGAAGGATAGAAGATCTGGTCATTGAAAGAGTGGCCCTGGTGGATACATACCGGTGAATTGTCAAAAAAAGGATGAGTTCTACAATGAAGGAAGAATTCTACACCCCGAAGCGGTGGCTCAACTGGATGAACAAGGTCAAGGATAGCAACTTCAAGCTTACCGAGTCGGATGATAAGAACTCGGGAGCGGTCTTCATCTACATCATGGATGATGTGGTGCTGGCCTGTCTGAAGGTTATAGCCCGATGCGAAAGAGAGGTCATCACTCCCGAAGAGGCCATAGCCGAGATCGAGGCCATCAAGTCAATAGTCTTCCAGGAGCATGAATCCATGGGGGAGGATGCAGATCTGATGCTGGAATCCCTCAAGACATCTCTTGCCGCAGTATTTGTCTCCAGCCAGCGCTATATCACTGGAGACTTTGATCGCGATAGCGCCCTGGAGGAGCTGGTAGCAAAGGCAGTCACCGCTGAACAGCAAGAGAACCTGGACGAGGCCTTCGATCTGCTCAGTCAGGTCGGGTGCCAGAGTGATCGGCGGAGAGAGCCTTCCCGAGATTGGCGACCTGCCCTACTGCATGACGGCAGAGCTTATGGACGGAATTGATGCCATATCTGCGGCCATGCTGGGCGACGACAGCTACAAAGAAGATGACGGATCAGCGGATACAGGCGAGAGCGATTAGGCTGATGCCTGAGGAAAAGGCCAAGGACTAAAAAAAGAAAGACTAAAGATCCATTGAACTCGGGTTGCCTGGCCTGGTTGTTACCTCGCAGCCATTCTCAAGAACCACAACCGTGTGCTCCGCCTGGGAGACCATAGCTCCTTCTACCTCCCAGAGCACAGGATATCTGTGCACTACTCCACTGCGCAAGAGTTGCATGAGCGCATATTCCGCCCTCTCCCCCTTCAGCCATCGCCGGGCGAAGGGAAGCGTCTTGTAGCTCTCCTGAATCTCCTTCATCAGCACCCTTGCAGCAGGCAGCCGCACCGGCCGGGGCGCGGATAGGCCATAGATCTCATTGATGGGGGCCTCGCTGATTCTGCCCGAGCCGTTGGTGGCAAAGGGCTCAATGGCTATGACATCCCCTTCTTTCAGAGTCACGCCCTTCTCCATGGCCTTGTTGGGCACGGCGGGCTCATCATGGGCCAGATATCTGGAGAGGCCGTGGCCTGTCAAATTGGATACCGGCTTGTAGCCGTAGCCTGTGATCGCCTCTTCTATGGCTTTGCCGATATCGGCTGTACTCACCCCGGGACCGACCAGCTCCAGGGCTGCAGCCAGGCCGGCACAGGAGGCCTCCGTGAGCTTATCGTGGCCGCTCAAGTCAACGGTGATGGCGGCGTCGGCAATGTAGCCATCGACGTGCACGCCCACATCCAGCTTGACCATATTCTCGCCAAATATGCTCTTATCATCGGGCGTTGGCGTGTAATGAGCCGCGCTCCTGTCCAGAGATATATTGCAGGGAAAGGCGGGCTGTGCGCCTCTTGATCTTATGGCGCCCTCCACGAAATCCGCCACGTCCAGCAGAGACGCGCCTACCTCGACTCTTGGTCGCGCTTCTTGCAGCACCTCGGCCAGGATCCGCCCGGCAGTTCTGTACTTCTCCAGTATTTCCCTGTCCATTGATACCACCATTTTTAGGGCAAAGATCACCATTTGAGCCAAGTTTTCTTTATGTCTGATTTCGTTTGGAATCCGTGATTAAAGCACGAGCTCTCTCTCGAAATGGGTGAGGTTCTCGCACCCGTTTTCTCTTACCACCACCAAATCCTCCAGCCGCACGCCTCCGATTTGAGGATAGTAGAGGCCCGGCTCCACAGTCACCACCTGGGCTGACTGCAAGGTCTCGCCGATCTCGCTTAGGACGGGTTTTTCATGCACGTCCAGGCCCACGCCGTGGCCTGTGGAATGGGTGAAACCGCAGCCCTCCGTTTCGGGATAGCCCGCATCCCGGAAGACCTGAGCCACACGTGAATGGACCTCCTTTCCCGAGATGCCGGAGCGTATGGCCTCAATGCCAACGTCTTGCGCCTGGCGAACGGCAGCAAAGATCTCACTCACCTCAGGCGTTGCCTCGCCCCGCAGCACAGTGCGGGTCATGTCTGCATAGTACCTGCTGATCTTGGAGCGCGGAAAGATATCGATGACAATAGGGGCATTGGCATGAAGGGGTCCTGCTCCTCGCGCGTGAGGGTCGGCAGCTTCAGCGCCGCCGGCCACGATGGTGTCCATGGTCTCGCAGCCGTCTTCCAGCAAGGAGACCTCAATGGCAGAGCGCACCTGCTCAGAGAGAAGGGGCTGATCCTGATAAAATAGGATATCCCCGCGGGGCTGAGAACCTGCGATCAGATCCACAGCCTTGCGCATGGCCCTCTCGCAAGCCCTTTGCGTAGTGGGTTATGGCTGCGATCTCTTTGTCTGTCTTTACGGCTCTCTCTGCTTGTTGCTGGGCTCTCCAGGATCTTGACTTCAAAATCCGGCGACAAATTTTGGAAGATTCCGGAGGGGAAGCGGAAAGGCACGCCCAGGCGCAAGACGCCGTGATCGCGCAGGAACTCTTTTAGCACCTCCAGATAGGCCTGGTCCGGTTTTCCGGAACTTTTCAGCTTTTCCATAATTTCGTATTGGGAGGTGCTGAGCACAATATCTGCCGTTGACTCCTTCTCGGCCCGGCCCTTCTCCATTGAAGAGACGAGCAGTGTGGTCTTCTCCTGGGCGAGAAGGGCGAATCTGTCGCCGGCCAGAAAGTGAGAGAGGTAATACATATCCGAGTCGCAGATGCTGTCGCCAACAAAAAGAAAACCGTCCAGGTTGGAGGCCTCAAGAAAGCTCTGCATTCTGGATTGCACAGTATTTTACCTGCGAATGGAGCTGGTCACTTCGGAAACGAAAGATGTGACGTCCGGGCTGCGCTCCACGGCCGTGCCTGTCACTATCAGGTCTGCTCCAGCTTTCACAAGCTCCGCGGCCGCAGCTCCGCTCCGAATCCCCCCGCCCACGATGAGGAGCACATCTCCGAGAAGCTTCTTCACCAGAGCCACCATATTGGCAGGCACCGGAGAGTCAGCACCGGACCCCGCCTCAAGGTAGACCAGCCTCATGCCCATGAACCTGGCAGCCAGAGCATAAGCCGCGGCCAGCTCCGGCTTCTTTCTGGGTATAAGACGGGCATCGCCCACGAAACCCACTGTGCCCCCCGGCTCAATGATGATGTAAGCCATGGGTATGGGCTCCAGACCATAGCGCAGTATCAAGGGAGCACCCATGGCCTGATTCTCCACGATGTAGCTGGTCGAGCGAGAGTTGAGCAGGCTCATGAAGAATACGGCATCAGCATTTTCGCAGAGGCCAGCCACGCTGCTGGGAAAAAGAATGACGGGCAGATTGGTCTTCTTCTTGATCTGTTCTACAGTCTCGTGAAGAAGAATGCCTGCCGCGCCCACCGAGCCGCCTACCATGATGGCATCTGTGCCTCCTCTGGTGGCAGCTTCGGCCATGGCTGCGGCTACATCCGGGCTCTGGGAATCAGGGTCAATCAGAGTGAGATGTCCGGCTCCATGCCGTTTTACGGCTTCGGCCAGTAACAACTCTACCCTGCCCCTTTCAGAGATCATTTAAGCGGTCTTATTTTCCTTGGACTTCATTCTCAGGCCATGATAGCTGCACTTACGGCAGCGGGTCGCTTTTACAGGATTACGTGCGTTGCAGCGCATGCATATCTTGAGATTCAAGATTCTGTTTTCTGCTTCAGGAAATCTAGCCATAACAATCAGCTCTTCGTCGCAACCTAATCTGATATGAAACTTTCCGTAATAAATAGCGCCGGGGTTGGGATTTTCCTGACAGGTCTCTTGCGCCCTGCCATTTTGAACCCAAGTGTCCCTGGAAGGGACAACAGGTCTCGAGCCTGCCGCGTATGAACTCCCGTCGGCGCTTAATGCCGCCCGGAATTTGTCCGCTCTGCCACCCCGGCCCAGGTAATTCTCCGTCTTGCCCATGCTTTATATCTGTTGCTCCTACCAAATGGTCCAACAAGTCCCAGAATCAGGTATTTGAATAAGGTGTTTATTATGTCCCTTATGTCCCTTCGAGAAGAAGCACTAGCCTTTCATAAAGCCGCCAAAGGCAAGATTGCCGTGCACAGCAAAGTACCCTGCTGCACAAAGCTTGACCTGAGTCTGGCTTACACTCCGGGCGTGGCCGAACCCTGTCGCGAGATCGAGAAGAATCCTGATGACGTTTATGAGTACACCGCCAAGGGCAATATGGTGGCTGTGGTGACGGACGGGACAGCCGTTCTGGGTTTGGGCGACATAGGGCCTCTGGCCTCCATTCCGGTAATGGAAGGAAAGGCCATTTTGTTCAAGAATTTTGCAGGCATCGATGCCTTTCCCATAGCTGTCGCCTCCAAGGATCCCTCGGTCATAGTAGACACAGTCTCCATGATTGAGCCAGTCTTTGGAGGGATCAACTTGGAGGACATCAGCGCACCTCGCTGCTTCGAGGTAGAGGAGCGGCTGAAGAAGACCCTGTTGATACCTGTCTTTCACGATGACCAGCACGGCACAGCCGTAGTCGCCCTGGCGGCGCTGATCAACGCCCTCAAGGTGGTGGGCAAGGACTTTGGCGACATACGCGTGGCTGTGAGCGGTGCAGGCGCTGCGGGCATTGCCGTAACCAAATTCCTCTTGAGCTTCGGCGCGAAGGATGTCATCCTCTGCGACAGCCGGGGCGTGATACATGGGGGTAGGTCCGACCTCAACCCGTCCAAGCAGGAGATTGCCAGGATCACAAATCCCCGCAATGTTAAGGGAACCCTGGCCGACGCTCTAGCCGGAGCGGATGTCTTCCTGGGGCTGTCTGTGGCAGGCATTGTGACTCCTGCAATGGTGAAGAGCATGGCAGACGACGCTATCGTCTTCGCCATGGCCAATCCCGTGCCCGAGATCATGCCTGATCTGGCTCTGCAAGCGGGCGCCCGGGTAGTGGCCACAGGCCGGTCCGACTTCCCGAACCAGGTCAATAATGTGCTGGGCTTCCCGGGCATATTCCGGGGCGCTCTGGATGTGCGGGCCAGCGATATCAACGAGCCCATGAAGATCGCAGCCTCGCGGGCCATAGCCGGCCTGGTGGAGAATGTCTCTCCGGAGTGCATCATCCCTTCGCCACTGGACCAGAGAGTTGTTCCTGCCGTGGCCGAGGCGGTCGCGCGCGCTGCCATAGAGACGGGCGTAGCCCGGGTGCCGGTTGATCCCGCGGAGGTGGGGCGGAAGGCCGGGGCGCTGGTGAGGGATCTGCAAAAGAGCGTTTGCTGATCTTTCCGGGTGGCTGGTGTTGCTGTTTATCAGGTGTAGAAGGGCAGCCTCTGGCCGTCTTCACCAGATATCTCGCGAACAATCAAGTATTAAGCTTCAGGCGCTGATAAGAGAATTAGGTGTTCTTTTCATGAATAAGCAGCCAAAGAAAAGGAAAGACAGCCCGGAAGAGATAAGAAGACGGCTGGAGAACAGCCTCCCCTGGAGCCTGTCTCGCTGGTTTGCCCGGCGGATGGGGCGAAAGAAGTAGCTTCGATTTCGAAAGGGGAAAGATCTATCTACTTACAATCCTTACAACCTTTATCATGCTTGCTACTAAACGCATTCCTGTGACTGAGGCAGTATGGGTTGAACTATCAGACCTCAAGCTGGCAGGACAGACATATTCCCAGCTCCTGGAAGAGATGATCGAAGACCGGAAAAAAGCCCGATTTTTCCGCGATATGGAGAGGATTGAGGAAGAAGGTGAGTTTGTGGAGTTTCCGTGGTAGCCTACCAGCTGATCATCAAAAAGAAGGCTTTGGAGTTCGTCAACTCATTACCCTCAAAGAGCCAGAGGGTAGTGATAGAAAAATGTAAGACACTTGCAGATGATCCATTCCCTGGTCAGGGTGACAAAGAGATAATTCTGCGAAAGGGCCATGAAGACATCTATCGGTTGCATATTTCGAGATCTTACACAGCTTTTTACAAGGTACATAAAGATGAGAAGATGGTTTTGATCCTGGATATCACAACCATTGAGCAAGCGCATAAGCAATACGGTCGATTCTGAACAGGCAGAAGGTCATTTTCGCCCGCCGTTTCAGTCAGCCCGATTAGATGATGTCTCCTACGGAAGTAATTTAGGCACCGAATTTTGAGAATGAAAAACCTGCACCCTCCAGGCGCAGGTTTGCATCAGTCACTCTAATTGGCCGACTATGGGCCGCCTTCCTTCACTAGATACCCTGCCACTGCCTGAGTTACATCCGCAGTTCCAGAGCTTCCACCCAGGTCCGGCGTCTTCACTCCCTTCTCCAGCGCCCGCTGCACGGCCGCCTCTATCCGCCGCGCCATCTCCGGCTCGCCCAGCCACTCCATCATCATGGCCGCGCTGCGCATGGCGCCAATGGGGTTGGCGATGCCCTTCCCTGCGATGTCCGGCGCGCTGCCGTGGATGGGCTCGAAGAGAGCGCGCGATTCCCCGATGTTGGCGCTGGCGCACAGGCCCAGGCTTCCTACCACTCCCGCCGCCTCATCGCTCAGGATGTCGCCGAAGAGATTGGTGGTGAC
This sequence comes from uncultured Methanosarcinales archaeon, assembly GCA_963702455.1. GTDB lineage: Archaea > Halobacteriota > Methanosarcinia > Methanotrichales > Methanotrichaceae > Methanothrix. Next base: position 88,476 of record CAVPCV010000016.1, read on the forward strand.
CAGCACATCGAACCTCTGCGGGTTCACCACCAGATTGTAGGCGGCGGCATCCACGAGCATATCGTCGTATGGCACGCCCCGCCGCCCTGCTACGTCCCGGCAGGTCTCGAGAAAGAGGCGATCGCTTCGCAGGACATTGGACTTATGGATGATGGTCAGCTTTCGCCGGCCTGCGGCCAGGTCGCAGGCCATTTCGGCGATCCTCTCCGAGCCGCGGCGCGTTACCACCCTCAAGGTGCGCGACTCCTCCACGCCTACCTCTTCCAGGCCGGAGTAAAGCCCCTCCGTGTTCTCCCGCACAATGATGAAATCCAGATCTTCGGACTGGAAGGGCCGGATGTTGGCATAGAGGTCCAGATCTTTCCGCAGCCGCAAGAGCACGCTCTGGTAATTGGGATCGGGCGGCGTGGTGATGGCCCCCAGAAGAACGCAGTCGCACTCTTTGATGGTCTCCAGGTCCTCCTCCGCTCATGGCCAGGCCGGTCCTCTTCCAGCGGCACAGGCCTATCTCCAGGGGAACCAGGCTGAGCTCTGCGCCTGCAGCTTCCAGCACTGCCAGGGCGCTCTCCACGACCTCAGGCCCGATGCCGTCGCCGGCGATTACAGCTACTTTCTTAACTCCTTTACCAGACATCTTACCGCCTCTGCTATCTCCCAGGGCCCCTCTCCCCAATGCACCACTATGCCCGGCTGGCCGCACTTTTCGGTCCTGCCCTTATGCTCGGAACGGCAGCATCGGGTGATGAAAGGCCCTCGGGGTTCAAAGACTGGCTCCTGGCAATGCAATGGACAGATATTCACAAATTCGAAATTATGCCCGGGATTATTGGCCAGAAAGATCTCGCGCGAGACCTCGCAGCCCACTATCCGGGGAAGGTCGCAGATCACAGGGTCCGTGTCCAGGGAACGCCCCAGGCCCGAGGCCCGGCAAGGGTAATAGACACTTTCGCAATCGAACTTGCGCAGATCCAGGATGCGAGGCGCAAATTGAACCGTCAGGTCGCCCAGGATTCCGCATGCCTCCAAACCCCCGAGAACATGAACCAGCCAGGGTGGATCCGGTGGAGAGACATCCAGAACCTCGATGGTTAGAATCTGGCCCGGGTCAGGGTCTTTGACGAAGGTGATGTGCTCATCCGGCCCCTGGAAGACTACCGTATTCGCTCTTCCGCTCCGGCAGATGCCGTCCGCCAGATCGATGAGACGGGCCCGGTTGCGGGTGTCCACCCTATCGGGATAGAACTCGATCTCCTGCGCCGGAGGCGATCAGCTCCAGCTTCTCCACCTCTCGCATGAAACCCGAGCCACGGCTCTGCACCCGGTAGAGCCGGGGCCCATCCCGGCTGATGAGAAACTCGGTGGCAAAGTAGACGGATTCACCCCGGCGCTCCCGGTCCTTTATGCCCACCAACTTGTACTCATCGGGAAAGATCATGCCCATGCCATCATGCCAATCCTTTCTGCCGCCGCCGGTGCGCCACCAGGCCACCATCCTCCAGTATCTCCATCAGGAAGTCAGGCAGCCGGGTTCCCTGATAGACATTATCGCCCACCTGCACCGTACCCGCCGCCAGGTCCACCTCTACAGTGTCGCCTGCCGGCAGGACGACATCCGCCTCCACCAGAGGAAGCCCAACATTGATGGCATTTCGGTAGAATATGCGGGCAAAGGAACGGGCCACCACCACAGCCACGCCCGCCCCCTTCAATGCCCGGGGTGCCTGCTCGCGGGAGGAGCCGCTGCCGAAGTTGCGGCCGGCCACAATTATGTCGCCCTTCTGGACGTTTGCTGCAAATTGCGGGTCCAGGCCCTCCATGGCATGCTGGGCCCAAACCCTGGTGTCTTTGGTCCGCAGGTACTTGCCGGGGATGATCACATCCGTGTCCACGTCATCGCCATAGATCCAAGCCTTGCCCCTGATCATAGTATAGAACACATCCTGCATCGGCATTAACATTTTGCCAGTATAACTTTTGGCATGCCATTACTTTCGCCCCGCCCTCTCATCCTTTTTCTCCTCATTCCTCCATTATACTCATCGTCTTTATGGAAGGCCATTTATGGAGCGATTTTATTGCAGATCATTTGTATCTTATACATACTTTTATAAGTTCATAAAATGATCTATTGTTATCAATTTCTTCGGAAAAGTATTTAATCTTACACGTACTTGATAGCTCTCGATGGCAGGAGTTCTGGCGCAATTAATGATGGCCGCGGCATATGAGGCCACGATTTGAGCCGCAGGTGTTCCCCAGCTACCGGCTCGACCGGAAGGCTATCGAGCTGGAGACGGCCAAAGAGATCCTGGGAGAGGTCTTTGGCACCACACCGGCCGAGGTGGAGGAGATGATCCGGCTTCGCCTCGCGGAACAAGAAGCCCTATGAATCTTACAGATCTTTTTTTGGCTCTTCGCTGTATCGAGCAGGTTTTGGAATGCTGTGCCCCACGATGCGTTTCTCAATAAACTCTCTGCATCTCAACGGTTGATATTCGCGGCTGAATAGTCAACCCTGGAGGATTACGAAATAAAACCAGAGAGGCACAGAGACCACGAAAAAAAAACGTCGGAATACTGTGGCTGGGGCACGAACCCGCATAATATCGTGAGGGACCTCTTTTTTCGGGCGTCCCGCCTCTCCTGGCAAATCTGAAATATCATCAGCTCCCATAGACCATCATGATACTCGGCATATCCGGCAGCCCTCGCAAGATGGCCACAGAACATATCCTGGGCGAGGCCCTCAAGATGCTGGAGGAGAAGGGCTTCCAGACGGAGCTGTTCACCGTGCGGGGCAAGAGCATCAGCCCCTGCAGACACTGCGACTACTGCCTCAAGAACAAGGAATGCATCGTCAAGGACGACATGTATCAGCTCTATCCCCTCATCCGGGAGGCACAGGGATTTGTCTTCGCCACGCCCGTCTACAACGGCGGCATGAGCGCCCAGACGAAGATAGTAATAGACAGGACGCGAGCCACCCTGGCCGCAGAGCCCAAAGCGCTGCGGCGCAAGCCAGGCATGGCGATAGCCGTGGGAGGCGACCGCATGGGCGGCCAGGAGCTGGCAGTGCAGCAGATCCATACTTTTTACATTCTCAACGGCATGATCCCGGTGAGCGGGGGATTTTTTGGCGCCAACCTGGGTGCAACCTTCTGGTCTCGCGATACACTGGAGGAGGCAAAAAAGGATGAAGAAGGCTTCCGGTCCCTGAGAAAGACCACCCGCCGGTTTGCTGAGACCCTGGAATGGTTGAAATTGTCAGAGACGCGGGAAAATGAGGAAAAATAGGGTTCCTCGCTATTTAGTGTCGGCTCGTGCGATGGTTAAGGAATCCGACATTTTTTCGTGATCCTCTGTGCGTTTCTGTGACTTGTAGTTTTATTCCGTAACTCTGCGGATTTGATTAGTAAGCATACAAATATTAACCGCAGAGACGCAGAGTTCGCAGAGACGTGGAATTACCTTGTACCTGCACTTGAAAGGAATGCATATTTTCATCTGAGTAAATAGATCGTCTCCGTTCGTTCGTCCTCCGTGCGCTCTGCGACTCTGCGGTTTTATTCAGTAAGAACCGAGGTTAATCATCCAGCTACGGTAATTGACCACAAGAGCCCATAGAGTTCAAAGAAGACTCGAACACTCCCCTCACTCGATGCCAGGGAAGAGCTAAAAACAATTATCCCGAAAAGTCTATTTGGTATAAGGGCTAAAGGATAACTATGGCAAAGAACGGGGCAAAGGAAGGAGCCAAGAGGAAGATCGCCTGGGGAATCACGGGCAGCGGCGACCGCATTGTGGAGACGGTCGAGGCCATGATCGAGCTGCAAAAGCAGTACATACGAAGTGGTGGATGTTCGTGTCTTCGTATCCAAGGCAGGCGAGCAGGTCATAAAATACTACAAGCTCTTCAACACCCTGGAAAAGAACTTCGACAAGGTCTGGGTGGAGATCAACTCCAACTCTCCCTTCCTGGCCGGCCAGTTGCAGGTTAAGCGCTACGAGTTCCTGCTCCTCGCCCCCACGACCTCGAATACCGTAACCAAGATCGCCCTGGGCCTGGCAGACTCTCTGCTCTCCAATGCCGCCATCATGTCCCAGAAGGCATTCATGCCGACGTACATCATGCCCTGCGACTATAAGCCCGGAATCATAACGACCATTTTGCCAGACGGCAGCGAGATGAAGCTGCGCATCCGAAAAGAGGATGCAGAGAATGTAGAGAAGCTGCGCCGGATGGATGATGTCCATGTCATCGAGACGCCCGGCGATATTGCAGGTGTATTCGAGAAGTACTTCTCGGCTTGAGAGAACCGCTTTCCTCTTTTTCTTCCGGGGTGCCGCGAGTCGGCCCTGCGGCCCTCCCGCGCTATGGTTGGGGCGCCGCTCAAGGCCGCGGCCGGCCAAGCGACGGCGGCTAAATTGCAGACATGGTTGGGATACAATGTCTTTAATAGACTGCTTTCGCCATGGATGGCCCTCTGCTGCTCGACTGGCAGTATCATATCCACTATCCTGGTCCTAGTCCATGCATTGGAACTCCTTCTCGATCCTGTTCAAGGATAAAGGGCAAGGCTTCATAATTTGTCCCCCCGCGGCCGCGGGGTTAGGGGGGCCGCCACGGCCTGGAGTGGCCCCCGTCACCCAGCGCGTTTTACCGCGCGGAACCCCGGAAGATGCGGTGGGATAATTTTATAATTTTGCTTTGGATCAAGAAATATGCTAATATCATTCAACTACAGGCAGGATCTATCTGATTCAGACTTCACCCTGCCATGGAAGTGATGGAAACCCTTTACCCAAACTTGTTAAAACTCAGCCGTCCTACTCCAGGAGTATGAGCGACGAAGCTGTAGGATCGAGCATCGGCCCAGGCATGGGGGTCTGCCATCTGGAGACAGGAGTGCAGGTAATCATCCCTGCCCAGGTAGAGCCGCAAAGAATCGTGGAAGCCGTCGAGGCGATTCTAAACGCCCTCAAGAATAATGTTGGAGAAGGCATTGGTTGTTCCGATATAGCCTGGATGACGGCATCCGAAGTCGGTGCAATGCTGCTGGTTGGCACAGAAACAGATGATGGACCGGAAGAGGCAGTTGCTGCGCTTCATGCCGCGGCAGCGGAGTTTGTGGAGAGGACAAATGCCGCGAAAGCTGAAATGGAAGCTCAGGTCCTGGAAGAAGATAAGGAGGGGCGGGTGCGCACCCCAAAAGACGATGAGGCTGACGAGGATCTGATCGAGGACGAACAGGTAGGAGGGGCATGAGCAGAGTATGAAAGTAGCTCTATTGCAGCTCAATCCCACCGTGGGAGACCTGCCCGGCAACAGCGATCTTATAGCCTGCGCCGCCCGCAGCGCCGGCCCGGATATCGACTTATTCGTCACCTCCGAGCTGGCGCTCCTGGGTTACCCGCCCCGCGATCTGCTCTTAAATTTCGACTTTGTGCGGCGCAGCTGGAGCGTTCTGCGAAAGCTGGCCCTGGATCTGGCTGACCTGCCGCCCCTTCTGGTGGGCCTGGCAGAACCCAATCCCTGCGAGGTGGGCCGGCCCCTCTTCAACTCTGCTGCGCTTCTATGCGAAGGCCGGGTGGAGAGGACCTTTCGCAAGACGCTCCTGCCCACCTACGACGTCTTCGACGAGGACCGCTATTTTGAGCCTGCCTCGGAATCGCAGATCCTGCGCCTCAAGTCCGCTGTCTTTGGCATCTCCATCTGCGAGGATATCTGGAACGATTCCGACTTCGGAAAGCGCAGGCGCTACCATGCCGACCCGGTAGAGGAGCTGGTGGCAAAAGGGGCAAATGTTATTATCAACCTCTCCGCCTCGCCTTTCACTGTCGGAAAGCAAGTGCATCGCGAAGCCATGCTGGCCCGCCTGGCCAGGAAGCACCAGGTTCCCTTTCTGTACGTCAACCAGGTGGGAGGCAACGACGATCTGGTCTTCGACGGCAGAAGCTGCTTCTTCGACTCGTCTGGCAACCTCATCGCCCGGGGAAAGGGCTTCGAGGAGGATCTGGTAATTGCGGACACTGCGACTTCGGCTCCGGTCCCGGCCGGAAGGATCGCAAAAGACGATTTCACCCCAGAGGCAGAGATCTGGCAGGCCCTGGTCCTGGGCACGCGCGACTATGTGCACAAGTGCGGCTTTTCCAGCGTTCTCCTGGGGCTCTCGGGGGGCATCGACTCCGGCCTCGTGGCCGCAGTGGCCTCGCTGGCGCTGGGACCCGAAAACGTTCTATGCGTGCTCATGCCCTCTCCCTACACCAGCCAGGCAAGCATGGAGGACGCAGAGCTTCTGGCGCATAATCTGGGGCTGAAGACGATCACCATTCATATCACAGATATCATGCAGTCATATGACGCAGAGCTGTCTGGGCCATTTTGCGGTCTGCCCAAGGACGTGACGGAAGAGAACATTCAGGCCCGCATCCGGGGCAACCTGCTCATGGCCCTCTCCAATAAGTATGGCTCGATCCTTCTCACCACAGGAAACAAATCCGAGCTGGCGGTGGGCTACTGCACCATTTATGGAGATATGTCCGGAGGTCTGGCCGTCATCTCCGATGTTCCCAAGACCTTCGTCTACCGCCTGGCAGAGTGGCTGAATTCCGATTCAGGGCGAGAGATCATCCCTGCCCGGGTATTGAAGAAAGCCCCCACCGCGGAGCTTCGTTTCTGCCAGACCGACCAGGACAGCCTGCCGCCCTACGTGGTTTTAGATGCTATCCTGGAGAGGTACATCGAGCAGCACCAGTCAGAAGAGGAACTGCTCGCCCAGGGGTTTGATGCGGCGACGGTAGCCAGAGTGCTCTCTCTGGTGAAGAACGCTGAATTTAAGAGGCGGCAGGCAGCGCCCGGTCTGAAGGTAACCGACCGGGCCTTTGGAAGCGGCTGGAGGATGCCCATTGCCAGCCGGTCCTGGTAGAAGGAGATATAACCGGAGAGTGTGGCAGCATATAATTTTCGAGTGCTTTTAAATAGATTCAGGCCAGAAAGACCGTATTCGTTATGATGAGGTGGACCAACACGGGTATGATGTCGCACTGGCGGGTCACAGTCGTATTTGCAATAATCTTTTGGGCAGCTCTTATGCAGAGGTCTCTGCGGGCGCAGAGAATACGACCTCTGGACAGGGGCTCAGCCTTAACGTCTACCTCGATAATACCGGCAAGGCCCTGGTAACCGGATATGCCGAAAACGTCAGCGGCCTCGATTTTCTGAACACCTCGCAGTTTCGATTTGAGAACGATACCCGCCAGCTGTACGCCCTCACCGACGGCCTTACTACCAAGGTGGGCGACCTCTGGACTCTCAGGTTTGATGCTCGGGGCAGCTTTGACGATTATCAGGTTACCTTCTACCTGCCCAGCGACATGCGCCTGGGGATGATCAATGCCTCAAAGGGTCTCGGATATCTCCTTTCCGCGTCCAATGAGTCCCTGGTGGCGGACGTACAGGGATATGAGGTTTCGAACCCCGCCATTGCCATCCAGTATCAACAGCCTCTTGCGGCATCAGGGGCGTTGCCCGCTGCCATGCCACCCGGAGATTCCGGCAATAATTCTCGTATCATCATGCTTCTGGCAGCCAGCCTTCTGGTAGCGGTCCTTGCCCTGGCAATCGTCATGCGGCGACGCAAGAATGAGCCACTCCCCAACTCTTCCAGCCCGGCGGACAGAGAGGTTGTGGGATTGGAGGCAGCGCCCTATCCCGGGACGCCTGGAAAGACAGAGCCCTTGAATTCATCAAAAGATCCACGAGATCCCATATCCATTCCAAATGAGTTGGCGACGTTTAAACCGCAAGCTGGAGATGATGGAGTCTACCTCCCAGAGGCATCCTACCCGGCGGCATCCAGCCCTGAGGATCGGCCTGGGTCCATAGAACCTTCCATAGAGCCCTCTCTATCCCCCCTCAGGAAGGTGCAATTCCCTGATGAGCCTGGCGAAGTCTTGCCAGCCGATGCGCAGACAGCTAAAGAAGAGTCCGATGGATCCGTCACGGAATTGGAAGATGCTGTGAAGAATGGCATAGTGATCAGCAGCGAGATGGAGGCGGTCATGCAGACCCTCACGGCGAGAGAGCAGGCAGTAATGACGACACTGATAGATCATGGGGGCAGAATGACCCAGGCGGAGATTCGATACGAGACTCGCACGCCTAAATCATCTCTTACGGGCATTTTAATCTCATTGGAGCGCAGAAAGCTCATAACCAAGAAGGAATGGGGCCGAACCAATATAATAGAACTTTCTAGTATGGTTTTTATCTAAAAAGGAACGTTCATAAAGGTTATCTCCACCGCACTGGCATCGTTCGTTCTGCTCCTAATTCTTGTACCGTTCGAACCTCTTCCAGTTTGCCAGACGGCCGAAATAGGCTGCTCGTGCGGGCAGGAGGGGCAATTGTCCAAAAAAGTTGCTTTGCCGGAAGGCGAAACTTTGGGCAAAGCTCTGGTCTAGAAGCCCAACATTGGTAATCTATGAGGTATGATCAAGATGAAATCGATTGGAACGAAATCTAAGATCGCTTTGATCGCTATGGCTGCGGTCTGCCTTCTTATGGCTCCGGCATTCTCAATGCCGTCGGATAGGGGATCCTTCAAGGACATGCAGAATGGAAAATTATGCCAGATGGGCAATATGACCCCCGAAGAGATGGGCAACATGACTCTTGGTGAGCTACAAGAGATGCGCCAGCAAGCATGGAACAATTCGACAGCCTGTCCTGCAAGAAATGAGGGACGAAACTGCAACCAAATGGGAAATCGCATGATGGCGCGCGATGGCCGGATGGGAGAAGATGCCGGCAAAAATGGAGCCTTTAACGGCCGCTACTCTGGCGAATCGAGGCATGGTCCTATGGGAAATGGTTTCTCACTTCTGATGCAGATGGACGATCTGACTGCGGATGAACTGAACAATATGACCCTGAACCAGATCAAAGAGCTGCAGCAGAAGAAGATGCAAGAGCTGGGCAATATGACTCTCAATGAGATCAACGAACTGAGGCAAAAAAAGATGCAAGCCCTGAACAACATGACCTTGAATGAACTGATGGCAAAGCAAGGAAATATGCTGGGAATGAGCGGATTTATGGGCGCGGCCCCCTTCCAGGGACATAGAGCCAGGGGCTAAGGGCCTTTCGTGCAAGAAGATGAAATGGCAGGCTCTTGGTTGGCCCGCCATCATCTTTGCATTCGTAAATGATGATCAACAGAGGCAACCGGTCCGGTTAAACGGGGGTTGCCATGCGGAAAGGAATGGCAGATGTTTAATTAGCTTAAGGATTAAGCAGTGTTGGCAGGCGAATCCCGATGATTGATGTCTATAAGAGAATCCTCTTTGTGACGCTGGCAGGTTTGTTGCTTCTCGGCCTGACAGGTATGTGTCTTGCCGAGCCCAATGAGATCCAGTAACTTTGATGGCAAACGAGGGCGAATGAATCCCGAGATGGGCTATGGTATGATGCAAAGCCAGAATGCGGGCCTTCCCATGGGCGTGCCAGTTGATGTGGTGTACAGCGGTCATGGTTTTGCACTGAAGGGTAACGAATCTCATATCCTCAGGTTGAAAGTTGAGGCCATCCTGCCCCTGGAGCCCGGGCAGATCCGGGGTCTTCTGGCCTCCAATAAGACCCTGGAAGAGATCCGGGATGACATCCGGGCAAAAGAGGGCTTAGAGACCTATCGTGGCAGTGTGATGCTGGACCGTAGCATCTATCCTCTGATCGAGATAGAATCCAACCCGCCAGGGGATAATACAACCACCATAGAAGCCGATCTGGCCGATCTCGACCTGATGTCTGCAGCCAATGGGACTGCCATTTTGGGCAGCATCTATGTCACTGTCTCGCCATCGGACGGCGGCATGATCGGCAGGGGAGAGCTTGACCTCATTAGTGGTCCGCAAGCGGGAAAATACTCCGTCCTCCTGGACATGGAGCCGCCAAGGCACGAAAAGGGACATGGACCGGCAAGAAAGAGCCGATAGGCGGCAACGTAGTTGCACTCCCGGCCCGGGCTGCGGCTCCTATTCCACATGTATTCAGGCCCAGGTCACCCGGACGTCATCCGTCCTGTACCCCGGCCGGACCTTCGATTCCCCTAAGGGCGTCGAGCCGCCGCTCTTAAGCATGATCAGGCCGGTGTAGGCGATCATGCTGCCGTTGTCCCCCATGAACGACCTTGGCGGCAGGAAGAACTTCGCGCCGCGCTCCAGGCACATGGTGTTCAGCATCTCACCCAGCCTGCGGTTGGCTCCTACGCCGCCTACCAGCATGGCCTCTTTCTTCTCGGCGTGGGCCATGGCCCTCTCCGTCACCTCCACCAGCATGGCGAAGGCCGTCTCCTGCAGGCTGTAGCAGACGTCCGCCAGATCGTGTTTCTTGGCCGCTTGCGTGGCGGCTGTGGAAAGGCCGGAGAAGGAGAGGTCCATGCCCTTCACAGTATAGGGCAGGGGGATGTACTGCTTGGCGCCGCGCGCCAGCTCCTCGACCTTCGGGCCGCCGGGATGGGCCAGGCCGACGCTGCGGGCGAATTTGTCTATGGCGTTTCCCACGCTGATGTCCAGAGTCTCGCCAAAAATCCTGTAGCGGCCCTGGCGCAGGGCGAGAACCTGCGAATTGGCCCCGCTGACGTAGATCACGGCAGGGTCGCGGGCTCCGGACTGCCATTTGCCCACTTCGATGTGGGCCACGCAGTGGTTGACGCCCACCAGGGGGACTCCATAGCAGAGCGAGAGCGCACGCGCTGCTGTCGCCACCGTGCGCAGGCACGGCCCCAGGCCCGGGCCCTGAGAGAAAGCAATGGCGTCCAATTTCAGGCCTTCTATGCGAGCACGGGCCAGCACATCCCCCACCACCTTGGCCATGTATTCCGCGTGGTGCTGCGATGCCTCGCGGGGGTGGATGCCGCCGCTTAGCCGGCGTATAAGTGGCGCTCTTCTCATAGATCACACCCTCTTCGTTCACCAGGGCGGCGCTGAGGTTCCAGGCCGTTCCTTCCAGGCCGAATATTATCATTACTGCGGTTACTCCTGCATTGCCTTCTTGATTCTCAGACATAGCCCAGACCGATGTCCTTGCGGTAGCGCATTCCGTTGAACCGGATCCTCTTGATGTTGTCGTAAGCCAACAATCTGGCCTCGCTTAAACTACTGGCGCGCGCTACCAAAGTCAGCACCCGGCCGCCGGTGGTGAACAGCCTTCTTTTGCCCGGCGAATCAGTGCCATAGGCCGTGCCATTGTGATAGACCAGAATATCCGGGTCCACCTTCTCCAGTCCAGAGATCGGCATATTGGTGTAGTGCTCTCCAGGATAGCCGGGCCGTTCTGCTCCTCCGGAGGAGAGGGGCTTGATGGCCCGGCCCGATATGGCGCATATCCCCAGGCAGAAATCGCTGGACCACTGCATTGGCACCGAGTCCAGTTTTCCGTCCAGTACTGCTTCCGAGAGCTGGTAGAAGTCCGTCTCCAGCCGGGGCAGGATCACCTCTGTTTCGGGGTCTCCCAGGCGCACATTGATCTCCAGAACGGATGGCTCCTTCTCCTCCGAGATCATGAGCCCGAAGTAGATCACGCCCTTGTACTCGTGGCCCGTAGCCTCTTTGAAGCCGCGCACAGTCGGGATGGCGATTCTATTCATTATCTTATCCGTCAGCTCCTCATCCAGCCAGGGGTGAGGCGAAAACCCTCCCATGCCGCCCGTGTTGGGATTGTTATCCAGGGCAGGATTGCCGGCATTCTTATTGAAGAGCCGGATAGCCACGGATTCGTCAGCGGCAAAGGCCTGCTTGTAGTCCAGAGCCGACTGCATAGGCTGAACCGTCCGGCCGTCGCTCAAGGCGAAGAACATCAGCTCGCGCCCTTCCAGCCGCTCCTCGATCTCGATCCTTTCACCTGCTCTCCCAAAGAGCTTGGGGCTCACCATGATGCGGTCAATGGTGGACAGGGCTTCCTCTGCCGTGGCGCAGACAACGGTTCCCTTTCCTGCCGCCAGGCCGTCCGCCTTGACCACCAGGCCTTTGCCGGGGTTTTCGGAGCAGTGCTGTCTGGCATACTCCTTTGCCGCATGCGGCATCGCTGAAGTTCTGGCAGAGTGGCACAGGAACCTGCAGGCTCTTGAGAAGGTCTTTGGTCGTGCACTTGCTATTCTCCAGTACTGCCGCCTCTCTTCGCGGGCCCAGGATTCTCTGGCCACTCTTCCTGAAAGATATTGACGATTCCCTCAGACAGATAGCCCTCCGGCCCCACAAAGGTCAGGTCTATTTTCTCTAGATTTACAAAAGCGAGCATTTCCGAGATGGTCTTTGGCGCCTTGCCCTGCATCATTGCCAGGCGGCACTTCTCCATCATCTCGCTGCCTGCATTGCCGGGAGCAACATAGACCGTCTCGACCTCCTTGCTCCTGGCAAAGGCATGAGCTATGGCATTTCCTCTGCCACCTGCGTCCACAACCAGAACTCTCTTGCCGGACATTAAATCCCCTTGAAGAGTATAACCCTAGATAAGCATATTTGCACAGCACTCTCGTGACGCCCGGAACCCATGTTTCCCATCAGTTAGCTATTTAAAACACCAGGTTGAGCCAGACACCTGAAATCTTCATAAATGCCATGGCGTACGGGCGTTGGGCTTCACCCTCGCGGATTTCTGCAGATGCAGTATCCCGCGGGTCAGAGAGGAGATGATAACGGAATGTATTCCCAAGAGCAGATGCTTAAAATCATTCAGGAGAAGAACGTGGAGTTCCTCCGGTTGCAGTTCACGGATATTTCGGGAATTGTGAAGAATGTGGCCATTCCCGCCACCCAGATGGGAAAGGCCTTGAAGAGCGGCATATCTTTTGATGGCTCATCCATAGAGGGCTTTGCCAGAATCCAGGAGTCGGATATGGTCCTCCAGCCCGACCTCTCCACCTTCAGCCTCCTGCCCTGGCGCAGCAAGGACGGCACCAACGAGGCCCGCTTGATCTGCGATGTGCACCTCCCCAATGGAAAGCCGTTCGAAGGTGATCCTCGCCATGTATTGCGCAGACAGCTCGATATAGCCCGGGAGATGGGCTTCAAGATGAATGTCGGCCCGGAGCTGGAGTTCTTCCTCTTCGAGAAGCAGAATGGCGGCTCGGCGACCACCCCGCACGACTATCGGAGGATACTTCGATCTGGGTCCCGTGGACCTGGCAGAAGACGTTCGCCGCGAGATAGTTCGGGCGCTGACGCAGATGGGTTTCACCATAGAGGCCTCCCACCACGAGGTCGCTCGCGGCCAGCATGAGATCGACTTCGTTTATGACGATGCTTTGAAGAACGCCGATAAAGTGGTGACCTTCAAGTATGTCACCAAGACCATTGCCATGCGAGAGGGTCTGCGCGCGACCTTCATGCCCAAGCCCATCTACGGTGCAGCCGGTACGGGAATGCATGTCAACATCTCGCTATTCCGCGGCCTTGAGAATGCGTTCTTTGATCCCGATACCAACATGAACATAAGCGATCTGGCCAGGTTCTTCGTGGGAGGCTTGATCGAGCACGCCTGCGCCATAACCGCTATTGCCAATCCGCTCATCAACTCCTATAAGCGTCTCGTCTCGGGCTTCGAAGCGCCGGTCTACATCACCTGGTCCGGACCGAACCGCTCCTCGCTTATTCGCATCCCTGCCGGTCGCGGCCTCTCCACACGCCTGGAGTTCCGCTCACCTGATCCGACCTGCAATCCCTATCTGACCTTTGCCGTCATACTGGCAGCGGGCCTGGACGGTATCAAGAGGGGCATCGATCCGGGAGAGCAGGTGGATCTGAATGTCTACCATCTCACCCCAGAGGATCGCAAATCTTTGGGCATTAAGACCCTGCCCGCCAATCTCAAGGAGGCACTGGACTATCTGGAAGGGGATAAGGTGATACGTGAGGCTCTTGGCGAGCATGTCTACGAGAATATCATGCGCCTCGGCCTATTGGAATGGGAGGCTTACAACACCTTCGTCCATCCCTGGGAGATCGAGAGGTACATAAACGCTTATTGAAGGGGATTTTTTGGCCCTTCGTCTCTTTTTGCAGAGCATTTTCCTTTCCCGCATCCTCAGAACGGTTTCATTGACGCGATCGTCCATTCCCCTACGCAAAAGCATATGCATGGCTCTTTTGGATGCATCGCTCAAAATGCGTCATCCGAAACGTATATATCCAGCATCGACCTTGAGGGGTCCGGGCCGGTAGCTTAGTCAGGCAGAGCGAAAGGCTCTTAACCTTTAGGTCGGGGGTTCAAATCCCTCTCGGCCCGCTTTAAAACCACCGGGGCTGTGGCCTAGCCAGGTAGGGCGATGGGCTCCAGCGGTATATTTAATGATGAGCAACGGGTCTACTGAGATCTCTCGACGGGGAGGTCGTTGATGATCCGTTGGAGCACTGAAATGGGTTGTTACCAGCCACCGTTTTCCGGCTGTAAGAACTTCAGTATCGGAGATACCCGTCGATCGTGAGTTCGAATCTCACCAGCCCCACCTTTTTCACAAGGATTCTCCACAGCGTTTAAATATCCAAGACGCGACCTGAAAGATAGGGTGCCGAGATGTACAGGGATATTCTCACCACGTGCTGGTCCATCAAGGAGGTCAATAAGAACCTCGCCGACAGGAAGCCTACATCCGACTACTCGATAAAATACCTCAAAAATGCCTGTTCTGTGCTGGCAGGCCAGATGCGGGAGCTGGGCAAATCCATGCCCAAAGAGGCGATCGAAGTGGTCGACAACAAGGGCCAGAAGAAGAGCTTCGCCCTGAATGATGTGGCAGAGATGCTCTATGATACTCGAAAGATCGTGGAGTTGAATTTGATAGACAATATCAGTCGGTGGGCCAAGGCTCAAACAACCTCCTGAGGTCCGGGAAAGGTTTCTAACTCTATTTTTGCATCTCTTTTTTGCATCCAATATCCCGTTTATATATCGCGTGCCTCAGAACTCATAGGGCTCATCATGGAATCAGAAGAACTATATCATCATCGGATCGCGACGGAATGCAAGCCTCCATTTATCAATATCGATTATCAACTTTTCTCTCCAGGGCAAGGTTGATTTGAGATGCCATCCCCGGGAGGAGAATATGGTGCGATTGGGCGTGCATGTCTCAGTTGCCGGCGGCGTGGACAGGGCAGTTGACCGGGCCCTGGAAAAAGGCTGTGATGCGTTTCAGATCTTCACCTCTAACCCACGAAGTTGGAGATCAAAGCCCGTCATCCAGAGAGTGCAAAGAGCGTTTCGTTGCCAGGCTCAGAGAGTCCGAATTGTCTCCCGCTGTGGCCCACATGCCTTACCTTCCCAACCTTGCCTCCCCCAAGGATGATGTTTATGCAAAATCGGTGCAGGCTCTCTCCGCGGAAGTGATGCGCTGCCAGGAGCTCTGCATACCTTATCTTGTCACTCATCTGGGAAGCCACCTCGGCGAAGGACTGGAGTATGGATTGGAGAGGATTGTGAACGCTCTGGATACTGCCCTCGGCCTGGCAAAGTCTGATGTGGTCATTCTCCTGGAGAACAGCGCCGGCACTAAGAACAGCATGGGCAGCTCTTTCTCCCAGATCGCCTCCATCCTGGAATCCCTGCCGGCCATGAGTCGGCGTTTGGGAGTATGCCTGGACACCTGCCATCTTTTTGCCGCGGGCTACGATCTCCGAACGTCTCTGGCCTTGGAGGAGACCTTAAGCCAGTTTCAGGGTTGCATCGACCTTGGGAAGCTCATGCTCATACATCTCAATGATTGCAGAGGTTCCCTGGGATCGCATCTGGATCGGCATGAGCATATCGGTCTAGGGCATATAGGCGAGTCGGGTTTCAGGGCAATTTTGAGCCATCCCTCAATGCTGTGGACGCCGATGATCCTGGAGACGCCTGTTGACTCTCAGCCGGGATGATCAGAGAAACCTCGAAGTGGCAAGAAGCCTTGCCTCAGGGAGAGAATAGTTTCTCGATAACCAGCATCATAGCATCGTTGGAGATGGGCTTAACCAGGTAGCTGCTGGCCCCCAGGTCATAGCTCTTCTGAATATCCTGATCCTCATTTGATCCTGTGAGAATGACCACAGGGATATTGCAGAGACTCTTGTCCTCCTTTATGCGGGTGAGGAGATCGATGCCGCTGATGTCTGGCAGATTTATGTCCAATAAGATGAGCTGGGGCAGATCTTCCTTGCCCATGGCATGCAGGGTCTGCATGGCTTCTTGGCCGGTAGTGGCGATAACGAGATCCTTGTTCAGCTTATTGTGCTTCAACAACCGCGTCGTAAAAGCGGCGTCCTCTATATTGTCCTCTACCAGCACGATTCTTATTTCTCGATCCATAGATTCACCCGAAGCTCCTTCGCCGATCTTTGCCCTTTGATCGATTGAATTCAATTGGGTTATTGAAACTACCCACAAAAATAGTTTTCCCACTGAAGGACGAGTTCTTCACTCCAATGCCCTGACTTAAGTTAAACCTGTAACCTAAAAACTGTGAATGCAAATATCATGTTTAGCAAATAGACTTCTCATTTAAATGTTAATATTCAAATTTTGTTGTATTACTGAGTATTGATCCGTGACATTAATATTGACAGGAATTCCCGTTTGGCATATCGATCAGCCTCCCCCAGGCAATTCTAATTATAGATCGCAATGCACCATCTTTATTTTGATTGAAATAAACATATCGTGCAGAATACCAAAAAAAGGATATCGCTGACTGCACCCCACTAAAGTTTCGAC
This sequence comes from uncultured Methanosarcinales archaeon, assembly GCA_963702455.1. GTDB lineage: Archaea > Halobacteriota > Methanosarcinia > Methanotrichales > Methanotrichaceae > Methanothrix. The sequence continues at coordinate 105,217 of CAVPCV010000016.1, forward strand.
TGAAATCCCGAAATGGAAAAATAGAATAAGAAGCTCAGAAATATATCTTCACAGGAGCAGTATCATACTAATAAGGAGTGATGTAACTTGACAAAGACAGAGGATTACTTGAACGAGGCATTTGCCGGGGAGTCGCAGGCGAACAGGAAGTACACTGCATTTGCCGTTCAGGCCCAAAAAGAAGGCTTTTCCCAGGCCGCTAAACTCTTCCGCGCTGCCGCGGAGGCAGAGGCGGTGCACGCTGCCAATCACCTGCGCGCCCAGAAAGCCATCAAATCGACCAAGGAGAATCTGCGCGAGGCCATCACCGGGGAGACGCATGAGTTCAAGGAGATGTATCCGGAGATGATCGCCGCCGCGAAGGAGGAAGGCGCCAAGGATGCGGAGAGGACATTCACTTATGCCAATGCCGTTGAGGAGTACCATGCCCGGCTTTACCACGAGATGCTGGCGGGATTGGAGACGGATGTGGGATCGTTCCCCTATTTCGTCTGCCCCGTCTGCGGCATGACTGTGGAGAAGGAGGCTCCTGAGAAGTGCCCTGTATGCGGCGTCAAGGGAAGCCTGTTCAAGAAGATTGAATAAAGCAAAAAAGATTTACTCCATCCGGACCGTCTGCAGCTTATGAGATATCTTACACTTCTGGCGCTGACACTGCTGCTTTGCAGCTCTGGCGCTTTCTGCCAGACGAACAGCACCATTCCCGGGGATCTGAATGCCTCAGCCCTGCAGTCATTGGTGGTTGACTCCTCTGCAAAGCTCGAATCCTACAGCTATTCTATGGAAATGGTGCAGAATATGGATTTGGTCAACCTCTCCTCAGGGGAGGCTCAGAGACTCTATACGCGCTCCATCGGGTTAGGCTTTACGAACATGACCGACCGGGCTCTGAAGCTGGTCATGGCATCCCTAACCTATGAAAAGGGAGATGAGGAAAATTCGACAGCTATAGCCCTGGAAGAGTATTTGCTCAATGATACCATATACATCAAGATGGACGGGAACTGGACTGTTATGAAGCTGCCCGCGGCGGCAGCAGCCTGGTCTCAGCAGAATACCATGGAGCAGCAGGTCAATATGTTCAATCAGTCCGACCTCACCTTGATGGGCTCGGAGACCGTGGATGGCCAGGACTGCTACAAGGTCCGGGCTAAAATGGATATGAGTGCCTATGCAGGCCAGCAGTCCGGGGGGATGGCGTCTTACCTGCCAATGTCATCCACGAATGACACCGATCTCTTCCGCAATATGACTCTGGATGTATACTACTGGATAACCAAAGATACACATCATCTCAAGAAGACGGATGTTCAGCAAGTCTTCACTCTGACCCGCAGTCTCTGGGTCTGCCTGCCAAGGGACCTGAGAGACAGGAGATGCGCATTATTTCTAGACTTCCATGCTCTTTGAGGGCTTCAATGAAAGCGTAAACATCGTGCTTCCCCCTGAAGCCAGGAACGCCCAGCCGTCCCCTCAGGTTCTGTGGCCTCCAATGAGGCAGTTCCAGTCGCTTCGGCTGAAGGCGAAATGGGGTTAAGCGAACCGATGTCAAGGATAGATGAATCAAAGTCAAGATTGAATGAATCGATGTCAAGGTTGAACGAATCAATGCCTGACCCGGCAAAGCTGGAGGAATTGAAGTCAAGGTTAAACGAATCAATGCCTGATCCGGCAAAGCTGGAGGAATTGAAGTCAAGGTTAAACGAATCAATGCCGGATCCAGCAAAGCTGGAGGAAATGAAGTCAAGGTTGAACGAAATGAAACAACCTCAAATGCAAGAAAGTTGAATGACTCAATGCAAGAAAATAAAATGACAACTGCCAAATCTACTGCCTGGCGCATCTTTTTTTTAGGATTCTTGAGAACTCCTCAAGTCCTTTTTCTCTGCCAGGCCGACACAAGTACCTCTGCGACGATGTGAGTAGCACCTTTTCCCAGATCAGCGAGGCCCTCCGCAGAGACGATCTTTTCAGTGCCCGGTATATCCGCCCGAGCCGCCCTCGATCGGTCCGGCATCCTCGTAGCCCTGGCGCTGGCCTGTGCCGGCCATGCGGATCAGTTTCTCTGGATAGTAGAGCAGACGAACCGCATTCAGGGCATGCTCAGCTGTGCGCCTTTCCGCCAGCCAGGCCAGAGTTGGCTCGTCTGCTGCCTCATCCTCATGCACGAACACCTCCAAGATGTGCTTGTTGGTCATGAGCTGGGCCATGATCAGACCCGACGAGGCCTCGTGGGCGCACATCCTGTCCTTATCTGCGGCCCCTGGCATGCCCAGGGCTATGACGATGTCGCACAACTCCACTTCCAGGAGCTTCTTGGCGGCGACGGGCAGATCCTTGATGCCGGGAACGGTGTAGCGGATGATCTCGACGGAGGCTTCCTTTTTGATCGCGCTGATGGCTGCGCGGGCCATATCCACGCGGGCGAAGGTGGTGTCGGCGATGCCGATGCGTTTCATGAGGAAGGGAATGATGAGAAAGGCTTTTAGGCTTATCGGTCCTCGCTGCGCAATCCAGCTGATTCAAGAACAGCTACCGCTAAGAGGCTTCAACCGACAAAGTTAATAAGGGGGAATATATTTGCTGGTGGCTTGTGGCCTGGGGCGGCTTTTCTAAACAATCTCCCTACCTTTACCTTTTGCCGCCTCGGGCCCATTCCTCCTTTCCATCCGACAATGGGGACGAACAGGATAGCATTGGTTATGGCAATTCTTTGCAGATCAATTTGTCGGACGAGTCCTTTTGTTTAGCCTTTTGCGACTTATGAGATGAAGACAGATTTACAGGATTCTGTCAGACATCAGGGCATCACCCGCAGTACTTGCACCCCGGTACCGTCTCCCCATTGCCCAGATACAGCACCTGGCTGCGGCTGCCGTAGCGGAAGACAGTCACTCCTTTGCAGCCCAGATCGTAAGCCAGATTGTACACCTTCAAAACATCGCTTACGGTCGCCTCCGCAGGCAGGTTGACTGTCTTGGAGACGGCGTTGTCCGTGTACTTCTGGAAGGCGGCTTGAATGCGCACATGCTGCTCGGGAGGGATGTCCAGAGCTGTGACGAATAAGTCCTTGAGATCCTGGGGCACGCCTGCGATATCCTGCACTGACTGCCCTTCCGGGCCAGCTCCGCCTTCAAATCAGGGGTATAGATGCCGCGGTCTGCCGCCGCCTGCTCAAAGAGGGGCGAGACCTCCAGCAGGCGCGCGCCCTCCAGCACGCGGCGCACAAAGGCGAGAGCGAAGAGCGGCTCAATGCCGCTGCAGGTCCCCGCGATGATGCTGATGGTGCCCGTGGGGGCAATCGTGGTCACAGTGGCGTTTCTCATGGCGCCCCATTTCTTCAGACGGCTCTCCTCAAAGAGCGGAAAAGAACCGCGGGCTTCGCCCAAAGAGGCCGACTCCGCCCGAGCATGCTCGGTGATGAATTTCATCACCTCTTCTGCCGGTGCGCACTGCCTCGCTGGAGTTGTAGGAGATGTTCATCTGAATGAGCATATCCGCGAAACCCATCACCCCCAGGCCGATCTTGCGCCTCTGCAGCGTCGCCTCCTCTATTTGCTGCAGAGGAAAGCGATTCACATCGATGACGTCGTCCAAAAAGCGCACGGCCAGAGAGACCAATTCACCCAGCCGGTCCCAATTCAGCTCGCCATTCGTCACCAGTCGCGAGAGGTTGATGGAACCCAGATTGCAGGACTCGTAGGGAAGCAGGGGCTGCTCGCCGCAGGGGTTGGTGGCCTCGATCTCTCCCGGGATGGGGTGGGCGGCATTGATGCGATCGATGAATATCACGCCGGGATCGCCTCCCCGCCAGGCGGAGTTGGCAATGAGATTCATCAGCTCTGCCGCCTGGAGACGGCCTGTGGCCTCGTGGCTGCGCGGATTGACCAGATCTATTCTCGCCGCCCGAGCGGGCCTTTTGCATGAACTCGTCCGTCGCCGCCACAGAGATATTGAAGTTCTCCAGGAATCCCGGCTTCTCCTTGGCCTCTATGAACTCCAGAATATCGGGATGATCGATTCGTAAGACGCCCATATTAGCGCCCCGGCGGCGCCCACCTTGCTTGATAACTTCTGTGGCCATGTCGAAGATGCGCATAAAGGAGACTGGACCGCTGGCCACTCCTCCTGTGGCCTGCACGACGTCGTCCTTGGGCCGCAGCCGGGAGAAGGAGAAGCCCGTGCCTCCTCCGCTCTGATGGATGAGGGCCATGTTCTTCAGGGCGTCGAAGATGCCGGGCAGGGAGTCCTCCACTGGAAGGACAAAACAGGCCGACAGCTGCCCCAGCGGCAGGCCGGCATTCATTAGCGTGGGGGAGTTGGGGAGAAAGTCCAAATCCCGCATCATCTTCAAGAAACGGGCTCGATAATACTCGGCATCGCCTCCATACCGGGTCTCGGCATGCGAAACATGCTTGGCCACGCGTTCGAACATCTCTCCTGGCGTCTCCGCCACCAGTCCGCGCTCATCGCGGCGCAGGTATCTCTTCTTCAGCACCTCCACGGCATTGACGGAAAGCTTAAGATCGTCAGCCACTCCCAAATAGCGTTTTGCCTCCTGACTTCATCCCTTTTTTGGCGATAGAGTATGTAGGCTTTTGCGGCGCTGGTGTATCCCTCCTCGATGAGCACCCGCTCTACGATGTCCTGGATATCTTCCACGCCAGGAATTGACTCTGAAAACCGCTCCGCCGCCTCTTTGGCTACCCTCTTTGCCAGCCTGGAAGGCGCATCGTCGTTGCCTGGACCAAACACCCGGAAAGCCTTGCCAATGGCCTTTGCTATCTTCACCTGATCAAAGTTGACCATTCGGCCATCGCGTTTCTTAATGCTCTTGATCATCCCGAAGCCCCAATGACAGAGCTATGCCATACTGTACAATCCTATATCATGCAGAATCGATATAAACACTCATGTCAAAATAGGAAATGTTCACTTTCAAGAGGTTCACAAGAATGAAAATTGCCATCTCAGGAAAAGGAGGCGTGGGCAAGACCACACTGGCCGGTACCCTGGCCCGTCTCTTTGCGCGCGACGGCTATAATGTTCTGGCTATCGACGCCGACCCGAGCATGAATCTGGGCTCGGCGCTTGGAATAAAGCAGCTTCCCAAGAGCCGTTACCGATCATAAAGACCTGGTGGAAGAGAGGGCGGGCATGCCAGGGGGCATGTTCAAGATGAACCCCAAGGTCGACGATGTGGTGGCCATGTGCGGCTGCACCGGGCCCGATAACGTCAAGCTGGTGGTCATGGGCACCATCGATTCCGGCGGCTG
>CAVPCV010000017.1:0-89994 GCA_963702455.1 uncultured Methanosarcinales archaeon
GATACTGCGGCCGAGCGCGAATAGCCCGTTCAGATAACCCAGCCGCACGACCTCATCGATCTCTTCCTTGGCTGAAGGCACCGCAGGAGCTCATCAGGTCCATGAAGAGGATGCCGATGCAGCCGTCGACGTTCAGGATCAGGTTGCCCTTCTTGGCGGTGGTCAGCCCCTCGACCTGCAGGGCGTAGTTCAGAGTCGGTGCGAGGGGAAGTCGCCTGGGCATAACTCATGAGCAGCTGGACCCGCTTGTCCGGGTTCTTGACGCTCTTGATGCTTGTGGCCGATGCCAGGGATGTTGATGCCCTTCTTCTTCATATCGCTCACGAACTGCTCGGGCGCAATCCGGTCTCGCGGGCCTGCTTGAACTCGCGCGCGGCATCGTCGATGGCCCCGCCGAAACGCGGACCGATGGTCAAGAGGCCGCTGCATCAGCGACGAGATCAGGTCCTTGCCGGCGCAGGAGGCCACGATGGCGTTATGGGCTCCCGATACCGCCGGGCCGTGGTCCGCCACGATCTGATGCACCAGCTCGATGAAGTGGGCGGCATACGTCGGGCAGCTCCTTCTTGAACCACAACAGGCCGATGACTCCTCCGATGCCCATCTTCTGGCCCAGGACATCGGACAGCTTCTTGCCCGCATAGAGCGGCTCGTCGCCGCTGTCATCGGAGATGGTGCAGATGAAGGTGGTGGGCTTGCGGATATGCCGCGACGTCAGCGCTTTGCTGTAGTCCTCGGGGATCGGGGCGCCTCGGCTCCTCGAACGGCATGCACGACTGCCCTGGGCGAGCAGCATCTCGTAGACCTGGCGCATCTTCTCGCCATAGTCATCGAAAGAGATGGGCACATGGCTCCCGCCTCGCGGAACGCCTCGTTCTTGGCCTGAGCCGTCTCCTTTTGCGAATCGGCCTTGGCCCCGGCATGGCCGAACTGCACGCTGGCCGGGAGGACCGGCGAGCAGGTGCCGGTGACCCAGGCCACCAGCGGCTTGGTGATCTTGCCCTCTTTCAGGGCCTGTATGATCCTGTACTCGTCCTCGCCGCCCAGCTCGCCAAGACAGGCGATCATCTTGATGGCGGGGTTTGTCTCATAGCGCAGGATGTGGTCGAGCATGGTCGAGCCGGGATAGCGGTCTCCGCCGATGGCCACGCCCTCGTAGATGCCGTCGGAGTTTCTGGAGATGATGTTGAAGGCCTCGTTGAGCATGCCTCCGGACTTGGAGACGAAGCCCACCGAGCCCGGCCGGTAGAGCTTGGAGGCGATGATGTTCTCGATGGTGCCGGCGGTGTTGCCGATCCTGAAGGCTCCTGCGGTCATGCCGCCCACCGTGGCCGGACCGATGACGACTTGTCCAGCTTCCTGGCCGTGGCGGCCATGACGCTGGACTGCCTCTCGGGCACGCCCTCGGCGATCACGGCCACGGTCCGAATGGTTTCTGCTGCCAGCGCCTCCATGGTGGTCTCGAAGGCGGAGCGGTGCCGAGGCGAAGTTGACCATCACATCGGCCTCCGGGTAGGCCTTGGCCGCCAGGGAGATGGTCTTGTACATGGGCAGGATGATCTCTTTCGTGCCCCAGAAGGCCTTGTGGATCCCGGCTCTGCTGGGATTGATGATGGCAGAGATGCTCGGCGACTCACGTTTGCAGATGTAGTCGAAGTCCAGCATGCGCTGGATGGCATTGGTCTGATAGCCGTAGACGAATGCTTTGTATCTTGGTCGAAGAGAACGTAGTCTTTCCTGCTCATTGGATTCTCCTCCCAGGGCCAGGGGAACGATTCTGGTCATGTGGGTCTCGGGTCCGTAAACCTCAATGGGCACGCCAAGCCTCTGGCCCAGCTCGCGCATGAGCCTCAAGCCCTGCTCGTAGTTGGGGCCGCCTCGGCGCACATAGATCTTGACTCCTGCTTCCTGCAGCTTCTGCTGGTACTCCTCCAGGGCCATGACCACTCCCTTGAAGGTCTTGGCCACATCGGTGAAGTTGGCAATGGCCCCGCCGATGAGGAGCACCTTTCCCTCTTGGATCTTTCGCGGGTCATCAGGTCCAGGATGGTCTTGGTGTAGTGGTAGGTCTCCTCGGTATTGGGGTCTCCGCTGTATTCACCATAGTTGGCCATCTCCCTGGCAAAGCCCAGGTCGCAGATGGTGTCGGCATAGATGACGCTTGCCCCGCCGCCCGCGACCATGGTCCAGACCCGCCCTTCCGGGTTGAGGATGGTCAGCTTCAGAGAGGCTCCCGTCTTGGAGTCGAGATCCTTGATGAACATCTCCTCTTTGGAGAGAGTCCTGCCGAAGGGCTCGGGGAAAGCCAGGCCCTCCCACCGCTTCCTCTGCCAGTACTCTTCGGCGTCATCCAGCTTGGCCACCATATCCAGGGGGACGATGTCGCCGTCAGAGAAGGTGAAGGGGTTGATCTCCAGGTAGGCAAAGCCCGTCTCGCTATAGAACTTATAATGGCGCTGATGAATTCGCTCCACCGCGTCTCTTCCTCCCAGAATCGCCGGCAGCCTGGATTTGATATCCAGGCCATCGATGCCTGCCAGGATGTCCACGTGCACACTGAACCACCTTGTCCCAGTTCTCCTCCACACCGATGCCGCCTGCAGTTGAGAAGAAGATATTATCGCCTTCACAATCGGAGCTGATGGCCACATAGAACTCCTCCTTGTGGGGTATGAAGGGCTCAATCAGGAAATGAGATCAGCCTGCCCGGTCATGCCTCCTACGACCACCTCTGCGCCCATTTTCTCCTGGAGGTATCTTCTTCGCCTGGTCCCAGTCCGCATCCAGGAGCACCAGCCCATGCTTGCCTCTCTTGCCAAAGAGCTGGTCGGGCTTGACCACAAGCCTTGTCGTCTTCAGCCAGGGATTCGCTGTCGCGAGCTCCTCCAGATCCGTCTCGGGACCCACCAGGGCGAGATCACCTTTATAGGAGAAATCATGGAGGTACTCGGGAAGGTATCTGGCCAACAAACGCTTTGCATCGTATTCCCTTATGCCTCTCTGTGCCATGTCCAAAACCACCTTCGCCGCCTTAATGTTTTTCTCATTTACAAACCTTTCTGAGGATGAGGTGGCTGGGCATCCGGGAAAATATAGAAATACCTCCGAAGGGGACTGGGATATTATGAAGTGCCCTGCTTGCGGAAAAGGCTGCATGGCCCGCAGATGAAGTTCTGGCAGGGATTGAGCAGAGGTATCATGGCCTGCCCGCACTGCCCGCCTGATCCGAATCTGGACAAGACAGCGGGGCTGCAGGGCGCTGCCTCGCGAAGATCGAGCGGTGCCTGTCCTGCGGCAGAGCGACGCTGGATGCGGTAATGCTCGATGCCCTTCAGATCCTGGAGCAGTTTGGTCTGCGCGACAAGAAGGACACCTTGCGGAGCGTGGGCTCGCCGCTCATCGCTGTTGGCTATCCTCTGGCCTATTCGCCCCGCCTTGGGCCAGAGGAGCCTGATAATCGCAGGCGAGCGGCTGAACAAGAGAGGCGGCTGAGGCGATGCTGGGAAGGATCCCTGAGATCAAAGGAGTGATCCTCAGCCAGGGGCGTTCCGGGGGTGATGCAAATGCAGGGACAGAGCCTCTGGAGAATGTGCTTCTGGCAGGGTGCGACCTGCGCGCGGACATCTGTCAGAGCCTCTTCGGGGAGCTTCTCATCTACAAGAGCCAGTCCAAAATCCATATCGAGTTTTCCAGGCAGAGCGCCCCCAAGATGAAGATATTGGAGCAGCTCTACATCTGCCGGCAAGCTCCTGACGTGGTGGATGGCCTCTGCGGGCCCGGAACGCTGGGGCTGATGTGCGCCCTGGCCGGGTGCGAGCGGTGGTGCTGAATGATGCCTGGCTTCCGGCGGTGGAGAACGTCATGCTAAACCTGGAAGTCAACCGCAGCCTCCTGGGCATAGAGGAGATCGAGTGTCTGGAGAGGCCGCCAGTCCGCTGGTGGCAACGAACCGGTGCTGGTAGGCCGGGCCCATGGGGCCTGCGAGATAGAGGTCTATCACGGCGATCTTAAAAGGCTCTTCAAGCGGGCATGGCCCGCCGGCCTCTGCCTGATCGATCACTTTCCCGGCGCGAAGACCAGGAGCTCTGAGAAGGCCTGCCGCTGCTGCGAAGAGGTAGTGATAGTATAGATAAGATATATAAAGAAAGTGGGACAGCGCGGATTCGAACCGCGGTCCAAGAGTCCCAAACCCTCGAGGATAGACCAGGCTACCCCACTGTCCCAAAAAGACGAGTGCTCCTACTGCACCCTGCTCTTTAAAAGCCTTTTGCTAATCGTTTCTTCTGGGCAACGGCCATCAGAGCATTATGGTTTATCTTCTTCACCAGATAGGCCGTCGCCAGACCGCCGATGGCGGTGAGCATCCAGAGCTGGATGAGCCGGATGAGAATGGTAGCGGCCACTGCGCTATGCATGGGCAGACCGATGGCCGTGAATAGCGTGCTCATCACAATGTCCACCAGTCCGACGCCACCCGGCAAGAATATGGGCAGCATCTGCAGGAATATCATAACCGCATAGACGGCAAAGACCGCCCGCAGCGGCACAGAGATGCCCATAGATCGAAAGACGATGACTGCCACAAGGGTCATGGACAGCCAGCCGACCACGGCCCAGAAGGTGCTGATGAAAAGGGTTCTCTTGTGCTCGGCCAGCATCTTCATGGACTGATGAAACCGGCCCATTATGCCGCTGCATTGCAGCCGGTCCACATGGATATGGAAGATCCTTTCCACGTAGTCGATGAGCTTGAAGATGATCCGCTCCAGCCAATCGTCCGCAAAGCAGACGCCAAAGAATGCGGCGTTGAGGAACAGCAGGATCAGGGTGATGACGCTGCAGGTGGCCAGGGCCCAGGGGGGCGCATCCGTGGCCAGGTCCAGGTAGACCAGACCAATCACTGTGCCCAGGAAGAAGGGGATGGCGGTGATGATCCTGGTGGCGGCCACCGTGGCCGAAGCTCTGTCGATTCGCGAGCCTCCGTCCAGCTTTTCCAGGAAGTAGATGCGCGCCGTCTCCCCGGAGAAGCTGCCCGAAGGTATGATGTTGTTCATGAAGACGCAGGACATATAGATGAGGAAGATGTCCCAGATAGGGACTTTGTAATCGAACTTGAGGGCAACGGCCTTCCAGGCCAGGGCATCGCAGAACACACCTAACAGGGCCAGGATGACTCCCAGGGAGAAGATGGGCAAGATCGACATTTCTGAGGCTGCCGATCACATCCTGATAACCAACATAATAGAGATAAAGAAAATAGGCCCCCATGCCCAGGACTATCAAAGCTATCGATTTTCCTGGGCGGATGGTGGGAAGCTCAATCTCGTGGCTCACGAACTCGCTCAAGGCCACAGATGGTTAAAAATTTTCCGTATAGGGCTGAATCAGGGAATCACAACCTTTTTAAATCCTGCTTTAATAGGGACTGCTCATGGGAAAGACAGGAAGCATAGAATGGATCAAGATAAAGGGCAGAAAGGGTCAGGTCAGGCAGGTAGCCAAGGCCGAGACCATCTACAAGAAGCCTGGTCCGATGCAGAGATATACTGCGTCCGGTTCCAGAATCAAGAAGATAAAGAGATCTGCCAAGGCCACTCAGATCAGGACATGATCTCCCAGGACGTGGTTCTGGTACGTTACGGCGAGATCACCCTCAAGGATAGCTGGACCAGGAATAACTGGGAACGCATTTTAGCCGGCAACATAGCTTTTTACCTGACAGAGCCGGCGTGGAGATAAGGATCAGGGGCGAGGGCAGGATCTTCGTCCAAACCCCTGATCCCCGGGCCAGCGAGATTGTCGCCCGGGTTTTTGGCGTTGTCTCCTGCAGCCCGGCCAAGACGGTGCGCCTCCGATCTGGAGGAGATAGCCAGGCGGCAGTAGAGATTGCCCTGCAATCCAAGCCAGCACACTTTTGCCATCCGGCCCAGGCGGTCCGGAGTCTCAATCACCAGCGAGGAGATCGGCCGCGTGGTGGGTGAAGCCGTTCGACAGGCACCGGTGCGGCCGTAGATCTGAGTGAGCCGGAGCTGGAGATATTTGTCGAGGCCAGAAGGGATGGGGCCTACATCTTCACCCAGGTGGTGAAGGGCACAGGGGGGCCTGCCTCTGGGAACACAGGGTAAGATGGTGGTGCTCATCTCCGGGGGCATTGATTCGCCTGTCGCCGCCTGGATGATGATGAAGAGGGGCTGCCCGGTCTCGCTCCTGCACTTCGACTCCCGGCCTTATGCCGATGCCATAGACCAGTCTAGAGATGCGCCGAGGTTCTGTCCGAATGGACCTCGGGCCGAAAGATCAATTTCATCACCGTTCCCATCCAGAAGGGAATTGAGAAGATCGCGGCTCATTATCCCCGGGCCACCTGCGTTCTTTGCAGGCGCCTGATGTACCGGATAGCGGCAGAGGTCATGGAGAACGAAGAGGCCCTGGGAATAGTCACCGGCTACTCCATGGGCCAGGTGGCTTCGCAGACGACGGAGAACATCCTGGCAGAGCAGGCGGCGATTGGGGTGCCGATCTTCCATCCGCTCATCGCCATGGACAAGTCGGAGATAATTGATCTGGCCCGGAAGATCGGCACCTATGAGGTGACGGAGAAGACCAAGTCCTGCACCGCCGTCCCCAAGAAGCCCATGACCAGGGCCAAGAAGGATGAGATCCTCCTTGCAGAAGAGGATCTGGGCCTGAAAGATATAGCCAGGGCTCTGGTCAGAGAGATGAGCGTGACCAGAATCGGATACCAGGAGACGGATTAACCCTGGTGATCAAAAGGATCAGGGCTTTCAGGGCTCCGCCCTAAGAAAGTTATCCTTCTTAAACATTTTTCAAAACATAAAGAAATTCTATCAGATCAATTCAACATTTAAAAATTTTTAATAGATTATTTTGAATGGCATGACCCTAAAATATCATAATTTCCGCCTACAATGTTTATCTTTTTTCCCAAAAATGGATTAAGCGCAAAACATAAATATTTAAAGAAGATCTAACAGAATAGTAGTAGCTTAGAATAAATGAAACTGGCAGATCGAGGATCCAGTTGACATGGCGCTTCCAGGATCAGGCCGTATAGGCATCCAAGGGACAGAATGCATTGCAGCAAATCGGCGGCAAACTCCAGGAGGAATTAGGTGAGAGCCTGGCCAGGGATTGCAGAGCCCAGGCAATCTCATGCATTTTGGTCAGGAAGAAAGCAAGCGATACGAATTGAGACGAGAAAGGGCTATAATTCTCTCGATTTCAAGAAATTTTCAAGCGAATGGGATGATACTGTAATCCATCAAGATGTGGGAGGGAAAGGAAAAATGGCGGAAGAGAAAAAGACATCGGCAAAAGAAGAAAAGGGTAAGATGACTGTGCAGGAGGCAGGCAAGAAAGGCGGCATGAAGACTGCCCAGACGCATGGCAGGGAATTTTATGAGGAGATTGGCCACAAAGGAGGCCAGAAGGTCAAGGAGCTGATCGAAGAAGGAAAGAAGGCCAGGAGCCTGTCTGAAGAGAAGTAGGGGCAAATTTTTTGTCGCTATGCCAAGGAGACCCTGGCAGAATGTCGATCATTTGCCATGGTCGGTTCTGCCATTTGCCTGGATTTGAATAAACGAACCTGCAGTGGGAAAATGGACACATTAGGGCCCACTTTTCCCGCCCATTTTGAACCGATGGCTAGAGCACCGATCCCGGGTTCTCCTTGAGGATATCGCGCGAAGAATCCGCCTTTTCATCTCTCATCTTTACCAGTATCCATCCTCGCTCCGTTTTGGTGAGGGCATAACCACCTGAAAGCTTCTTGCCCTCCAGCCAGAATGCAGCATGTCCGTTCTCCAGAGCCTGAGCGAGAGTGATATCCAGACCATCTTTCCTGGACATGTTTACATAGGGACCTGTATCCCAAACGATCACTGTGCCGGCACCGTACTGTCCCTCCGGAATTGTGCCCTCGAAAGAGGCGTATTCCAGAGGATGGTCCTCGGTCTCTATCGCCAGGCGCTTATCCATGGGATTTGTGGAGGGGCCTTTGGGAACCGCCCAGGACTTGAGAACTCCATCCACCTCCAGTCGCAGATCGTAGTGCAGGCTGCGAGAGCTGTGCTTTTGCACCACGAAGATCTGGCTGTGGGCGTTGGTCGCATTGCCCAGGGGCTCTGATGTGACCTCAAAGTCTCTCTTCTCCCGGTAGGATTTTAGCGAGTCAGAATTCACAGGATCTGATTTCGATAAGTTTGAATTTTTCGAGCCTTCCTCCATTACGAACACCTGCATGTATTATTCCTTCTGCAAGCTAAATAAGCCTTCACTTCATCTTCTGATGCTCCGGGCAGTAGTAGCTGGTTCGACCTCCCATCTTCTCATGCCGGAGAAGAGCGCCGTCCCTGGGACAGTTTCCGCCCGCACGGCGATGGGGCAGAAGATAGGAATCAGGCAGACTGGCAAGATCTGCCCCGGTGGAGATGGCAGTCTTCAGCACCTCCTGAATCGACGAAAAGAGAGTCTCAAGCTGCATCTCATCCAGACAGCGAGATTTGGGACAGATTCCCGCCTGAAAGAGGGCTTCGTCTGCGTAGAGGTTGCCAAGGCCCGCAAGGAGTCTCTGGTTGAGCAGCGCTGCCTTGATCAAGCCCCGTCTGCCGCGCATGATCTCCATGAAGCCGTCCCGGTTGAGCTGCAGGGCGTCGGGGCCGATCTTTCGCTCTGCCAGGAAAATGGCCGGACTCTCTGTCAGCCCCACCTCGCCGAAGATCCTCGGATCATCGAAGGCCAGACGGCGGCCGTTCTGAAAAGAGACCAGTAGGCGGGTATGGCTGGGCTCCGCCACCCGGAACGGGAGGTAGACCAGCCTTCCGGTGAGGCCGAGATGGAGCGTGAGCCAGAGATCGTCCTGCAGCCTCAGAAAGAGCCTTTTTCCATGCCTTTGGACGGATAAAAACTGCTTTCCTGCCAGGCTGAGCTCCAATGCCTCTGCAGATACACCTGATAGGATGCGGTTATCTAAAACTTTAGCCGCTCTGATGGGCTGGAGCAGTATTGTGGCCTCCAAATACATTCGAGCCGCCTCTACTTCAGGAAGTTCAGGCATATTTTATGCACCATCCAGCCAATCGATTCGGAATTGGTTCATGCATAGTATGTAAGGTATACTTGAGGAAACGCCTTATCATATATACCTGGGTTTCCGTAGTACACCATTGCAGTTATGACTGAGGCATTTGTATTCACGGAGACGGATAGAACCAAGTCCAGATGGGTAGCAAAGGCCTATAATGATTTTGTAAGAGAGACCGGCAGATCAAGGACCACGCTGAGAGGGCTTTTCTACTATGCGCTGCAGAGGAAAGCATCAGACTATCCCCTTTGTGGTGGTTTCGTGGGCGAGATCAGGATCACGAGACCTTACCATGAGAGCGACGGCGCGAAGCTTTCCAAGTGGATGAGCAAAGCAAGGACGCTGCGATTCATTCCGGCAGATGCCATACTCGACGAGATTCCTGGGGAGAACGTCTTCTTGCCGGATGAGGGGCAGGTAAAGACCACCCCGGTCGAGGTCTGGTTGAATAAGTCTGCATTGAATCCACTATTGTATCCTGTCTGCCAGAGACGTGGCGCAACACTTGTCTCTGTCAATGGCAGGGCTTCCGTGGAGGCCATTAAGGCTCTGTACAGGCGTTGCTCCTACCCAACCATCATCCTGTGCCTCTCCGACCTCCGCCCGGACAGTATATTCTTTGCCAGAGACCTGGCGGCAAAGATCGAACAACTGAGGCCACAGGGTTGCAGTGTGAATATAGGACTGAAAAGCATTGGTCTATTGCCCGAGCAGATCCTGGAGCTGAAGATACCCATGGTCCAGGGCAACAAGGAAAAGAATGAGGGACAGGAGAAGTATAAAAATTTTCTAAAATCTTATGCTCTGGATGCAAAAGGGATGGCTGAACTCGATGCACTGGAGGTTTATTATCCGGGAGGTATAGCCGGATTCCTGGAAGATGCCCTCTCAAGAAATCCAAAAGTATTATAATGCCCGTCTGCGTTGCCAAAAGGGTATGACAGACGTACCTGATATTCCCCTGGAGCAGATCCAGCAGCGCGTGGTGGCCATGTGGATGGGAAGCTTCTACGGCAGCAGTGGCTACGTAGCTCGAAAGCTTGGCAAGAAGGGCCTGCGGGAGTTTCAGGATACTGGAGCCCGCCAGGTGGCGGCCACCTTCAAGCAGCTCGGCCTGGCGGAGCCGGAGGCGGTAGCCATGGCGATAGCTGCCAATGATAAGAACCTATTCGGAAGCGAGGTCGAGGTGATAGAAGGAGATGGCTTTGTGGAGATCAAACGCCAACGCTGCGGATTGATGGAAGGCGCCAAATCCTTCGCCCGCGTGGGAGCAAGCCTGATTGCCAAGGAGCACTGCCGGACCTGCGTGGAAAGCCATTGGAAAAAGGTCTTCTCGGATCTGAAGTTGAAGATGGAAGTGGATCATACGGAAGACGGATGCACCATGAGAATATCAAGGCATTAGCCGGAAAACCAACTGGGTTATTCCATTTCTTAAATAAGACTAATACTTATGAGAGATTTGAAGGATAAATTTATATAATATTAAAGTAAGATATTAGTTTTGAGCATAATTCGCTTATTTTGCGAATTTAGCTCAAATTAAAGGTTTAAAGAATAGGGGGCGAAAAAGAAAATGAAGGGAGTAGTAATAGTAGCACTTATGTTAGCGATTGCCCTTATAGGGGGTTGCGGCACTGTGCTGGCTAATCCACCACTGGTACCACCAGTGCAGTACGAACAGTTCTGTGAGAATCAAAAGGTATCCGGATCGGGAATTATCGATGTCAGCACATCGATAGTCGACAAGAAGATAGCTCTCGAGTACTATAACACCATGGCAGGTGACGGCGACCTCGAGCTTGACTCCGAACATGCCTACTCGCAAAATCCGGAAAAGCTCAAGAGGAATGTAAGCTCTGTCAACGGCGGCGACAAGTCGGCCTTCAATCTCTTCGAGACCACAAAGCTGACCTATCAGGGCGCTACGCCTCTGACCGGCGGCAAATATATGAACTCCAAGGCGTTTTATGGTGGCATCGGCGCTGATGTTCAGGAGATGTTCTCCGTAAACGAGATGGAAAAGGATGAGACTGCCTTCTTTGTCTCTACAACGCCTTATGAGCCGAATAACGCCAGCCCGGAGAGATCTGATCAGCAAACTCAAGGATGCGGGCAGGGATACGGCAAAGGTCGAGGACCTCATGACGGCCAGCAATGGTATCTATGATCCAGCGCATCTTATTGGAATCGAGACCAAGAACTCCTTCAATGGTACCTGGGGCACAGATGCCAAGTGGCACAAGATATTCTACAAGGATATCAAGGCCCACGAGATGTTCACAGGAACATTCGAGGCCGAGAAGACCATCAAGTTCCATGAGAACCCCGTGCCGGAACAAACCCACGCGGTCTGCGAAGGCATAGACTGCTAGGGAAACCTGGCAGCTAACCTCTTTTTTTGATTATTCAATTTCATCCTCCCGGAGTACCTATTTATCCGTCAAAGATGCAATATCTTATATTATCATCTTATAGCCGGTGATTTCATGAATTCCGAACACGTATCTGGAAATGATAAGGGCAAGATCATGCTCTATGCATTAAGCACCTGCATCTGGTGCAAGAAGACAAGAGAGCTCTTACAATCGTTGGGCGTGGCCTTCGACTACATTTATGTGGATCTCTTGAAAGGGGAAGAGAGGGCCCAGGCCATCGATGAGATCAAAAAATACAATCCCAGCACCTCTTTTCCGACGCTTGTGATCAGAGAGAAGGCCATTATCGGCTTCAGAGAGAAAGAGATCAAGGAGGCCCTGGTCTGATGGATAAAGACTATCGAGAGCCTTCGCCTGAAGAGATCGACAAACTGTACTCGCGCCTGGAGAAGGAGGCAAAGCAGGGTGGATACAACCTCAATCCCGATGGAGAGTTTGTCAGAGGACTGGTAAAGGGCCTGCTCGTAAACGAGAGGCGGTACGGCTACCGGGCCTGCCCCTGCCGCCTGGCAGCAGATGACAAATCCGAGGATCTGGATATCATCTGTCCCTGCTACTACAGAGATGCAGATGTCACTGAATTTGGGGCCTGCTACTGCGCGCTTTATGTCTCGAAAGCTGTCCTCAAAGGCGAGCAGGAGCTGGGTTCCATTCCGGAAAGAAGACCTGCCCCAGGAAGAGAGGCAAAGACTATTGCCACAGCCACAGGCAGAGGCATCCGTAGCAGAGCCTGGGGCCTGAATCGGGAATCCTGAAGCTTTCCGTGCCCGTCTGGAGGTGTCTGGTCTGCGGCTACCTCTGCGGCCGGGATGGGCCTCCGGAGATCTGCCCCATCTGCAAAGCCGGGAAAGAGAGATTTGAGCGGTTTATTTAGACTAATAAGAATAATAGAGTAATTGAGCAATAGAGCCGATAGAGCAATAGAGCGATTCATGGCGGAAGATAAGAGAGCTGAGCTGAAGGTAGCGGGCATGGTTTGTGCCGCCTGCACTGCAACAATCGAGAAGGCCCTCAAGAAGCTGGATGGAGTCTCCCGGGCAGAGATCAATCTGGGAACAGAGATGGCATCTGTAGAATACGATCCCGAGAAGCTCAAGCTCGTCGACATCGAAAAGGCGATCCGGGAGGCCGGCTACGATGTGATCGACCAGAAGGTCGTCTTGAAGATAGGCGGCATGGTCTGCGCCATGTGTGTGGGAGCCCTGGAGATCGCCCTCAAGAAGCTGGACGGGGTCGTGGACGTGCGCGTCAACCTGGCTGCAGAAAAAGCCTATGTCACCTTCAATCCCCGGATGGTCGGCCTGGAGGATATGAAGAAGGCCGTTCTGGATACGGGCTATCAATTCCTGGGGCTGGCAGGAGAAGAAGCTGCGGCCGACAGAGAGAAGAGAGGCCCTTGAGCTGGATCTGAGGGACAAGAAGCGGCGCATCATCATCGGCTTTGCCACCAGCCTCTTTCTCATGGCTCTGATGTATCTGCCGGTGCACCAGATCATCCCCATGGACATCTTCATGGCGTCCCCAATTTCATGAGTCTGTTCATGCTGGTGGTATCTGCCCCGGTATTCGTCTATGTGAGCTATCCCATCTTCAGGGCCGCACTAAGGGCGCTGAAGAACAGGAGTCTGGACATGGACGTCATGTACGGCATGGGCATTGGCGTGGCCTATGGCTCCAGCATTCTTGGAACCTTCGGAATTGTGCTCACTCCGGACTTCATGTTCTATGAGACGGCAGTCATGCTGGCCTCTTTCCTGACGCTGGGCCGCTATCTGGAGGCCAAGGCCAAAGGCCGCACTTCTGAGGCCATCAAAAAGCTGGTGGGCCTTGCAGCCCAAGAGGGCCACCATTCTGAAGGACGGGCGGGAGATCGAGGTGGCCGTGGAAGAGGTGTTAGGTGGACGACCTGATCCTGGTGAAGCCGGGCGAGAAGATTCCGGCGGACGGCGTGGTCATCGAGGGAGAGAGCTACGTGGATGAGTCCATGATCACCGGGGAGCCGGTTCCGGCTCTGAAGGAGCCGGGCCAGAAGGTAGTGGGCGGCACCCTCAACAAGAATGGGTCCATCAAATTCAAGGCCACCCGGGTGGGAAAAGACACCGTCCTGGCGCAGATCATCACCCTGGTGGAGGAGGCGCAGGGGTCGAGGCCGCCTGTGCAGAGGATTGCCGACAGAGCGGTTGCCTATTTCATCCCCACCATCCTTGCCATCGCCGCTGCGGCATTTGTTTACTGGTATTTTGTGGCCCATAATACTCTGCTCTTCTCCCTTGACGGCTCTGATATCCGTATTAGTAGTGGCCTGCCCCTGTGCCCTGGGCCTGGCCACGCCCACCGCCGTCACTGTTGGCATCGGCAGGGGAGCGGAGCTGGGGATTCTCATCAAGAGCGGCGAGGCTCTGGAGGCCTCGGAGAAGCTCAATGTCGTGGCCTTCGACAAGACCGGCACCCTGACGGTGGGCCGGCCGGATGTTACTGACCTGGCGGCCTATGGAGTGGACGAGAAGGAGCTGTTGCGCCTGGCAGCATCGGCAGAGAAGCCTTCGGAGCATCCCCTGGCGGAGGCTGTGGTCCGCAAAGGCAGAAGCGGAAGGAATCGATCTTGCCGCGCGCCGACAAATTCGAGGCCCGGCCAGGAAAAGGCGTGCTGGCCCAGGTCGGAGAGAGAAGCGTGGTGGCCGGAAACAGGATGCTCTTCAAAGAGATGAAGATTGATCATCGCCGAGCGATGCTCAGAAAGGCATCAGCGCTATGAGGAGCAGGGAAAGACGGCCATGCTGATGGCCCTGGACGGAAAGCCCAGCGGAGTTCTGGCCATCTCCGACCAGCTGAAGAGCTCGGCCGTGGAGGCGGTAGCAGAGCTGAAGAGGATGAGTCTGCAGGTGGTGATGATCACCGGCGACAATGCCCGCAGTGCTGCGGCGGTGGCAGAGCCAGCTGGGCATCAAGACAGGTTCTCTCCGAGGTTCTGCCGGAAGAGAAAGCCATGGAGATCAAGAGGCTGCAGCCAGGCGGGAGCCGGGTGGCCTTTGTGGGCGACGGCATCAACGATGCTCCGGCGCTGGCCCAGGCGGATGTGGGCATTGCCATCGGCAGCGGCACGGATGTGGCCATTGAGACCGGCGAGATCGTATTGATGAAAGACGACCTGCGGGATGCCGTGGCTGCCATCCAGCTCAGCCGCAAGGTCATCTCCAGAATCAAGCTGAACATCTTCTGGGCCTTTGCCTACAACGTGGCACTGGTTCCCGTGGCCGCGGGCGCGCTCTATCCGGTTTTCGGCATAACCTTCCGGCCGGAGCTGGCGGGTCTGGCCATGGCCCTGAGCTCTGTGACTGTAATCTCCTTCTCGCTGCTGCTCAAAAAGTATATACCGCCGGCAACACAAAAAGAAGACATTGGAGGATAAAAGAAAATGGCAATAGATCCGGTATGCAAGATGACCGTCGATGAGAAGACGGCCAAGATCAAGAGCGAGTACAAAGGACAAGACCTACTACTTCTGCGCGCCAGGATGCAAGAAGGCCTTTGAGGAGAATCCGGCCAAGTATCTGGGCAATGAGACTGCCCAAAGGATGCGGGTGCGGGTGCAGGTGAGGCTTAAATAATATTATTTTTATAGAATAAAATAGTCGCGAATTATAACGAGTGAGGAGAGTAAGCCCCCTTCTGTTCCAGACGGCATTCAGCTTAGCGCCATACCCGAGCTTGGCTGGACGTCCAATTTTTTCAGCTCTATTTTGGCTTGCACCCACAGGGTTTCGCCGTTTCATCCGCATCCCGCGCGACCTCAGCCTCTCGGCATCATCGCTTTAACGCTGGCCGGTCTCGTTTCTGTGCCAGAGCCGGAGCTCTCGCCCCACATCCTTTGGGGATGTCTGTGTGTCCAGTGGTGGGGGGACTTTCCACACCGGCCGGAATTGGCCAGCGGCAGCCGCCCTTCCTCTCTCGCTATTGCAGGTTTGATAAACAATATATAAAACTATGCTAGAATGAATGCGAAATCATATTATTTTAGATATTCTTCCATGATGAGTATTGCGCAGTACTTTCCGCACATGGAGCAGGTCTCTGCCTTATCCTGGTAGTGAATCTCCCTGGCTCTATCACCATCAATGGCAGCTATAAACTGCCCCTCCCAATCCCTCGCCCTTCTATACCCTGCCAAATTCTTGTCCTCGGGTCTTGGACCGTACTTCAAGGTATCACCCACATGGGCTGCTATTTTGAAGGCTACCACCCCTTCCCTTACCTGGGCCGCATTGGGAAGGGCCAGGTGTTCGGATGGAGTGATATAACATAGGTAATCCGCTCCAGCTCCCGCCGCAAGAGACCCGCCGACACATCCAGAGATATGGTCATACCCTACGCCAATATCGAGTGGAAGGGGGCCCGCGACGAACAGAGGCCGAAAACCTGTCATCTTCTTGTAATGGGAGACGTAGGCCGCTATCTTCTCAGGGCTGACATGCCCGCCCATCCCTTCAATGATGACCTGAACACCCAGCTCATTCGCTCTCCTGGCCAGCCTCGCATTCATCTCTATCTCCATCTCTTGAGGCCCATCCATGTGGTCGTGGATACACCCACTCCTCATGGTGTTTCCGAGAGATAGCACGACGTTCTTCAGAGAGAGGGCGTCGCATATCTCGTCGAAATGGGACAAAAATGGGTTCTCCCTGCTGTTTTGCAGCATCCATGCCGATGTAAAGGACCCGCCTTTGGATACCATGCCCATTATCCTCTTCGAGTTCCTGAGCTTCTCCAACATCTCAAGGGTGAAGCCTGCATGGACGACGATGGATGAAATCCCCATGCTAACATGCTTTTTGATCATCCGGATAAGATCTTGCTCTGTTATGTCCTTAAAAGAGCCCTTCTCGACAACTGTTTGGTATATAGGCACAGTCGTTATAGGCGCTCTTGTCTCATCTAATATTTTAAGTCTTATCGCATCGATATCTCCGCCCATCGAGAGGTCGGAGATAGTATCAGCTCCGTATTTTTCTGCGATCCTTGCCTTCTCAACCTCAATATCCTGATCAAAAACCTCAGCAGATGTCCCGATGTTGGCATTGATCTTTGTCTTCAGACCTTCACCTATGCCAAGCGGAGGCTCTCCATCTCGCTGCATTATAACGACGCGTCCGGAGGCTATCTGTCTTCGCAGAAAATTGGGCTCCACTTCTTCTGCATCAGCCACTTCATCTATAACTGAGGTCTCTCTGCCAGCGATTGCAGCCAGTAGAAGGTTCTTGTTCATCGGACCCACTTTGCAGCGTTATCTTATGGCATCTGCGACCAGATACTTAAGCTTCTCGAAATACGCTTATATCCTCCTGCGATTTTATTTAAACAATGGCCCGAGATCAGAGAGATCACTACTACCGGCTGGCAAAGGAAGAGGGCTTTCGAGCCCGGTCCGCCTATAAGCTGCTGCAGATAAATGAGAAATACCATGTCATCAAGAGGGGCGACTCCGTCGTAGACCTGGGGGCCGCACCAGGCGGCTGGCTGCAGGTGGCCGAGAAGCTGTCGGGCGGAAAGATTGTAGGAGTGGACCTGGAGGGCATAACTCCCATCCCAGGTGTTGTCACCTTTCGGGCGGACATAACAGCCGAGAGCACCGTGGAACTGGTGAAGGAGGCGATTGGCGGGGAGAGCGGATGTGGTGATCTGTGATGCCGCGCCTAATCTTTCCGGCGCCTGGGACAGGGACCATGCCATATCTGTCGATCTCGCGCGATCAGCACTCAAAATGGCCAAAAAGCTGCTCAAGCCGCGAGGCAACTTTGTGGTCAAGGTATTCCAGGGAGACATGTTCATAGACTACCTGAATGAGGTTCGGAAGGAGTTCGCAACCGTCCATGCTCACTCGCCTCCAGCCTCTCGAAAGGAGAGCGCAGAGACCTATGTCGTGGCCAAAAGGCTCCTCACGGGACCGGTGCGCAGAGGCGAGATGATGGACGTTTCGATCGATTCCGTGGGCAAATCCGGGGACGGTGTGGCCATGGTGGAAGGCTTCGCGATCATTGTGCGAGGTTCGAAGCTGGGCGAGAAGCTGCGCGTGAAGATCGATGCGGTAAAGCCTAATTTCGCATTTGCCAATGTCCTGGAGAGAAAGGGTTAATAACCTGCCCAAGAAAAGGAAGAGGAAGGGGCGAAGCTATGGAAGACAATGCAGTGATTTACGTCGGTGACAAACCAGTCATGAACTATGTGCTCGCAGTGATGACCCAGTTCAACAAACCAGTCTCCAGCGTTATTTTGAAGGCCAGGGGACGCGCCATCTCTCGCGCCGTTGATGCGGCAGAGATCACCAGGAACAGGTTTATGCCCAACCTTGTCGTCAAGGGCAATAACCATCGGCACAGAGGCCATCCCGAACGAGGAAGGCAAAACAGTGAATGTGTCTTCGATGGAGATTGTCCTGGAGAAGCAGGAATGAAGAGATTATTGTTATTCGAAATTAGCTATAAAATTTTTGATTTAAAATTCGAAGATTAATTGCATTGCCTCTCGGCCTCGCAGAAAATAATTTAAATGCCTGGGGCCCAATTGGAATTCGTGACAGTATTCAGAGCTTATGATGTCAGAGGTGTCTATGGCACCGATCTCACAGAGGAGCTGGCCAGGCGAATTGGTGAATCCTTCGGATCCTACGCTGGCGGAGGAAGAGTCTCTTTAGGAAGGGATACGCGGATCAGCGGCCCATCATTGCAGAAGGCCTTTCTGGAGGGAGTCCTGACCACGGGCTGCGAGGTGCAAAGCTTCGGCATCATCCCCATTTCCATTATAAGCTATATCACCTGGAAAGAGAAGCTTAAGGCCGCCGCTTACATCTCCGCGTCTC
This sequence comes from uncultured Methanosarcinales archaeon, assembly GCA_963702455.1. Taxonomy (GTDB): domain Archaea; phylum Halobacteriota; class Methanosarcinia; order Methanotrichales; family Methanotrichaceae; genus Methanothrix. The sequence continues at coordinate 18,395 of CAVPCV010000017.1, forward strand.
ATAATCCACCCGAATACAACGGCGTGCGATTCAGAACCAGCGACGGCTACGGCCTTCTTTATCAGGATTCCTCTATAATGAAGTTTTACAGAGAAGGAGGCTTTCTCTCCGGCGCAGGCATAAAAGCCGATCATGAGCCACTGGTGGCGATCGAGAAGTATGCAGATTATGTAGCTGAAAAATTGAATATAAAGCGCTCTCTAAAAGTCGTCCTGGATATGGGCAACGGCTCTGCCTGCACTATGGCTTCCTTTTACCAGGAAGCTGGGTTTCGACTCTTTTGTTATCAACGGTACCATGGATGGCCTTTTCCCTGGTCGCGGCCCTGCTCCAAATGAAGAATCCTTGCGCCCAGCCTGCCAGGAAGTATTACAAAACCAGGCCGATTTTGGGGTGGGTTTCGACCCAGATGCAGACAGGGGAATCATCATCGACGATAAGGGCCGCGTTCTGCCGCCGGAGAAGGTTGCCATCATAATCGCCCGGGCCAGATACAAGTCCGGCGACCTGGTCATCTCCGGTTTTGACTGCTCCATGATCCTGGAGCGCGAGCTTGAGAAGGATGGCATAAGGGTGGAGCGAGAGAAAGTGGGAGACGTCTTCGTGGCCAACCGGGTGAAAAACTCTGGCGCAGTCCTGGGAGTGGAACGCAGCGGCCACTTCTTCCTGCCGGAGTTCCAGTACTCCGACGATCCCTTCGCCATGAGCCTGGCTTTGGGCGAGATCATATCCCAGGGTGAGAAGCTCTCCGCACTCGCAGACAAGATACCGGATTATCCCCTACAAGCAGATAAGCATCCGCCTCAACGAGGATCCGGCTGGCGTTATGCTCCGGCTAAAGGATGCTTTGGCTTCCATGGAGCCTGACACCATGGATGGTCTGAAGATCACCACCGACAGCTACAGCGTGCTGATTCGACCAAGCAATACGGAGCCCATTCTCAGGCTATACATCGAGACTACGGGTGGAGATATGGCAGAGCTGGAGGAGCGCTTCCAGAAGATCATCCACCGGCTATGAAGGCATGACCGGTCATCATGGGAAAGGCCGCTACCTCATGAGAAAGGCGTATCTCAAGCTCCCCATTTTGCCAAAGCAATCTATTTAATACGCCTCATTCCATAAGATAGTACAACCATTGCCAGAGCTGATCTACGCGTGAGTGACAAAGACATCTGCATCCTCATACCCACCCTCAATGAAGAGGAGTCCATCGAGCCGGTGATCCGGGAGTTCCGAGCTTTGGGCTACGAGAACATTCTGGTGGTGGACGGCCACAGCACCGATGCGACCGTGGCGAAGGCCAAAGCAGCCGGAGCGCGCGTATTCCTCCAGTCGGGGTCCGGCAAAGGCCAGGCCCTGAAAGAGGTCTTTGCACAGATCGAAGAGGAGTATATACTTCTCATTGACGGCGACGGTACCTACCTTCCCGGCGAAGCAGGCCGCATCCTGGAGCCTGTCTTAAAGGGTCAGGCGGACCACGTAGTTGGCAACCGGCTGGGCAATGTCCAGGGAGGAGCACTGAAGCGGCTCAATATGATCGGCAATAAGATGATCAACCGCTTCTTTGCCGCAATCTACAGGATTCATCTCACCGACATACTCTCCGGCTACCGGGCTTTCACCACGGACGGCATTCGCCTGCTGGACCTCACCACGCCGGGCTTTGAGATCGAGTCTGAGATCACCATTGAGAGCGTAAAGAAAGGCCTGCGCATTATCGAGGTGCCCATCACCTACCGGCCCAGGCCGACCGGCACCAAGACCAAGCTGCATCCCTTCCGGGACGGCCTCAAAATAATCCTCACTATCTACCGTATGGCCAAGACGGAAAACCCCATGTTCTACTTCGGCCTGATCGGCTCACTCTTCGGCCTTGCCGGTTTTCTCATAGGCATTTTTGTGGCCAGGGATTGGTTTTTCTGGCGCATAGAGCATATTCCCCTCACCATCCTGACGGCGATTTTAATCATAGTGGGCTTCCAGCTGTTTCTCATCGGAATGCAAGGCGATATGATGGCATCCATGCACCGGGAGATGATGAGAGAACTGCACCGGAAGAAGAAATGAATCATACTTCAGGCGAAACAGATTAGATACAAATTTTTTAATAAGCAAAAAATTAAAAATAGTCTGAAGCCCCGATTCCTGCCATTCAGCGGAACTCCAGCTTGGACTCTCCCGTAGCCTCGAAGAGATAGGCCATTCCGGGCGCAAGGGTTTCGTTCTCACCCAGATGAACCCAATCCTCGCCTTCATACTTCCAGATGAAAGCTGAGACCAGTCCCTTCTTAACTGCTTCAGGATAGTTGTACCTCCGATGATCGGCGTTAACTGTGATATTACCTAAATCCACCGTCTTGTTCAAAGGCAGACCGATCATATTCCATCCCTTATGCAGGTCCAGGCGATAGGGCAGATCGACAGGCTTGCCGGAGATCTCTATGGTGAAGTTGTCAGCACTGTCGATGAGGTATCCCTCTCCCGGTTTGAAACGGGTCACATTGAGCATGCCTCCATCCTTCATGCCGAAGTCCCATCCAACACCTGAGATGGTGAATATGCTCCGGTAGGGCTTGTCCTTGAGATACTTGCCTGACGATGCATCTTTCGGATTCAGGTAGACTGCCATAGCATTCCAACCCGCAGTGACATTGATCCGCTGAACCTGGCCTGGAATCAGCACATACTCAATCTGGAAACTCCTCTCTTCGCCAAGCCTTGGTCTGATGATAGGCCACATCACCTTTTTCTGGGCGCCAATGGAGTATTCATCATGCCAGACCGATAGGCCGTTCTCCTTCACCACGATCTTATCCGCATCATTAGGTAACAGGACCTCTCCTATGATAGCCGGCGGAGCATCGAGATTGAGCTGGCCACTGGAGCTGTCCGTCTGAATCCAGTAGATCCAGTCGGTGGCACTTTCGTTCGTCGGCACGATGGTTGCCTTGAGAGTGGTCTTTTGCTGATCCGTAGCGTTCTTGTTCTGAACTGTGGCATTGGCGACCGACACCTCTGTGGAATAGGGAAGAGAGGGTGTCTTGGGCAAATTCGGCCGGAAGCTGGGATCTCCCAGCATGCTATCCATGTAGGCAGTCTGGTTGAGTATCTCTTGAATCGAAGTATCCCAAGCCGGTAAAGGCTCATCGTAATCGGAGACCGGTTTGAGATCTTGAGTCCCCTCGAACTTAAGCCTGAATAGGTTATCCGCATCCATTTGAGCCTGACCGACAGTGGCATTCTCGAAGATCAGTGATTGATAGAACCTCTTGAAGTAGTCGTCTGACACGAAGATATAGGAAAAGGCTGAATCCCCTATGTAGTTTACCGCTCCTGCTCTTATGAAAGAGAGGGCTATTGAGTCCTCCAGATTCCCGGGAATGTACATCCTGGTGCCAGTCACATTCAGATAGTATCCCTTGAGGTTCGAAGTAAGACAGGCGGACGCAGTAGTCGTCTGAGGTGTCAGGGTAAGCTCTTTTACCTGAGCACCCGAAAGGTAAGAATCCATCATCGACCAACTCGATAGCTGCCAGGAACTCTCGCTGGCATGATGATCGAAATGGACTATATTCTGACCGTTGTTCATCTGCGAGATGACCTGTTGATAAGTGGCCTCCTCATAGCGCAGATCCTTTACATGGACTCCCGCCTCCTGCAGATATTCTCGTATGCTTATGCCAATAGGAGCCTGTGGAAAGGAGAGGGGCGGCGAAGAAATTACCAGCCCATTTTTCTTCCAGGCTCCAGCTAACCGGTCATAGGCGAGGGTGCGTGCCATGAGCTGAGACGCATCGTAGACGGAAAGCCCCATGATTCGGCCCACGGCCACGCTGCTGTAATTCTCATCATTTAGATTCAATTGGTAGTCCCTGTAGACCTCATACTCCTCAATAGGTGATATCTTCTGGATGAGGCCGGTGGGGATGAAGGGCAGTGATCCTGTATCGCCCACAACCATCAGGTATTGGGGAGTGAGCTTGAGATCCTCGACCTTCTGCAATAATATCTGCTCCTCATTCACGGGATCAATCTGCTGCGGGTCCCGGGCCACGTCCAACAGGATGGCCTTACGAGCTGATGCCGCCTGAGCCGCCACCAACGACAGCCTGGGAACTTTGGTGTGGCTGAATGCAGTAACATTAACGACCCCAATATTGGATCGAACGTCGATCGTATAGTTCTTTGTTCTATCGCTATCAGTCTCTATATTGAAGATCCACTTCCCGGGCGTCAGAAGCTGCACCCGTAATTCATAAAGCTTATCCGGCACAATATCCGTGATCCTGATTTGGGCATTTCGCTGGTCAGGATTGTAGAGATTGAGGGCGGTGTAACTGGAGTCCCGGTCAAGGTTCCAGGAGATGTTCGTTCTCCCCGAGTAGATCCAGGTGGGGTAGGTCAGGTTGACTACCGGCGAGTCGTCCACGTTCTCCAGAGTATGGTTGTAGGTGAATCCCTCATAAGCTGCTGTGGCCCCTGTGTCCAGGCGCTGTTTCCAGCCTGAGTCCATGGGGTACAGGAGTTCCACATCTAGATTTATGCTGGCAGATTTGCCCGGCTCAAGTTTGTTGATATTCCAGCGCAGCAAAGAACCGTTGAGGAAAGCGCTGGTGGCAACTGACGGCTTCCCGCTATAGGGATCGGTAATATTTATTTCGCCTATATTTGAACGAGGCGATTTTATGAACCTGCCCATGGGGAAGATGTCCAGCAGCCGCACGCCTTTCAGCACATCTTTGCCGGTGTTGCTCAGGGTTATATTGAGCCTGACGATCTCTCCCAGCTCCTCGCTGGGTATTTGGCCAGGGCTTATCTCGGTCCTTATCAGGAGATCATCGACGAGTGTACGCTCTACCACAGGGTTTGGCACCGGTGGCTTAAGCGAGAGATCGTGGGAGTTGGTCAAGACTACCATGGTTGGGCTCTCGCCCCGTTCATTCATCTGCTTGACCAGGAATTCGCTATTTCCGTCATAAAGGGTAATATTCATCTGGCTCAAGTTCTGCAGTACAGCATTTGAGATCGGGCCTACTGTCACAACTTCTTTGGCCCCCAGACGCGACAATGCATTAGCCGTCTCTTCCGGCAGCACTCCATCCACAAATAGCATTGGCCAATTCAGGTAAGATGCAATTGGTGCAGCCGAGAGCGCAGCGCTGTAGTTCTCTCCCACGATTACGGCTCCTGGGGAACTCTTCCAGTACCGGCTTATCTTTTCAGCCAGCTCAAAGCTATTGTTGGCTTCTATCTTCGAGTCGCTCATCCAGGAGACATTTCCTACTGCCAGAGTCGTTCCGCCTACCTGCTGCAATAACCACCGCGCTGCCGATGATGGCGGCTCGATCTCCGACCAGACAGGTGTATGAACGACATCATACTCGAAAACAACCCCGGCGGCTCCGGCTTTGGTGAGATCCTCGATATACCGTACCGTGCCCTCCACGTTTTGGGTAGAGAGAACGTAGCCTACATAGTCATCGCTCAACCTGACATAGACCGGCTTCTCATTCAGGCTGCATGCCTGGCTTATATCCTGAGCAGGGAGGGGAGAGATCAATGAAAAGTCAGTAACCTTAGAGATCTCGGCAAAATTGTAACCCTGGCTGCGATCGAAGGGGTTGTCCAAAGCCACACCCAGCTTCACAGGACCCAAATCAGAGGTGATATTTCGTGCATATTTAACAATCTGCATGAGCTGATCCTGCTTCCACTGGTTCCATCTTTCCTGATTGTAGCTGTTGGCATTGACCTTGGTGATATCTATCCCGGTGTCCCGATAGAACTTCTCCTTGCAGACGTCGCAAAAGCAGTAATTCTCATCCTGGAAGCCAAATCTATAGAGGACAACGCCATCGGCCTTATAATCATCAATCAGCGTCTCGATCTGGTTGTAAAGACTATCTCTCACCTCCGGATTAGCAGGACAAAAATAGCTGGCATTGCCACCAATATCAGGGTTAGGCATTTGCAGCCAGCTTCGATCGATCCTCGAATCATCGGGTAAATAGTTCGTCAGCCCAGCCTCGGTCATGAGTGTTTTCTCGGCCTCGGACACTGCGCCCATCTCTCCTGCAACAGTCTTAGAAACAATAGGAATCTCCAGAGTTGCCGTGATATAGACCTTAAGACCATCTTTGTGAGCCGATTCGACCAGGGCTTTGACCTGATCTCCAGATCCGTGGATTGTTAAGGCGGTGATGTTTGCTGCCTTGAATGTACCCAAAATTGCCGCTTCCCCGTACCTTTTCAGATCGTGCTCTTCGACCCAGCCGTTTCTATCTCCGGCCTGGACCAATTTAGGAAGGATCATCATAGGCATAATTCTGGTTTGATTTTCCTCTGACCAGATCGCCAGTGGCGTAGCGGCAACAGATGCATGCCAGTCGTCTGCACCGACCAGGATCACATCCGCTACTTCGCCTTTTACCCCTCTTGCCAGGGGTGCATCCTCTGCTGCAGAAAGCAGAGTATTGGACATAATTGCCATAAATAAAAATATAGAGAGCAGCCTCACGTGGTCACCTCTTCTATCGAGACACCTGCATCTTGCAGTGCTTTTGTATACTCCACTCCAATATTGCCCACGGTCAAAGCCTTGGAGAGAGTAGAATTACGTTTGGTCATCTCCTTTATGACGGCATTGGCAGTCTCGGTCACACCGCCCTCACATACTACCATCGGCATACCATCCATCTTAGCTACCTGGTAGGCTCTGAAGATATCTGCAGGCCTGGAGCTGGTTAAGACCACTTCGGTTGTTCCATTCTGCCAAATCTCTTTTGCAAAGAGCCAACACTCTTCGAAAAGGCTATCTCCTTCGATACGTTTGACTTCGATACCGTCCAGGACCTTTTCGACGTCACCGGATACAATTGATTGGTTGCCCAGGATTAAAACCATGGAATATTCTTGCAGTCTCTCCTGGTATTCTTTACTGATTTTGCCCGGTGGCATGGTAATAATATCCGGAGTTCTATTTCCGGGAATGCTTAAGGAGGCTACTGTGCTGTAGAGGAAGTCCTGTCCCGTCAGCACAGCCATCCCCTGGGGCGTGACAACTTTGATGGAGGTGGTCTCCTCCGGCATGGGAATGCCGTGGGAATCCGTAAGCTTGAAGAGGAGTGGATATTCGCCGCTTAGCGACCCGAGAAGGGTGAAGTTTGCAACTCCCGGATCTTTCGGAGTCACCTCTACCATCTGCTCCAGCGGGATTACCATAAGCTCCGGAGGGGAGGCTATCGAGACCATCACATTCTCTTTAACATCAAGCATGATGCTGATGGAGCCATCGTAGCTCTTGTTGGCTACAATCTTCTCAGGGATCTCAATATCGGTGTTGTAGCCCCTGACCGCTATTCCGAACTCGACATCGGCTTCGATGGAGGAATTCTCAGACCGATTGCCCAGAGATGTTGCCGTTACCATCAGATTGCCTTTCTTGCCGGGCTTGAATGTCTCTATCTGCAGTTTCATGTTATGGGTTGTGCCAGGGTCTAAAGGCAGATCGTAGGGTAGTGAAAGCGTCTTTTCTCCATCCTTCAATATGACACTCCAGCCATCCGGCAGCGGTCCTGAATCGATCGAAGCCACATCTCTGAATGTACCCAGGTTTTTGACGGCCATATCGAATTGAGCAATTTCCTCGGCTTTTGCATAAAGGGAGGCGGACTTGGCATCTTCAATGGTCATGTCAATGCCGTAGCTCTCCTGCCCAATGACATCAAGGTCGAAGTCTATTCTCAGAGGCAGCGAAGGAGGAGCACTATCCAACAAATATATAAATCCGGTGTAAGATCCCGGCTTGGTCTCAGGAGGTAAGGCAAAATAGATTTTTATCTCTGCTTTATCCTGAGGCATGAGCGGCTTTCCTTCTGGCACATCCAGAAAGATAAATTCCCTGGCAGTTCCACTTATCTGAGTTTTTGTGATCTCGAAGATAGGTGAATCTCCGCCATTGGTCACCTCTAACGTTCTCTCCTCCAGGTCGCCGGGATGGAGCACAACGTCGAACCTTTCCTTGTCTGGTTCCAGCTGAGCATTGCTGGCGTTGATCAGCAGGAATAGAATAACAATCGGGTATATGAGCCTCATCTAACACCACATGGCATACGCCGGATTTTTGTACAGTTAGTATCCACTTATTTTCCCACTCTTAAATCCTTTCCGCTGGCAATGATAAATATGGCCACTCTTGAACAGGCTAGTTTATATCTGTTATGTACCAGACTTCCCTGTCAGGTGTTTCCTTGGATCGTGAGAAAGCCTTTCTGGTGGCCACGCCTTTCAAGAAGCGTGGCAAGAAGAGCCTGAAGATCAGCGACTTTATCTTCGCCCTATCCCTGGATCTGAAATGGGGGTCGCCGGAAAAAGTGCGCGCTCTCTTGAGGGAAGCGGAAGCCGAAGGTATGGTCAGGATGGACGGAGAGAACGTTTCTGCCATCTTCGATGCCGAGGCGGTGGATGTGCCGCTGGGTTTCAAACCCACGACCGAAGAAGGCATACTGGACCAGGGAATAAGGCTGATCACCTCCCAGACGGGCATGAGCAGAAAAGAGGTCATAGCGATGGCAAATGTTAAACAGGATTCATTGAAAAAGCTGGTAGAGCTGGATGCCGTGGTCCTTCTGGTGGCGAGAGAGATGGGCATCGATGTGAGTGACCTGGCAGCAAAAGCCTACGCGAACTTCCTGGACCGGCTTCGGGAAGATAAGTGCCCCTGAATTAGTCCGAGAATCCCGGCCAGTGGATTGGAGAGCTGATAGAGGAGTTTGGCATTGATAAAGATAAGGCCGAAGCCTTCGCCTGCGGATGGTTTGCCGGAAAGTATGCCGGAGTGTCGGAAGGATGGAAAGTAAATACCGCGGCCCGGACGGATAGGTTTAAGGTCGTAAGCTTAATCTTCCATGGGAGAGGTGTGGGCGTTTATGACTCCCAGGGTTCTCTTCACAACCGTTTACAGAAAAGGCTCCGAGCCTTACGATTACATAGGAGCCAATACAAGGTCGTGGTTCCGATTCTACTGGCCACGCATCCAGTCCTTTGGCCTGAGATTCCTGAAGCAGAACATTCCAGAGCTTGAGATCCTGGAGTTTCCCACCTGGGATGAGTACAAGAAGAAGCTGCAAGAGGGCTGGGATGTTGTAGGGCTCTCCTTTTACCTGAGCGAGACTCATGAAGCTGTGGAGATGGTCGAGGCGGCACGCAATGCTGGCACGAAGGAGGTTTGGGCAGGAAACTATGGCGCCTTGACAACAGCGGTGCAGGACAGATTCGACAAGGTCTTTGTGGGATACTCAGAGCATCAACTGGCGCCCTACTTCGGTCGCCAGATAAAAGACATAATTCACCCTCCGCTTATTGAATATCTCAATACACCATTCCATGTCAAGCTGAACATTTACGGAGTGTTGTTTACCACTCGCGGATGCCCTGTGGGCTGCAAGTTCTGCCAGACCCCGGTCTTCTGCAATAAGCCCAACATAATCTCATTGAAAAGCATCGAACGGGTTTTGGCCTACTATAAAGAGAATGGCATAAATGTGGTTCTAATCGAGGATGAGAACTTCGGCTGCAACCGCAGACATGCGGATGCGGTTGTGGAGCTCCTGGACAAGTACCAGATGGTCTGGGGATGCATGGCCCGTGCCGATTATCTGCGCACCAAGATCGACGATTGGGCAGATATGAGAGAGCAAGATAGAAAAAGAGTCGCGGGCTTTGGGGGAGCTGCCATCGGCATAGAGAACCTGCATCAAGAGCGCCTGGACGACATGAAGAAAAAAGAAGGGACCGAGGACATTTTAGAGACGCTGCGCATGCTGCAAGCGCGGCGCCTGGGGACGGTTGGCTACTACATGGTCGGCTTCGAGGAGGATACAAAGGAGTCGCTCCGCGTGGACATAAAGAAGCTGGCGGCGCTTAAACTGGATATAACTCAGATATGCGTCATAACTCCCCTGCCCCAGACGCCCTATGTGGACGGAGATCCAGGAGAAATACGGCATCTTCGACCAGGACTACCATCACCACGATGGAAAGCATCTGGTCTGGAACCATCCCCATATCAAGCCGGATGAGATGCTGGATATTCTGGACTGGTCATTCAAACAGGTTCATCCCTGGCATGCTCCCCTGCGCACCTCGGCCCGTGTCTGGTCCAACGCCTACCACTTCGGCGGCCTGGCGGGAATGAAAGAGGTGGCGGCCTACATCTCCAGGGCAAACAAGTTCGACTGGAAAGAGGGTCCAAGATTGCTCAAAGTGAATGATAGCTAGGGTTAAAGGAACTGGATGAAGATACTATTGCTTTCCTCTCCAATGGTGCAGCCCGACTTTGACCGCATAGCCCGCCTGCCCAATTTGGGTCTGGCGTCACTGGCGGCTCATGTGGATGACCTGTGCACCGTTCACGTAGCCGACATCCACGGCCTGAAGAACCACAGAGAATATGTAGAGAAGGCTGTCAACGATTACGATCTGGTGGGCATAACTGCGATGAGCTTCCAGTATCAAGAGGCCTTAGCCCTGGCCAGAATAGCCAAGAGTGCAGGCGCTCAGACGGTCTTTGGAGGCTATCATCCCACTCTGGCCGCAGAAGAGATCGGCGAAAGCCCGGATGCGGCGTTCATCGACTACATTGTGCGGGGCGAAGGCGAGGCCACCTTCCGGGAGCTTGTCCGGGCCTGGATGGCAGGCAGGAGTCCGGAGGAGATCCTGGGGCTCTCCTATCACGAAGGGGAGAAGATGGTTCACAATCCCGCGCGACCGCTGCTCAATGTGGAAGATATCAAGATGCCCAACCGCGATGCTCGGCTGCTCACCCGGGGTTTCAACAGCCTCGGCATTCCCATCGACTCAGTGGAGACCAGCCGGGGATGCACCCAGGGCTGCAAGTTCTGCAGCATCAACCTCATGTACGGCCGCAGGTTTCGCAAGTTCGCACTCGATCGCGTTATCGCCGACATTCAGGATGCAGAGGCCCACGGAGCGGGCTCCATCTTCTTCCCGGACGATAACATCACCTTAGATCCGAAGCGGCTGGAGAGGCTCTGCCAGGCCATCATCGATGCCGGGCTCACCCATTTGCGCTACAAGACTCAGGCCTCCGCCTCGGGCATAGCCTCCAGCAAGCGGCTCGTAGATAAAATGGGCGAAGCTGGCTTTGACGGCGTCTTTCTGGGCGTAGAAAGCATCAATAAGAGGAACCTGGAGTTCCTGGGCAAGGGCAAGATGTCCAATGATGCTGAGAAGGCCGTCTCGTATTTGCATGATAATAATATTATAGTCTCCACAGGCCTCATCGGCGGCAATCCGGATGACGATGAAGAGGACATGTGGGAGAACTTCAAGCTTGCGCGCCGGCTGAAGGTGGACTTTCCCATATTCTACATCTCCACGCCCTACCCCAAGACAGAGATGCGTGCCGAGCTGGAGGAGATGGGGCTTGTGACCAATAACGACTTCACCAAGTACGATGGGCTGCATGCCAATCTCAAAACAAAGCACCTGAGTGAGGAAGAGGTGCAGTATATCACCTGGCAGATGAACGCCCGCTACTATGATCTGGATTGGTTCAGGTACAACAAAGTGAAAAGCCTCTATCCTAAATGGTTTGCTAACGAGGTTCGCAGGCTGGCGCCATTCTATGCCAGGAGGAAGCTGGACCTGGCCCTGGGAAGGAGAACGCCCCGGGATTTCTTCCGGGAGGATCTGGAGAGCGGCGGGGAGCTGTGCAAGGGAGTGACTTGACAGAATTCCTGGCGGCTTCTGCTGCAATCAAATAATGCTTTTTCTTTAACGATCACCGTCTTATACTGCTTAAGCCATCTGGTGAACATGCAGAAAGGGTTGAGCCCCAGGTCCACTGTGGTAATTCTGGCGATTATTGTATTGATGCTCTCTGGTTTAACATACGCTACTACATACTATGTCAAACCGGGGCAAAGTATCCAGTCGTTCATAAACGCCGCCAATCCAGGCCAAATCGTTGAGGTGCAAAACGGCACCTATCACGAGAGCGTCAATGTAACCAAACCGCTCACCCTCAAAGGCGTGGGCAATCCAATTATTGACGCCGGAGGCCAGGGAAGCGCTATAACCATCTCGGCCAACGGTACAACTCTGTTGGGGTTTGAGGCAACGGGTTCTGGCAAAGATGCTAAAGATGCCGGCATAAAGGTGCTCTCCAATGGAAATACAATCAAAGACAATACGGCCGTCAAAAATGATAACTACGGAATTATCCTTTACTACGTCGACAAGAATAATGTCTTTTTGAATAACATGACAGATAACAAAAAAGGCGGAATCCTGCTGGTTCACGCCAACAACAACCAGGTCTGGGGTAACAATGCCAGCATGAACTGGGATGGTATCTCCTTCCAAACCTCTCGAGGCAATACCATCAAGGCCAATAACTTAATCCGGAACAAGATGGGCATAAACATCTCAAACATCAACTTAAGCGAGAGTGTCACAGCAAAAGGCAAAGGCAAGGGAAAGGGAGTATCCATAGCATACGTCTCTGGCAAGCAGTCGACCCCTTACAGCATTGGACAGAATAGCACGAACTCATCATCAGCAGGTGCCAACCTTCTCTACCAGAACGACCTGCAGGACAACATTCAGAATGCCTTCGACGATGGCTACAACCAGTGGGACAATGATTTGGCGGGCAACCACTTCGGCGACTACGATGCCCGTGAGCAGGGCTGCAATGATCGTAACAGAGACGGGATCTGCGACTCAGGTTACAGCATTCCGGGAGGGCGCAACGTGGACCGAATGCCGACGGCTTCTCCTGACGCCATACTCAGTTACAAATCCCGTGGTTTGATGGGCTCAGAGCTGAAGATGGACCAGAGAACCTACTTGCCCGGGCATGATGTCAGTGTGTTGTATGCCGCTCCAGAGAACTTCTCAGGCTGGGTGGGAGTTATGAAGACGGATCAGCCCAGAGGAAAAGCCAGCCCGGATATGGCTCTGTCCCGCCAGAACCTGGCAGGCTCATCAGGCATTCTGAGGCTAGAGGCTCCGGTCGAAGAGGGGCCCTTCGATCTTCGCATGTACAATACCACCAGTGGCGAGGAGATGGTCTCTCTTAATTTCAGCGTTCGCATCCCAACCATCAATGCAACTCCTGCCCAGGTGAACACCTGTGAGCTGATCACCGTCAGCTACAAAGGAGCCCCGGGTTATGAGAACGACTGGATAGCCATGTACAAATCCGGATCATCCGACGACAGATTACACCAGCCGACAGTATCTGGATGGAAAAGAGAACGGCACACTGACCCTGGAGGCTTCCGATCCTGGAATCTATGAATTCAGGCTTTTCGAGAACGATAGTTACACCCGGCTGGCCACCAGCAACAGTGTGGAAATCAAAATCATGAAGGGCAACAAAGTCATAGCCACACCATCGCAGGTTGCGCCCGGAGGTACAGTCACCGTAACCTACTGGGGAGCACCTCCGGAAGGGACGGGCATCATCGGCATGTACGGGGTGAACAGGCCTGACAAGTTCCCTGTGGGGAAGAGGTCGGTTGGCAGCGAGAACTGTGGCAGAATGACCTGGCAGCTTCCCAATGAACCAGGGCGGTACGACTTCAGGATGTTCCGCTCTGACATCACAAGTGAAGGTCAGGGAGCTTACCAGCTCTTAGGCCAGAGCAGAGTGGTGACAGTAAGCTAGAGAAGGAGGCGCACAAAGAAGGCGTCCTTGGAGACTCAGAGCCGACAGAAGAGTAGCTAGCTGCCAGTGAGGCCTTCGAGGCTCTCACTGGACCCCGGGACAGGGGCTCACACGTGGCAAATGAAGATCGAATTGCATGGTCTACAGTTTAGCCGCCGTCGCTCGGCCGGCCGCGGCCATAAGCCGCGCCCCCAACCATAGCGCGGGAGGGCCGCAGGCCGACTCGCGGAACCCCGGAAGAATGCGCTGATGCTGTCCTTGCTTGCATCTATATAGTTCAATCTGCAGTTGAATGACACTGCATATCTTTCTTTTTGGCGCAAACGATTATCCTAGCCTCTTCTTCCGGGGTTCCGCGCGGTGTTACGCGCTGGGGTGACGGGGTCCACTCCAGGCCGTGGCGGCCCCCCCTGACCCCGCGTCCGCGGGGGACAATCTATGAAATCCTGCCCTTCATTCTTGGATGTGTTTGAAAAGGCTACAGACTGGGTGCATATCCGAAAAGATGCAAAACCAATATAGATGGAGAACGATCGAGATGCTTTGATATCATAGACTCGAATTTTACAGCAAAATTGATATCGATCTGCTATTGAAAGGGTCGGAATGGAGGAGCTGGAGGCAAAGGTACGGTTGTCGTTCTATAGATTAAGCACCAGCCCGTCGCGTCCGACTACTATCCCTTCGAAGCCCTTGACGGTCGCCACCGCGTCCAGACGCTCCTGAATAGTGATGTAGCGCCCCGCATCGAAGTGAGTGAGCGCCAGCCTTTTCGTCCCGGCCCGCCGAGCGATATCGGCGGCATCCTGCGGATTGAGGTGCGGCCACTGCGAATTTTGCTCGCCGGGCTTGTGGGAGCACTCCGTGATGAGCAGGTCGGCATCCTGAGCCAGATGAACGGCGTTATCACAGACGCCGGTGTCGGGACAGTAAGCCAGGATCTTTCCGTCCAGATCGAATCTGAATCCCAGGGTTGGAGAGGCGTGCACCAGATACTCGCACTCCATGGCAAAGGGCATCTTGTAAGGCCCTTCGGAGAGCTCGCCTACTTCTACAGGATAGGGCAGCTTTCCCAGAGGTACTGTAAAAGGCTCGTTGATAATAGTATTCAGTACCGCTTTGGTTCCCTTCTGACCGAAGATCTTCAGGCCTTGCGAGAAACGGAACTTGTTGAGGATATGCAGGCCCTCGATGTGGTCCAGATGGAAGTGGCTGAGGAAGAGATAGACCGGCAGGTCGTCCTGGATGTAGCAGTCGGCCTTGGAGATACCGTTGCCCGCATCGAGGATTATGTGGTACTTTTCGGAGCTGATAAGGGTGCAGATGGTATTGCCGGTATCGCTGTCATACCAGCCGTTGGTGCCGAGAAAAATGACGTCCATTTCTTTACCTCATATCTCATTGACCATGAATAGACACTATTATCTTATCCGCCCCACCCATCTCTTTCTGCGCCTTCAAGAGCCCGCCATAGGCCACACCCGCCTCTGTCAGCACTATTCTTCCATCATGCATCTCGATCAACCCCGCCAGCTCCAGCCGGTTCAGGTGATAGTCGAGCATGCTCTCCCCCACAGCCTTTGCGATCTCGGGCACGCTCAAAACTCCCTGGTTCATGAGGATGATCATCTTTCTGCGAATGGGGTTTTCCAGAGCGTGATGCACCAGTGCCATCTCCTCCGGCGATTCGGGCTTGGCTTTACGTCCAATCTGCATAAGATGAAGTACATAGGCTGCGACTATCTTTGTTTCGCTTCGAATCTGCATGAAAATCCCGGCTGTCTCAAGTGCGAGGTAGAGCAGAATCTCACACAGAGTCCTGGAGAAGGTATCCCTCCATCAGGTTTAAGTTGCAGTTTGCAAATAGGATGAATATATGCATAGGCCGGACTTCTCGATCGGTTTGATTTTAGTGTCTATCCTCTTCATTTCGATCACTCTCGGCGCTGCATTGAGCCAGGTTGGACTGGATGATAGCCAAGAACTGAATCAGCTCGTCCTAAATGTATATGTCGACGATGGAGGCAAGTGCTTGATCAATGGCTATGTAGAGGATCCAGGATCCCTGGCATTTTTGAACTCCTCAGAGTATACGTATGAGGATGATAGCAAACAGCTATTTGCCATCACCAATGTCCTCACCTCAAAGTCCGGTGATAATTGGAAATTGAGCTTTAAATCAGAGGGGAGCTATGATGAGTACCGAATCATGTTCTACCTCCCGGTGAATGCAAAGCTGAGTGGAGTAAATAGTTCTTTGGGGCTTGATTATCTAGTTTATGCATCCAATAGATCCGTCATCGCAGAAGTCCAGGGGCATGATATCACTAATCCTGCTGTCAATATTGATTATATTCTCCTGCTTGACGAAGTGCCTGCGGCAGAAGCGGATATAGTCACAGGCGCTGTCGCTGGAAACTCGTATGCGACAATAGCCATGATTCTTTTATTGATTGCAGGCTCCGGCCTCCTGATCTTTCTGCTGAGATCCTGGTCAGTATCTGTGAAGCCTGAAGAAAGCATCGAGCCTCGTGAGTATACGGTAGCCGCTACATCACCAGGCCCAAGACAATTGGATTTGACCGCTCCAATCGATCAGCACATCGATTCCAATCCTCAAGCCATGCCCTTAAATGAAGATATAGAAGGCAGTTCAAGAATATGGGAAACCTCTGAGACTTCTGGGCAAGATAAAAAGGGCGGAGGAGGCATCGAATTGACCCGCGAGATTACCATGGTGATGGATACGTTGACGGATAAAGAGCAGTCCATATTGAAAGGTCTGTTACAGCGCGGAGGGACGATGACCCAGACAGAGATAAGGTATGAGATGAATATCTCCAAATCGTCTCTTTCAGGCATTTTAACCTCGATGGAGAAGCGGAAATTGATAACTAAAAAAGAAAAAGGCAGAACGAACGTTATAGAATTATCAGAGCGATTTTTGAACCCTAAAGAACGATCTTAGGGGTTAATGCTAGACCGCAATCCAATCCTCGTTCGGCTTGGGTTTTTTGTATCGTTCAATGCTATGGGTATTTTGAGGATGGCTATTAATGTCATCCCAAACTGGAGGTTGTACAAAATGAAGTACGTAGCTATATTGTCTGCTCTGTTAGTTGCCTGCCTTCTGGCATTTCCTGCCCTGGCAGCACAGAATGGAAACGCAGCACAGAATAGAATTGCAGCACAGAATGGAAACTGCGGCGAGGACTGCGGCTGCACCACCAACTGTCCGAATGGAGACCAAGATGGACTGGGCAACCAGTATGGAAACCCGGAGAATGGAAATCCAGATGGGGATCATGACGGTGACCGTGCCCGTGACCGAGCCCGTGACGGTAGCTGCCAAGACTAACTGAATATGTAGTATATTAAGCGTCAATAGGATGTCACAGGGGGCGAATTGCCCCAGACATCCTATAACACAACCTATATTACCTGGCAGGATGTGCTATGATTAAAATGAGGCGAACACAATGCCAGGAATCGATCTCTTTCTATCTGGCAATATTGTTACTTGTAATTAGCTGCTCAGTCTCATCCGCCCAGCATATGGGTGAAGCATCACAGCAAATGGGTGGAGCACCATCACAGCAAATGGGTGGAACATCGTCACCGCAAATGGGTGGAGCACCATCACCGCAAATGGGTGGAGCATCATCACAGCAAATGGGTGAAACATCATCACAGCAAATGGGTGAAACATCATCACAGCAAATGGGTGAAACATCATCACAGCAAATGGGTGAAACATCATCACAGCAAATGGGTGAAACATCAGCACGGCAAACAGGTGGAGCAAATAGCAACTCTGTCGTCGGTTCCAGTGACGCCATTGCCGCAAACGCTCATGCGATAACCAATGATATCGATGACGGGACTGTCGATGTCGGGGTCCAGAATTGGCGAGGAGTTGCGACTAAAGTCGGCGAATCCCATCCCATAAGGCTAAATGTGGAGACTATATGGATTGTGGACCCGGATGAAGCGAGGAACCTCCTCGCATCAAACATGAGTCTTGAGGATGTGAGATCTCAGGCGAGAGCTGGAGATAGGGATGCGATTCTGAGGGGAAACATAAGGCTCAACAACGATAGTTATCGGCTCATAAATATCACATTAGCATTCTCAGGAGACAAATCAACTCTGGAAGCGAGCCTTGCCATTCCAGGTTCCAGATCAGGTTCAGGAGATGCAGCTTCTATCGTGGGACATACAGTTGTGACCATATCAGTGGAAGATGAGTTACAGGTAGCTGAAGGCTATATGGTTATCGCTGATTCCAAGTACAGCGGCACTTACAGTTTATTGCTTGATGAGCACCCCAGTCGAGGTCCTAGAGCGGGTATGCTGGGCCAAGGATAATGAGACTTGGCAGATTGGAGCAAAGAACTCCAACCTATTTTGGATCACCGCCCGAAATCACAACCTTGCTCGCATTAAGCGGCGAAGAGCTGGAATAATCCGGTGACCGCTCTTTACTTATCCACTGCCAGCTTATAGAGAGGCAGATTCGAATTTCGCTCATAAGCTTCAGGTGATAACAAAATGATGTGTAGTCCCGAAACTCTTGACTTTATATACCCATCACTGGTGCATGGGAAAGAAGAACAAAATCGTAAAGCTAACTCCGCGAAAAATCAGATACATAATCCGCTACAAAACCAATAACTATAGCACTAAATCAATCGCCAAGGATCTCAAAATAAGCGAATCGACTGTAAAGCGGGTCTGGACGCACTGGATCAAGACCAAGGCGCTGCTAAACATTAGTGAATTTGGATGAAAGAAGAAGGAATTGGATAAGTCCTCCGAGGATTTAATTCTCAAAATCACGCTGATTAGCATCAGCGAGAGCTTCGACGTAGTCGAAGCATCAACAAAGAGCAAAATCTTGGCGCACGGCGTCTGGAGAAGATCATAGAATTCACGCACGGAAAACATATACCGCATAATGCCATCCATAAGGTGTTAATGACTCATGGTCAGGCAAAGAGAAATCCAAACAAATCGAAGCGCAGAAAGCCATGGGTTCGATGGGAAAGAGATCATAGCCTGAGCCTTGTGCATCTCGATTGGCACATCAGCAAGTTCAATGGCAAAGAGGTTTGCGTGGTCCTAGATGACAGTTCGCGGCGCGTCCTTGCTGGGGGCGAATTCGATGCGGAGACAACGGAAAACAGCATCAAACTCCTCCAGGAGGCTTTGGATAGCTTCTGTTGGCTGACATCGATTCGCGAGGTGATGACCGATCATGGGACGCAGTTCTATGCCAACAAGCGGAACAAAAATGGTTACGCTAACAGCGAATTTGAAAATTTCCTCAAGAAGAATAAAATCGTTCACATATTGTCTCCAGTTAAACGCCCTCAAGTCAATGGCAAAATCGAGAAATGGAATGATACGTACGAAAAGAACCGATTTAGGTTTGATAGTTTTGACAAATTCTTGAATTGGTATAACACTGTCAGGTTCCATGAATCGCTTGACACAAAGTGGTATCTACAGACGCCTGATATTGCATTCTGGGCCAGGTTGCCAGAAGGGTGCAAGTTAGGAATGTTCTTGAATCGCATGGAGACAGAATTAAATGCTAGAAAAAGAATGTAAATATCAGACGGGAGTATATAAAGTCCAAACATTCAGGACTACACAGGGAAAAATGAATCCTTGTTAAAAACGGATGCAATTCGAGCAA
This sequence comes from uncultured Methanosarcinales archaeon, assembly GCA_963702455.1. Taxonomy (GTDB): domain Archaea; phylum Halobacteriota; class Methanosarcinia; order Methanotrichales; family Methanotrichaceae; genus Methanothrix. The sequence continues at coordinate 37,796 of CAVPCV010000017.1, forward strand.
AAATGATGAGTGGCAGAAAACATTAAAAGGGTTATAAATTCTAAATTTTCATTAAACCCTTACCTTCTCGGGCCTCCGAGCTCCCGCCCCCAAGGGCCAACGCGTCGCTGCATCCGCGCCTTCTACCGGCAGATACCTCTCCCACGGCTTCCAGAGCGGCTCCGTGGATCGCATTCTCTCTTCCACGCCCTCTTCAGGAAGAATCTGATCCCAGGGCTTCAGACATATTATGGCGGCCCCAGTCCCCGTCTCCACCTTTGCCAAATGTAAGTACCTCTCCCAGGTGGTCCAGTTTCCAGCTTTCATTTGCCTATCACCTGATAGGTTTTCTCACTTCCTTTTACTTAGTTATTTTTGAGAATTGTTCATAATTATTCATATCATACAGCATCATAAAGATTCATAAAATTTCATAACAAAATTTTTGATTAAAATTTTTTTCCCCCTTCCTCCCGAAAAGGGAGAATTCAGATCCTGTCCGCCCCAGCCATCTCTTTCTGCGCCTTCACCAGGCTGCCATAGGCCACCCCCGCTTCTGTCAGCACTATTCTTCCATCGTGCACCTCGATCAACCCGGCCAACTCCAGCCGGTTCAGGTGATAGTCGAGCATGCTCTCCCCCACAGCCTTTGCGATCTCGGGCACTGTCAGCAGTCCCTCGTTCATGAGGATCATCATCTTCCTGCGTATAGGATTTTCCAGAGCGTGATGGACAAGGGCCATCTCCTCCGGCGATTCGGGCTTGGCTTTGCGTCCCATCAGCATGAACTCACCTTTGTGGCTGTAGCTATCTTTGTTTTGCTGCTTAACAGTAGAAAAGTTTATGATTAATCAGGATAGATATTACTATTATAATGCTGTTAAAAAATGAATTTCGTTTGCGAAATAATAGTTATATTTTTATAAATATCAGCAGCTTGCTGCATGGAGAAGAGGTTCCTTTGGACTGGGGTTCCGCATCGTTGCAGATCTGATTATCGTTCCTGAATATGAGGTCAACCTGCCCCCTGGTTGGCAAATGGTCTTCAAATAAAATATGGAGATAGCTAATTGAATAAGCTATCTAGTGAGGTTTTGTGGATTGACCACGAACCATAAGCCGTCTATTGACTGTCCATTGGTCTCAAGAGGTTTGGTATCCTTACTGTATAGGTAGAGCGGCCACCCTTTATAAGTAAGCTGCTTTTCGCCGTCATCTCGGGCAATAACATCGAAATCTATGGATTTCAACTCGGGATTTATAGTCAAACTTTCTTCATAGAAAGGCTGCCATATCTTGGCACAACTGCCATAGCAGGTGCTTATTTCTCTATCCTGAGGATCGCTCAAATAACGATAGAGTGTAAAGAATGTCTCATTGGTTAAATAGTTCCCAAATTCTTCGCTTTCGACTATATCAACCGTGTAAGCATCTCTCGCTCCAGTCGTGATATTCATAGTCATCAAGGCAACAATAGCCAAAATTAATGCACCGAGATTAACTGACATAGGACCACCTACCGGTCTAACGCCCCTACTGAGGTTTAAATGTTTTGTATGAAACATAGCTTCTCAACTGAAGGTAGCTGTAAGATCAGACAATCGCAATTTGCGGAGACGAAAAGCAAAGGGTGATTAGTAATTGTGAATGACCACGACGAAAATTCTAAAAGCAGTGGAATTATCATTTCTGGGAGCCTCCTGGCAGTATTGCCATGTTCATTTCGCGAGGGCTGTTTTGGAGAGCATACCCAAGAAAGATAAAAAGGAGATCGCCGAAAAACTGAAAGCCGCTTCAGATGAAGAAATGAAAATGCAAGTATATCCGAAGGCGTACTGGAAAAGGATACGTACCACAAACTTCATCGAACGGTCAACAAGAATTGAAACGTAGAAGCAGGTCAGTTGGGGCATTTCCCAAGTGATAAGTCCCTGATGAGATTGGTAGGGTGCATCTTAATTAATATAAATAATAAGAAAATAACAGGTAAAGTATTTATCGATGGACGAATAGTAATGGTAGTAGGATGCATGGCAGCTACGAAATCACAGCAAATTCGAGACACTACCGAGTTATTTCCAGTTAGATGTCAAGAGACCTATGATCAGCATATTACCTTCATAACTTTTCATGCTTTTCTGATGTCCTCTTAAATATCTATAAATTAAATACGCAGAAAACAAGAGAAAGCTATAAATTATATAATCAGAAAACAAGAGCGTGAAGAGGAAACAAGATGTCAAGAATCCATGAAGGGCCATTGGTTCAGTCTGACTCCGTCATATGTTGGGACGTGCCCATCGCGGACAATGCGAAAGGTACGGATATTACATTGACCGACATTTCGAGGGTTGCTATCGATAAAACAGTATCCTCTCTGTGTCCTGTATGTCTCAAGGTGGTTTCGGCACACATATTTCAGGAGAACGGCAAGGTCCTCATGGAGAAAGAGTGCGATGATCATGGAAGTTTTCGGGAGATTTATTGGTCCGATGCGATATCATATAAAAGATTTATTAAGTATTTGCAGAAAGGTCCAAAATCAAGCAAACTTACTCCAGAGCAAAAGGGATGTCCTCTTGATTGCGGCATCTGCAAAAATCATATCACGAGCACCTTACTGGGTAACATAGATCTGACCAGAAGATGCAATATGGCATGCCCTATATGTTTTGCTGATGCTGGAGGCGACCATCTGGATCCCAGTTTGGACGAAATTTGGGCTATGATGAAAACCCTCAGAGCAGAAAAACCGGCCCCATGCCCGGCAATACAGTTTTCTGGGGGCGAGCCGACCCTGAGAGACGATCTGCCAGAGATAATTAGCCTGGCTAAAAAATTGGGTTTTTCGCAGATCCAGATAGCGACTAATGGCCTTCGCCTCGCTGCCAGTTTTGAATTTTGCAAATCGATCCAGCAAAGCGGCCTAAACACGGCCTACCTCCAGTTCGATGGTGTAACTGCTGAGCCATACATATCAAATCGCGGCCGGGATATTCTGCCTATGAAGCTTCAGGCCTTGGAGAATTTAAAAAAGGCAGGCCTGGAAAGCGTGGTGCTGGTTCCAACACTTGCAAAGGGCGTAAATGATCATCAGGTGGGAGAAATAGTTGGATTCGCCTCTAAAAACCTGGATATAGTGAATGGTGTGAACTTCCAGCCTATTTCGTTCACTGGAAGGATGGATGCGGAGGAAAGAGCAGAGAAAAGGATAACTATACCAGATTTCTTTGCCCTTTTAGAGGAGCAGATGAATAACGAGATTACGCGGGAGGACTTCTACCCCATACCTTTCATAAGTCCATTATCTGAGCTATTAGCTGCACAGTCAGATAGGGTCCAACCGGTCTTCACCATCCACCCCTGCTGCGGCGCTGCTACTTACGTTTACAAGTTCAATGGCCGTCTGATCCCCTTGACAAGATTTATCGATGTCGAAGGGCTGCTGGAAAGAATCAAGATAGAGGCTGAGAACTTCAATGGATCCGGCTTAAGCAAGCTTAAGATGACCGGCATGATCCTAAAAGAGCTGCCCAAGTTTGTGGATGAGGACCGGGCACCAAGCGATCTAAAATTAACTCGAATGCTCATCCGCATCTTTCGAAATGGGACGCGTGAATCTTTAAGAGAGCTCCATAAAAAGACACTTTTTATTGGAACTATGCACTTCCAGGATGCCTATAATATAGATCTAGAGAGGCTGCAGAGATGTGGCATCCATTATGCTCTGCCTGACGGAAGGGTCATACCGTTCTGCGCTTATAATATCCTTTACAGAAATGCTGGAGATTGTAGACAAATTGAAACTACTCAAAAGAGAATCCCGATTTCGCTCTGATCTGGGAGAATATGCCAGAGCATCTTTGCAGTAGCTGCACTACTATCTGTGGCTCTTGTTGCATGCAGGAGACGGGACTGGAACAATGCAAAGGCGGGCAGGCATCTTCACTTCTTATAGATCCATGGGCATTGACTTGCCTTCCAGGGAATCATCCTGGGTACCTTTTTCTGGTAATCATTGTACTCTTTTCCGAACTGAGCAAGTAGCCTTGTCTCCCAGTGTAGTGATCCCAGGTAGAGGTAGACGGATGCCAAAAGATATGTCACTAAAAGCTTTGTGGTCATGAATGGAGTCATCCACATTCCTAGCAAACCCGAAATAAGAAATGGATCCCGAACATAACAGTAGACGCCTCGTGGCGCGAGAGGCTTTGCCTCTTTTAATTTTGAAAGCTGCTGGCCTATGGAAAAGCGGTGCGGAGCATCTGTAAACCCCTTGACAATCCATGCGGCAGACATTAGCTGCACTGCTACCATAAGCCAGCGCCAGGGTGAGCTAATGACGTAGAGCTTTCGTCCAGGAAACAGCAGAAGCATTACAGCCAGCGGCAAGAAAGTAATTGCCGCAAAGATGGTATAGAATGTCATATACCAACGATCCATTTCTGGCCCGAAGATGCGCCTGCCAAAACCCTTGAATTGCTTGCTGGCGAGCAAGCTATGCATGGCTGCGAAGGCTACCAGATAAGCGACTTGAATGAAACCGATAAACAACATATAATCAGGACTATTCATATTCGTAGGCTCTGAACATATTTAGCCTTTTTGCCTTGTGGTATCTTCGATCCTCTAAACGATGAAGAGAATACTCAAATCTCCACTTGTTGAGACGAATCTCGGAATCGTGGACGCATACATAAGGATCATTTGCAATTTCTTTTAGCTAGTCATCCTTAAGATAAATTCTCCTGATGGGATACGGTATTTCAATTCCTTCCTGGCCGTATCGCTTAAACAGCCGCTTTATAAATTCATGTCGTATTCGATATTCCTCCTACTGCATCCTTCATCACATCTCTTGCTACCCCCAAAGTTATGCGCTCCACCACATCGAGGTCGCTGTTGCGGTTTTGTAGGCCATGGAGTGGGGCTTGAGCTGGATGAGTGCCCGGTGTTCGCCCCCCTGGATCATGAAATTCAGGTGGGCATGACCATCGCCATGGAGCCCAAGATGATCTATCCGGATAAGGGCGTCCTGGGAATCGAAGACACTTTCCTGACGACAACTTCCGGAGTGAAAGAGTTTGACCAATATGCAGCGAGATCTTTTTGATCTTACATTCAATTCAAGATACAGGATAGAGAGACATCATATTTATGCAAAAAATTTAAAAATAGTTATGATATTAATCGAATCACTTTTTTTCTTCAGGCCAGGGCCTGTTTCTGGTCGATCTTCGCATCGCTCAACTGGCTGCCCTGCAGTCCGACCTCGACAGGAACCATCTCGCCCGTCTGGTTCGCATTTGCTGCCAGACCAAAGGTCTGACCGCTCTGTGAAGCAGAACTGGGCTGAACAGTCTGATCGGACAGAGTGGTGGGGTAGGGCATGATCATAAGATATGGTCCCTGGCCGGTTTCCCGGGAAAAGAAGTCAATTTCCGAGCTGCTGTTACTGATGACCTCCAGGAGGAAGGATATTTTATCCCCTTTCGCTTTGGCATCCATCAGTTTTTTCGATACATCAAAGGCGAAGATCTTATCGCCATCTGTGTTGCTGCTCAGTTGAGTCAGGTCGTTCTTCTTGATGATACTCCAGGCAGGAAGGATGTTGACGAGGAAGGTCGTCAGATCCGATTCTTCATTCCAGTCCGAGCCGATGGTCAGCAGAGCTGCCAGCGCGGAGTTGTCCGGCATTCGGATCGATTCCGCCTTAAGCACCAGAATCGCGACGTCGTCATCGGTGATATTGAGGCCGGAAATATCAAACTGGATTACTGGAACGCCGGGATAGCTGCTAACACTGGTATTATTGACCTCTGATACATTGATCCTGCAGAAAAGTGTATCTGTTTGATTGTACACCTGCTCGTTTCCCGTGCCCATGCTGATGTAAACGTCCTGGCTGGCAGGAATATTGGTCAGTGTGCCCTGTGCGCTGCCGGCAAGAATTAGCGCCAGCAGCGATAGAATGATCCCCCTTCTATGCATAACTCACCTCTCCTCAATCATTTTCTTCTCTAGAATGATATACCTTAAAATCGATTGGTATTTAAAATTATAGTCCACAAATCTTTTTGCGCTAATATAGGGAGTAAGCAGGAAGGATGAGATGCAAAGACCGATCCTGCAATCTTTCACGGGCCGCGGCCGTCCGAGCGACGGCGGCCAAGCTGCAGACCAATTGAAAGGGCCAATTTTTGGATGGGCCAACGTCTTTTCGCATGCAATCGGGTTTATGATGTCACAGCATCTCGATTTTCATCCACCACGTATGAGCCACTTTCTTTGGCTTATGGGTGTGCGCCTGTGTTCTGTGCCCCAGATACTTCCGAACTCAACCACTGGGCGGGTTGGCCAGATTCCGTGCCATTAGGCATATTCTTCCTGTTAAGCGATAGGAGAAATTAAAGGTCAATTTTTCGTTGTCGGCAGTACTCGTCCAAGCTAACGGCTTCCTTCCTGTGCTTCCCGGCGCTTTCCCACAGTGGATCGGAGCTTTCAGACTCTTCACCTTATTCCAAGCCCGCAATCTCCTCATCCGTAAACGCCATGCCATCAGCCTCGAAAATTGCAGCAGCAGAGAGCAGCCCCTCTCTGCCAATAAATCCTCACTCAATATATATCGCCGGCCTCCCCGGTTCCGCCTGTCGGCTCTTGCCCTTGGGATCCTCCCCAGCCTCGTCAGCCGAAAAGACCTCCACAGGCACACCCAGCGCCCCCTGAAGATACAACTTCTCCCGTGTCAAGGTCTCAAACTCGTCCAGCCCCAGCGCCTCCGCAGAGAGCGAGTGGGCCGCCTTGGCCAGCTTCTGGGCATACTTGGGCGCATCTTTCTTGTGCTCCGCAATAGCGGACGAGGCCATGGCCGCCTTCATGAGTGCGCTCATATCCAGCTTCCCGCCCTGGGCCGCATCAACGGCCAGGCGCAGCATCTCCTGCTTCCAGGCGGGAGTTGTGTAGAGAGTGATCTTGCCGGGCCTGGCCTTGGTTACATTCACGATCTCCTGCACATCGTTCAGAGTGCGCTCCAGCAGATCCTCGGCCATCTCTGCCTTCTCATCGATGAGCCCCTCATCAGCGACGGGCCAGGCCGCCAGCGATGCGTAACCATCTCCAAGGCCCGCCGCCCAGAGCTCCTCGCAGACGTGCGGCGTGAAGGGCGACATCATCCTTACCCAGGCCGACAGGACCGCACGCAGCTGGTTCTTGCCTCCCCGGCGCTGATACCAGCGCAGGTCGTTGAAGAGCAGGTAGAAGGCACTCTGCAGCGCGCGCCGGGTTTGGATGTTCTCCATGGCAGTAGTGGCCTCCTGGATGCGGCGCTGCAACCGGGAGAGCATCCAGCGGTCCACCAGCGTCAGCTCGGCGGACTCGTCTATGCTTTTATCAGCCAAAATCTCCCGGGCTAGGTTGTAGAACCTCTCCATATGGGCATGGGTGGACTCGACTCCGTCGTTTCGCCAGTCCACATCCGCCGTTCCCTCGGCATTGCCCAGAATATACAGCCGCGTCACATCCGCCCCGTTCTCGGCCACAGCCTGGCGCAGCGTCAACAGCGGCCCCTTGGACTTGGACATCTTCTGGCCCTCCAGAGAGACAAAACCGTTCACGGCAATGGCTTTCGGCCAGAGCCGCTCTGGAAATATGGCCACATGATGGTAGAGGAAGAAGAGCAGGTGGTTGGCCACCAGGTCCTTGCCCGAGGTGCGCAGGTCAACAGGATACCAGTAGGCGAAGTCGTCATGGATTTTTTGCACGGTCTCCTTGGGCAGGCCCGTCAGCGCCGCTACCGCGGCCGCATCCCCGTTGTTCATGAATACGTACTCGAAGAACTCCGGCGGCAGATTGTCGATCTTCATACCCGCATTCACGTACTTGGCCAGAATGTAGTAGGCCATGTAGATGGTACTGTCTCCCAGGGACTCGATGAGCCACTCTTTATCCCAGGGCAGATGGGTGCCCAGACCCTTGCGCCGGGCGCAGGCCTTGTCCTTCAGCCAGTCGATCTTGTTCTCGAACTCCACCCGAAACTCCGGCGGGATGATGCGCATCTCTGCCAGGCACTTCAGGACTCTGGACTTCCATTCGGCATCGGAGTACTCCAGGAACCACTGATCCCGCACCAGCATGATGACGCATCTTGTGCCGCAGCGGCAGATGACAGGCTTCTCTGAGAACTCGTAGAAGATCTCGGCGATGCCCTTCTCAATCAGGTCGGCGAGCAGGACATCCTTGATCTTGGAGACGGCAATGCCTGCATAGCGGCCCGTATTGGCCTTAAGAACGCCGTTATGAAACTCGCGCCGGTAGACGAGCTTCGTCGCTTCCTCGGCTTTGGGATCGTTCTGGTCCATTACCTTCAGCTCTTTTGCCGCTTCCACCGCTGGAAACTCTCCATATCCCGGCGACTCGATGAGAGAGATGAACTTGATCTTGCGCAGGTCCGCTTTGATGCCGTACTCAGATAAATCCCGGTCGTACAGATCCTTCAGTGCCAGATAATCGTAAGGCGCATGAGCCGGAACGGACATGACGATCCCCGAGCCGTTGTCCGGGTCCACAAAAGCAGCCGGCAGGACGAGAACCTCAGTGCCCGTTAGCGGATTGGTGACGGACTTTCCGATCAGCTCCTTTCCGGAGATCTCCGATCCCCAGGCCACCTGCCGGTCGGTGAAGGTCAGCTTCTCGTAAGCTTCTCTGGAGACGATCCAGGTTTCATCGTTCACCCGTGCCAGGACATAGGTCACATCCGGATTGAGCCAGAGGTTGACCACTCCATAGACCGTCTCCGGCCGCAGGGTGGCACAGGGCAGATGATTACCGCGTCACTCGCACCCCGTATGCATCCTGAACTTGATCAGGGAAAAATCCATGATGGTGGCATCCTCGCCCTTGAGAATGTCATGATCCTCGACTGGATTCCGATCATGCGGGCACCAGCGCACGGGATGGCTGCCCTTGACCACGTAATCGAGTCGTCTCAGTATGCCATACTGCCACTCGATGAACTTGCTGTAAGCCGGATCGGTGGTGGTGAACTCCCGCCGCCAATCTATGGAGTAGCCGATGCTCTGCATGGCCGCCTTGGCCTGGCGGCGGAAGTAGAGCACGATCTTCTCCGGGGTGTTGAGCTCGCTCAGCTCATCCTCAGGAATGCCGTGCAGCTTGGTGTAGACTCCCCAGATGAGAGGGTCCTTGTGGGCGATGAGTTCGGAGAGACCAACGATTGGAGTTCCCGTGGCGTGAAATGCCATGGGGAAGAGAACATTGTCGCCGCGCATGCGCCGGTAGCGCGCCACGGCATCGCCGATGGTGAAAGTGCGCGTGTGGCCGGCATGCAAATTTCCATTGAGATAAGGGTAAGGTATGGTTAAGAAAAACTTCTGGCGCTCATCGGGCTCGGGCTGGAAGACCGCCATCTCTTCCCAGGTCTTCTGCCACTTAGCCTCGACTTCCTTTGCAGAATAACTTTCTAGCAATTAAACTCCCTCCGAATTTTGAGCGGACCCGCATCTCTCACTGGGCCATCTTCTCCAGCCGCACCACAGCCTCTTCTATCCTCTTCGTCTCCTGGGTGATGGAGAATCTGATGTAGCCCTCGCCATATTTTCCGAATCCCACTCCGGGCGTGGCCACGATTCCTGTCTTTTCCAAAAGCCTGGCTGCGTACTCGATGGAGCTCCCGCCCACCCAGGCCCAGAGGTAGAGCGTCGCCCTCGGCTTCTCCAGCTCCAGGCCCAGATCCCGCAAGGCCTGATAGAGAATCTCTATGCGGTGCTGGTAGATCTTGCGAATATCGTCCACGACCTCCTTAGGGCTCTGCAATGCCGCGATGCCGGCATCCTGCACCGCTCCAAAGGTGCCGGAGTCGATGTTGCTCTTGATCTTGCCGATTCCTGCCACGACCTCGGCGTTGCCGACCACGGAGCCGATCCTCCAGCCGGTCATGTTGTAGGTCTTGGAGAGCGAATGAAACTCCACTGCCACATCCTTTGCCCCATCAATCTCCAGAAGGCTCAGGGATCTTTGGCCATCATAGTAGATCTCGGAGTAGGGATTGTCGTGCATTACTATAATGCTCGTAATCCCTGGCAAAGTCGATCAATTCCCGGAAGAAGCTCCTATCTGCCGTTGCCCCAATGGGGTTGTTGGGGTAGTTGAGAAACATGATCTTGGCCCGGCGGGCCACGCTGGCCGGAATGGCCTCCAGGTCCGGCAGGAACTTGTTCTCCCTGAGGAGTGGCATGATCACAGGCTCTCCTCCGGCAAAGGCCGTGGCAGTCCTGTAAACCGGATAGGCTGGGTCCGGCACCAATGCCGCGTCTCCGGGATTGATGAATGCCAGGGGCGTATGAGCAATGCCCTCCTTGGAGCCGATCAGAGCGAGAACCTCATTCCCGGGGTCCAGGTCTACATTGAAGGTCCTCTTGTACCAATCCGCTACCGCCGTCCGAAAGGTCAGCTTTCCTTCATAGGAAGGATACTGATGATTTGATACTGTCCTTCGCCGCCTCCCTCAACGCCTCAACGATGTGCGCAGGCGTCGGCAAATCGGGATCGCCAACGCTCAGGTCAATTACGTCCACGCCTCTAGCCCTTGCTTCCTGCTTCGCCTTATCGATGGCGGCAAAGAGATAGGGCGGGAGATTTTTTATCCGATCGGCATACATTAGGTTCTCTCCATGGAAGATGCATTTATATGATGACGGTCATTCTTTTTTTGGTTCCTATAGAGGATATTATCCCGCAGGTACTACTTTCATGTAGTATTTAAGATTAGAGGAACCCGGGTTGATTAAGGAGAGACAAGATTGAGGTTCAAAGGAGATCGATGCTGGAGATAAAGGATTTAATCACGCTGGCTGCCCCCGGAGGCCATCAAGCTTTACGAAGAGCGAGGATATAAAGAGCTTTATCCGCCCCAGGCCGAGGCGGTTGAGAGGGGACTGCTGGAGGGCAAGAGCATGCTGCTGGCACTGGCCACAGCCTCGGGCAAGACCTTCCTGGCTGAGCTGGCCATGCTCAAAGCTGCCCTTCAGGCAAAGCGTTCCCTTTACATCGTTCCTCTGCGCGCCCTGGCCACAGAGAAATACGATTCTTTTAGCAAGTTCAGGGATCTGGGCGTCTCTGTCGGTATCAGCACCGGCGACTTTGACAAGAGAGACGAGCGTCTGGGAAAGAACCAGATAATAATCGCCACCTCTGAGAAGGCCGACTCGCTTATGAGAAACGGTGCCTCCTGGGTGCGAGACCTGAGCGTTCTCGTGGTCGATGAGATTCATCTCTTGAATGATGTGGGCCGCGGCCCTACTCTGGAGATGACTATCACCAAATTGCGCCGTTTAAATCCCGTATTGCAGGTCATCGGCCTTTCCGCTACCGTTGCCAATGCCAAAGAGCTGGCGGACTGGCTGGATGCGGAGCTGGTCTCGAGCGAATGGCGGCCCATAAGTCTTCGTGAGGGCATCATCTGCAAAGGAAAACTGGTGTTCTCCGACGGCGAGACGGCACTGGAGATGAAGAAAGATGAAGCTCTGGCTCTGGTCAAGGACACTCTCTCCCAGGCAGCCCAGATCCTCATCTTCGAGAACTCTCGCAAAAATGCAGAAGCTTCCGCCACGAAGCTCTGCGACCTGATCCCGGCTGAGCCGGCGACTGCGGCACTTTCGGAGAGCATTCTGGCCACAGGGGAGAGCGAAACCTGCCACCGCCTGGCTTCCTGCGTCTCCCGCGGCATAGCTTTTCACCATGCTGGACTCTTGCCCGAGCAGCGGAGACTCGTCGAGCAGGGTTTCCGGGAGAACAAGATCAAGGTCATCGCCAGCACGCCGACCCTGGCCGCAGGCCTGAACCTTCCTGCTCGAAGGGTCCTGATCAAGAGCTACAGACGTTATGAGTACGGCTCCGGCATGGTCCCCATTCCCGTCATCGAGTACCGCCAGATGGCAGGACGCGCGGGACGGCCGGGGCTCGACCCTTACGGCGAGTCTTTTCTCATCGCCAAGAATGACGCTGAAATGCTGGATCTGGTGGAGCACTACATCAACGGCACACCTGAAGAGATCTGGTCAAAACTCGCCAGCGAGAGTGCTCTTCGCACCCATATGCTCTCTACCATCTCTGCCGGGTTCGCCAAAACCGAGCAGGAGCTGAAGGAGTTCATCTCCACCACATTTTATGCCCATCAGCAGGACCCCTGGCATCTGGATGTCGCTCTGGAGAATGTTCTTGCTTTCCTGGCGGATAACGGCATGATAGTGGACAGCTCAGAGGGCGAACTTGTTCCCACCAGGCTCGGCTCTCTGGTCTCCAAGCTCTATATCGACCCCTTGAGCGCTGTCATCATGCTGGAAAACCTGAGCCGGAAGAAAGGAGATGACAGCACCGACATTATGAGTGCAAGAGACCAGTCAATAGCCAGAAAAAGACCCACTGAGCTCTCCCTCATTCACCTCATAACCATGACTCCGGACATGGTTCTGTTCTACGTTCAGGCCGCGGACGGCTGGGTGGAGGAGTTCATCGACCAGCATCAGGGCGAACTGAATGACGAGGAAAACTACGACTATCTGCTCCGCGAGGCCAAGACCTCGGCTATGCTCATGGACTGGATCGGCGAGGTGAGAGAGGAGCTGATAAGCGATCGCTACCGCATCGGACCTGGAGATATACGCCGCTCTGCCGAGACCGCGGAATGGCTCATGCATTCCATGGCGGAATTGTCCAAGCATCTCGATTTAGGCATTACCTTCAAAGCAGAGCAGCTAGCCCAGCGCATCCACTACGGAGCAGGCCAGGATCTGCTCGCCCTCTTGAATCTGAAGGGAATAGGACGCGTCCGGGCCAGGAAGCTCTATCTTTCGGGCATAACGAGCATAGAAAAGCTGAAAGCCACCGATCCGGTCGAGGTCTCCCGTCTCCTCGGTCCGAAGATTGCCGAGAAGGTCATCTCTCAGCTTAAAAAAGAGGAGCGATCGACCGAGGAATGAGCGAAAAGAGATAGCGATAGAAGGAGAGGAAAAGAACGATCAGGAAAAGCAGGAGAGACTGCCTTGAAGTGGCTCAAAAATATTTTTCAGGGATCGAAGCCCGTGGGCGAGGCCGTCAGCCTGCGGCTCGACGACATCAATTCATGGATAGAGGATAGACAGAAGGATTCCGGATTCGAAGAATGCCTTGCCGGGATCTATGGTCGCCTCGAAGGTGTGGCCGGGGCCCTCTCCAAGGATGTATCGGCTCTGGTATCGGCAGAGCCGGATCCATCTACTCCGCCCAAGCTTCTGAGGGCAGGGCTTGCCGCGCGCGGCGAGCTTGTCAAGCAGATGGAATCAATGAACGAGAAGTTGATGCCGCCCAGAAGAAGAGATATCGAATCAGCCTCCCAGCACCATTGGGCTCTCGTCAAAGGGCTGGAGAGGACGGTAACGACCTTCGGAAGAGCGCAAAGGTACGTTGCCGCGATCTTTCCTAAAAGCCTTGAAGCATCAACTCCGATCTGACAGGGGTCAGCCGCCTCCTGGTCGAGCTGGAGAGAGAGATTGATAAGAGGAGAAAGGTGCACGAGGAGATCTGGTACTCCAGAGAGCTTGTGGCCAGACTGCAGGAGTGAGCTGTCCGGCGTCGCTTCCCTGAGAAAAACGGTATCAGAAAATGAGGAGTCACTGGCCAGGACCGGATCCCAGCTCTCTCTTCAGGAAGAGGAATCGAAAAGGCTGGCCGCAAGTTCGGAAGGCAAAAAGGCAGAAGATCTGAAAAAGAATCTGGAGAAAAAGCTGCAAGATCTTTCCCTGGCGGAAGATGAACTGAAAGACCTGATAGCTCCACTGAACAAGGCACTGGGCAGAATTAATAAGCAGGGGTCGAGCGAAAGGCTCAATTTGCAGCACAAAGACGTCTTCCAGCGACTTTTATCGTCACCCTCCCAGGTTTCGGACGAAGATATTGCGGGGTCCCTCGTGGAGCTGCGGACCCATCTCGCCGCCCTGGGATTGAAGGACAGAAAGAAGGAAAAGATTCTCGATCATATCGACCTGCTCATCAAGAGAAGGTCGCTTGAAGACGCCAGGTCCAGACTTTCAACTCTGGAAGGAGAGATCAGAGATCTTCGGCAGCAGCTCACGGAGAGCAGCCGGGAGGCAGTGCGTCTGAAGGAGGCCATGAATTCAGGCCGAAAGAGCATGCGAAGCCTTGAGGCTGCCCTGGATCAGAACCGCAAGGATTTGGCCTCATTAGAGGAAAAAGCAAGATCGGACGAATCTGAGCTGAAAGAGAGGCTGACGAGGCTGGCTGGAAAGCCGATAGATATCGATCATATCGATCAGCCTGGGGAAAATGGGTGATGGGTTGAAGGTCAACCTGGGCGGGATCGTTCCTCTATCTACGGTGGACTGGAAGGGACGCGCGGCCCTGGTTGTCTTCCTGCGAGGTTGCCCGCTGCGCTGTCCCCACTGCCATAACCAGAAACTCCAGTCGGGCGAAAGCACCGTCGCATATCACGTGATCGCCTCCCGTATTGTATCTCAGGTCAAAGGGGTACGATTGGCTGCCGGGGTTCCGGCACATTTCTCTAGTCAGATCAACCTCGATGATGCATCATACCGAGCTAAGTACAAGCCCTTCGTCGATGCCTTTGTACTATCTGGAGGCGAGCCACTCCACCAACTGGACGCCTGTAGCAGACTCTTTCGTCTCGCTAAAAGCCTCCATCTTGCCACGGGCCTGGAGACCTCCGGTTATTACCCGGACCGGCTGGAGAAGCTTTTAGAGAAGGATCTGGTGGATAAAGTATTCCTCGATCTTAAGACAGCCCTTCGGGAACCGGATTACGAGAGGGCAACGGGCATGAGCGGAGTGGCCGGGCGCGTTCGGGAGAGTCTTGAGATCTGCTGCAGATGGGGAGTAGAACTGGAGACAAGGAGCACCATCTTTCCAGAGATGCCATCCTGCTCCCAGGTGGCAGAAGTGGCCGCGGTGCTCTCTGAAGTGCTGGCGAAGTACCCGGAAAATCGCCCGGAGAGCCTGGTTCTGCAACAGGGGCAGGCTCGTGAGGGGGAACCCAGGTTTGAGCCGGTCTCCCTGGAGTCTTTGGAGGAGATGGCCAAATCAGCCGGGACAGGGATCCCGGTTCAGGTGCGATCTGCTCCCAAGATCAAATGGAAATACTAGATAATCAAATGCGCTGTACGACAGGGTTAAGGGGAATAAAAGGTGAAGATCATCGGTTTTGTGGGGCTGCCGGGCTCGGGCAAGGGCGAAGCCTCGAAGATCGCAAGACGTCATGGTCTTGCTGTGGTGGTCATGGGAGACGTCATCCGCCAGGAGGCAGCCAGACAGAACCTCGAGCCCACCGACCAGAATTTGGGGCGCATCGGCAATGCCCTGCGGGCCAATGAGGGCCCTGACGCCATTGCCAAAAGGACTCTGGAGAGGTCATGGCCACGGGAAAGGATGTGGTAGTGGTAGACGGTCTGCGCTCCCGGGAAGAGGCGGACTTCTTTCGCAATCACGCCGAGGAGTTTCACCTGGTAGAGGTCTCGGCACCAGTGGAAGCGCGAATGAGGTGGCTGGCGGCGCGGGGCCGTCCCGACGATCCGGGCAAGGGCATGGCAAACGATTGCACGGGGCACCAATGAGGATGCTAAGATCATCACCTCCTGTTTTGAGCCGGACAGCATTGCTGCAGCTGCTATCGAGCAGCGGGAGCGCCGGGAGATGGGATGGGGCATGTGTGAAGCCATAAAAGCCGCGGACATGAAGCTTGTAAATGACGGCAGCCTGGATGATTTTCAGAAGAATGTAGAGATGCTTTTGGGCCTCCTGAAAGCCGGCGCCACTTTTCCGGATGAAGAAAAAAGCATAAGTTGAGAGGCCATGGCTATGAAGATCAGCGCCCGCAATCCTGAAAGGAAAAATACAAGGCATTGTTAAGGGTCCGGTAGCACTGAAGTGACAGTCATGCTTCCCGGCGGCGACACAATAGTCTCCGTAATCACAGACCACATATTTCCAGATCATAGGGTAAATCTCTTGACTACGACTACGGCAAGAGATGTTGAGGTTAATGCCATTGCTGCCAGCAACAAGCCAATCAGTTTGAATTTCAAGGCCATAGAAATTCTCACCTCCAATCAGTTTTTAACTAATAACAATGTGCATTTAACTATTTAAAATTAGGGTATGTCTACTTGGAACCAAATAGAGGCCGAGGCATCCCTCTATCTCTGGCGACTCCCAACTGATGCCAAAAAGCCTTTTGCCCGTTGTCTGTTCGGACCCTTCGAGAGCTACTCTCGTACAACCAGGGTTTGCTATCTACCAGTGAGACCGTGCGCATCCATGAACTTACGCAAAAGCGCCGCAAAAGAGAAGACGACAGAGATTTATTATCCAGTCGTCTCAGCTCGCCTTTACAGGAACCTCATCCACTCCGCAGGCGGCAATCTTCTCGGCGAGCTTCGCCAGCACCTCTTTTCGCATTCCGCCCACGAACTTGATCGACCCGACGACCAGATGGCCTCCGCCGGAGACGCCGCCGTTGGGAATCTCCTCCATGAGCTCCTTGACCATCTGGGGGATATTCATCCTGACGGCACGGCTGCGCAGCACGGCAAAGTCCGGGCCGTAGCCAATGGTGACCACAGGCTTCCCGGCATTCTTCTGGCAGAGCCGGTCATGCACCTCGCCCGAGGTCTTGCCGGGGGGCGGGAAGGTGAACTTGTGGGCAAAGTTCTCCACGTCCAGAACGTTCATGATAATGCCGTTGGGGAGCGTTGTGCTCTTCACATTGCCCATAGTGGCTCGCAGCTGCTCATCTATGGCGGCATTGGCCTGTTCGCAGAGAAGCTCGACTATCTTCTGATGCCGGTCCAGCCTGCCCAGACAGAGGATATCGTTTATCAGGCCCCGCCCATCGTTGAAACGCTGCCAGAAGGCCTCATAGTCCAGGGCCAGGGCGATCTTCTTGAGATCCTCTTTGCGGTACTTATCTTCAACCAGTTTGATGTAGCTCTCCGCCTCCGGCGCTTCGCTGCGGTCGCCCACGGCAGATACGGCTGGAAAGTGTTTGATCTTGTCCTCAACCGGGGGATGGATCATGCGGGCGATCTCTGTGGCCAGCATTCCCGTGGTCAGCCCGAAGTCACCCCCCGCATGCGCCGGATTGACATGGGCGATGAGGAACTGGTCCACGATCTTGTGGGGATGGTGGTGATCCACGACCAGCATCTCCAGTCCGTAGACCTGGGCCTGTCGCATGGCCGGGACATCCTCTTCCGTAGAGCCGTTGTCCATCAAGACAATGAGCGGCATCTTCTGCCCGTGGCGGGACTGGTCCTCCAGGGCATAGGTCAGATCCTTGGTCACGTCCTCCAGCTCATAAAAGGGCGCTTTGCTGGGGGCGCGACGGTAATTGTGGTACTCGGCATCAGGGCCGCTCACCTCCGCTATTAGCGGCAATATGGCCATCTCTATGGCCACCGCTGCCGTGATACCGTCAGCATCGGCGTGGTGGCGGACCACAATGGGCCGGCACTTGAGGACAGCACGGCGAATCTCTTTGGCCACCGCCTTCATGGCCGGCCGCAGACGGGTCATGATATCGCTCTTGACCAGGAATTGGGTCTCGGAGGGCTCGGCGCGACGGTCTATGGCCTGCTCGATCAGCTCTTTGACCTGAGAGGCATCGCCTCCCCAGAGGCGTTTCATGGACTTGATCTCAATCTGAACCTGATTGTTGCGCAGAGTGACTTCACCGAGGACCCGCACCATCATCTCGCTGTCGATGTCCGCGTACGCGCGCACGCCGGCGCGCTCGAAGGCGGCGCAAAAGACAAGGCCGCTGTCATCCGCGACAGTGAAGATGGTCGGCCCGCCCGTCTGTTTGACCTGGATGATCTCCCCCTTGATCATGATCGTCTTGCCCACCTGGCTCTGCAGATCTGCGGCCTTGGATAGGGGAAGCTCCTTCTCCACCTCAACGATATTGTACTCCTTCAGTTCCGCGGGTTCGAGCTCAATATTGCCATTGGGCAGAATATTTCTTACCGTTACGAATATCGTGTCGCCCTGTTCGGGTCTTGTCTTCAAGTACTTGTTATGGGCAAGTCCCCTCACGCTCTCAGTGAGATCTACAAAGGCTCCGAAGTTGGCCAGCCCCGAGACCTTCCCCTGATAGATCTCGCCCACAACGATATCTCTCACATCGCAGGCTGGATCCAGGACATGGACGAGCGGCTTCTTGGCACAGCGCTCGCACAGCTCCTTCTTGCTATTCAGCTTTGTTTTGCAGACCAGGCATAGATAATCGCGTCCCAGGCCCACGCAAGCCTGGCAGCTTTCTGTAACCGGCATCTTGCCCGAGCCCTGGCAGACGCTGCATTTTGTGGAGCCGCTCTCAATCAGAGACTTCATATCCTTATCCGAAGCCTCGCCCAAGGAGATGGACTCGGTCTTTCCGCTGCCGTTGCAGTTGGGACAGGGCGTCTCTCCTACCACGAGGTGGCCCAGGCCCTGACACTTCTCACACAGATTCATCTCTCCCGGAAAAGCTTCATTGGAATTTATAGCTTCGGGAAGGAGGTTCTAAATAAAGGGATGGCATATTCTTGGGGCTCGTGCGAGTAGTGATTTTGCGTCTGGGGCACCGGCCGGAGCGAGACAAGAGGATCACCACCCATGTGGGCCTGGTAGCCCGGGCCTTCGGAGCGGAAGAGATGCTCCTCTGCGGTCGCGATGCCCATGTGGAAGAGAGCCTGAATGATGTGGCAAAGCGTTGGGGCGGAGACTTTCGTCTCACTGCCGGACGTGTCCTGGAAGGGAGAGACCGTGCGCTGGAAAGAATCGGGAGGGAAGGTGGTTCACCTCACCATGTACGGCTCGAATCTGCCCGATGTGATCGACGAGATTCGGGCTAGTGAGAATATCCTGGTCGTGGTGGGGGCGGAGAAGGTACCGGCGGAAGTGTATGATCTGGCGGACTGGAATGTGGCCGTCGGCAATCAGCCTCATTCCGAGGTGGCGGCGCTGGCGGTCTTCCTGGACCGGCTCTTCCAGGGCCGGGAGCTTTGTTTTGAGTTTGAGGGAGGCCTCAAGATTGTGCCCACACCCCGAGGAAAGCAGGTTTTGTACCCGGAATATGAAATAGATGAAAATGAGAATACTTGTAATCGGCATCAACATCCGGCATATTGCATGCTCTGCCAGCCGGGCCGGCCATGAGGTTTTCGCCGTCGATTGCTACGAGGACCTTGACCTGGAGAGATGTGCAAAAGAGACGGCCCGGCTTCCGCGCGAAAGGGCGGATGAATTCCTTTCTGAATATATTGAAAAGTTCCATCCGGAAGCTGTCGTCCTCGGACCGGGCCTGGAAGAGGCTCACGTCAAAGGAGTTCCTGTGCTCAACAATACGACAGAAAAGGCTTTCCGGATCTCTGATAAGCTCTGGCAGGTCCGCTGGCTGGAAGAGAATGGATTTCCCTTCATTGAAACGAAGACATCATCAGAGGATCTGAGCTTTCCAGTGATGGTCAAGCCACGCCGGGGCGCAGGAGGCGTGGGCTGCAGAAGAGTAAAGACAAGCTACGAGCTTGATTGGGAGGAAGGGCTGATCGCCCAGGAGATCATATCTGGCAGGCCGGCAAGCGTCTCGGTGATCGGGAATGGCAGCGGGGCGCGTGCCCTGGCCGTCAATGAGCAGCTCATAGGCGAGAGCTGGACTGGAGCGAGGGGATTCAGGTACTGCGGGAACATCACCCCTCTCGATCCGAGTTCCTGCAGAGCGATATAGCCAGCATGGCAGAGAGGATAGTTGCGCGACTGGGTCTTATGGGCAGCAATGGAGTCGATTTCCTGCTTACCGGAAATCCGGGCCGGTGGTGGTCGAGGTCAATGCCGCTTTCAGGGCAGCTTGGATACAGTGGAGAGGGCAACGGGCGTAAACGTCTTCCAGGCTCATCTGCAGTCCTTCCAGGGATGACTGCCCGAAAGGGCCGCTATCCGTTGCTTTGCCGGCAGAGCCATAATCTATGCCTCCCGCGATATTGAAGTCAAGTCAGATCTTCTCAGGCCCTGGACAACGGATGTACCACGGACTGGGATCGCGAATTGCCAGAGACGATCCCATCCTCTCCATTCTGGCGGAAGGGTCTGATCAGAGATCTGGTTCTGGCTCAATTAAAGAAGAGAGCGGCCGCGCTAATTGCGATGATAGAATAAATTGAAATGATAGCGGCAAAATAAAGTTTAAGGTTTTTCCGGGTATTACCAGGATATAACCCTGTAGATCCAGTTGCTGGCCAGCGTCCAGACCTTAACATAACCCGACCCTTTTTCCAGCTTTTCTCTATCCTTTTCACAATACTTATTTTTATCCTTCATCCACGCGTCCATGACTTAGAGTCACTTCTCTTTTGAATATAACAATATCGGTCTGCATGGAACTATCGGGGTGCGGCGATACTGCCCTCTTTCATCAGAGAAGAGGAAAGCCTCTTCCGGCATCGGTATAAAAAGATAATGCCAGAAAAAGGTAATATAGCATAAGCTTAATTATATCCTGGGAGAGAAAAGCTGAGGATGAAATGAAGTCGCCGGAAAGGATTACCATAGCTCTCGACGAAGAGACAGCAGGCCTGTTCAAGAAGATGAAAGAGGACTCGGGCATGTCCCAGAGCGAACTGATGCGGGAGTCTTTGAAGTTCTTCGGCAAGCATAAGATGCTCTTTGAGTCTGCCGAAGATATGATGGTCTACACCCATGCGGAAATGCTCTCAGCAGGCGAGCATGTGATCCTGGATATAGATCACTGGATACTCTTCCTGAGCTTCATTGAGACTCACCCTGATAAGGAGAAGTTCTGGAACCTTCATAAGGAAGTCTGCCGGGCCCATGCCGAGCAGTTCAAACACAAGCTCTTCAACGCAGAGAGCATCCTTCGACGGTTGGAGATATGCAACCTCTTCACGATGAGCAAGACCGGCAATAATGAGTTTACTCTAATCTTCGGATCAGATGCACCCAAGAAATTCGTGCGCATAGAACTGGAGGAGATCTTTGCAGGCATGGGATTTATAGTGGAGATCAAAGAGGATTTCTCAAAGCTGAGAGTGAAGGTAATTCATGATCTCTAACCAGATCATGTCCATTACCAATTTAAGGAATGAATAAAACAGCACCATCCATGGATCTCAATATCCAGGCGCAGGGATTCATGACCTGGAAGCAGGAACAACTCGCCCAGGAGCTGGCAGAGAAGTATGGAGTTCCGCTGAATGAGGTGGAAGGCGTTGTGGATTCCTTTTTGCGGGATACCTATGGCCCGGCTCTCAGGCTGGCAGAAGCCATTCACGATAAAGAGAAGGCGGTGCTGCTCTTCATCGGCAAAAAAGACTGTGTCATCTGCCAGAAAAGCCGGCCCATTCTGGAGAGCTTCCTTTTGAGTCATACGGATCTGGAACGGGTGCTGCTGGACTATTCACAATCTGAAGGCCTGCTCTATCACATGATACATAGAGAGGAGAAGGGCATGTTGCCGATGATCGCTTTTATCTTCCAGGGAACCATAAGGATGATCTCATGCGGAGAATGCATCTCCGCCGCGGTTTATGAAAAGTGCTACAATGAACTGCAAGCAGAATGCAGCCAAAATATATATGTTCACTGAAGTTACACTGGTCTTGCGAGGGAGATTATGACCTTAATTGTGCTCAACTTCAAGACCTATCGTGAATCCACAGGCCAGGAGGCTCTGCGCCTGGCGGAGATCTGCGAGGATATTTCCAGGGATTATTCTGTGCAGATGGTAGTGGTACCCCAGGTGGCCGACATCCATGTCATATCCGAAGCGGTGAAGATACCGGTCTATGCACAGCATGTAGATGGCGTCGGATACGGCGGATTTACAGGCCATGTGACCGCCGCGTCTCTGAAAGCGGCCGGTGCTAGCGGATCTCTCATCAACCACTCTGAGCGGAGACTGAAGCTCGCTGAGATCGAAGCCTCCATCTCTGGATGCCGCGATGCCGGCCTCAAGACGATAGTCTGCACCAACAACGTGGCCACAACGAAGGCTTCGGCCGCATTGGAGCCGGACTATGTGGCTGTGGAACCGCCGGAGCTGATAGGCAGCGGCATTCCCGTCTCCAAAGCCAACCCCAGCGTAATTCGCGATTCTGTTAATGCCGTCAAGCATATAGCCCCCAATGTGGGTGTGCTCTGCGGGGCGGGAATAACCCATGGCGAGGATCTGAGAAGTGCTCTGGAGCTGGGCTCGATGGGCGTGCTGCTCGCTTCGGGAATCATCAAGGCCAAAGATCAGCGGAAAGCCCTGGAAGATCTGGTGACAGGAGCCGAAAAATGATATCCGTGCACGTTCGCGTCTCGGGCAGAGTGCAGGGGGTCTACTACCGGGCCTTTACCAGCGATCGGGCCAAAGCTCTGGGTGTCAAAGGCTGGGTAAGAAACATTCCCAGTGGCGGAGTGGAGGCTGTGCTGGAAGGAGAGAGGAAACAGGTGGGAGAATTGCTCAAAGCCATGAAGTCGGGTCCGTCAGGAGCCATAATCCTGGGAATGGAGTTCTCCGAGCTGGAGTGCAAAGGTTATGAGGATTTTGAAATAGAATATTAATTATGAAAAATAAATATTGAAATCGATTTATCATTATGATTATCTATCAGGATGTGATCTCTTGCTTACCGTCAACAGATACAAATGCTGCTACTGTGGTGCCTGCGTCGGTGTATGCCCGACATGTGCCCTGGAGCTGGTGGAGACCTGGCTAGAGGTCTCGGCAGACTGTAAAGAGTGCGGCCTCTGCACCAAGATATGCCCCGTGGGAGCCCTGGAGGTCAAGGCATGAAGTGCGATGTGATAATTGTTGGAGCCGGGCCGGGTGGATCGATGGCCGCAAAAGCGGCCGCAGATGCGGGCCTGAATGTAGTCCTGCTGGAGAAGCGCCAGGAGATCGGGGATCCCGTGCGCTGCGCTGAGGGGGTGAGCAAGAGGACTTTATGCAAAATGGTGAAACCCGAGCCCGAGTGGATAGCCTCTGAGGTGAAGGGCGCCAGGATCTATGCTCCAGATGGAAAGAGCATCGTCATGTCCGAAAAAAGGAGCGGCGGCGAGGTAGGCTATGTCCTGGAGAGGAAGGTCTTCGACCGCGGCCTGGCCATGCTAGCCGCCCGCGCGGGCGCAAAGGTCATGGTCAAAACCCGGGCACTTGGACTTCTTAAGAAGGACGGAGTGCCCTGTGGCGTTTCTGCCATGCGCATAGGCGAGCCTCTGCAAATTCTGGCGCCAATTATCATCGGCGCCGACGGAGTTGAGTCCAAGGTGGGGCGCTGGGCGGGCATCGATACCACGCTTAAGCTGGAGGATATCGAGTCCTGCGCCCAGTTCCTGGTATCCGATCCCAGCATCGATGAAGAGTACACCGAGTTCTTCATGGGAAATGCGATCGCTCCATCGGGTTACGCCTGGTCTTTTCCCAAGGGTGAAAAGCTGGCCAATATCGGCCTGGGAATCCAGGGTTCCCGGTCCAGGCCCGGAGAAGCAACCCGCCTCTTGCACGAATTCATGAAATCTCACTTCCCGAACGGCAAAGTTGTGGAGATGGTAGTGGGAGGAGACCCCTGCTCAGGCATCATTAAATCCACAACCTCGGATGGCGTGATGCTGGTCGGAGATGCGGCCCGTCAGACCGATCCCTTCACAGGCGGAGGCATCTTGAACGCCATGGAGGCAGGAACCATCGCTGGAGAAGTGGCGGCGAAAGCTATTGCCGCAGGTGATGTCAGCCGCGCGGGATTTAAGGAGTATGAAGACCGTTGGCGAGGGGGCATCGGCCGGCAACTAGCTCACAGCCTGGAGTTCAAAGAGTTCTTCGTAAAGCTTAGTGATAAAGATCTCAACCTGCTCATCGGCTCCCTCGCGAAGGAGGACATCTCCAAGATGGATCTGCCCGCTATGATGCGCGTGCTCTTTAAACTTAATCCGAAATTGCTTTGGGATCTGCGCCACCTGGTGGTCTAAAACAATAGGAATGAAACTCTCGCAATCTATGAACTCTGTGGCTCCGGGGAATGTTCTCCCCTGCCATGGAGTTTTTAGATGAAGGGCTGCCGAGCGCGCTCGAGATCCTAAAGCCCCAATTTGAAATCGGATTTCCCGGATAAAAAAACTGTTTTGTCCTATTCCAGCACAGAGGTGCCGTCCCCCTTCTTGGGCAGCTTTTCTGGATCAAAGCTTACGATTATCTTTTCTTTATTGGCATCCAGGGAGACCACGCCCAGGTGAAAGATATAGCGCATAGTCCTGCGCCCGTCTGGGATGCGCAGCTTATGCTCCCGGCGCAGGAGTATGGCGCTGGCTGTCTGCAGCGCGGGGCCACTCTGCAGGAACAGAAGGCCGGGCAGGTTGAGGCGATGATGGCTTGTGGTAGGATATCTCTCACCCATCAGCTCACCCAGCTCTTCGCGAAGAATCTCCACCACGGTCTCGCCGCTCTTAACGATTATCTTGCTTTCGTCAGCGTGCACCTCATCGATATGAGAATGGAGTGCATAGAGGACATAGCTGTCCCCCAGTCCCTTGTTTTCTGGGGGGAGAAGCACTTCCAGCTTCTTCATAAAAGGCTTGAGAAGAGGACTGGTCCCTGCAAAGAGGGCGCCTGGGAGGTTGCGAACCTCGGTTCTGGTCAGCTCACTGAGATCCTTCTCGCAAATCTCGATGGGTATCATGATGAGACATGGGCTTTGGGAAATATATCTAAGTTGGGATCAATCCAGATATGCAAATAATATGATTATAAAAAAAATTATACCAGGATATTTAATTATTCTCTATAAATTAATTATTTAACTCGATCTTGGACTTCCTTCGGCAAAAGCACCCAAAATGACGGTTTATATTTGATCATATTAATGGTCTCCCGGAAATCTGTACAATTATAAATTGCTAATGTACTATCTCTTAGCTCCTTTAACCATCTAAATGTAAATGACGATTGCTTTTTGACTTATTATCTAAAGTAATAGTCTAAATTAGTAAAATTAAAAGACATTGCGTTTCAAAACAAATTATTTATATGATTAAGTATTTGTGACAAGAAAAATATGGTGACGATTATGAGGGAGTCTACCGTAAAGATCCTGGACGACAAGGATATGGAATTTGTCGAAACGCTTCGATCCCTGGGAGTTCCGCGCAACGTTGCTACGTTGATAACTTTCCTGGCTAATGTGGATGAAGCCTCTTCTCGCGAGATAGAGATGGGCTCCGACCTCAGGCAGCCGGAAGTGAGCATTGCCATGCGCACCCTTCGCGACAACAACTGGATTGAGGAGAAAGAGATCAAGCGCGAAGGCAAAGGGAGACCGATGAAGGTTTACTCGTTGCGAGCGAGCATTGATGCCATCATAAAGCATTTTGAGGAGGAGAAGCTGCACGAGTCTGCCCAGGCCATGGAGAGCATCCAGAGGCTCAAGCAACTGATATCAACCTGAAGGCTCTGGGAATCTGGAGGTGGGAAGTTCAGGTCTAGCTCTTGCGAGAGGGGGATGCAAGTACCTCCACCTCAATTTTTGATGCGATTCCCCGGCCAAGAGAGATCTTCGAGCCATTTATCTCGACTACCACCGGTCCACCGAAAGGCTGGCAGGCTATTATGCGCATGCGTTTTCCTTTTCTTATCCCCATGGATTCAAATTTCTTCTCCCAGCCATAGTCACCATTGACAGACCTGACTTCCAGCAACTGATTGCAGGGAGCCCGAGTTAGCTCTATAGACCCCATCTTTGATATTTCACTCCCAAGCCTTCAAATCCGGACGTTCACTCCCCGCTCCTTTAGATATGTTTTAACATTGCGGATGTTCCATTCATCGAAGTGGAAGATGCTCGCAGCCAGAGCTGCGGAGGCCTCGGTCTTCTGGAAGACCTCCAGCATATGATCGGGGCTGGCGCAGCCGCCTGAAGCGATCACAGGTATTCGAACCCTTTTTGATACCGCATCAGTGAGTTGGATGTCGAAGCCATCATATGTCCCGTCTCGGTCCATGCTGGTGAGAAGGATCTCTCCAGCCCCCAGGGTAACGGCATCCTTTGCCCAGGCGATAGCGTCAATGCCGGTGAACTTTCGGCCTCCGTAAAAGGAGCACTCAAACCAGCAAGGGCCTTTTGGAGTCTCTACCATCTCCCGACCTTCCTCTTGGCCATAGCGCCTCTTGGCATCAATGGCCAGCACCACGGCCTGGTTTCCATATCGATCCGAGATCTCGCTTATCAGCTCCGGACGCTTCAGAGCGGAGGTGTTCACTGTGATCTTGTCGGCCCCGGCATTGAAGACCTCTCTTGCCTGCTCCACACTATTTATGCCGCCACCTACGGCTAAAGGCACGAAGACTGACAGCGATGTTTTCTTAATGACGCTGGTCATCGTCTCCCGCCGCTCATGAGATGCTGTGATGTCCAGGAAGACTATCTCGTCTGCGCCATCCTCGTAGTACTTGCCGGCCAGCTCCCAGGGAATCCCGGCGTATCTGATCTGTTTGAACTCGATTCCCTTAACTACGCGGCCGCCTGGCACTCCCAGATCGCAGTCCAAACAGGGGATAATCCGCCGGGCTAACAATGCAAGCACCTCACAAAGTTCTCCAGTATCTTCAAACCCTTGACGCCCGACTTTTCGGGGTGGAACTGGGTGGCAAAAAGGTTGTCTTTGGCTACCGCTGCCGTAACCTCCACACCATGATCCGTGGTGGCAACCATCACCGACCTGTCCTTTGGCTGGCCGTAGTAAGAGTGCACAAAGTAGAACATGTCTCCATTCGAGATTCCCTCCAGCATCTCCATAGGGCGCTTGATGGATAGGCTGTTCCAGCCCATCTGGGGAATCATCACTCCATCGGGAAGTCGCACGACCTTCCCGCTTATCCAGCCAAGGCCCTTGACGCCGGGGCTCTCTTCGCTCGCTTCGAAGAGCACCTGCATGCCTACGCAAATGCCCAGCATGGGCACTCCTCCCCTAAAGGCGCTTAAGAGCGAACCCTCGAATCGGCTGAGCTGATCCATACAGCTTCCAAAGGCTCCCACTCCAGGAACCACGATGCCGTCTGCTCCGGCCAATCCTTCTGGATCGCGAACGATTCTGGGATCGCCGCCAACCCGATCCAGAGCGTTGTAGATGCTGAACAGGTTTCCCATACCGTAATCAACTATGACTATTGTCATCTTTGTCGTCCTTCTTTCATCAGGCTTTATTAAGTATCTCTATTTACTATTTCTTTGCATCCCAAGCCAGGAGAATACCGGCATTATTCTTTTTCGCCTTTTAGCCCGATACAATTTTTGTCCGGATGCGAGTGATCTCCAGAAGTCAATTATCGCTTCTAGGAAGCTCACCGGAAAAGCTTTTCCTCTAACAAAGTTCATATAAGTTATGATAATTTCATAAAAATCTTTTTGTATCCTAAGGTCGGCATGAGAGAGTAGTATACCGCGCCAACGGGATCTTTCCCCTATGCCAACTCTGCAGATTGCCTATTATCAGATACTAAATAGCTAAAAGGTGGTATCAAATGAATCTTAGAAGGCCGAACGCAAATGAAGCAACGGGGACCTTCAACCGTTCTAGAAACGTTGTCCCCATGTCCGGAATATGCACCAGAT
The DNA here is from genome assembly GCA_963702455.1 of uncultured Methanosarcinales archaeon. Taxonomy (GTDB): domain Archaea; phylum Halobacteriota; class Methanosarcinia; order Methanotrichales; family Methanotrichaceae; genus Methanothrix. The sequence continues at coordinate 65,437 of CAVPCV010000017.1, forward strand.
GTATAGATGGATGTAAAGGCGGCTGCGAGACCTGGCTAGCCTCTTTCCGGGGCAGAGAGGTGCTCTACCCCGGCCCCTTTGGAGAGATGACGGCAGGAGCAGATAAGAACTATCCACTTGACTATTCTCACCTCAATATCCAGGGTTATGCTGTCGGTGCGCATGGTCTTCCCGAAGGAGTGGAACCGGGACCGGACACATCCATCTTCCCCAATGTGGACATCACTACAGAATACGGCTGGTCTAAAAAAGTAAAGATGAAGCTGCCCATCTTCACAGGCGCTCTGGGATCCACGGAGATTGCCAGAAAAAACTGGGAGCACTTTGCTGTGGGCGCTGCCATATCGGGCATTACCCTCGTCTGCGGAGAGAATGTCTGCGGAGTGGACCCGGAACTCGTTCTAGACGGCAAAGGCAAGGTGCAGAAGTCTCCTGAGATGGATCGCAGGATTGAGACCTACAAGAGGTTCCACGAGGGCTTTGGCGAGATACTGGTGCAGATGAACGTGGAGGACACGCGCCTGGGGGTCGCTGAATACGTGTACTCCCGGCACAACCTGGAAACCATTGAGCTGAAGTGGGGCCAGGGAGCCAAATGCATTGGCGGCGAGATAAAGGTGGACAGCCTGGAGAGAGCCCAGGAGCTGAAGAGCAGGGGCTACGTGGTGCAGCCCGATCCCGGCAATCTGGAGGTTCAGATGTCCTACAAGGCAGGGGCCATCAAAGAGTTTGAGAGGCACTCTCGCCTGGGATTCGTCTCGCGGGATGGGTTCTTTGATGAGGTCGATAGATTGCGAGATCTGGGCTTCAAGCGCGTCACCCTCAAGACAGGAGCCTATAGCATGGCCGAGCTGGCCATGGCCATACGCTTCGGTGCCGAGGCCAGGATCGATCTCTTAACCATTGACGGTGCTCCGGGTGGAACCGGCATGAGCCCCTGGCCCATGATGAACGAATGGGGCATTCCCACCTTCTATCTGCAGGCTCTGGCCTATGAGTTCTGCGGCAAGCTCTCCCGAAGGGGCATGAAGATACCCGACATCGCGATGGCAGGAGGATTTTCCTCAGAGGACGGCGTATTCAAGTCCATTGCCATGGGCGCGCCCTTTGTCAAAGCAGTGTGCATGGGAAGGGCCCTCATGATCCCGGGAATGGCAGGAAAGAACATCGGCAACTGGCTGGAGAAAGGAGATCTGCCCAATAGCGTCTCCAAGTACGGTAGCAAAGCAGAAGAGATCTTTGTCTCTTACGAGGATCTCAAGGCCAGGTACGGCCAGGAGATAAAGGAGATTCCATGGGGCGCTATCGGCCTGTACACCTACTGCCAGAAGTTCAAGACAGGAATACAGCAGCTCATGGCAGGATCCCGGAACTTCAACCTCAGCACCATCACCAGAAAGGATCTTATGGCCCTCTCCGAGGAGGCGGCTTATGTCTCGGGCATTCCTTATGTCATGGATGCCTACCGGGATGAAGCGGAAGAGATCCTGGACGCCTGGATCACTGTAAGTGAGTAGGGGCGCTATCAGGAAAAACTATCAGGAAGAAACGTCTCATCTTCTGGAGTACCGGACCGGACAATGGGAAGAACCGTTCCTAAACGGGGATACCATCACAGGCATGGCATCAGAGTTGATGGCATGCTGCCTTTTTTTACAGCATAATTTACTCCAATTTTTCTTCGCTGCGAGGCTGCTTTTCGGGCATAGCCGCAATCCGCTATTAAGTTAAAATTTATTTGTTAAGTTTTTTTATGATTTTTTATGAATTCACAGACTATTGACAACCTTTAAATTCAATAAGGCTGTATTAAGAATATGGCTTTCATGAAATTTATTAATCGAAAAAGTTTAAATAGGCCACCACGCCATTTCCGGCCTCCTTAGTCATTTATAAATTTAACTCATAATAGCTAAATAGCTAAGGGTGGACCTTTGCCTCCACTAGTCAAACATAAAGATATGGGTAGATGCTAAACGGAGATGCAAAAATGACCAAACCGAATCCTTTTGAGATAGCCCAAAAACAACTTGACGATTGCGCTAAGATTCTGAATCTGGAGGCTGGAGTGCATGAGTTTCTGAAGCACCCCAGGCGAGAGTTCCATGTATCTATCCCGGTACGCATGGATGACGGCAGCCTGAAGATCTTCCAGGGATACAGAGTTCAGTACAATGATGCGCTTGGCCCCTGCAAGGGTGGCATAAGATACCATCCCGACGAGACCATCGACACTGTGCGAGCCCTATCAGCCTGGATGACCTGGAAGACCTCTCTCCTCGGCCTGCCCCTGGGCGGAGGCAAAGGAGGAGTTATCTGCAACCCAAAGGAGCTGTCCATGGGCGAGCAAGAGAGGCTCTGCCGGGGCTACATCGACATGGTATGGCAGAATATGGGACCGGAGAAGGACGTTCCCGCACCTGACGTTTACACCACACCCCAGATGATGGCCTGGATGATGGATGAGTACTCAAAACTGACCGGCTCCAACAACTTCGGATGCATCACCGGCAAGCCCCTCTGCGTGGGCGGCTCATGCGGCAGAAACGATGCTACCGCCCGGGGCGGCATGTATGCTCTGCGGGAAGCGGCTAAAGAGCTCAACATCGACCTGGCTCGAAGGCAACATTTGCCATCCAGGGATACGGCAATGCCGGAAGCTATGCCACAGTTCTGGCGAAAGAGCTCTTCGGCGGCAAGGTTGTCGCCGTCAGCGACTCCAAGGGCGGAGTATTCAATGCCGCCGGCATCGATGCCGATGAAGCAGCTCGCGTCAAGGCGGAGACCTCGACCGTGGCCAATATCCCCAAGGCCAAGAAGATCAGCAATGAAGAGCTCCTGGAGCTGGATGTAGACATTCTCGTCGCTGCGGCTTTGGAGAACGTCATCACCAAGGACAATGCCGGAAAGATCAAGGCCAAGATCATAGTGGAGCTGGCCAACGGTCCCACCACTCCGGAAGCTGATGCCATTCTCTTCCAGAACAAAGTGCACGTCATTCCCGACTTCCTGGCCAATGCCGGTGGCGTCACCGTCTCTTACTTCGAGATGGTGCAGAACATCATGCGCTTCTGCTGGTCCTTCGAGGAGGTCTACCAGAAGCTGGATGAGAGGATGACCATGGCCTACCAGGGCGTTCTTGCTGCCTCCAAGAAGTACAATATCAACATGCGCCAGGCAGCCTACACCGTGGCTGTGGCCCGGGTCGTCGAGGCCATGAAGATGCGCGGTTGGGTCTAGAACAGAAAGAAGCTCCCGATTAGTTCAGAACCACCAGCAGAGGTGCTTTGCGCTCCAAAAGTGCGAAGGCCCTTACAGGGGCGCGAAGACCTCATATTTTTGATAAATATATAATTATTTGCAATATATTTTGTTGAATTAGCTTTTATTATGGAGAGATTTCGATAGCATGACGATCAAGTATGATCAAGAGATATGAATTAAATAGATATAAAATCAAAAAAAAAAGACAAAAAAAAGAGGGTTAGGACCTATTCGAAGTCCTCTCCGCCCATGCCACCTGGCATTCCGCCGGGCATTCCGCCAGGCATGCCACCAGGCCCTCCCGACTTGGAGGCGATGACGTCGTCAATCCGTAGAATCATTACGGCGGCTTCGGCTGCGGAATTGATGGCCTGGGTCTTGACCCGCAGAGGCTCAACCACTCCCAGCTTCAACATGTCCACCGGCTTGCCGGTATCCATGTCAAGGCCTGCAGTCTTCACACCCTTCTCGTGCTGGCTGCGCAGGGCTACGAGAGTATCAATCTGGTCCAAACCGGCATTCTCGGCTAGGGTCTTGGGTATGATCTCCATAGCATCAGCAAAGGATTCAATGGCCAACTGCTCACGGCCTCCCACGGTGGATGCATAAGCTCTCAGTCTGAGGGCCAGCTCAACTTCCGGTGCTCCGCCACCGGCAACCAGCAACTTATCCTCTACTGCTACACCCACAACCCGGAGTGCGTCCTCCATGGCCCTGTCCAGCTCATCGACCACGTGCTCAGTTCCGCCACGCAGGATGATGGAGACGGACTTGGGATTGGTGCACGCTTCCACAAAGGTCATCTTCTCATCGCTGACCTTTCTCTCCTCGACCAGACCTGCCTTTCCCAGGTCTTCTTTGGTGATCTCATGGAGGCTGGTGACAACCCTTCCCCCTGTGGCACGGGCGAGCTTGTCCATGTCGCTCTTCTTGACGCGGCGGACGGTGTAGATGCCGGCCTTGGCCAGATAGTGCTGGGCCAGATCATCTATGCCCTTCTGGACGAATAGCACATTGGCTCCAGAGGCTGCAATCTTATCGACCATGCCCTTGAGCATAGTCTCCTCCTGGTCCAGAAATGCCTGCAATTGATCGGGCGAGGTAATCTGAATCTTGGCATCGACTTCGGTCTTCTCGATCTCCACAGCCGCATTGAGCAGAGCGATTCTGGCATCGGTGACCTTCTTAGGCATGCTGGGATGGAGTCTATCCTTATCGATGACCACACCAGCAATGAGAACGGAGTCGCCTATGCTGCCGCCTACTTTTTTCTCCACTGTGATGTTGTCAGTGTCGACGGTGCCGTCTTCATCTACAACTGCCTTGACGGCATTGACCGCAATAGCTGCCAGATCTTCCCGAGCAGCTTGAGAGCCCTTGCCTGTCATGGCTGTGATGGCGATCTTTCTCAGAAGATCTTCATCTTTTACGGTGACCTTTACGGCCAGGCTCTGCAGGATTTCCATGGACTTGTCGGCTGCAGCCCTGTAGCCTGCTGCAATAACTGTAGGATGAATCTCCTGCTCCAACAGCTCTTCCGCCTGCTTGAGAAGCTCTCCGGCCAGGACTACGGCGGTGGTGGTGCCGTCTCCGACCTCAGTGTCCTGGGTCTTGGCTATCTCTACCATCATCTTGGCGGCAGGGTGCTCAATATCCATTTCCTTGAGGATGGTGACGCCGTCATTGGTTATTACCACGTCTCCCATGGTGTCGACCAGCATCTTGTCCATGCCCTTGGGGCCAAGAGTGGTTCTTACGGCGCCGGCCACAGCCTTGGCGGCCATGATATTCGATCTCTGTGCCTCTCTTCCGGCAGTCCTCTGGCTGCCTTCCCTAAGTATGTAAATAGGGGTCCCGCTAAATTGTCCTGCCAATTAATTACCTCAATAGCGATTCAATTCTCACACTTAACGTTGTTTGAGGTTCTATATAAATACATACTACTCGCATTGGGTTCGCATAGAGTTTAAAAAGATTTGTCAAGCGGAAGTATCAGAAGTGCCGGCAAACGGAATCCAAATGCGCGAAAGATGAGATGAAATACCTATCTTTGAACATTTCCAGTTTATGTAATGCCCTTATATAGCTGGGAAACGATAGAGCTTAGTACATTCTATAGAACGTCCATCCCTTTAGCGAGGATGAGCTAATGCTGATGAGAAAATATCGGAAGAAAGCAGCATCTTAAAGTTTAGGAGCGATAATGACTTGCGACTATTGTACCAGAGCACCTGCGGGCGCCTGCGTGGGTGAGGCGTTTTGCGGTTCTCTCCATCTGACTGATGAGGATGCCTGCGAGCTGGCGGCGAGCATCTGCCTCTCCTGGTGGCAGAAGAGAGATGAAGAGATAGAATTGGATGATATGCTTTGGGAGATGTCAGAGCAAAGAATCAATGAGCTGGCTACGGATCCAAAGGTGGCAAAGGCATATCTGGCGGAGAAGAAGGAGGAACAATCACGCTTTGTATAATTGCTGAATTTACGAGCACGATCCAATCATTTCAAAATATAAAGATATCGCTCAATAAACAATCTCTTCTGACAATCCTATAGCCATTTTATATTTCAGAGATCGATGAGTCTGCAAAAATTATAGTATGTAATATAAAGGGTTCCCTGCAAGGGATCGGCTTTTATCCCTTACTATCCTTTTCTCTTTAATCATAAGTGCGGGGGCCAGCAAAAAAAAATATTTTTAGAAACCGCGGCTTGAAGGCAGGAATTTCCAGTCATCAGTGCTGTTGGTATCTCTTCCATCCGGATCCCTTGTCCAGGCGCCCTCATTATCTTCTCCATCGCTCAAGGCTGGAGTCCTATCAACCTCTCTGCCGGACGCGTCCATAAGCCTCAGAACCTCGCCGCCGTGAGCCAGCCATTTTGGCTGCACATCCAACACATAGTAATCGATGGCTTTGACTATCGTTCCTTTGGGAAAAGTCATCGAGCTCCCAACAGAATTATTTATGCTCCATCCGCCGATATCTACATCTTTATTGTCGTTATTGAAGAGCTCAAACCATGCCGTTACAACCGCTTTGAAAGCCTCCTCCCTCCCGGCCGGGTTTTGCTCAACCTCATTGATTACCACGCTGGCAAGCGACGTTCCCAGCAAGAAAACGATAGAGGCCATTGTAAGAAGAAACATTTTACTTGATATCATGCAAATTCTCCATTTAGGTGAAATCTCTATCGGTGCTAATATCAGTGTCGCCTGATTGATGCTATTGGTTTTGATTGAAATCATCTGAAAATGGCTTTCATCTCATCAAGAAATGCCTTGGGCTGATCACCGACGAAATTGAGCAGCGATCTGACGAGATACTGAGGCTCGCCGCCGCCAGTGCCCACGAATATCCGATCGCTCATCTTTTATTGGATTAAAGGCAGGATCTTCAGCCTCCAATTCAAACGATTCCTCCGTTCGTATTTCATTCTGAAGGCCTCTGTGCCCTTCGGGCTGCCTATCAGAGCCAGAATATCGTCTCCCTGCACTATCGTATTGGGGTCAGGGACTGCAATCGCCTGGCCCATTCGCTCCAGAGCGACCACCCGGCAGCCGAAATTACGCGGCAGATCCAGCTCCGCCAGAGTCTTTCCAATCAGTCCAGACCTCTTTCCTACATGGAAGATCTTGAGCTCCAGATCCTCATAAAGCAGATCCAGCTCCTCTTCTTCTCCCTGGATGATTTTGGCCAGCATGTGGCTGGCGACGATGGGCACGGATGCCACATAATCCGCCCCAGCCCGGTAGATCTTCTCTGCAGACTTGAGACGGTTTGCCCTCACCACCACAAAGGCATGTGGGTTGAGGTTCTTGGCCAGAAGTGTGGCATAAATAGCATCGGAGTCCTGATTGAGCATGATCAGGACGCTCACCGCCTCTTTGATTCCAGCCTGCAGCAAAACGGCCTCTCTTGTAGCGTCGCCGGTTATTTGCTGAAAACCTATATCTCCCAGATCGTGCCTATCCACAATCAAGGGTTTTATTCCGCAGACGGCCTGCACTGTGGCCACGCGCCTTCCCACATCCCCGTATCCCAGAATGATCTGAGGTCCCTCCTTGCGAGTGCCTATGGTGAGATCTCGAATTTTGGAGAGCTGATCGATATTTCCCACTGCCATCAAGACCGAGTTTGACCGCACCACCTCATCGGATCCAGGGCTGGGATGGAAGACCCCTCGCTGCCAGATGCCGACGATGCCGGCGCCCGTCTCCATAATCACCCTCTCCTCCAGCTTCTCTCCAATCAGCTCCGCTCCTGGATAGATGGGCAGCTCGATCAGCAGAAGATCTCCAAAGAGCCGGATGGCTCCCGGGAATACGTTTTTCCGAGGGGGCGAGGTGATCTGGGCGATGAAGGTTCCGAGGAGCGTCTTTGGCGAGATGATCCTGGAGGCCCCGGCATATTTCAAGAACCTGGATCTGGTCAGGTCGTCTACCAAAGCGATTATCTCGATATCCGAGATCTCCCGCAGGGTTAGAATGACTTCGGCATTCATCTCCTCCTTTTCGTTGGCAATAAAGAGGCGGGCAGAGCTGATGTTCGCTCTTCGCAGCACTTCCTCCTCGGAAGGGTCCCCCCGGAGAACAGGATAATTTCGATAAATGGTTCTGGCAGTGTTCTCAGAGCGTTCGATGATCAGGAAAGGTATCTGCAGCAGAGTAAACCTCTCTGCCAGGGTCTCCACTACAGGATTGAAGCCGGAAATTATTATGTGACCGGATATATTCTTCGGAGCGGAGCTGAGGTCTGCTCTGACCAGATGCTCCAGCCGGGGTGTGATCATCAGAGGCATGATCACTGCCCAGAGTATGGAAATTCCGGATAGAGCGACGATGATAGTAAAGAAGTATCCGATAGATGTTTTGAAGACAATGTCTCCAAATCCGAGCGTGGTCATGGTCACAATCACCCAGTAGATGGCCGTGACGATGTTCACATTCTGGGACTGGCCCTCGAAGCTCATCAGGGCCATGAAGACCAGGCTGTAAAGCATAAAAACGGCCAGCAATGAGAACGAGAGTCGGTAGATTTTGTGCAGTGTAGATCCCCTTATTCGCATATTTCTGCAAGAGAGTGGATAAACCTAACGGTGAAGCAGAGCAATATGCGGTTTCCAGTTTACAAAAAGTATTTGTGCCTCTTAAGCTCGAGTTTTATGAGATGTGAAGGAGGTGCGAATCGATGAGCATGGATGGATCAATTGTTTTCGTTGTGGGCCTCATCGTACTCACAGTCGGTGCAGAGATGGTGGTGCGGGGAGCATCAAGATTGGCGGCATTGCTGGGCGTCAAGCCCCTGGTGCTCGGCCTCACTGTCGTCTCTATAGGCACCAGCTTGCCCGAGCTGGCTGTAGGCATAACTGCCAGCTTGCAGGGGAGCGGCTCACTGGCGGTGGGCAATATTGTCGGTACCAATATGGTCAATATCCTCTTTATTCTGGGCCTGAGTGCTCTTCTCCAGCCGTTGCCGCTCCACTTGCAGGTCCTCAAGCTCGACCTCCCCATGATGGTCATCGCGGCGGCAATGATGGCCGGCCTGGCATTGGACGGCGCCCTCACGCCCCTTGATGGAGGCCTGATGATTGTCGCTGCCTTTCTCTACACTATAGCTCTCCTCCGCATCAGCCGGTTTGAGTCGCGAGCTGTGGTAAAGGAATTTGAGGACATGTGCGGCATTGACACCGAGGAGATCTGCGGCACTGACGCTATCACAAGGAGACAAAGAGAAAAGCAGGCTCGATTGAAATATGCAGTGATGCTCGTCGCCGGCATGGGGATCACAGTCATTGGCGCCGACCTGATGGTTTCAGGCGCAATCGGCGTCGCCCGGACTCTGAACCTCTCAGATGCATTGATCGGTTTGACCATTGTGGCCATTGGCACATCATCTCCCGAACTTGCCACCACCGTCGTCGCCACCATCAGGAATGAGCGGGACGTCGCCGTAGGCAACCTGCTGGGCAGCAGCATTTACAACATCCTCGTGATCCTGGGCCTCATCTGCATGGTCTCGCCCGGCGGTTTGCCGGTAACGCGCGAGCTTATATTGTTCGATATTCCCCTGATGACGGGCGTCGCACTCGCCTGCATTCCCGTTTTCCTGAGTGGCAAGCGCATCTCGCGAGTGGAAGGCGGGATGGGCGTCGTCCATCTACCTGATCTACCTGCTCTGGCTTATTCACTACCGGGCATGACAAGAGAGGCTGACGATCGCATTCAGCCTGCACTGAAAAGCTCTGCAATTTTGTGAACCTTATCTTCCGGCCCTTGCAGGATAATTATGTCGTCTGCCAGAAGCACGAATTTCTTATCAGGATTGTTGATTGTGCCTGTTTCCCTGTGAACCGCCAGAGGCTTGATGCCAAGCCCTTCCAGCTCCAGCTCCGAAAGAGATCTTCCAGCAACGAATGAACCGGTGCAAACCTTAAATGTTCCTATCTCTTCATTCATAAGGCTGAGATTCGCATTGCAATAAGGTTCATGGGAGATACTTCTGAACATATCGTAGCCGTCGGCCCTGACCTGTTCAATGAAGCTCTCGATCTTATCTCTGGGCACCTGATAGAGCTGAAGGACGCGGGAGAATATCTCGATCGAAGTCTCATACTCCTCCGGAATGACCTCATTGGCCCCCAGATCATGCAAAGGCTTCATCTCCTGGATGTAGCGGGTACGGGCAATTATGAAGAGATTTGAGTTGAGCCTTCGACCCAGCTCAGTAATTCTGCGAGTAGCGGATCGATCGGAGATAGCAATCACCATCACCTTGGCATTCTCCAATCCCGACATGCTTCAAAACGGCTTCCTGGGCGGCATCGCCGAAGTAGATGGGCTCTCCATTCTTCCCCTCAAGAGCCATTATCTCCGGGTCCATCTCCACGATCAGGTAGGGTATGCCCTCTCTCTTTGCCGAGCTTGCCACATTTCTGCCGTTGACTCCGTAGCCGATTATTACTAGATGATCCTTAAGAGAAACCAGCTCCTGGGAGATGGATGGATAGGGTCTGGCCTTTAGACTCTCAGGCAAGGGAAGCCGCAACATGCCATCAGCAACTTTGGGCGAGACGGCAATTATCAGCGACGTGGCTGCCATGGTCAGAACTGTTACATCCAGAAATAGCTGGTAAGTTTCATGGGAGATCAGGCCGCTATCATAGCCCACCTTGGAGAGAACAAAAGAGAACTCCCCTATCTGGCTCAAAGCCAGAGCCACCAGGACGATAATACGCAGGGGAAGGCCAATCAGAGATATAGCAAAGCCCGCCAATAAGGCTTTGAGTGCCATGGCCATCAGGGCCAGGAAGATGATATATACAGGATTTTGAATCAATAAGTCGACATCAAGGAGCATGCCGATGGATATGAAGAAAAAGCCGGTGAAGGCATCCCGGAGAGGAACAATATTGCCGAAAGCCTGATGGCTGTAGGGCGATTCGGATATTATCAATCCTGCCAGAAACGCTCCCAGAGCCAGAGAGAGACCGGCAAGAGAGGTGGCCCAGGCCACGGCCAGGCATATGGCTATTATGCTGAGCAGGAATAGCTCCCGATCCTCAGTCTTGGCTATGTGGTAGAGCACCTGTGGAACCACCCACTTGGCGCAGATTATTATCAGAGCGATGAGCGCCAGGGCTTTAGCGACAATAATCAGGGGTGGATCACTTGCTGCCAGAACTGCCCCCGGCAGCAATGGTATAATCAGCATCATGGGGACGACGGCAATGTCCTGGAAGATGAGGATGCCCAGAGTCGTCCTCCCGTGCAGGCTGTTGAACTCCTCTCGTTTTTGAATTATTCGCAAAACGATTGCCGTGCTGCTCAAAGATACCAGGAATCCCAGTAACAACGCCTCGCCGACCGGCACGTCCAGATTTAGCATAATCAGGAATACGGCCAGCACGGTCAGAAAAACCTGCAGTGACCCGCCAACCAGAACGTACTTCTTGAGATTGAGGATGTCCTTAAGTGAGATCTCGATTCCTACAGTGAAGAGCAGAAGGACGACCCCTATCTCGGCAAGGAGGTCTACCTCCTCTGATGCCCCTATCAGGCCAAGGCCCTGTGGGCCTGCCAGAACTCCGGTAAGCAGGAAGCCCACAATTGTCGGTGCCCGCAGCCTGTGGAAGAGAAAGAGAACCGCTACCAATAGGATGATTACGACTACAATGTCTTTGAGAAGCTCAAGCTCCATCTGGCGGCCTTCTGATTTAGTCCGATTTAAGCATTCTGATCAGCTCATCTATTTGCCGGTGCATATGGGCCACAAGATGGCGAAATTGCTCGTTTTCTTCGCCGGCAAAAGCCACCCCAGCCCCTTTCCACCTTCCTCCATCCAACCCTATCTCTTTAAATTGCAATTCGAAGGTCTGCAAGCCATCCGTCGCCGTCTTCGTGTCCATCATATACCACCAGAGCACAATCCACCCCAGTTCTACGGCTCTATGGAGCAGCTTTCCGGCGAGCCGGACATCTTCGGAATTGATGTAAGGAGGATCGATGAAAAGCAGGCCCGCCTGGGATCCGCTCAACCGGGAAAGCACTCCCGCAAAGCCGTCTCCCTGGTGAAAGACAATTTGAGCCGGCGGAAATGAACCCGCAGACTTTGCCGCTTTGAGAGAAGCCTTCCCAGGAGATTGCTACGTCCGGATCAATATCCCAGACATCGGCCTCCAATTTTGCGCCTTTTCTCTTTGCCAGCTCATAGATGAGACGGGCGGATCCAGGATAGAATAAGCCCTGCAAAGCAGAAGACGAGCTTTTTGGATTCAAATCGCCAAGGATATCAAAATAGGAAAAATTTCTGAGGGACGGCAGAACGGGCCAGATCTTGCCTATTCCGCCCTCCCAATCACCGGGCGCCTTCAGGGAATACGCCGGGCGTCCTACATGGCTTTCCGCATAAACCAGGCTGCTATCGGGGGTGAGGAGGCAATCTGCCGCCTCGAGCAGGAGGAAATGCTTCCAGACATCGCCTGCATTGCCTGCATGCACTCTGTGATCGTAATGGCCGCATCTAGCCCATTGTTTCATTCATTCTGGTACATCTTCTTGGCGATATTGAAAGCCTGGGCTGGAGTTGCTATGGCGATCTTCTGAGAATCGTCGAAGTTGGCTTTGGAGGCAGCGGCCGTTGCGGCGGCGGTTCGAAGCAGCTTTTTGTCCACCTCATTGGTCAGCCAGCGGGCTCCGCCTATGCCAACCAAAAGAGCGCCGGCAATGGATGAGATGGTGACTGTGATCTCTTCCGTTCCTATCCCCGTGTCAGTTCCAAACAGGACCGTATTGGCGAAGGCTCCGTAAAGCCCCCAGGAGATAAAGGCAGCAACAGCTCCCAGGAGAATGTTGCCCGCAAAGCCGGGGCGGATGATGGTCACTTCGCCCTCGTTCTCCTCCCTGGGCTTGATGAAGCCGTTATCGCTCACAAGCGCATTTATGATTCCGCCAACGGCACCGCTCAACATGATTACTCCTATAGGTATTAACATCGGCATCTGCATTTATGTCCTCCCTCAAATTTTGTCAGATTCGGGAAAGCTGCATCCATCCCCTCGAATGGTTGAAGAGACCCGGACCCTCACTATTTCTTGCTAATTTTATTAAGACTGATTTACCGTTATACTATTTGAACTTTATTGTTATGACTACACGGTTCTGACTGCAGAAGGGAGTCCAGAAGGTTGCGCCGAGTTTGAAAGGAGAGTGTATGCATATGGAACATAAACCGCAGACTGGACTGCATAAAGTGCTGACGAGGCCTACTTCTGCTCTTTCTTCCGGGGTTCCGCGAGTCGGCCTGAGGGCCTCGGGGCACGGGCGCGGCTTATGGCCGCGACAGGCCTTGCGACGGCGAACGTTTTGAGCTACCGCTCACCCTTACGGTCTAATAGCATACTCTTGTTACCTGGCCGAAATAGGGTTCGCCCACCGATCGGATAGCGCTCTATCGCTCTGCGGGTAGTGTCACGTCACCACCTGCCCCACCGTCCACTCCCGGCTGGGGCTGGCAACCACCACCGCTCCCAGGCGCGGATCGTAGAATGCTATGGCCGCTGCGGGAGAGGCGTGCAGCTTGTGAAGCGCCAGCGTTGCGCCAGAGGGCCCGGCCCTCCACGATCACGAGAGGGCCGCGGGGGATTTCGGGCAAGGGTGGCAGCGGCTCGGCGGGGGTGATGGGATTGGGGGATAGCAAGCAATCGAATGTGTTAGGTCCCTGCAAAACTTCTTTGGTCAATTAGCTATCCAGCAGAAAGCCATTCTTCACGGCTGATTTTTGCCCTTCTCAAAATCTCTGCCAGGAGGCCTGCCCCAATATCTTCTCCATGATGGGGATTAGGGATTTTCGCATAAAGGTGCTCTCGAACCATATAGGAATGGCCCGACCCGGGATAAGGTCCTTTGAATCCCAGCTTATTCAATCGACGAATAAGCTCACGTCTTGATACCGGGACGAGTTTAGACAACTGCCATCGGCTCCGTGGAGACATTTATTCCCACGTTGCCGATTGGAGGAATGGTGTCGCCCATCTTTAGTCTCAAGGCAATCCAGCCCTCGATAACAGAAATGAGCTCCCTTCGGCACTCTTCTACAGTCTTTCCTGTTGCCCAAACGCCTTCAAGCTCTGGAACTTCCCCAAATATGGGCTCAGGATCATCGATGACCTTGTACTCTGCCCTTTCCAGAGCGGCCAGGATATATTCGGCGAACATGATAAAGACTACTTTAGGGGATTAGGGGAAATATCTTGCGCTTTAGTAGATGCAAGGCCATGCCCGACAAACGGAACCTGGGCCACCAAGATTGACGAGGGAGCCTCGTGGGATCGCTGGCAAGGACGGGGAGCGACTCGGCAGGGGTGATGGGGGTGGATAGAGTAGATCAGAAGACTGCGATTATTATTAACCGCCAAGTATTCTCCAGTCGGGCCTTGAAAAGGCAGAATGGTGTTCATCTGGATGTAGCGGCTCGATTGGCGGATTTACGTCATGGATTTGCATGGTGAATCATAAGCACTAACCGCTCACACCTTTCTTCCGGGGATCCGCGAGTCGGCCTGCTGGCCTCCCGCGCAGGGGTATAGAATAGATCTACTTCACCGTAGGTAGTGTCACATCAACCACCTGCCCCACCGTCCACTGCGGATTAGGGCTGGCGACCACGACGGCCCCCAGGCACGGATCGTAGAAGGCGAAGGCAGCGGCGGGCGAGGCGTGCAGCTTGTGGAGCGCCATACATAGCGTCAGATGGGGGCATGGCCCTCGACGATGACGAGGGAGCCGCGCGGAATTTCGGGCAGAGGGGCCAAGGGCTCAGTGGAGTGATGGGAGAGGAGACGGCGATGGAGTAGATGAGTAGAAGGAGATTTTGGCAGTCTACTAGTTTTCATCAAAACGGTATTCATGGGCATTTTCCCATAGGGCAAATATCTCATCTTTGAATAATTGATACCATTGACCATCCAAAGCATGGAGGATAACTTTGGGTTTTGTTTGGGTTTTTATTTTGTAAGTATAAAACCACATATATAAAATACTATTATTATTCTCAGGATTTATTAATATTCCACCAAATGGAGGAAGAAAATCAAGGAATCGAATTTCTAACTGCCCATTCGTCTCTTTCGACATTAAATATAAATTTTTACATCTCTCGAAGGATATACTCAATTCCTTTAAAATATCTTCTCCTTTTGTTGGCTCATAAGGAAAGAGGACATGCTGGTAGAAATTAATGCTGGTCTTGGGATGTGGGTCTGGAATGGGAAATAAAAAGATCTCATTCCTGTAATAAATTGTAGCACAGGATAACATACGATTCCAGAAAGCCTGGCGCCTTAAAAAAAAAGGAAGTCTCAAAAAAAAATGGTGGAGAACATCAAACCATGGCATCATCCAGAGATCATCCCTGCCGGCATGCGTGCTGCTTTCGCCTTTTACCCCGCCTCCGCTGCGGCACGACGCCCTGGTCTTCGTCTCGGTTTAGGACTCGGGCAAGCTCAGAAAGACATGAACCTATCTGAACAAACCGCGACTCCATTTGCAACAAGGAAACCGATCGACGGCCCTGGCCGGCCGCGGCCCGGGAAAGGCGCCCCCACCCATAGCGCGGTAGGGCCGCAGGCCGACTCGCGGAATCCCGGAAGAAAGAGCAGAAGTAGGCCTCGCCAGTTCTTTATGCAGAGTACGCAAAGAGCCCGTGATCTACTGCTCAAACAGTGAAAAGACTGCAGTCTGATCCATTTGAGGATCCTTTTCTGTGTCTGAGGATCCTTTTCCCATTTTTTCCAAAACTAAGAAATGCCAAAATTGATATACACTTTTCTACACCACAAAAGCCAGGCAATAATAGCCAAAAGGTATTGTCGGATATGAATATAAATAAACTGAGCCTGAAATCTTGAAAATCCTCCTCATGGGAAACCCCAATGTGGGAAAGAGCGTCATCTTTTCCCGGCTTACTGGAATCGAGGTAGTCTCGGCCAACTACCCCGGCACCACTGTAGAGTACATGGAAGGGAGGATGAAATTGGGCGAGCAGATGGCCACGCTCGTGGACGCGCCCGGGGTCTACTCGCTGGACCCCACCTCAAATGTGGAAGAGGTCACCCGCAAGATCTTCACTCAAGGAGCAGACGTAATTGTAAACGTAATCGACTCCACCAACCTGGAGCGCAACCTCAACTTAACACTGCAGATCCTGGAATGGGGCCTGCCCACGGTCGTCGCCCTCAATCTCTGGGACGTGGCCACCCACAAAGGAATTGAGATAGAGACGTCTGCCCTGGCGAAAGAATTGGGCGTCCAGGCAGTTCCAACAGTGGCCGTGAGCGGCCAGGGTATCTACGAGCTGGTCGAGGCCATAGCCAGCGCCAGGTCCCCGCCTCCGTTCCACTTCGATTCCCCAGACCAGCGCTGGGCACGCATCGGCGAGATCGCCGCGAAGACTCAGAAGGTCTTGCACAGACATCCTTCCATCTTTGACAAGCTGGAGGATATCTCCATCAAGCCGTTGACAGGCATTCCCATTGCCTTGCTGGTTCTCTATCTCGCATTCAGCCTGGTGATCGAAGTGGGAGAGCTCCTGATCTCGATCACCGACCCCATATTCCTGGCCTACTCTCAGTTCATCAGCGCATTCGTGGAAAGCCACATCAGCTCGGAATTGCTTAAGGAGATTTTAATCGGAAGCTCTCCCGAGCTTCTCAAGTCCTTCGGCATCCTCACCACAGGACTCTACATTCCTCTGGGCGTGGTGCTGCCTTTCCTGATTCCTTTCTACCTGATGCTGGGTGTCCTGGAGGATATCGGCTACCTTCCAAGGCTCAGCATCATCCTGGATGCCCTTATGCACAGGATCGGCCTGCACGGCGCTGCCATACTGCCCTGTGTGCTGGGCATGGGATGCAGCGTGCCTGCCGTCCTCTCGGTGCGAATACTGGAGTCTCCCAAGCAGAGATATCTGGCTGTCACTCTCTTGACCATGGCCATCCCCTGCGCCGCGCAGAGCGCCATGATCTTCGGCATGCTGGCCCCTTACGGCCTGAAGTACATCCTCATAGTCTACCTGACCCTTTTTTTCACCTTCGTGATAACGGGTTTCATCCTGCACAGGTTCATCGGCGGCGAGTCTCCGGAGATCTTTATGGAGATTCCGCCTTATCGCTTGCCGAACCCGGGCTCGCTCTTGAAGAAAACCTTCATCCGCATCCGCGAGTTTCTGAAGGAAGCCGTGCCGTACATCGCTCTGGGCATGCTAGTGATGAACTTCTTTTACCTCTCCGGCCTTATGCATCTCATCGGCGAGGTTCTGCGGCCTATCGTGTCAGGAATGCTGGGGCTTCCCAGCGATGCAGCTACGTCATTGATCATCGGCTTCTTGAGGAAAGATGTGGGGATCGGCATGTTCGCGCCCCTGGATATGTCGCCGGAGCAGCTGGTGATCGCCTCTGTCGTGCTGGTTATGTATTTTCCATGTGTAGCCACCTTCATGGTGATGCTGAAGGAGCTGGGGGTTCCAGGAACCCTGAAGTCGGTAGCGTTGAGGCTGGTGGCGGCGCTTGTGGTTGGGACCACACTTCATTTTCTTTTGAGTTAAAGCCGTCTACCCGAGACATATACATTCAGATTACCATTTAGCATCTCAATCATCTCCTGCAGACAGTACAAAAAATTTATATGTATGAATGGAGATTATCTGGTGGAGATGATAACTAAGGACCAAAAGATCTTTCGAGGTTGATGATGATTTCGGGAGCGATCTGAAGAAATATCTCATCATTTCAGTCCATTTGGTCGTCATTGTCTGGGCTTAAAACAATTAAAAAATAATGTAAGAAATGATAGTCCTGGCAAATTAGCAGTTAAATAAAAAAGAGTGAGGGAAAAATGAAGACCGAACATCTGTTATTTCGGATTGCCATAGCCACTATCCTCCTTTGCAGCCTGTCTCTGGGAGGACTGGACCAATCCGGAAATATCAATACAAAGAATATGACTATTTCAGATTTCAGTGCTCTGGTTCCGGCCAGCGATGTGCAAGATGCCTTTGTCGATACCGGTGCTCCTGAGGAGATTTCTGTCGTGGGAGGAACGGAGATAGCCGTCTATACGGAGCAGGCTCCACCCGCAGCAGATCTGAAAAAGCTGATGCCTTCTGCGGTCCTTCAGAGTCCGCCCAGGTACATGTACTACAACGGAGATTACCTGGCCTGGAACGACTTTTCTACCACCTTCCCCAGCAATAATCCGGGCCTGTGGATAGAGAGAGCCGTAAGCTGGACTCTTTATGCCACAATGCCCAGGGGCGGATGGGCGAGAGAGCTGATGTACGTGCCACAGGCTTCTCCCATCAACATGTACGAGATTTATCCTGGCGGCTTCGTGCTGGGATATAGCCTGGGATTGGTGCAGCCCGGTTACTACAACATCTGGTACTATGCTGACACACCAGGGCGGCACCGCAGCTTATTCTCTACCAAAGACGGGTACAGCAATGCCGTAATCATCGATGTCTATCCGGCATTCAATTATATCCAACCCAATCCACCGACCCCAAAACCCGGCCCCAAGGAGGAGTGCGAGAAAAGTCCGCTCTGCAAATGGGAGAATGGCATGTGCAATTGCAAACCGGCCCCAAATCCTGTAGCAGAATGCGAAAAGAATCCACTATGCCATTGGGTTGATGGGCAGTGTCTATGCACCGGTGATTTGGATAAAGAAAAGAAAGAATGCGAGGCAAATCCTCTCTGCGATTGGGTAAATGGCCAGTGCCACTGCCGGGGGTTAGACCCACAGCCCATGCCGGGACCGGTTCCCAACCCGAATCCCGAACCAGAGCCGGAGCCTTTTAATCCCGCACCAAATCCGGTAGCAGAGTGCCAGAGCAATCCCGGATGTCAATGGGCTAACGGCAGATGCAACTGCATGGGGCTGGGAAGCGGCATCGATTACAGCAATAATGGTGGAGATGAAGGAGATGTTGGAGATCTAGCAGCTGTTGCTTGAATCGGCAGGTAATTTTTTCTGTGATGGATAGAGTAACAGAATAGGCCGGTTCTGCGCCATTGGCCAAATGTCGATTAAGGCGCAGAAACGGGATTTTCTTTATTTTTGTAATACGTTAATGTTAAATAAAACATGAGCCACTAAGTGCATTCCTATCGATCAACTTCAATCATTCAGGCTCTAAAGACATGATCTCTCTCGATTCCCTCGATTCACTCCCCCATCTACCTGGGTGCTATCTTTTCCTGGATAGCCCCGCCAATACAGGAAACCCTGGCAATATCATCTACGTCGGCAAAGCCAGAGACATCAAGAAGCGCGTCAACAATTATTTCCAGAAACAGGATCACGGCCCCAGGACTTCTGCCCTGGTGCAGGCCATAAAAAGCGTGGACTTCATCGTCACCAACACCGAGGTCGAGGCCCTGCTCCTGGAAAACACTCTCATAAAGAAACACCAGCCCCGCTATAACATCAAACTCAAGGACTCCTCCCGTTATGCCTGCATCCATCTTACAGAAGAGAAGTTTCCGAGGATCAGAATCTCCCGCAAGGCACAGGGCCAGGGCTCATTCTATGGACCTTTTGTATCAGGCAAAGAGAGGACCTTCGTCTTCCAGATCGTGCGCAAGACCTTTGGACTGCGCACCTGCAGGCGCCTTCCCAAGCGGGCATGCCTGCGCTACCACCTGGGCCACTGCACCGGCCCCTGCATCGGCAAGGTCACCGAATTGGATTATAATGCAAAGGTGGAGAGGGCAGCATCAGCCCTGGGCGGGAAGACACTCGAGCTGATCGATTCCATGAAACAGGAGATGGCAAACCTCTCAGCTGCCCGGGAGTTTGAGCGAGCACGGGATTTGCGAGACGAGGTCGCTGCACTGGAGCGCCTTCGGGAAAGGCAGCGAGTAGAGCACAGTCGCAAATACGACCAGGATATCATAAGCTATGCAATCGACGGCGGAAATGTTTTTCTCATGCTCTTCAAGGTCTACCGGGGCACTCTGGAAGGAAAGGAGGATTTCGTCTTCGGCTATACTGATAACTTCCTGGAGGAGTTCCTGGTGCAGTATTACTCTGAGAATGAGCCGCCCGAGGAGCTGATAATGGCGGAAGTCCTGGATGAGTCTCTGGTGGATTTTCTCTCCCACGTGAAGGGAAAGAAGGTCCGCGTTACCGTCCCCAAGCAGGGCGAGAAGAAAGAGCTTCTATTGCTTGCCAAAAAGAACCTGGAGATCAGCTTCTTCGGCGACCGTGCCAAGCTGGTGGCCCTCCAGGAAGCACTGCATCTGCCTGGGCGGCCGGAGGTCGTCGAGTGCTTCGATATCTCTCACCTGGCTGGCACCTTCAATGTTGGCTCCATGGTCCAGTTTCGGGGCGGCAGGCCGGATAAGAGCAACTACCGGCGGTTCAAGATCAGAGATGTTCAGGGGGTAGACGACTTCGCCTCCATAGCCGAGGTGGTGCGCCGGCGCTACTCACGCCTGAAAGAAGAGGAGAAGGAGCTTCCCGACCTGATTGTCATCGACGGAGGAGCAGGTCAGCTCAGTTCAGCTTTGCGGGAGCTTCGAGATCTGCGAGTCAAAGTTCCCATTATCTCTCTGGCCAAAGGAGAGGAGGAGATCTATGTGCCCGGGCTGGAAGGGCCGCTGGACATCAAGAAGAATGAAAAGGCCTCTCTCTATGTCCAGGAGATAAGAGATGAAGCGCACAGGTTTGCTGTGGCTTATAACCGGTTGCTCAGGAAGAAGGCGATGACGGAGTGAAGGTTCCAGTGCCAGAAATCCTTCTCCTCTGGGGTTTATTAAAAAAGTTTATTTCTCGATTACCTCATACAGTATCTTCATGCCCTTGGTAAAAGGCGGCATTCCCGAGGTCGGTAGACCGACCCGCAATACATCAACTATCTCATCCTTGGTTATGCCGAACTCCTTCATTGCGCTCATCATCTGCTTCTTTGTGGCCCGGTCGTCGGAAGCTGCGGCATTGATTCCCAGGGCAATGAGCTTCTGGGTCTTGTAGTCTATGACTTTACCGGTATAGGTGGCCTCGTTTAGGGTCACAATGGCATTATACAGTTCGGGATAATCTTTCTTTGTCTTGGCCATACCTTCGCCGAAAAAGACTTCTTCCTTCATTATTCATTTCACCAATCATTATTCTCTCTGCAAAGAGTTATCCGTTTTTCTCGAATCAATCGAATTAAGTTAACGGACTAAAAGTATTTATCCAGGGATACAAATTGATGAAAGGGAGGGGGGTCGCCCAATTAGAAAAAATTCGGCCGTTACGAGAAAAGGGGGAAATGATCAATTTGTCGTATATCTGTCCATGGTGGCTTGCATCAGTTTTGGATAATCCGATTCGCAGGCTCATACATAATCCAGAAAAGATCCTCGGTAGATATATCGGTAGTGGACAGACGGTTCTTGATGTAGGATGCGGATCAGGTACTTTCACTATTGCTATGGCAAAGATGGTTGGTGAGACTGGAAAAGTCATAGCAGTAGATGTCCAGGATGAAATGTTCCAGATAGTGAGAAAGAAAGCGGCTAAAGAAAGACTGGAATCCCGCATAATCACTCATAAAAGTAAGCCGGATAGAATTGGCATTTCGGATAAAGTCGATTTCGCCTTGGCTTTCTATATGGTCCATGAAGTTCCCGATGTAGAAGCATTTCTCAGGGAGATTGCCTCAATGCTCAAACCCAAAGGCAGACTGCTGATCGTTGAGCCTATATTTCATGTTTCTGCATCTTCATTCAAAAAGACGCAAGAAGCTGCCCGGTTGGCAGGGTTGAAGCCGATCTCTGAACCAAGATCCGCTTCAGCCGAAGTGTGCTATTCCAATCTGGTGACCACCCTCATCCTGGCCTGCAGTAAGACCCGCTCCCCAGCCCATAACCTCATCGGCCCCCCGGTGAGCGCAATCTTTCCTTTCTCCAGAAGGCAGGCCCGGTCTCCGATACAGTCCACATCTCTCAGGTCATGGGTCACGATGATGCAGGGAACATGGCAGGCATGAATCATCTCCCTCAGCTCCTTTCTCATGTCGGCTTGCCTGCGAACATCCAATGCAGAAAGCGGCTCGTCCAGCAACAGCAGATCGGGCTCGATGATGAGCGCTCGGGCCAGCGCCACCCGCTGCTTCTGGCCGCCTGAGACGTCAATGGCTTTGGCTTTCCTGATATCCCAGAGGCCGGCAGCTTCAAGATGATCTTTCACCAGGAACTCGATATCGCTCCTGGAGAGCCTGCGGGTCCGCAGGCCGAAGGCCACATTATCATAGACGCTCATATGAGGAAAGAGAGCGTAGCTCTGAAAGACATATCCGATATTCCTTGCCTCCGGTGGGATGTTCATCTTCAGGGCTGAATCAAAGAGCACTCTGCCGTCCAGAGCGATCCTCCCTGCATCGGGATTATGCAGCCCCGCCACCAGATTAAGCAATGTGGTCTTTCCGCAGCCGTTATCTCCCACCAGCATGAGGATCTCGCCTCTGGCCACATCCAGCTTCACCTCCAGATCAAAGTCCCGCAGCCTCTTTTTGATATCAATTTCTAGCATTTTTATACACCCGCCGGGTCAGGAGTCTTACCAGGACTATGACCACAAAGGAGATCGCCACCAGGATTATGGCCAGACATAGTGATACATCCAGATCTCCCTGCATGGCGGTATAAATGGCCAGGGGCATGGTCTGCGTCCTGCCCTGGAAGTTCCCGGCAAACATGATGGTAGCTCCAAACTCGCCCAGCGAGCGGGCAAAGGCCATGATGGCACCGGAGATGAGGCCGTTCATGGCTATGGGCAGGATGACATGAAAGAAGGTGTAGACCCGAGAGGCGCCCAAAGTCCGGGCTGCATTCTCGAAGGCCAGATCCACGTCCTCAAAGCTCGTCCTGGCCTGGCGAATGTAAAATGGCGAGGAGACGAAGACCTGAGCTATGATCACCGCCAGGGTGGTGAAGGCGATGCTGATTCCAAAGGCGTTCAGATAATGGCCCACAATTCCCATCCTGCCAAAGGCCACCAGCAGGGCAATGCCGGCCACGGCAGGAGGCATGATCACAGGCAGATCGATCAGAGAGTCGGCCAGCTCTTTTCCGAAATAATTAAAGCGAGCGCTGACGTAGGCTATGGGCGTGCCCATGATTACACAATGTGATGGTGGTGATGGTTGAGGTCATGAGACTGAGCCGGAGCGCATCCATCACCACGGGATCGTGCAGAGATCTGAGGATAGTGTCCAGGGGGCTCTTGAGGAAGAGCGCGACCACGGGCAGAGCTATGAAGGCCATGGCCAGTGTCAGCAAAAGGGCCAGACCCGCTTTCAGAGCCACTTCTCGGGTCCTGGAAGGGATGCCGATGGTCTCATGCTCCTGATTTACCAGCTCAGCAAGAGCTTCTTTCACCGAAACGGCTGATATCAGCCTGATTGGAAGCCATTGATCACTCGATCACTCTTGCGATTTCGTTCATTCGCTTTCTAAGCAATATTTCTTCATTGCATGCAGGCCAAGGGTTTTGGCGCCCGGGGTTTCTCTTTCATTCCCCGGCCCAAAAGGACGACTTCCGGTTAAGCTGCAGCTCTTGCCGCCGAGAGCTGTCCCTTCGGATCTGTCAGGCTCGCTTTCCACTGGAGCAAAGCCGTATTTTTCCAGGATCGCCTTGCCCTCATCCGACATTACCAGATTCATGAACTCCTGGCTCTCGGCCGGATACTTGGATTCCAGCAATATTCCCATGGGGTACTCGGCGATGATATTGTATTCATCCGGGATGTCTATCTTATCCACCTTGCTTGCCAGATCCTCGGTGACATCGGAGACATATGCAAATCCGACATCCGCCTCTCCCAGTGCCACCTTGGTCACCACATAATTGACATTGGTCTCCTGAGAGATGACATTGGCCAGCACCTTTGTCTTATAGTCCGGACCATATGCGGAATCGTTGCCAAGCTTGCTTATGATCTGCAGCGCATAGTCGCCCACCGGCACATCCTTTGTTCCTATGACGATCTTAAGGCCGGGCTTGGCAAGGTCTGAGAGGTTGGCAATCTTAGCCGGGTTATCTTTGGGAACGATAAGCGAGAGCTTGTTTTTTGTGAAGATGACGATGCTGCTGTTGTTCATCAGCTCGCTATTTTTTACGTCATTCATCTGCTTCTTGTTGGCAGAGACGAAGACATCGGCGTAAGCTGCGTTCTCGATCTGGGTGCGAAGCGCCTGCGAGCCGTCGAAGTTAAAAGCTACCTCGATATTGGTCTGGTTCTTGTACATCTGTCCTATCTCGACAAAAGCGCCAGTCAGTGAAGCGGCAGTAAAGACGGTCAGTTCTTTTGGCTCTTCGGCCAATCCGTGAGACAAGGCCAAAACCAGGGCTGCAATCAATGCTACTAATACATGTTTCTTGATCAAGCCTTTCATCCTCCTGAACTTCGTGATCATTAAGATATATCTTCGACATGTTCCGTTCTTTCTGCACATTTTGATATATTTAGATATATTCTTAATAATCATATTCACTTACTTTTCTCATGGTTAGTAAGCTATTACGTAAACTTACTTAAGCCTTGCCAGATGGAACGAATCTTCATCAGGCCGCTCTTGCGGAGAGTGGCCGGCTCATCCTGAGTTCATCCGTTGCGAATCAAACAGGAGTGGGCACCGCCTTCCACTCTTCATGAATCCTCTTCCAGCAGAGCGTTGGTGATCATATCCGCAAGCAAGGCAGCTCCCTCGTACCCGACCAAGAGCTGGCGCGTCGCACCCACTCGGTCATGA
>CAVPCV010000018.1:0-69620 GCA_963702455.1 uncultured Methanosarcinales archaeon
ATAGTAAAAAAGGAGGGGGAGATTCAGGAAGGAGGATTTAAACCTGAAAATCCACCTCTTGGCAGAATTTTATCAACGTTATTTCGTGACGTTCATGATTATTCCTTCTATACAGATAAAAGACCTCATTGGATTTAACTCTTTTGGTATATTAAGTAAGTATACATTAGAATCACCCAGGATATTGATCGAAAAACGGTTGAATGGGCGAAGAGTAGATGTAGCAGCATTCTCAGATTGATCTCTGGAAGTCCAGGAGGTTTGGCAGCGATTGCAGATCATTATGTCGCATCTCTTATTTCATCTCAGGGAGATGTTATCAACCGGTAGGTGCTGAAATGATCGCGGGTGAAGATGCCGATTATGAAAAGGCCATGAATGTGTGCGAGAGGATGCTGGCCTTCGAGATGGATGATTTACAGAGGAGCAACATCCAGAGAAAGATGGGCGACACCTGCCTTGAGATTTTCAGGCATGATAAGAATCTGGAGACCTGCGAGCGTGCCATTCAGGCCTATAAACAAGCTCTCTTGGTCTACACATTAGAGCGTTATCCAAATCCTCACGCCAAGGTTATGAGAAGCCTGGGCTCCGCCTATGCTGCCCGGGCAGACCAGGTGGATCGAATAGAAAACCTCAAGCGTGCCATCAATTCATGGCAGAAATCTCTTTATTCTTTTCCGAGGCTAGCGCTCCCGAGGACTATGCATCTCTTCAGGATGAGCTGGGTTCGGCATTTCGAAAACTGGCGGAATGCGAGAATGGACTGGAAAACGGCAATAAAGCAATTGAGGCATGCAAAAATGCCCTCCGCATCTATGACCTAGAGAGACTGCCCAATCAGGAATACGCGAGAGTTTTGACCAACCTGGGAAGCTGCATATCTGACACTGGCCCAGTTCGTAAATCGGGCAGATAACTGCAAGCATGCTATCATGTCTTATCAGGAAGCTCTGCAGGTTTATGCTCCAGATCGCTTTCCTGAGCAGTACGCGGCGGTGAAAAACAATCTGGCCATAGCCTATCTCTCCCTCTCCGAAGCAGAGGATAAAGCAGAGAATTGCAGGCGTGCCCTTCAGTCTTGCGGCGACTCCCTCCTTATCAGAACGCCCGAGAGCCAGCCAGAGGCCTATGCCGCTACCCAGAACAACCTGGGAAATGCTCGCCTCGCCCTGGCCGAAGAAGAAGAGGGCCTGGAAAACTGCCAGCGCGCACTGGAGGCTTACGAGAATGCTCTGCAGATATATTCTCTGGAAAAGTTCCCCAAGCACTATGCCACCACGCAAAACAATCTGGGAAATGTCTATCTGACAATGGGCCAGAGCCAGGATTGGCCATGCAATTGCATGAAGGCTATTCGTGCCGCTCAAGAGGCGTTGAGGGTCTTTAAGCTGGAGGATTCGCCCGAGGACTACGCCGAAGCCCAGGGAACCCTGTGGCTTGCCTATCTTACAATAGCTGAGATCGAGTACCGGGCCGGGAACTGTCTGCTCGCCCTGGAGGCCTGCCAGGAAAGGCTGCGGGTTTACAGGGCCGATCGATCAGCCCTTGCAGTATGCTTCCTGCCAGAAAGACATGGCCATCACCTGCAGTATGCTGGCAGATACTGAAGTCTCGGCCGAGGCTAAAGCCATGGATTGCAAGAAGGGGGTGAATGCGGCTCTAGAGGCCCTGCGGATCTACAATGAAAAGGACTATGCCGAGGAGCACGCAGAAGCGCAGATCCTGCTCTGGGCGGCATATTCAGCTCTGGCAGAGGTAGAGGATAGGCAAGAGAACTGCCAGAAAGCCATCGATGCAAGTTTGGTAGCCATTCGAATCTATGATAAAATAAGCCCCGCAGAGCACGCAGACGCTCTGAAGAATCTGGGCTACAGCTTCATCACTATGGCAGAGATTGTGGACAAGGCGGAGAATTGCAGAAAAGCCATCGAAGCCTACGAGAAGGCCCTGCAATATCACACCCAGGAGAAGGCGCCTCTGGAGGCGGCTGATATCTTGAGGGATCAGGCCTTTGCTTATTTCACTTTATCGGAAGTGGAGGACAGAGAGGAATGCGGCAAAAAAGCGCTCAAGGCCTACAAGAAGGCCTTCAAGATCTACAAGGGAATGGCTGCAAAGCTCGAGGAGGCTGGCGATCCGGCTGCCAACGAATTGCGAGGTCTGGCGGAAAAATGTCACCGTTCCCTGGAATCATGCAAAGCTATTCTCAAAGCCAGCCGGAAGGCAGGGAATGATAAGCGGAGCCAGGGAGGTCGGGAAAGTGAGGGATTTGACGGATGAGCAAAAGATAGAGTATTTCCGCAGGTCCTACACGGCCGCCGATGGTCTATGGTTCATGATGAATGAGGAGAAGTACGGTTTTGAGGCGGCGCTGCAGATGGACGAAGCTGTCTGGAAGGTTCTGCCCAAGATCCAGGCTCGCACCATAAAGGCCATGATGAACCTTGGCTGTGGCCTGCAAGGGTTGCAGGAGGCAGTCGCCGTACGTCTCCGCCTGGAGGGCTTTGAGTATGAGCTGAACGGCCAGGAGGACGGCTTTCAGGTGATTGTCAAAAGGTGCCCCTGGCATGATATGATGACCAGGTCTGGCCGACAGGAGTTATCGGAAAAGGTAAGCGACCTCATCTGCCGGGTGGAAAATTCGGTATGGTCTTCCGGAGTTCAAAGATAAAGATGCCAATTTAGGGGAAATAAAGTTCGAGCGAAGGGATCGGATATGCAAAGGAAGCAGCCGATGCAAGCTTCTGTTTTGCAGACAGGCAAAAAGAGAATAATTCCAAACCGAAATTGCTTCCGGGTAGGCTCCCTGCCCTGAGCCTCTGAAGCGGACTCTTTTCCTCTATGCTTATTTCGTATCATCAAATCCAATTTTAATATGCGTTCCGTCGCAAAAGGGCTTTTTCTTGGAGCCGCCGCATCTGCAGAGAGCATACGGTCCACGTCTTGCCGCTTCTTTGCCCTCCTGGTCGGTCAAAACGCAGACGCCATCCACAAGCAGTGGACCATTCTTCACAACCTTGATCTCTGCGGAGGATTTTCCGGTTTCTTCAACCGATCCCGCCTTCTCGTATGTCAGAGCACCGGAAGGGCATCTATCAATGACTTTCATGATCTCTTCTGAGCTCGCACCTTTCATATTTACCCATGGCGTCCTTTCATGGCTGAATACCTGGGGCAGACCTTTCACGCACTCCCTGGCATGTATGCACTTTTCTGGATTCCACAGGACAGTTAGCTCTCCATTGGTATATTCTTTCATCATAGTCGTATGAGTTTTCTTTCTACTAAGATTTTCTGCTATCGATGTCCAAATAAAAGAATCTATATATCTTGAGCTCTTAAATTGGAAGCTTAGTTTATATCATCTTGTGGGAGGAATACTTATGGGATTTATAAGTGAGTTTAAGGAATTCGCCATGAAGGGCAACGCCGTCGACATGGCAATTGGTATCATTATCGGCATAGCCTTTGGAGCTATAGTCACTTCGCTAGTGAAAGATATCGTCATGCCGCCTTTTGGAATGCTCCTGGGCGGTGTGAATTTTGCCGACCTCTTCATATCCCTGGATGGAAAAAACTATGTTTCACTGGCAGCGGCTCAGGCGGCTGGTGCGCCCACCATCAATTATGGTGTCTTCATACTCACAATTATCAACTTCCTCATAGTGGCATTGGCGATATTCATAGTTATCCGGCAGGTAAACGCCGCCAAGAAAAAGCCTGCTCCACCAGAGGAAAATACTAAGGAATGCCCTTACTGCAAAGAGACCATCACGAAGACTGCAATCAAATGCTCGCATTGCACAGCGGATCTGGTCGGGTAAGAAAGGCTTCACTCTCTTTCTTTTCCTATATTTTACTGTAATACATTTCCGTCCTGTATATTGCCAGAAGAAGACCATAAAGCATCGGTCCAACGATAATGCCCACCATTCCCAGGACAAAGATAGGTGCAATAAATGACAACAAAGTTAAGATTGGATGAATCTTTGCCGTTTTCAAGGCCAGCTGAGGCGCTATGATATTGGTGGGTATTAATGTGATTCCTACTACTCCAAAAACCAGCAGGATAATGCTCGTTTGATAGTCCTTGATCAGGGAGTAATAGATGGCCATGGGTATGTATACCCCTGGGGGCCCGGGAATTGGAACCAGGGCGAAGATGGCCACCAATGTACCCCAAACCAGGGGATTGGGTATGCCTATCAGATAGAATCCTAGGGCTGCCACGCTGCCCGCAATTATTGCCGTGCTGAAGAATACGGTAAAAAGCGTTGTATATATTCCGTCCAGTTCTTTCAGAAAACGACGGAACATACCTCTCCTGGTTTCGGGAAGCAGTTGGACGGCATGCTCCAGAATATGTTTGCCGTCAATGAGCATGTAGTATGTGAAGAATATCAACACAAGAGACCAAGCAAATAATATTGGTAAGCTGGAAACAAAGCCTGATAGCTGCGCTTGTGCAATTGGAGTTATTGTGAAGGCAATGGCTGCTGGAATATCGCCTATCCCTTTTACGTATGAAACAATCGGCTCTGGGAGGTTGCTGTCCATCCAGAGGAGGAAGTCATTTGAAATGCTGGAGAGCTGGATGGCGGACAAGCTCCCTGAACTTTGCAGGTTCATTATCTCGACCAGGAGTACTCCTGATAGTCCAATGAGCACGGCCAGTATTATTACGAAAACTATCAGCATGGAAGAGATGGACGAGAGCCCTTCGTGATTGGTGATCCGGAAAATTCCTGCGTATATGGGCTTTAGCAGATAAATCAGGACTATGCTCAATAAGATTGGAGCAATGAAATCCTTTGTAACATAGATAGTGGCGATGAAAATCATCAGTACGGCGATATCCACGGCAATATCGAATCGACTGCTGATCTTCATATAGCTAAGTTCTCATAATGGTGAATAAGCTTTTCTCTTGAGATCCGAGAAAGGATAAAATAAAATTTTAAAGCTGATTGAGAATGCAACCATCTTTTTCATGAAAAGGGATTAACCGCAAACCCCGTCTATTTTCCGAACCAATACGTTCTATTAGTTCCAGTTCGATACATATAAAGATGCTAAAGCGCGCCAGGATCATCGCCGACTACCAATTTGGCAGAGGTGCGGGTTTTGCTCTCTTTCCCGATGACACAACCTACAGCCTCTCCAAGACGCGCCGGCTGAGATATCTCTACTCCGGAAAGGAGAGGATTGCCACAGTTAGGGCGAGTGACAACCTTTTGACGCTCAGCATGCTGGGCGCGTTGAGATTGCATGCTTTATTCGTGAGCCCGCGGCTCAGAGTTGTGGCCTCAGACGATGCCGCCCCCTTTGTCGCCAAAGGAGGCAACGTCTTTGCCAAGCACGTCGTAAGCTTGGACCCGGAGATTCGAGCTGGGGAAGAGGTGCTGGTTGTGGACGGCAAAGATCAGCTGCTGGCCACAGGCACGGCCGTGCTCGCGCCCGAGGAGATGCTGCAGATCAAACGGGGACTGGCGGTGCAGGCCAGAAAAGCGGCAGAGCACTGAGGCACTTATAAGTCAACCTGAAATGCCTGATATTTGCTGACCACCTTTGCCAGTTCATTCAGTTTCACAGGCTTGGCTATGTAATCATCCATGCCGGCTTCCAGGCACTTCTCACGGTCGCCATCCAGGCCGTAGGCTGTGATAGCTACGATCTTGGGCCCGTTCTTGGGCTGAAGCTTGCGTATCATTCGGGCGGCTGCAAGGCCGTCCATCCCCGGCATCTTGACATCCATAAGGATCAGGTCGTAAGGCCGGATTTCGAGTATCTGCAGTACCTCTCTGCCATCTGCCACTGCTTCTGGCCGATAGCCCAACCGTCTCAGCATTGTCAGAATTACCTTCTGGTTGGAGGGATTATCTTCAGCCACGAGAATTCTCAAGGGCTTCTGCTCCGAGGAACCAGTGATGGCCTCATCTTGCATCCCTTTTCCCAAATCCAGTTGCTTGCCGGGAATGGCTTCTGCTTGAATTGTGAAGCAAAAGACCGATCCCTGGCCGGGAATGCTCTCTGCCCAGATCACTCCATCCATGAGTTCGACAAGCCTGCGGCTAATGGCAAGGCCCAGGCCAATGCCGTCCCGCTTCTGGCTTATGGAGCTTTCCAGCTGTTCAAAGGGCTGGAAGAGCCTGTCCATCTTGTCCTGAGGTATGCCAATACCGGTGTCCTTAACCTCGAAGAGGATCTGGCGCATTTCGCCTTTGATCGCTTCCGACGAGATGGATACTGAAACCTCTCCCTCGTCCGTGAACTTCACCGCGTTGCTGAGCAGGTTAACCAGGACCTGTCTGAGCCTGCCGTGATCTTCGATGATCGTTTCCGGCGTCTCTTTATCGATGCAGTAACTGAGCCTCAAGCCTTTCTGACCGGCTTGAACCTCTACCATAGCCAGGGACTCCTCGATGCAATGCCTGAGGCTGAATGGCTGGCGCTCCAGCTCCACCTTATCCTTCTCTATCCGGGAGAAGTCCAGAATGTCGCTGATGAGGGCCAGGAGAGCCTCGCCACCGTTTCTGATGCCCTCCAGAAACTCTAACTGATCAGAAGTCAGGGAATCATCCAGGAGAAGGCTGGTGAAGCCTATTATGGAGTTCATGGGTGTGCGTAGCTCATGGCTCATATTGGCCAGGAACTCCGCTTTGGCCCTGGCTGCCTCTTCTGCAGCCTCTTTGGCAATTATGAGATCGGCTTCAAGCTTTTGGTGTTTTATAATCTCAGATTTAAGCGCTTTATCTATTCTCTTGCGCTCAATGGCATATCGTATAGAGCGCGCCAGAATCTGGCCGCTTACCTGGCCTTTTACCAGGTAATCCTGGGCCCCTTCCTGCAAGGCAAGAGAGGAGAGCATATCATCATCGTTGCCGGTGAGAACAATGATGGGGAGATCTGGCGCCTCCAGGTGTATCTTCTTGAATGTATCAAGCCCTGTGCTGTCAGGTAGAGCTAGATCCAGGATGATGGCATCCTTTCCATCGAGACGCTTCAGCCCTTTTGAGAGACTATCGACCCAGTCCAGTTCAAAGACCTTACCCGTCTCACCCAGGAATTCCTTTATCAGGCGTGCGTCTCCCGGGTTATCTTCAATCAAAAGTATCTGTATAGACTGATTCGTCAATTCAAATCCTCTCTGGGCGGGAGCTTTACAACGGCGAACCAGAAGTCCTCAATGGACCTTACAACCCGGATGAATTGTTCGAAGTCCACAGGTTTTGTGATGTAGCAGTTGGCATGCAGATTGTACGTCTCGACTATATCTATCTCAGCCTGTGAGGAGGTCAGGATCACTACAGGTATGCATTTGAGATAGGAGTCGGTCTTTATCTCAGCCAGCACCTCGCGCCCATTCTTCTTTGGCAAATTTAAGTCCAGGAGAATCAGGTCGGGTTTTTGAGCATTCGCATATTTGCCCTCCCGACGCAGAAATGCCATGGCTTCAATCCCATCAACTGCGATATTTATGATGTTTGCAAATCGCCCTTCCTTAAGAGCTTCTATTATCAGACGCACATCCCCCGGGTTATCCTCCACCAGGAGGATCTCGATCGGCCCGCACTCTATTGCACAGTTCATACTACTCGCCCTCTATTTTCTCATCCAGGCTCTTGGGTTCGACTTCTATCTTCCGGGAAATGGTGAAGTAAAACGTGGTCCCTTTTCCAGGCTCGGACTGCAGCCAGATTCGCCCGCCATGTCGTTCCACGATCTTCTTGGAGACGGTCAGGCCAATGCCTGTGCCGGGGTATTCGTTTCTGCCATGCAGACGCTGGAATATGGTGAAGATTCGATCGAAGAACTGAGGATCAATGCCTATCCCGTTATCTTGCACAGAAAAGATCCACTCGTCACCCGCGGGTCTGGCAGAGACATGAATTCGCGGGCTCTCATGACCTTTAAACTTGATAGCGTTGCCAATGAGGTTCTGGAAGAGCTGGACCATTTGCATCTTATCGGCTACTTCTATTGGCAGCTTATCGTGGGTCACTATCGCTTCGCTCTCTTCCACTGCTATTTTCAGGTTGGCCATTGCCTCTGAGAAGACCTGCTCAAAGTTGGTGGGCTCAGGGTCTCTGCCTCTTGTGCCGACGCGAGAATAGGCCAGAAGGTCGTTGATGAGCTGCTGCATTCGCTTGGTACCTTCTACCGCATAGGCAATAAATTCATCTGCATCATTGTCCAGCTTGTTGTTGTATCGCCGGGATAGAAGCTGCACGTAGCTGGATATCATGCGCAGGGGTTCCTGCAGGTCATGGGATGCGACATAGGCAAACTGCTCCAGTTCGGCATTGGATCGAGTGAGGTCTTCGGATTTCCTGGCCAGTTCCTGGGCTCTGGCAGCCAGCTCCTCTGAGGCCAGAAAGAGCTCTTTCGTCCTCTCCCTGACTCTCTCTTCCAGCTCGTCCCGCGCTTTTCTCAGCTCCTCCTCGGCAAGCTTTCGCTCGGTTATATCCAGGCCCTGAGCGATGGTTGCCATGATCGTTGTTCCTTCTTTATCATAGATGTTGGCCGAGTTCCAGAGAACAGTTCGAACTGATCCGTCAGTCTTCCGAATGGGAATTTCAACTGCTTCCCAGCGTTCTCCGGATAAGGCGTGCCTTATGTGATCAAGCGATGCATCCCTGCTTTCTTCGGGGAATAGTATGTCGAGCTGTTTTCCCAGAGCTTCGGCCGCCCTCAGACCAGTTAGCCTCTCGAAGGCATGATTGAACCTGGTGATCCGGAAAGTTGGGTCCCAGACGATGATGGGTGCGTTGGCGTAGCCTATCAGGTTCTCCAGATAGTCGCGGGTTTCGCGCAGGCCCTCTTCGGCACGGATGCGGAGCTGCTCCTGGTCAAGAGCCTCCAGAGCGTAGGAGATGTCGGAACTCAGCGATTCGAGCAGGCCGACCTGCTCGGCATCAAAGGCTTTGGGCTCTGTGGAGTAGAGTGTGAACGCGCCCATGACCATGCCCTGGCGGCGCAGGGGGAAAGCTGCCGAGGAACGAAAACCATGACGAATGGCAGTTATCGCGCCAGGGAGATGTGGCAGGGATTTGTCCCAAAGTCGTCGTTGACCACGCTTCGATTCTCCCGGATACAGGTGCCTGTCGGGCCTTTGCCGAACTCGCCCTGCACCTCCACTCTGATCTCTTTCAGGTAGTCGGCGGCGGGGCCGGACCAGGCGGCAGGAACGACCTGTTGCTCTTTCACCTGCCCGATCCAGACCAGAGGGAAACCACCAACATCTGCTACAATCCGGCATACCTCTCTGAACAGTGAATCCAAATCACGGATTCGAACTATTGCCTCATTCGCCCGGCTCAGTACTGCGTAGAGCCGGGTCAGCTTGGCGATCTTCTCCTCCTGGCGTTTGCGCTCGCTGATGTCCATGAATACTGTAGCAAACTGTCCCGGTGCCGGGCGATAGGCAAACACCTCGAAGTATCTTTCCAGGGCAGGAGAATAGTTATCGAATTGGATCGGCTCGCCGGTGAGAGCAACGGCACCGTATGCTTCGACCCAGCTGGGGCTGTCATTGGGCAGCACTTCATTGTGAGTTTTGCCGACCACGTCTTCTCGAAGCAATCCTGTGAGCCTCTCGAATGCCGGATTGATATCGAGGAAACGGTAGTCGTAGGGCTTGCCATTCTCATCTAAAAGGATCTCATGTAATGCGAAGCCCTCAGTCATGCCCTTGAAGAGGGATCTGTAGCGTTCTTCGCTCAAACGCAGCGTCTCTTCTGCCCGTTTGCGTTCGACAATTTCTCTCTCCAGATCCATCTTCGAGGCGGTGACCCCTTTCAGATCGCTTGCCATCCTGTTGAAAGCCCGGGATAGTTCACCGATCTCATCATCCCTCTTCTCTTCCAGGAAGAAGTCAAGGTTGCCGGAACCGACGGCCTTTGTCCCGGCCTGGAGGTTTGCAATCGACAACAATGCGCCGCGGTAGAAGAGGATATAACTGCTCAGCAGAAAGGCGACGAATGCCCCCATCAGGACAAAGATGAGTGGAGAAATTCCTCTGTTTCTGTTGATCTGCCTGATGGCGTAACATCTGCGAGAGGCGGGCGGCATCAAATACTATTCCCTGGGTTTGATCTCCTATACGGCTTCCTGAGACCTGAATAGATGCCCTGTCCAATGCTCCCTCCGAAGTTTGAGGCGCGCTCTCGATCTTGGACACTACATCATCGAAGATCTCCCTCAGACGCAACCGATTTGCTTTGATATTATCGACCAGCACCTGGCTGTCGGGTCTGTCTACATCCAGATCGGACAGATCACGGGAGAATGTTGAAAATTTTGCTTCCCATCGATCGACCTGCTGTCTTTCATGGTAAAGAAGATAATCATTTGACAGGTAGCTGAGCTCGCTGGCTCCAATCTCAATATTTTTTGCCAGCTCTTCCTGTTTATTCAGCCGTTCTACCTGTTGATGTGTGAGCATTACCGATGCGAAGATGATCAATAGGGCTACGCCGAAGAAGACCATGCTGATGATCAACTGAGTCCTGATTTTCATAAGTCCTCATTTCAACGGATGATATTCACCGACTCGGGCTTGATCGCCTTGAGCTCATCTTCATGTATGGGAATGCAGAATTTCCCAAGGTGTGATTTTCCCCTCGATCTCTGACGGGCTTATCTGCCCAGTGCCGAAATTCCCCTGAACCTCTCCACGGCCTCCGCTATGCCCTGCTGCCACATAGTCGACTTCTTCCATCGTGTTCGACCTGCCAAGGGTGACTCTCAGAGAGCCGTGGCACTCCTCCGGCTTGAGGCCCAGGGAGAGGAGCACGTGGCTGGGCTCCAGTTTATGGGATGAGCAGGCCGATCCAGTGGAGACTTGATGCCCTTGGAGTCCAGGAAGAGCAGCAGCGACTCGCCTTCGACATACCTGAAGCCGAAGTTCAGGTTTCCGGGAAGCCTTCTCTTCATGGTTCCGTTTATCCAGGCCTCCTTTACCCTGCCCAGGACGAGTTCGGCCAGGCGGTCGCGTAAGCCAGTCAGCCTTTCCGCTTCCGCGTTCATGGTCTCACCGGACAGCTCCGCTGCCTTTGCCAGGCCGACTATGCCTGCGATGTTCTCTGTTCCCGAGCGCAGGCCGCGTTCGTGGCCGCCGCCCTGGATGATGCTCTCCAGCCTCGTGCCCTTGCGAATGTAGAGCGCGCCCACGCCCTTGGGCCCGTAGAGCTTGTGCGCGGAAAGGGAGAGCAGATCGACCCCCAGAGCATCTACATCCGTGGGAATCTTGCCCACGCTCTGCACCGCATCAGTATGCAGGTATATGTCCTTCTCAGCAGCGAGCCGGCCGATCTCCTCCAGCGGCTGGATGGTTCCCACCTCGTTATTGGCATGCATGATGGAGATGAGGATGGTGTCGGGTCGGATGGCCGACTCAAGGGTGGCGAGGTCGACCAGGCCTTCGTTGGTCACGGGCAGATAGGTAACCAGAAAGCCCTCCTTCTCCAGCTTGCGGCAGCACTCCAGGATGGCAGGATGCTCGATGCTGGTAGTGATGATATGCTTTCCCGATTTGCTGGTTCTTGCGGGCGATGCCCTTCAGAGCCAGGTTGTCTGATTCCGTGCCCCCGGAGGTGAAGATTATCTCCTCCGGCTTTGCGCGCCAAAAGGCCGGCCACCTTCTCCCGGGACTCCTCCAGAGCCTCCTTTGCCTCCAGGCCAAAGCTGTGCAGGCTGGAGGCGTTGCCGAACTTCTCTGAGAAGTATGGCAGCATGGCTTCCAATACCTCAGGCGCCACAGGAGTGGTGGCGGAGTGGTCCATATAGATCCGCTTCATCGCAGACAATTGTGAGATGCTGGGGTAAATAGGTGGCGAACTATAGCATAAGAACCATAAGGAAACTATAAGTATGCTGCCGGGGACTGCAAAATATGATCTTATCCATCCCTCTGGACTCAATGCCGCTGCTGATAGCCGCTGCCCTGATCGCCCTCGGCTTCCTGGCTTATCTCTTCTCGGCGAGGCTCGGTGTCATAGGCATAGGCGCCGGGAGCATGATCATGGGAGTTGTGGTCCTGCTCGATCTGCCCAACGGCTTAGCAATTCAGGGCCTTGTGCTCTTCGGATTCACAGTAATAGTCGGGGTCTGGATGATGTATGTGGGAGTGAAGAACGGTTAGCATCATCATTATAATCAGTGTACATATATTTTCTAAAAAATTCCGAGCCGGGCCCCACAGGAGGCACAGGCTCGCCAACAAAGACTAATAGCAACCAACCACAACAGCCATTTACACCTTTATGGCCGTCACACTAGTTCCATGTTGGTTCTGCCCGGTTAGGCTTTTTCCGTCGGCTGAGAGCTCTAGGGAATCTATCCATCCGCCCTCATCCCATCGCAGAGTATACAGCCTGCTGGATTGATCCGTACGTTCCCACCTGCCATTATTTTTCTCAGAATAGAAAGTGCTATCTGGCCTGATCTCTACGGTTTCACCAGTGAACCAGGACCAGGTTCCTACTATACCTGACAGTTCAGGTGGATCAGATGGCTGTCGAGCTGTCTGCAAGCAGTAAGCATACCGCACGTCAGAAGTTGCTTTATTCGAGTCCCAGATGATTGTCGTATCTTTTGTGGCAGTGACTAGAGTTTCCTCAGTGGGGAGATTCTGCTCCTCAAATAATTCTGGGTCAGCGGATCTTCCAAAAACAAGGAAGTATCTCATGCCTCCCTTCAGATCGACGGGACCGAAGTTCTTCCAATTCCAGTTGGCGGGCAGGCTCTGAGAGGGATCGGACGATTTCGGCACTTCTGCGTATACCAGCATATACCTGCCTGGAGACTGTCCAGGTCCCGCGGCTTCCGTGCCCGTAGGCTCGATAGGCCCCCAGTAATTTGAACACGGTTGAGCAGAGCCGCCGTCTTCCTCCTTCAGGACAAATACATAGGAGTGGCCGCGATTGCCTACGTCTTCAGTCCACGACCAGGTTTCCGGGCGCGAGTCAACAATTGTATAAGTGCCGGCCGGCAGATTGAGTCCATCTGCAAAACCTACTTCCCAATAGCGATTAGATGCACCACCGGAGCCATCTCTCCCTGTTGCCTGCCATGGACCATAAATAGTTCCATCTTGCGCCTGCAAAGATATGGTTCCGGGATTTTCCCCGTCGCACCAATGATATGTAGCGATCATAACCATTGTTCGTTCCCCGGATATAGTGAACGTGCTAGGAACAGGAGGATTTCCACAATTGACTCCTGCTACAGAGAAGACCTCAAAAATAAGATCTTGATCATCAGGCACGGGTGTATTGTAAGGATAGTACGCACAGGCTATGCCAAGGAACGAAGTTAATATCAGTACCAGTATTGCTGTTCGAAGCAAACTCATGATCATCTCACTTCATTATTTTTCCACTATTTGGATTTATCATTGAAATAGATTTTGGGAGAATGTCCGATATGTGAGTTCCGAAAAACAGTAAGCTCACCACGACCTTGCTCTCAGCCTCTACCATCTTACTTCCAATTATGGTTTTATCTATAATCAGAAATTATGATTGATGGCATCAGCGTTATAGAATTACGTGAACATGGGGTTCCCATCCCCCGCATAACATTGGTTTGCTGCATAGCGATTCATAGCCATTACTTTCAAATGGTTTGCGGTAAATCTAACTCGAATTATTTCATTCTTGCCTACTCCCCAGTTAAGAATGAACCTAGAGGAGAACTCGATCATAGCTTCCAGACGTCGGGAACGATCCCAATCTGTACGAGGATGCAGAGCGCCTGATGGAGCATTTGGTCTTGGTACTGGATCAGACCTCCATAGAGATGACCATCCTTCTTCTGTGTACCTCCGCTGAATCCCTACTTGCAGAAGATGATCGAAATGGCCGACCGGATGTCTTAGTTTTCGCGAGATGCCAAGATTAAAGGCCGAGCAAAGATCGACCCGAAGTTCCAGAAACGCAAAGAACGCTGGAGGCTTACTCTTAAGGTGGCCCTTGAGGCGCGAGTCAAGGCCGATCGAGCCCAAACGAGCGTCAGCGGCAGAGTACTGCAGCATTAAATGCCTGAGATACTTGATTTTCAGGCTTTATGATGAGTTGATGAAGAAGGGCATTGATTATTCACATGGATACTCAATGCTTTCGATGCAATCTCGGATCTTATGTAACACTCAGAACTTTGTTTATTCGGATCAAGGACGAGTTTAGAGAATTTACGAAGCTTGCGAAGGTGGTACACTGTTTGATTTTATTTGCACCGGAAACAATTTATATTTGTCTTATATCATTAACCTCAATTGAAAATTCAAAAGGAGGGGTCTAATTGAGGCAATTGGCAATCTTACTGCTTTCAATGCTGTTCATTGTGTTGATTACACCAACTCTAGGGCAGCAAACAGCCACTGATTGGCTGAATGAAGGCCAAAGACTCGTTGATCAGGGCAGGTACTCAGAAGCCTTACAAGCATATGACAATGGTATCGCGCTGTCTCCCCAGTGGACCGATCTATATTACCACAAAGGCACTGCGTACAGTAAGTTGGGCATGATCGATGAGGCGGTAGAAGCTTTCGACAAGGTCAATGAGCTAAATCCAAAGGATGGTGTTGTTGCCTATTATTGGATAGGCCGTACACTATCCGGAGCAGGTAGATATGACGAAGCCATACAAGCTTATGAAAACTCCATACGGTCTTTTAACACCTACGGTGAATGGTGGCCAGGTCAAAAATCTATTTGTGCACAGGCCTGGTACTACGAAGGTGTTGCCCTCGATACTGTGGGAAGGTCGGAAGAGGCCCAAAATGCCTATGATAATGCTATCCAACTTGATCCCAGCATAACAAGGCCGGTAACAGGCCCAAGAACACCAGGTACTGGAGCGGGTACTGGAGCGGGTACGGGTACAGGCACAGGAACAGGAATTGGTGCTGGAACTGGTACAGGTGGCGATGTTGCGCAGTACTGCTTGCTCCGAAAACCATATTATCCGCCTCAAGAGAACTGCTTTGAGTTCTATTTAGCAGCCACAACGGCTTCAGCCGCAAGGGCAACCGTTACTGGAGGGTCTTGTTCTGTCACGCCTATAGCCGCACGTGAAGGATGGGAACTTGATGAACGCTATCCTGGACCATTCTCAACATTTAGCGAAGGGGATGCGGCGATGGGAAAGCTAAGCCCGTATTTCGACGATGCCTATGGATGCCATGCAACAGGAGGGGATACTGCAGGAACTGGAAATGAACTGAGCATCGATGCAAGTCCCGGTGGGGCTTACCCAACGAACGGTAACCCTACTCGCGGTTTTGGAGATTCAGATCAGGTGGATGTTTGGGTGCCGTTTAGCTTTGACTTTAATGCCCCCACGAATATAGGCACGGCAAAGATTGTAATGGTGGTGAAGCCTATCGGTCAGCTTATAGGTACCGATCAGCTGGCATTGAAAGGCATCAATGGGGAAGGCCAAGCGGTATATGACAAATTTAATGAGCTACAGTCCAATCAATGGAACACTGTTGAAGTTGACGTTTCCGGAAATTCTGATGTAATGGGCGCTATCAGGACGGGTCACCTGGATGGATTGATCCAGGATGATACAGCAGTTCAATCTGTCAAACTCGTAATAGGCGGCACATCGCAAGAGACAGGCGGCGTTCCTGGTTCTTACGTCAGTCCCAGCGGAATGGATATGTACGGCCCAACGGGAGGTGCGTATTCTCTCTAGCGGTGTTTCATAGCTTAGCGCCTGCAATTGATTATGCAATACATAGGGGTGAGCGTGGAAGAGAGGCTTGAAAAATCGTCCCGCCCACATCCCACACTATTAACGATTTTTAATGACTGATGCCAAAGTCTCTCCGTTGGTTAAAGGCACATATTGATCAAGAGCATCGCTCTTCATGACTCCGCAGAATCACCTGGCAAATAGAAACCTTCGCCCAAGCCAGTAGCTGGGTTTTTGAGCGAACTGAAGGGGAAAATCTGAATCGCGAAAGGACAATAACCTGGGTAGGGCCTACACGGTACAGTTATAATCTTCGAGAGAAACGATATCCCGAAAACCTTCTAGGAGATGGCCTTTATTTTCTTAAGAAGAAGGCTTACAAAAATGAAATGCCCGATCCATTTGAGTTTCGGGCAATTAGAGATGCATCAATTTTTTAGTGTTTTTATGTTTTCATGAGCTCCGTGACGTTTAGTCTCCTTCTCTCCGGCTGGTAATAGGGGTATTCTGCCGGAAATCCGGTCCACGATCCAATGATACTGTTGGGAAAGGAATTCCGCTGGGTGTTGTATCTTTGGACCTGAACCATCCAATCATCCGCAGCCGTCTTGATCTCGTTTACCGCTTCCTGGAAGCTTGCCAGTGAATCTTCAGCTGTGAGCGCCGACGCCAGTTGCGGATTTGATTCCGTCACCATTCTGACATTGGCGTATATCAGACTGGCCGACTGCGCTGCATCATAAGGATTCCCTTTCTGCGCAATGCTGTCATTGAAAGCGCTTCTGGCTTTAGCTGTGTTGATAAATACATCTGACTCGTGATCAACATACCGATTAAAGATTGTCCAGATTCCAGCGATCTTTTGAGAGCTAAAGTCAAGAGCTACGCCATATTGCGACTCCTTTTGATGGACCAGTTGCTCCGACTGCACTAATCCATTATACGATCCAATTATGCTCAATCCAAAAAGCATAAGCACAGCGAACACTGCGACTACTGCGATTTTCGTGTAAGGCAAATTATCCGCCATTTTTTCCACCTGCGTAAATCTCCCTCAATCTTTTATCAGTATTCTTTACCAGGCTCAAAACTCCATTGTCATAGTCATCTATGTTTATGTAATCCATGGCAGCCTCTTTAATTATTTGGTGCGAGTCGATGGCTGTAAATTTTGGCAACCCTCGGCCTATCGACACCGTAATCCTTCCGTCCTGCGGATCAACATCTGGCCGGATCAGATAAACCAGTCCGTTATCCTTGCCAATCTGCCCGAGTCCTATATACCGTCCATAATGCGTGGCGTAATCTTCGGGATGATGGACATTGTACTGGATAAGCACAGCGACTTGCGCGATGCCGTCGTCATTCAATCGCTCGAGGATCTCATTGGCGCGGGCTATGGTCTTGTCAGAAAGAATGTGGTTGGGGTCATGGATTCCGTATTCTTTTTGAGAAGGAAAAGCAGGGTCCCCTGTGGGCACTTCAGCATTGGGATCGATCGGCGCTTGCTGCACGCATCCTGAGATTGAAACCCCAATCAAAAAAATTATTGCTAGGGTCAATTCCCTTTCTTTCATTTCCCATCGCCTATCTCTTCTTTTCCCATGACATCCTCCATAAAGGAATATTGAGAATCATCGCACTTATTGCAGAAATGCAGCCATTTCTTGGCACATCCGGCTCCTCCTCCGCCGCCTCCGGCGCAGGCGCAAGCACACGCACAGGCGCAGGATACGCAAGCGCAGGAAGATGCCCTGCCGCCAAAAGCTCCGCTGCCTCCCGAACCATGATCTTCATGCGATCGCATTCCTCTTCTGATACGGCCTGAAGAAACAACGGGACCTCTGTAGTCTTGATAATAGCTATCATTGGGATGGATAGAGTAGTAATATGCTACAAGTATGACTCCTACAATGATCACAAGCAAGATCAGAAGGACGAGGGAATTCCAACCTGACTGGGGAGGTTGAGGAGATTGAGCCGGCACTTTGAAGAGTGCGCTTTTCGGGAAATTTACAGATATCTTGTACCGTTCTCCCATTCCCAAATTATTCTTGCTGAACACCAATGTTCGACCAACGGTTTCAGAAGGCTTCGGATCCGCCGTCACATTCTTTAGGTCGATCGGAGAGATTACTTTGAGGCTTAGCTTATCGATGGTGCTCCGATCATACCATCCCGGCGTGAATACTATGCTGTAGCCGTTCGGATCTCTGAGATATCAAATTACGCTGTACGATGGTGAAATTGTACGTGAATTTTTCATTGGGCATATAATTTTTATTGAGATCCACTCGCGCCCCGACCCAGCTGCCATCATTGCCGTTACTGACTGTCTTTGCTGCCCCGCCCCAGCTAATTATTTGGTAATTAGCGTTCGCGAGGCCTACAGTGACCCAAGGAATATAGCCTCCTGTTACTAGCCAGGTTTGCGAGTAGTCCATTACAATCTCGCCATTGGGTTTCGGATCAAGAGTCACGCTGTAATCAATAATCCGATAAGTGCCGGTATCAGCAAGGCAGTTTGTCGCCATCAGCAACAATGCGAGTAAAATGAGCAGAATCAGTTTGCCTGGCATTTGTTTCATTGACTATCACCTCATGTTGATTATTTCCAGCGGACAGCCACCGCCGCATTCATTCCAGTATTGACAATCGGCGCACTCTTGTCTGAAGACCTTGGTCTTATCCCGCAAAGCCAGGCAAATCGGATTCTTCCAGATTGTTTCCCAATTGTCTGTGAGAATGTTTCCGCATCCTTCGTGTATCCATGATTGGCATGGAATGACCCTGCCGTCCGGCTCAATGGTCATGTTGTACTGCGCTGCCGAACAACCCTTGATCCCGAACCCCATCTCGATGGGATTAAGATCGTTGTAGCAGGTCGGCGAATACCAAACCAGTTCGATCCCCAGCTCCTTGGCAACCTCCAAAGCCTGGGACAGAACCACCTTCAATTCCTCAATGGATAGTCCGTCCTGTTTTATCTTAGTTGGGCCTTTGCCCGAACAAATAAGGCTATTGCACCCCATCGTCTTCAGACCCAGCTGCTTGCCGAAGCGAAGCATGTCCAGGAAGATAGTTGCGTTTTCCTTGGTAAGCGTTGTGTTTGTCGTCACATAAAGTCCAGCCGCAAGCGCTGCTTCAATGCCGTTAACGGTTTCTCTCCAGGCACCGCTGGCACCCACCATCGCGTCATGGACTGCTGGCTCGCCGGCTTCAAGGCTAACCTGGATATAGTCTAGGCTGGCATCATGCAGTTCACTGGCGATCACAGAAAGATTGCGGCCGTTTGTTACCAATCCCGTCACAAATTGTTCGGCCTCTAAAATAAGTTCCACCAGATCCGGTCTCAAAGTGGGCTCTCCGCCTGTAAACAGGAGGTTTGGCACGCCAATCTGCCATAGATTGGCAATAATAACCTTCCACTGGTCGGTCTTCAGTTCCTGAGTAATTCTTGGTCCGTCGCAGTAGCAGAAGGAACAGCTGTTCTGGCAACGATACGTAAGCGCAAGATCCATGCGCGATGGTGCGGTCCAATCTTCGGGCTTGATATCCGTCACCGGCAAGCCAAGATCAATTGTAGGACACTGGCCCTTGGCAACATTCAAGTACGTGGCAAAAACCTTGTTGATGTCTTCTTTAAGCCTTTCTTCGGAGACACTCGGGCCGTATTTTTTTCTCAGTTGTTTAAACATTTCCTGCCAGAAAACGTCTTCCGAAAAAATATCATTGTCCTGGTATTTCCAGTAAGCTTGGATCAAAGCTTCAGTTATATCGGCAGCTTCTCTGTTCAAGACTAGCTGGTATGTACCATTCACCCATATTTGGGCTTGATCCGGTTTTTCCCATCGCATGTGCAAACGCATGCCGTTAATGGTAACATGCCGCACCCCGTGCTGGGTAAATGGTATTACTTTGGCTTCTTTTTTCTTGAATATCCCACTCATCATCCATCCCCAACTAT
Organism: uncultured Methanosarcinales archaeon; assembly: GCA_963702455.1. Lineage (GTDB taxonomy): Archaea > Halobacteriota > Methanosarcinia > Methanotrichales > Methanotrichaceae > Methanothrix. The sequence continues at coordinate 19,673 of CAVPCV010000018.1, forward strand.
CACTTACACTCATATTTCACTTCCAGGCTTTATATTTACGCTTGAAAGGTGAAAAGACTATAGAACTCGCATGTTTCGAGGACTTATGATCAATGTACTTTCGCTACATTGCTCAACTCTGGGTAGTCTGCCTCCACAGAGTTTACAGATCCTTGCAGATCGGATTGCTGGCAAAAGAAAGGTTGATTGAATACGATATAGATAGTCAAATACTGCAATATTTTTGGGAAAGGGTTGAGTATAAAAACTAACCCAACTCGAGGCTGCCTTAAATGAGCCCAATACTTACTCGTAAACTTGGGCGTGTTTCCCATCCCCCAAACTGCAGGGCGGGAAAATGTTTCGCCATTCTGAATCTGCGTGCTATACCATTGGCACATTTCATGATAATATATATGAACGATGAGGTACCTGAATATACTATGAGGATGAAAGATTCAGAATATCGATATTGTAAGAGGATTTATATGAAATTGGAATATTTCTCGAAATTGGCACTGCTTCTCCTACTGATGACATTTCCAATCGTTGCAGCTGAAATGTCAGTAAGACAGATGCTCCCAAAAACTCAACCCTGGAGGGAGTTTCGTGGTCCCTGGATTCCTACCTTGGCAGAGAAAACAATACAGAAAGTGTGCTAACCTACACTCAAATCACTGCTTTATTTCAGTCGGGCCACGTTTCAGGCACTGGTGGCTGCAATAGTTATGGAGGGAGCTACGTAGCAATGGGGGATAATATAACTTTCAGCGGCATTACTTCGACATTGATGTTTTGTGCCGAAAATATTTCGGATCAGGAATCGGTATATTTCATGAATCTGCAGGATGCTGCCAGGTACGAAATTGCTGGAAACCTGCTGAAAATGTTGGATGCCAATGGAACCGTAATTCTGACCTATTCTGTGGCACAGCCACTTCCTTTGAACAATACAGCATGGGAGATGCTAACTTACAATAACGGCAAGGGCGGTTTGGTATCATCCCTGTTAGATACAAGGGTTACAGCTCTCTTCCGCATTGATGGAAACCTAACAGGCTCAGCTGGCTGCAACAATTACATGGCCAGTTACAGGGTAAATGATACTTACATAGAGATAGGGCCGATAGGAATCACTCGCATGTACTGCGCTATGCCGGATGGAATTATGGAGCAGGAGAGCGGATATCTCAAGGCTCTGGAGTCTGCGGTATATTACGAATTAAATGAACGAAAATTGACGCTATTCGATGCTAATAATACCACAGCAGTTACTTACCAGAGATATCTCGAATAAAAGATAAGATTTAGCAATATTCTCGGGCGTGCTACAGGCTTCTTTTGCACCCCCTGGGAAATGGTGCTGGCGATCGGCGGCACAACTTCTTTTTTCGTCCTATTCTTCTTAAGTGTAGCCCTCTCGCTCTTTTTCCCAAAGCTAGGGAAGCTCTTCGCTATATCGAGTGGGTTACGGAATGTTCGATTCACCTGTGCGTTCTCTGTGAATTCTGTGGTCTCTGTGGTTAATAACCGTAACGGGATAACCTACCCTGGTGGTTTACGGAAGAAAACCGCAGAGTCGCAGAGCGCACGGAGGACGAACGGACGGAGACGACTATTTTGCTCAGAAGAAGATATGCCATGCTTTTCAAGTGCTGGTAATAAGGTAAATTCTACGTCTCTACGAACTCTGCGTCTCCTCTTTTCTTTGCGGTTAATATTCGTGGCGGAATAATCAAACCCAGAGGGTTGCGTAATAAACCACAGAGTCACAGAAAGCAAAGAGGACCACGAAAAAATGTCGGATTCCTGTGACCAGCGCACGAACCCACACTAAATCGCGAGGAGCCGTTAGGGAGAGAGGAGATCGGCATTGCCAGTCTCATGCAAAAATCATCGGCTGCATTTCTACTACCTGACAGCCTAAAACATATCACAGTCCGGTATCCCTTTCCACGAATGGCAGAAGCAAAGGCTTTCTGCATGAGCGATGGGAAATGCTTATATGCCACCTCTGCATCCTAGGTTCCGCCGTGCGGGGCCATAGGGTAGCCTGGTATCCTACAGGACTGGGGGTCCTGTGACCGGCGTTCAAATCGCCGTGGCCCCATGAAATAATCTCTTGATTCTGATATTGAGTGTATCGCTTTCATTATCTCTTAGTCGCAGTATTGTATTGAAAATATAATTTTTAGAATTCTTGTCTTGTTATCCCTGCCCACCTAAAATTTACCCTTGCAGCAGTACCAGGGTCATGCACTTGTCCAACAGAAATATCAATACTGCCGGATATATATTCTATATAGTCTATATGTCCAGGTATGTAAATGCAGATCGATATATATTCTATTTTGATCGACTTTACATATCACTCCCACATTATCTCCGCTGGTGAATTGTTTGGGAAAGCTAATTTGCGCATTATTGATTGCACTGATCGTAAGCGCATTCGGTGCAACGCTGGGCATGGCTAAGGAGACAGTTAGTGTCTCTGGATCGACAACGGTATTGCCTCTGGCGGAAGGCGGAGCTGAGGCCTTTAACGCCGTGCAGTCCGATTATGAGGTGCTTGTAACCGGGGGCGGCACTGGAGTAGGCATAAAGAATATTGTCGAAGGCAACTCCGATATAGGAATCGCTTCCCGTGAGGTTACTGCTGATGAGATAAGTCAGTTTGGGGACCGGTTTCAGGAGAATCTTGTGGGCTACGACGGCATAGTCATTGCCGTAAGCAAGCCAATCTATGATTCTGGTGTGACCTCTCTTACCAAGGATCAGGTTAAGAAGATCTACACTGGAGAGATCAACAACTGGAAGGACCTGGGCGGCCCCGATGATCAAATACTCGTAGCAGCCAGGGAGCAGGCCTCCGGCACCAGAGACACCTTCAATGAAGAGATGATGGGCGATAAGAAGGCAGAGACACCCGGCGTCAGTACCGTTGCCGGAAGCAATGCCGAGATCAGGACGACCATAACGGGCAGTGATAAAGCTATAGGATATCTGGGATTCAGCTATGCAGAGGATGGTGCAGTTGGTGCGATCACCCTGGACGGTGTCACGCCCTCGGCTGAGACCATCAAGGACGGAAGCTATGAGCTTGCTCGCAAACTGTATTTCTATACCTTTGGCGATGCCTCTCCCGGAGCCCGGGCCTACATAGATTTCATGGTAGGGCCTAAGGGCCAGAAGGTTGCCGAGGAGTACGGATTCGTACCACTCTAGACGCGTCATATTTATATTTAAATTTTTTATTTATTGAATATAATCCAAGCAGCCAAATCAATCGATCGAAGGACAACCGTTTAACGCATTTGTATGTACAGTGTCCGTTGCCGACCTGGACGGGTATGTTGACAAAGCTCTCAAAGCCGGCGGGAGCAATGCATACCCCAAGATGGCGATAAAAGGCGTCGGTTGGCTGGCCTTCTATGGAATTTTCGTCGGCATATAAACGCCACATGACCAAATTGGCATTTCGTAAGGAGATTGAACGGAGCTCTCTCGGCGGCTGCTCTCCAGTCGAGCCGAGATCACGGGAAATATAAATTTAAGAAGACGAGTCTAAATGATCCCTTTTGCTATCAAGGCAGAACGCATCTCAGTGACTTCCGATTCCAGCTTTTCGAACCTTTGTTCAAGGTATCCCTTTAGGTCTTTTCTGGATTCCTGGACTTCTTCCAGCAGGTTTTCTTCCGCATTTAGCTTCTCTTTTTGGAGATCGATTATTACATCTATCTTGCCGCCAAGACCTTCCTGGCCTTTGATCAATACATCCATCTTGCCGCCAAGACCTTCCTGGCCTTTGATCATATACATCCATCTTGCCGCCAAGACCTTCCTGGCCTTTGATCAATACATCCATCTTGCCGCCAAGACCTTCCTGGCCTTTGATCAATACATCCATCTTGCCGCCAAGACCTTCCTGGCCTTTGATCATTACATCCATCTTGCCGCCAAGACCTTCCTGGCCTTTGATCATTACATCCATCTTGCCGCCCAAATTGTCGTTCAATTTATCTACCGCAGCAATCAGATCCTTTAGACGAAACGCAGCCGTGTCCAGCCGGGAATCGGTCTCACCTTTTTCCACGAGCTTGTAGAACTTACCGAATTCATCTTTCGGCTCGGAGTATTCTTTTTCTATATCGGAGACCTTGATTAAGGTATTTTTGATAACAATTGCCTCTTCAAACCACTTTAACTTATCTTCATCGCCTTCCGCTATTATCTTTGCCCGGCCATCCTCCAGGTTCTCGACGGTTCCCCTTAATCCCAACATTTTGGCAAAGTCCATGACTCTGGCACGATATCCCACCTTCTGGACCGTTCCAGAGACATAGATTGTAAGCCTTTTCTTCATCTTCTACAAATCTTGGCTCTTTGTATATGGCTTTATCGCTCTATTGATGGCGTTCTAGAGTCTGAAATCCATGTCTGAAACCTGGTGTCTATGACATCTGCATCGAAAATCAAGTTCCCCCATTTCCCTATAATCTATCCATCTCTCCTCACACTCCGAAACCGCATGCGCATCTCGTATACCCCTTCCTCGCGCCTCTTCTCTGTATCGAATCCCATCTTCTCTAAGAGGTTTACCATGGATTTATTCTCCACCAGCACCTCTCCTGTAAATCCGAGAAGGCCCTGCCTCCTGGCCAGGTAGGTCAGATATGAGAGCAGTTCTCTTCCTACTCCCTGCCCCTGGAATTTATCTCTCACCACCAGAGCGACCTCTGCCGAGTACATATCAGAGTTCAGCTCATACTGCCCAAGGCCTATGATGGTCTCCTTTTCCATCTCTTTCTCCTCAATTACCGCCAGAATCTCCATCTTCTTGCTGTAGTCCACTGCCACGAAATCCTGCAGCCTTTTGTGGGGCATGTCTTTGCGGGCGGAGAAGAAACGCATATACATGCTGCCCTCAGAGAGGTCGTAGAAGAAGTCCTTCATCATAGGCTCGTCAGTGATCTTCACCGGCCGCAGTAGTACATTGAGCCCTTTGCTGGTAGTTCTGTAGATCTCCAGCTCCTCGGGATAGATGCCCTTCTCTCCGGGGATGAAAACCTGATCTTTGTAGATGAGCGTCCTCTTGCGGGCGGCCTCGATCAACCAGGACCGGAATTTGGGATGGGCGATGGCAATGAGATCCATGGCTCTCTCCCGAATGTTCTTGCCATGCAGATAGGCAATCCCGTATTCGGTCACCACGTAATGAACATCACCCCGCGTTAAAGTGACTCCTGCTCCCTCCTGCAGGACGGGAACAATCCGGGAGACGCTGTCATTTAGAGCCGTGGATGGCAAGGCCAGGATGGTCTTTCCGCCCGGGCTGAGAACGGCTCCTCGCATGAAATCCGCCTGTCCGCCTGTGCCGCTATAGAAAGTCCCGCCCAGCGACTCTGCCGTAGCCTGGCCCGTCAAATCCACTTCCATGGCGCTGTTGATGGCGGTCATAAGCCTGTTTCTGGATATTAAGAGAGGGTTATTGGTATAATCGATCCTTTTGAATTCAACTGCCGGGTTCTCGTCCAGGAATTCGTAGGTCTCGCGGCTGCCCATGCAAAAAGAGGCGATAGTCTTGCCAGGATTATTGGTCTTCTTCTGGTTTGTGACGACTCCCTTTTTCATAAGCTCGACGATTCCGTCGCTGAGGAGCTCGGTATGCACACCAAGATCCTTTTTATCCACCAGACTATGAACAACAGCATCCGGTATCAGCCCATAGCCCACCTGGATGGTTGAGCCGTCCTCGATGATGTGGGCCACATACTTTCCAATTCTCTGCACAATGTCGTTGGGGGCTTTGACGGAATACTCCAGCAGCGGCTCATCATAGGGAAGGATAAAATCGATATCTTTTATGTTTATAAATCCATCACCATGGGTGCGGGGCATATTCATGTTCACCTGAGCTATGACGAGTTTCGCCATCTCAGTGGCGGATTTTACCACGTCCACGCTTATTCCCAGGCTCAAGTAACCGTGCTTGTCCGGCAGAGAGGTCTGGATCAGGGCCACGTCCACAGGAATCAATTCCGATCGAAAGAGATCGGGGACACTGGAGAGGAAGATAGGAGTGTAGTCTGCTTCGCCGCGGTTGACGGAATTTCGGGTGCTGTCTCCTACAAAGAAGGAGTCGAGCCTGAAGTTCTCCTGGAGCTTTTCATCGGTATAGGGTGCAACGCCCAGAGTCCAGACATGGATCAGCTCGGCGTCGAAGAATGCCTTGGGATCGTTTTTGACATAGTTGACAAGCGCCTGCACCAGATACTGAGGCTCGCCGCAACCGGTTCCTATGAATATCCGATCTCCAGCATGGATATGGCTGAATATGTTCTCCTCAGGCATGAATTTCTCAGGATAGATCTTCCTGAACTCCTCCAGGAGCGTTTTATCTTTCATTTCTTTTTCTCTCTCCTCTCTCCTATTCTCCTCTCTCTTTTTCCTTTCCTTATCTTCTTCCATCTCCGATTAAAGCTTCTAAGATGTGGTCTCTATATCATAATCAGCTTGACGCTCTGAAAAGGATTTTTATAGAAGCAAATAAATGATTGCGCAAACTGCATACGGACAACAAAGCGATTAATGGAGAGAGATTGCCCTGAGAAATGAATGGCGAATGGAATGGGTTGTGGAATGGGTTATAGAATGACAAACGTCTTGATTTACGGCGCGGGGGCAATCGGCTCTTTTGTAGGGTATCTCCTCATGGCGCCTTCGCAACCCAATGGCCTGAAAATCGAAAACGTTGCCCTATTGGGAAGGGCGAGCCATATGCGGAAGATCATTGAAGCTGGTTTGCGGATAGATTTTCCAGATAGCTTTCCAGATGGCTCACAGCTTCTGCAATTCAAATACTGCTTTGGAAATCTCGATGATCTCAAAGAATCGGATTTTTATCCTGAATTGGTAATAGTATGCGTTAAAACGTATTCCCTGCCAAGAGTGTGCATTGAGCTGAAAGAGTCGGGATTGCTGCAAGAAAGACTGAAGAACGCCTGTTTTCTCCTCCTGATGAACGGCATGGGCAGCAAAGAAACCTTTGAGAAGTTGACGGGTCTCTCACCCAGCAGAGTCCTGGAAGGGATCACATCCATTGGAGTGAGATTCACCGGGGACGGTTTGATTGAGCTGAAAGGTCTGGGGAAAGACCGTTATTGATGGCAAAATCTGTGTAAAAGGAAAACAATCCCTGAAAGAATTCCTGGAATTCAGATTCAGGGAATCAGGCTTTGAGATTGAATTCGCCCCTGATTTCAAGAAACATCAATGGGATAAGCTCTTCGTCAACTCTGTAGTAAATCCTATAACCGCCATTACCGGTCAGGAGAATGGGATCGTTCTCTCCGATCAGTTGAGTCGGCACTGTGCAAAACATCATCCGGGAAGGCGTAAGCGTTGCCCAAAGAGAGGGCATGGAGACAGATGTCGAGAGCATCCGCGAAGTCGTCTATTCTGTAGCCGAGAAGACCTCTCAAAACACTTCCAGCATGCTACAGGATGTGCAAAAGAAGAAGATGACTGAGATCGATTCCATCAACGGCTATATCATCCAATTGGCAAGAATATATGACATAGAGGTTCCGGTAAACGAGGCTCTGTTTGGATTGGTGAAGTCAATGGCCGGAATGCGTTAAGGACCGCAATTAATATTATCACCAAAGACCATTATTTATGCATGAAAATGAAATACTCATGCTTATTTATAGTAGCATTATTATTGGCAACAAACTTAGTAGCAATGTCCCAGGCGCCATATAACCATTCTCTAACGCCTGCACAACAGCAGGCGATATGGTATTCTGAAGCATATCGTTTCCTCAACGGTGGTTATTACCCGTACAACTATGCCGACTATCCGATGGCTGCCTACCCGTACTACTACAGCCCCTACACTTATTACTACCCTCAATATTCATCGTTCCGAGTCCTGCCATATCCTATACCTACATATGTCGCACCAGCGCAGACAACCACACCAACACAGACGTATCCCCCCAGTGCATTGGGATATAGCGTAATGACTGCTACCAATTCCGCCCTAGGCACATACCTAACCGATGGCAGCGGCAGAACACTCTACCATTTACAAAGCGATCAAGGTAGCTATACCAGCAAATGCACCGATGCCACCTGCACTGGAAGCTGGCCTCCATTCTACTCGGGGAGCATAAGCGTTCCAGGAAACCTGAATCCTGCGGATTTCAGCATCATAACTGTAAGTGGATCTAAACAATATCAGCAGACAGCTTTCAAGGGGTGGCCATTATACTACTTCTACAAGGATACAAAGCCCGGCGACGTCTATGGCCAGGGTTTAAAGGATAACTATGGTGTCTGGTCAGTAGTGAATCCTGAAAGCCCCAGCACATTTCCAGTAAACTTTCCGTATCCGTCCGGCGGAACAGCATCAAATCAGTACCAATATCCAATGCAACAACCGTACACGATGCCAACCCAGCCGACATCTACTCCCCAATATTAGATCTTTCACCCAACCCCTGTGCACATTGCTCGGGCGAGCCTCTGCCATTTTTTTGTGGCTTGGGAAAGCGAGGCCAAAAGCGGCTGGAGAAGGGATGGGATGAAGTTGCCTTCAGGTCAAGAATCCCTATGGTTTGCAGTTCATGGTTTTGCATCCAATGAATTCTCATTGGCTTTAAGTGTCTGACCTGGAAAGTGTAGTAAGGTGATCTGGTAAAGGAGAGAGAATAAACCGTATTTGCCTCGGATCACACCCCGATTTCATAATCTATGATGGATATAGACTATTGCGACAATCGACAATCTAATGGCTAATCTAATTCAAGAATTCACACAAAAAAGAGAACACCAGCAGCACTGTGCCGATGTGTTTTCGATTATTCATTACCAATATCTCATGCCATTGCTCCGGGGATTTTGGTCTATTGTTGGTTAGTTACTATCTTGACGTTGTTGGTGGCTTCTGAAAGTCCGAAAGCCATTGCATCCCTGTTTCCTACCGTGACCTGCTCGAGATTGACCTTGATGCAGCAGTCTTGGCAGGAAACGTTGCCACTGCTACAACATTCACACTCACCAGAATCCTGATTCTTCTTGATCTCCAGATTGTTTGTTGCAATAGGATCTAATCCCGGCCCAATGGCCAAAGCCCTATCATTTCCAACCGTCAGAATGTCGAGGTTAGTGTTCGCAAAATATGGGAACCTAAAGGCAGATCCTTCTGACATAAATATTCCTCCATCCTTTCCGAGGATATCTACGCCACCATCCCCGCCAAATCCCTGAGCCATAACCGGAATGGATAGCATGGCAAAGGTCAATGCCAATACAAATTTATTTGTTTTAATAGTCTTACCCCCTAAATCTTTTAGTTTAGACAAAGTAGTACTCAATTATATTTATGTCTTTGGGTTCATTAAATTAGTAAAGAAATTTTCAATAGAAAATATTTTATATTACATATCGTTTTAAAATATAATGAGTACCAGTTAGATAGTTAATATGAACAACTAAATTTGCTACAAATTGATTTCTGAAAGGACGAAGCTTTATAGGATAGTATACACTTCTCGCAGCGATGAAAGACTTCTTCATCAGCTACAACCAGGCCGACCGTCAATGGGCGGAGTGGATTGCCTGGGTGCTGGAGGAAGTTGGATACAGCACTGTGCTGCAGGCCTGGGACTTCCGCACTGGATGCAACTTTCCCCTTGAGATGGACAAAGCAGAACGAATATCTCGTTCTCTCTCAACTTTTTAAACTGAATCACTGCCCCAGAATGGGCTGCCGTCTTCGTCCAAGATCCGGCCGGAAAAAGAGCAAGATTCTGCCCATCAAAGTCCGGGATTGCAGACCAGAAGGTCTTCTGGCTCCACTAAATCGTCGAGAGGGATCTGGGATTGCTCGATTCTTGAGCCTTCCGCCGGAAGTCTTGAGGCCCGCTCAGGCGGCTGCGCGCGTGGCCGGGCATGCTCGCGGGCGTGGAAGGCCGGAGGCGACGGAAAATCATTCAGGCACAGCGATATTGCAGCGATCTGCAATCTCAAGTGCGACCTGGATAAAATTTTCTCTCGCTTCATTGACACCTTTTTGATGTGATCCGATGGCACCATCGGCGGGTAGTAAATGGAAAATTGGCTTGTGGGCCTCCTGTGCCATGGGCATCAGGCTTCTGTAATGTTTAACCAATCCCAATCGATTTCCATTTGCCGTTGATCCGGGTTCCTCTCCCAAGACCTCCTCTGAATAAACTTGTGGGATTCGCTCTGCCCAGCGCTTGTATGCCCTTACTGGGCGACCCATCTTCTCTGCATGCTGCATTATCACATAGCCTATTGGGGTCATTTGCCCTTTTGGTAATTCGAGATCTTTCACAGGATTTTTTTTCAGACGTTCCTGCCATCCATTACGCCATTCCCTTATTGAAGGGCCTAAGTTCTTTAGCCCTTGGAGCGAGAAGAGATCCGGTATCAGTGGGACGACTAAATAATCTGCTGCCAAAAGTACCGAACGATTAATCGCACCCAAATTCGGCCCGAGGTCGATTAAAGCGACCTCTATGTCGGATTTATCCATAATTCGCTTCATGACGCGCCAAAAGGCAGATTCCACTCGAAATGCTCGCTCCTTTCCGTCGAGGCATAGCGGCCATTGCTGCGAAAGTTCATCTTCAAAACGCGATAAAGCCAGATCTCCGAGAATCAGATGGATTCTCTCATCTATCTCTTCTACATATGGATTATCTACAATATCGCCTACACCGCGAAGTATAGGTTCTATACTTCCATAAATTGTCTTGCTATGTTCACCATCAGGCCAAAATTCCTCAAGACGTTCATCATCCAGAAATGAAGCTGTCAGATTGGCTTGCGGGTCCAGGTCTGAGGCCAGTACGTTGAGCCCCAAATCTGCATACATCCATGATAAGTGATAGACCAAAGAGGTCTTTCCCACACCACCTTTGTTATTGAAAAATGCGATTATTGGAGCGCTCATGCTTGCCTCCTTACTGTTGCAAGAATATAGTTTTCTTCTATTGTAAATTCAAGGGGAGGATTTCCGTTATCTAGAAGCTGCTTTCGAGCGATCGGAATGCCCATGCCGAATCGTTGCACATATCCCAGGACGTGCATGGATTCCGCAAGATGAGGATTTCGATAATCAGTTACGCCTGGCTGGCCGAAGTTCTCTTTTGTGACCTGACCGAAAGGTCCTCCAGGATTATGTATTTCAATGCGATCGGAGAACCAATAAATGCGAGCTGGTGCATTGGTTCCTTCATAAGTTCTGTGAAGAATCGCGTTGCGGATCAATTGCTGAAGAGCCGGAAGGGGATACTCCGATCTCGTGATTTCCACTGGTTCTGAGGTAATTGAAATCGATATGGAATTATTGGCTTCGAGAATTTCATCAATTCGCCTGAGGAGGTCGGGAAGTGGGCCGGTAATCTCTTTCCCATCTCTAATGGGATCTGTCAGGTTCGTTCCTTCTAACCTCAAGAATTGCACATAGGCTCCAGGGATGAAACGAAGCGTATCATTGCCGATTACGAGAATTCCCAAAACGGTAGGTTCGCCATCCGGAGTCAGAAATCGCAATGCTTTGAGTTTATCTTCGATTGAACGGGTATTTTGAGCCAGGACTGATGGCGCAATTGCATAAGGGAGGTATTCATGTTCAAATAATTCCAGGTCCAGGTCATCAATGGTGGCAGAAGGGACTTCTTGCAGATCAAAAGGAAGGTCCCTGGAACGTCTGCGTTCCGCAAGGCGTTTTTCTTCTTCGACCGTTGCTCTTGCCCTGCGGGGACCTACTCTAATCCAGGTTACTCCGTTTAGCCTTACCGGCGGTGAATTTGACGGTTCAACTCTGACCACAGCCATCTCACATTCATTTATAACCTCCTTGTTAACAGACATAGATGGAAATGGCTGAATCTTTCCATCATCTTTCATATACGATATATCTAACAGTAGTTTGTCAGTAATATCAAGCCTTGAGCAAGAGCCATCATCATTAGCTCCAATGAAGATGAATCCAGGCTTCTGGTGATTGGGCAGATCATTGGCGTATGCACAGATTGCCTGGCGAATTTTATCCGGATTTGACAAAGATGCCTTTCTCTCAACCTGATCCGATTCTAAATCTTTGAGCATAGACTCAAGCTCTTGCTGGTCCATTGAAAACCTCCCGAACCATATCACTATGCATACATAATATATTCCCTGAATGCTTTCTTTTGCAATAAGTAGCTCGGGCTACATTATGTTTTCTCTCCTCCTGGCAAATAGAGTTAATTCACCCCGGAGCTCTTTCTGCTGATTCGGCTTCCCTTGGATCATGGCCGATTACCATTGGGCGGCTGTGCTTGCGGTCGCGCGGATCGCGGGTGCGCGCGCGTGGCCGGGCATGCTTGTGGGCGTGGAGGTTCGGGGGGGCCGAGTCTTGCACTGCTGTTAATAGTTAACTTCTTACCTCATGAAGGAATTTAGGTCTACGGTGGTCCATTGAAACGCCTAATGATATTCATCGATAATTCTAACATTTTCCGAGGATCGCGCAGGGAGGGCATCAAATTTGATTACCAGAAGTTAGTAGATTTCTTGGCGGATTCGGGCATTCAGAGGCTAGAAAAATATGACTTAACACGAGTAATAATGTACTGTGCTGTTGATAGATCTCAGCCAGATGACAGGGTCAGAGCCCAAGAAGCGCTATATTCCATCTTTAACAGTTTTATTAAATTTGATGTCAAGACCTTTGACTTGAAAGTGGTCCAGGCTGCCAATGGTGACATCACTGATAAATATGAGAAAGGGGTAGACGTGGCCTTGGTTACCGATCTACTCTTGTTGGCATCACGAAATGCGTTCGACGTGGCCATCATATGCGCCGGAGATGCTGATTTCTTTCGAGCTGTCGAAGGCGTAAAAGAAATGGGAAAGGAGATATACATCGCAAGCTTTGATGATAGCTGCGCAACAAAGCTCAAGGATGCTTCATTAGGTTACATCTCCTTAACAATTTACTCAGATAAAATTTAGTATTTTTTTAGCGGAGAGCGAGCATCTTATGGATGCCAAAGACCTTTTGGTTCACTCTCCGCGGGTTATTTCCAACACTACAAACCGCATGTATGATATAAAACTTTTGCGCTACGGCACATAAGATAGACCGTCCTGCCAGGTCCGGAGTGAGCATGAGCACGGTGGCAGGGAACGTCTGAGGCCCGCTCGGGCGGCTGCGCCCGGCGTCGCGTGGGATCGCGAGTGCGCGCGCGTGGCCGGGCATGCTCGCGGGCGAGGAGGAATGCGGCCTCGCGGCAAGGATGATTGACAGGAATCCGGACGAGCGGAGATTGCAGGACGCCCCGCATGCCTGAGGTAGGGGCCAACTCGGGCTGTTGTGGTCTTGCGGGATTGCCAGAAGTTCCTGCGAGTTGTCAGTTACTCTCTAATTCGCAAATTCTTCCGCAGCAGCTAGCATGTCACTTTTATGCACCTGGCGGTGACTGTTGGCTCAGGGATGGAAAGGTTCTCTTCTTTCAAACCTTCCAGGTGGAATTCTATAGCTTCCTTCATCAGCTCTACAGTCTCCTCTTCCGTCTCGGCGGCAGCTGCAACTCCAGGCAAATCCGGGCAGTATGCAGAGTAATTCCCATCACCTTTTTCGATGATAATCGTGTAATTAGTCATCAACAATCTCCAGATGAAAAAGATAATCAATATTCAAAAACATTTTTAAAGCCATCTCACAATACTATCTCCATCATATCGTGCCCCAGCGGCCACTTCTTGAGTGCCATCTCATGGGGAGGATAGAGATGAGAAAGATGCGTGAGCAGGAGTCTCTTCGCTCCCAGGCTTTGACCCAGGTCCATGGCTTCGTCTGCCGTCATGTGCTTGCTTATGGTGTAGCCGGGCGGAGTAATGGCATCCGCCAGCATCAGGTCGGCATCCTTCATTAGCTCCAGGCTCTGGTGGGGTATTTCCATCTTGGTGTCGCTGGTGATCACGACGACCTTGCGGCCGTCATTGACCCGTACCCCTACCGTCTCAGCCGGGGGGTGGTTCACCTTGAATAGAGTGAACTCCATTCCTGCAATATCAAAGGGCTGGCAAGCCAGAACGTCATGGCGCATGGGATTTAAGAAGTAGAGATAGTTGAGGATATAATCCATAGTGTCTTTCAGTGCATAAACATCCACGTGGCTTTGCACCCTGTGAAAATCCCCGAAACCTGCGTAGTGATCATAATGAGCGTGAGTCCATATCACTCCGTCCACGCTGGATATATCCTTCTTCAAGAGCTGCCAGCGCAGATCAGGGCTGGTGTCAACCAAAACTCTTCCGTCTTCCTCATCCGACTCCAGGAGAACGGAAAACCTCATTCTGCGGCTGCGTCCTCCCCGGAGAGCATCCATGCAGGCCGGGCACTTGCAGCCGATCTTAGGAGTGCCGATGGCGTCGCCCGTGCCGAGGAGCGTGACCTTCATACCGTTATGCTCCGCTTGTAATCAGAGATCCTGCGGCGGAACTCCTCAATAGAGGCGAGCAAATCCTCCTGTCCTAAATTCCTCCGATCCTCCAGAAGAGCATTCAGTACGGACTCTCTGATCACCAATCTCAGGTCCGAGCCGGAGTAGCCGTCCGTCATCGCAGCAAGCTGGGCAGTGTCCACATCGGCATCAATGCGGGAGAGGACCTTATCCAGGATCATGCGCCTCATCTCCTCATCCGGCAGTGGAAAGTTCAATACCTTGTCGAATCTCCGCCAGGCAGCATAGTCCAGAAGCTGAGGGTGGTTGGTTGCCGCCACAAGGAGAACGCCATGCTCGACCAGGTTGATCTCGTCGATGGCCTTGAGCAGGGTGTTGACAGCCCTCTTCATGGCACCGTGCTCATCTGAGGTTCTGGTCTTGGCCACGAAGTCGAACTCGTCGATGAGAAGAATGCAGGGGCTGAGCCTCTTGGCAAGATCGAAGACTTTATCGATATTCTTGGAGGTCTCGCCCAGGTACTGGCTGGTGATCATGGAGAGCCGGACCTCCACCATCGGCAGAGAGAACCAGCTCGACAGCGCCCGGGCGGTAGAGGTCTTGCCTGTCCCCGGCGGTCCGACAAAGAGGAGCTTGCCTATCTCGAAAAGGCCGATCTGGCGCAGATATTCCCGATTTTGCAGCGCTTTGCCCGTTTTTTCGATCTCCGTCTTCTGCTCCTCGGTAAGAATCAGGCCCTCAATGCTGTCCCTCACATCTTCAGGTGCCTTGATGTACGCCAGCTTGAGAAGATCTTCAGCCTCCTTGGAATCTTTGCATAGCTCCTTGATCCGGGCATCGATCCATTCCCGGTCGGCGCAGAGGGGCTTATTTCCATCTCTGGCCTCCGCGTAGCTCACCTTCAGAGAGTCGTAGTTCTCAAAAAAGAAAGCCAAAGTGGGGTTCGATCTGATCCTCACAAGATCATTCTGATTGGCGAACCATTTGGCTGCTACATCGAATACCGTTAGCCTAAGCTGGGACCCAAACTCCTCAAAAGCCACGAACGTGAGATCTTTGATGACCGCTTTGACGTTCTCGATGCCGTAAATCTTCTGGACATCGGTGCTGGTTACATAAATCGGCCTTTTGACGCTCTTGGTCTGTGCATCGAAGTAATGCTTGCGGATATTGGGGGGCAGGTCGCCTTCATTCAGATTCTCATTTCGATTGTAGAGATCTGCAGTGAGCAGCAGCTCTGCAACCTCAATTGCACCACACTTCTCCAAGCCATTCTCTAAACCCATCTTTCAAACTCCATCGAACTGAACTAAATCAGTGGACTATAAAAAGAGATAAAGCTTTCCATGAATGGCCCGTCAATTATTCATCTTTTCATTTCTCGTGATTCGTCCCGGATTTGACCCATCCCGGATTTGATTCTATTCATCCGGCGTCAATATGCCATCGATCCCGACCACGAAGCTCTTTTGCGGCACATCTTTTCCGGAGCGCTTCACCGCATCCGCCACCAGACCTTCCAGCTGGGCGCAGCAGGGGACAGTCATGTGCAATACGGTTATATCCCGGATCTCATTTGCTTTTATGATCTCCGTCAGCTTATCCACAAAGGGACCCGTCTCATCAAGCTTGGGGCAGCCCACCAGTGCCACGCGGCCTTTGATGAAGTCCCCGCTGATGTCGGGATAGGCAAAGGCGGTGCAGTCCCCGGCCACAAGAAGGCTGGCACCTTTGAAGTAAGGGGCCCAGGGTCGCACCAATCTCATCTGAATGGGCCAGCCGGAGAGCTCATTTGCGCTTTCTTCTCCGGGCTTAATCTTTTCATGCGAGAAATCTGCTTTTGTCCCATGATCCTGCCTCAGGGTAACTGGCATGGTGCAGGGCGTGAGCGCAGCGCCCCCATCCTTTGCATGATGCGGATGTTCATTCTTTTGGGCCAGACTCTTATGCTCTTTTGCTGCCTGCTCATCAAAGACCGGAGCATCGCGCTCCTCAATGGTCAGAGCGCCCTGCGGGCAGACGGCCAGGCACGCCCCCAGCCCATCGCAGAAGCTGTCGCTCACCACCTTGGCTTTGCCGTCTTTGAGCTCGATTGCGCCCTCAGCGCAGGCGGTGATGCACTCGCCACAGCCGTTGCAGCGTAATTCATCGATCTTGATGATCTTTCTCATGTTTATCTTATTGGATTCTAAGGCTTAAATATCAATACTTTGGGCAGCAATCGCTTTTCGAGACTTGCTCTGCCTGGAAAAATTTATCGCGATCCGCAAGAAAATTGACAACTACGAAAATCGGTATGTTGGAAGGCTCCTTTCTCAGGTCAGGGATTTCTCCTGGTTCTTCCCAGCACCATCTGCTTGGTGGCCCTCTCCGCCTCGATGTCGCGGCGGCATACCGGGCAGATCCATATCCAGGCGAGGCCGGTGGAGTCCGTCTGCAAATTGGCAGGCAGAGAGGATTCTATCCTCCTCAACATGGGCTCTGTTGCATAACGAGATCCGCAGATCTTGCAGGCCACCAGGTCAAAAGACACGTCTGGCTCCTCCACCAACTCGTCGTATGGCACCAGCGCCAATGCTTTGGCAGGGCAGAACTCAACGCACAGGTCACACTCCTCTTTGCACCTCTTCCAGTGAAAGCTTCTCAATTCAGGCGTCTCTGTGCGGGTGATATTCTGGCTGGGACAGACATTGGAGCAGGAGAAGCAGCCCAGACATTTGCTCGCATCAACTTTGATCATCTTCTTCCTCCGTGTGCCACGGCCAACGCGGCGCGTGCGCGCGCCCGGCGGCTCGCCATCTCGAAATCAGTACTGAGGGCATTAGCAGGACAGGTTGTAACACAGGTGGGCACGTCGCGGCCTTCGCACAGATCGCACTTATGGGCAATCTTATCCGTCCAGACCACTCCAAAGGGACAGGCCAGCCGGCACAGGCCGCAGCCGGTGCACTTTTCCACATCGAAAGCCGTGCGATCTCCCTCTTTATGCAAGGCCTGGGTGAAACAGGCCATGGTGCAGCTCGCTTCCTCACAGTGATGGCAGAATATGGGAACCGAGGCTTTGTCGCCGGCAAAATGCACATTGACGTGTCCGCTACCGCCATGCACACGCTTGCAGGCCACCTCGCAGGACCGACACCCAATGCATCTAACGACGTCAACGTAAACGGGCATTTAATCCCTCCGAGAAATTTTGCAGGCAGAGACCTTGAACTCCGGTATCCTGGCCTCGGGATCTGTAACCTCCGAGGTGAGAATGTTGGTTCCAGGGAAGTGGAAAGGCATGAACACCACCCCTTTTCTGATGCTGTCAGTGATGCGTGCATAGGCCACGGTCTCACCCCGGGGTGAAGTCACAGTCACCTCATCGCCGTCATTCACTTTCAGCCGCGCGGCGTCTGCAGTGTTTATCTCTACAAAGAGATCCGGCTCCCGTTCCAGCAGCGAAGGACTGCGACGGGTCATGGACCCTGCATTGTGGTGCACAGCAACTCGACCGGTGGTCAGGATAAAGGGATAATCCCGGCTCGAGTCTTCCGCCGCCGGTTTGTATGAAACAGGCATAATGGCAGCCCGGCCCTCGCTGAACTTGAAGCCCTGGGTGTGAAGTATGGGCGTTCCCGGATGATCCAGATTGGGGCAGGGCCAGATGAGGCCAAAGTTGTCGAGGCGCTCGCGAGTAATTCCGCCGTACTGAGGCACCACGCGATTGATCTCCGCCAGGACGGATGCCGCATCAGGATAGTTGAACTGCACCCCCAGCCGCCTGGCAATCTCGCAAATGATATCCAGGTCACAGCGTGCACTTCCCGGCGGCTCAATGGCCTTTGAACTCCACTGCACACGTCTCTCTGTGCTGGTATAGGTCCCTTCCTTCTCTGCCCAGGCGGCAGCAGGCAAAACAACATCCGCCAGTTGCGCCGTTGGGGTCATGAAGATGTCCTGCACCACCAGGAACTCCAGCTTCTCCAGATCAGCGCGGACATTTTGGCTGCAGGGATCGGAGTTGGCCGGGTCTTCTCCCACAATGTACATGGCCTTGATCTCGCCCTCACCCGCTTTGTCGATCATCTCCGTAGCCGTGAGCCCCCGGCCCAGAGGTATGCTGTCCACTCCCCAGGCAGCTCTGAAAAACTCTGTCGTCTCGGGATCGTCCGCCTTCCGGTAGCCTGGATAAAAGTCGGCCAGTGCCCCCATATCGCAGGCACCCTGGACATTGTTCTGGCCGCGCAGAGGCATGACTCCCGTGCCCTCTTTTCCCAGATGGCCAGAGATCAGAGCCAGATTGGCAATGGCCTGAACATTATCCGTGCCCGTGCTGTGCTGCGTGATCCCCATGGAATAGAGAATGACTGACGCCGGAGATATGGCATAAGAGCGCGCTGCCCGGATGATCTCTCCGGCAGGAATGCCGGTTATTTCTGCCACCTTTTCCGGAGTATAATCGTTGACTGCCTGCACCAGATCCTCATAGCCGCGGGTCCGTTTGGCGATATACTCTCTGTCTGCCAGCCCCTCTTTGATTATAACATGGGCCATGCCGTTCAAGAGTGCTACATCCGTTCCGGGTTTCAGTTGCAGGAAGACATCCGCCATCCAGGCGGTGTGCGTCATGCGCGGATCGGCTACTATCACCACCGCCCCTGAATCCTTGGCCCGGTGAATCCAGCGGGTGAGAATAGGATGATTCTCCGCGAGATTCGATCCGATGATGAATATGCACTTGGAATTGGCAAGGTCCGCGTATGGGATTGGTCATTCCGGCCGCGCCCAAAGTGCGATTCAGGCCTACCACCGAGGGCGCATGGCAGAGCCTGGCGCAGCCGTCCACATTGGGCGAGCCCAGGAGGCGGGCCAGCTTCTCAATCAGATAGTTCTCCTCGTTGCTGCACTTGGAAGAGGCAAGAAAGCCGATGCTGTTCGGACCATACTTCTTCAGGGCTCCGCCCAGACCCCTGGCCACCAGATCCAGAGCTTCCTCCCAGGATATCCTGGCCCAGCCGTCGCCATGTCTCTTCAGAGGAGAGCGAATCCGATCCTGGTGGTAGAGGATCTCAAGAGCTGCATTTCCCTTGGAGCAGAGAGCCCCTTCACTTGCCGGGTGCTCTGGCATATATTCGATCCCCGTGGCGCGCTCCTTCTCGACTGCAATGAAAAATCCGCAGCCTGCGCCGCAATATGGACAGACCGTTGGAACAAGGACTTGTGGCATCTTAATCCCTTTAAATCATCTCGAATGTCTCGGAATTCTAGTAAGCATAAATATTGCTGTAGGGCCTCTTCGACTTCGGCGCCAGCTTGACAAATTCATCCTTCAGGATCTCCTCTTTACGGAGGCAGAGGTCCGGAAAGCGATTCACGAACAGGGAGACATATTGATCCAGAATCTCTCGATCCTCATCATCCAGAGGCGAGACTTCCACTTGACCGCCTACCTGCGTCTCTTTCACGGTGCCGCGCAGATAGATCGCGCCACCATGCATGCCTGTGCCTATGAAGTTGCCTTTATGCTGCTGGTTGAAACGATCCAGGAGTATCACAATCCCGCCCGCCATGTACTCGCCCAGGAAGTCCTGCGCTGTGCCGCCCACGACCAGAACAGGCCTCTTGTCTTCGTATTCCTTCATGTGCAAAGCCGTCCTGTAGCCGCAATTGTCCCGCACGAAGATCGTGCCCCCACGCATGGAAAAACCCAGGACATCTCCGGCTCTTCCTTCCACGACGATCTCGCCTTCATCCATGGTATTTCCCACACCGTCCTGAGCATTGCCGTGCACAGTTATCTTATGGCCATAAAGGAAGGCAGCCAGGTCGTTCCCGGGAGTACCGAAGACTCTCAATCTCCATCTTGCGGTGTTCTGGAGAGTAGAGCCTGGTGCCGATATACCTGTGGCCGCATACGTTCCGGATATTGACCTTCTTTTGGCCGGCAAGCATCAAATCCCGGAGCTGGTCGTTCAATTCTCTGGTCTCCAGAGGTCCGGCATCTATCTCGACCGCTCCATTCGCCCCATTAGCCCATTCCTTCTTGGGAGGCGTTTCGGACTGCTGGATACTCGTCAATTGCTTTCACTCTCCGGCGCCCTTAATTCCCAAGACGTCCAGCTCCCATTCATAAAGGCCCACACCTCGCAGGTGGTCGCGGTTGCCGCGCAGGCTTTCCAGGGCATTGATTCCCATGCCCCCCAGCATCTCGCTGATCTCATGCGACCAGGCATGAATAAGGTTGGAAAGACGCTGCGAGGTGATATCGACATTCAGCCTGCCGGAAAGGCGCGGGTCCTGAGTGCATATTCCCCAGTTGCACTTGCCGGTGTAGCACTTCTGGCAGAGGTTGCAGCCCATAGCTATCAGGGCTGCAGAGCCGATGTAGACGGCATCCGCGCCCAGAGCAATGGCCTTGATGACGTCGGCGCTGCAGCGAACTCCGCCCGCGGCAATGATGGAGCACCTGTTCCTTATGCCCTCATCTTCTGAGGCGCCGGTCCAGGGATGATATGGCAAGTTCAATGGGTATACCCACATTGTCCCGGATCACTTTGGGAGCGGCACCCGTTCCCCCGCGCAGGCCGTCGATGGCAATGATGTCTGCTCCGGCGCGCACAATTCCTGAAGCTATGGCCGCAAAGTTATGCACCGCAGCGATCTTGACCGAGATGGGCTTCTCATAGTTGGTGGCCTCCTTCAGGGCATAGATGAGCATGGAAAGGTCCTCAATAGAGTAGATATCATGGTGCGGTGCCGGCGAAATCGCATCCGTGCCTACAGGGATCATGCGCGTAGCAGCGACCTCGGGCGAGACCTTTTCGCCGGGCAAATGGCCGCCAATGCCGGGCTTGGCTCCCTGACCGACCTTGATCTCCACAGCTGCCGCGCAGTTGAGATACTCGGCATCTATTCCGAAGCGACCCGATGCGACCTGCACAATGGCGCACTTTCCAAACTCCCCCCTCATCTCCTTGGGAAGGCCTCCTTCACCGGTATTGAAGAAGGTTCCCGATTTGCAGGCGGCCGTCGCCAGAGAGCGGAAAGCATTGTAGCTGATGGCTCCGTAGGACATGGCCGAGAAGAGGATGGGAGTCTCCACCATCAGATTGGGAGAGATCCTGGTCTTTATCTCCACATCTCCGTTCATGGCCTCGAAGTCCATCAAATCGGGCTTGGCGCCGAGGAATGTACGCAGCTCCATCGGCTCACGCAAAGGATCTATGGAGGGGTTGGTGACCTGAGAGGCATTGAGCACCATGTGGTCCCAGTAGATGCGAAAAGGCTTATCGTTGCCGCATCCTGTCAGGATCACGCCGCCTGTCTCGGCCTGCTTCTTCAGATCCTCCATCTTTTCGCGAGACCAGGAAGCGTTCGGCCGGTAGAACGACTGTGTAGGACGGACAACTATGGCGTCCTTGGGGCAGAAGATGACACATCTCTGGCAGCCGGCGCATTTGTAGTCGTCGGATATCAACCGATCCATAAGAGGATCGTAAGTGTGAGTGCCAAAGGAGCACTGCCGCTCGCAGCCCCGACACTGGCCACATTTTTCTTCGTCCCTTATGATCTGGAACTCAGGAAAGACGAATGATTTCATTCCTATACCGTCCTCATATTATTTAGTTCGCCTACGACCGGTTCTCCTCCGTTGGGAGTCCAGACGGAGTCGAGCTCTGGCGAGATTAATCTTATCGACGCTTCCTCGGAAGAGAGGTAGAACATCTCTCCACAGGTTGCTGCAGTAATGGGCCGGAGCCTGATTCTGTCCGTAAGGCCGATCATCCTTCCGGTCTGGCCGATGATAATTGCAAAGGGCCCATTCATGAGCAGAGATCCGTAGACCATCCTCAATGTTGTAAGCAATTTCTTTTCCTTCTCATTCATTCTGTCTATGGAGTTCCAGATAGGCGGGGCAAGAATCTTGGCCACAATCTCAATGGGGATCTTCTGTCGCCTCATGAGAAGGTCTGCCGCATAGGCTATGACCTCAGTATCCGTCTGCAGAGTGCATGCATAGCCGTACATCTCCAGGTACCAGCGATTGGTGCCATAAGAGGAGATCTCACCATTATGGACTACGGTTGTATCCAGGAGACTGAAGGGATGGGCTCCGCCCCACCAGGCCTGTGTATTTGTGGGGAAGCGGCCGTGCGCTGTCCAGGTGTAAGCCGAGTAGAGCCTGTCCAGCATGAAGTACTCTCCTATCTCCTCAGGATAGCCCACGCCTTTGAAGCAGCCCATATTCTTTCCTGAAGAGAATACGTAAGCATTCTCGATCCTGGCATTCACCCACATGATCATCTTGACTACATAATCCTCATCGGTGACTGGAGATTCTTCGCCCTGTTTTCTGGGGAGCACGAAGTAACGCCAGATTAAGGGAGGATCGCTCACAGTTGACTCATCGCGGTGAGGAATCTCTTCATCGTGGACCACATCGAATTTTTCGCAGAGGAAGGCATCGAAACCGAGCTTTGCTGATCTCTTAGCCTCCGGGCTTTTGCCGGTGAACATGAGATGAAAGGCATAGTAATCCCTGTACTCGGGGTATATGCCATAGGCCGCAAAGCCTCCGCCGAGACCATTGCCCCGGACATGCATGTTGGCTATGGCCTTCATGACGCCTGCACCTGTAAAGCGCTCCCCATCCCGGTTCATGGCTCCGAAGATGGAGCAGGCACAGATATCCTTATTGTAGAGCTCCCTTCTTATCCTTGGCATAATTATCCTAAACTCCACCAGATCTACTCAACCGATAAAAAGGTGAGCCCAACGTAGGGGCTAGAGCAGAGGCAGGTACCTCTCCAGTTCCCATTGGGTCACATTCATGCGGTAGGCATCCCACTCTGCCTTCTTGTTGGCAATGAAGGCGTTGAAGACATGCTCCCCCAATGCCTCGCGAACCAGCTTGCTCTGTTCGGTGAGCTCAATGGCATCGTTCAGGCTTCCGGGCAGGGACGCGATTCCCGCGGCCTTCCTCTCGGCATCGCTCATGTGGTAGATGTCCTGCTCTTGAGGGGCGGGCAGTTCATACTTGTTGGCGATACCGGCAAGGCCAGCAGCCAGCATGACTGAGAAGGCCAGGTACGGGTTGGCTGCTGGATCGGGGCTGCGGAATTCGACTCTTGTAGCGGCCTCTTTTCCGGGCTTGTACATGGGCACTCTGACCAGAGCTGATCTGTTTCTTCTAGCCCAGCAGATATAGACGGGAGCCTCGTATCCGGGTACCAGGCGCTTGTAGGAGTTGATCCACTGGTTGGTGACGGCAGTGATCTCCGGCGCGTGCTTGAGAAGGCCTGCGATGTAGTACTTGCCCTCATCGGACAGATGGAAGGCATCTCCTGCATTGAACATCACATTCCTCTTTCCCTGGAAGAGGGATTGATGTACATGCATCCCGCTGCCATTCTGGCCGAAGATGGGTTTGGGCATGAAGCTGGCATGATATCCATAACGCTTGGCGATCTCTTTGACGGTGATTTTGTAGGTCATCACCGTGTCGGCCATATTCAAAGCGTCCTTGTAGCGAAGGTCGATCTCATGCTGGGAGGGGGCTACCTCGTGGTGGCTATACTCCACATCGATTCCCATGGAGTCCAGGGCCAGGATGGTGTCCCGGCGCAGGTCTGAGGCATTGTCTGCTGTTGTGAGGTCGAAGTATCCGCCGTTGTCCAGAACCTCAGTATTATTCTCGCCTTTGAAGTAGAAGAACTCCAACTCCGGTCCTACCAGGAAGCTGTAGCCTTTATCCTTGATGCGCTCCAGATTCCTCTTCAATACGTACCTGGGGTCGCCTTCGTATGGGCTGCCGTCCGGGTTCTGAATGTCGCAGAACATCCTGGCCACGGCGTTTTCCTGTTGCCTCCAGGGTATGAGCTGGAAGGTGGTTGGGTCGGGCTTGGCGACCATGTCGGACTCGTGAATCCGGGCAAAGCCCTCAATGGAGGAGCCATCAAAGCCCATGCCCTCGGAGAATGCTCCTTCCAGCTCGCTCGGATTGATGGCGAAGCTCTTGGGGACTCCCAGGATATCTGTAAACCAAATTCGGACAAATCGAACATTGTATTTGTCTATTGCCTCAAATACTTCATCTTTTGACTTCAATTGCAGGGCCATTTACTAGCCTCCTTAGAGCAACAGAGTCAAGTACGTAATTTATAGGTATTTGAGATCGAGTCTTAAAAGTTATGAGAAATTATGATCGCAAAATGTCCATTCGAATAGAGTACAATTCTATTTTCAAGGAATATGACGGGTATGAATAAATCATAATGGCAAAGTGATTTGGAGGGAAAATTGAGATATGGTCTAAAAAGGCATTCTATTTCACATTCTCCAAACCTGCCTTAAGATACTGTTATATCTCCTTAGCGATTGACAGGCAACTTCATGCCAGGCAAAGTCTCCCAAAGTTATGAGTTTGTGGGTTCAGAGAAACCGCTTATTGGAAAGACCATCGGCGACATGTTCGATGAAATAGCGGAAACATACCCTGATAATGACGCAGTTGTATCTGTCCAGCAGGACCTGCGATACACGTATCGTGAATTACAGCAGGAAGTAAATCGCGCGGCCAAAGGCTTCATCGGCCTGGGGCTCAAGAAAGGCGACCGCCTGGCTATTTGGGCAACGAATATAGCAGAATGGGTCATCACCCAGTTCGCAACCGCCAAGGCGGGTATAGTCCTGGTTAATATAAATCCCGCATACAGGACGCATGAGCTCGAATATGCATTGAGGCAGTCAGAGACGCAGGCGCTGCTCCTGATGGACCGGTTTAAGAGCTCGGATTATGTCAAGATGTTCTTCGAGGTCTGCCCGGATGCGAAGAGCAGCGAGCCGGGGCAGATTCACTCCGAGAAGCTGCCCTTTTTGAGGACAGGAGTCTTGCTGCGGGGCGATAAGCAACCCAGCATGTGGACCTGGGACGAGGTCCTGCGAATGGGTGAAGATCTGCCGGATGAGGTACTGCAGGAAGCCAGGCGAGCCTGGACTTCGACGACCCCATTAATATCCAGTATACTTCTGGCACCACCGGCTTTCCCAAAGGCGTTGTTCTCACTCATCACAACCTTGTGAACAATGGCTTTTTTATCGGGGAGTGCATGAAGTTTACAGATAAAGATCGACTATGTATCCCTGTGCCGTTCTACCATTGCTTTGGCATGGTGCTCTCCAATATGGCCTGCATGACTCATGGAGCGACCATGGTGCTCCCTGCGGAGTATTTCGATCCCGCATCGACCATGGCGGCCATAGAAAAGGAGCGTTGCACCGCGGTGCACGGCGTGCCTACCATGTTCATTGCAGAACTGGAACATCCCGATTTTCATAAGTACGACTTCAGTTCGCTGCGAACGGGCATCATGGCCGGCTCGCCCTGCCCTATCGAGTTCATGAAAAAAGCAGCCAACCTCATGAATATGAAGGAGGTTGTGATAACCTACGGCCAGACCGAGGCCTCTCCAGGCATCACCAACTCATCAACTGATGATTCATTGGAGCTGAGGGTCTCTACGATCGGCAGGCCCCTGCCTCATACCGAGGTTAAGATAGTAGACCCTAAGACCGGCAAGATAGTCCGCCGGGGCGAAACCGGCGAGATCTGCGCCCGAGGCTACATGATAATGCGCTGCTATTACAACAATCCGGTGGCTACCGATCAGGTGGTGGATAAAGAGGGTTGGCTGCATACCGGGGATCTGGGCACTCTGGACGAAGATGGTTACTGCAAGATAACCGGCAGGCTCAAGGACATGGTCATTCGGGGCGGAGAGAACATTTATCCGCGAGAGATCGAGGAGTTCCTCTACACTCATCAGGCCATAAGTGATGTGCAGGTCATCGGCGTTCCTGATAAAAAGTACGGCGAGGAGCTCATGGCCTGGATAAAGCTGAAGAAGGACGCCAAGGCCTCCCCGGAAGAGATTAAGGCCTTCTGCAAAGGAAGAATCGCGCACTTCAAGGTTCCAAGATACATAAAGTTCGTCGATGAATTTCCCATGACGGTAAGCGGAAAGATCCAGAAGTACAAGATGAGAGATGAGTCCATAAAAGAACTGGGTCTGGAGGAAGCGGCCAGGATGAAGACGGCCTGATCCAGTTCCTGCTGTCATATTCTCGGTGTTGGGCCGATCCACTGCTCTTTTCAAGGCGCTCCAGGAAGGGGATTCTTACCAGAATGTTGCACAGGTGCAGGATTTCAGAGGAGACTCACCGATCTAGCCGAAACTCCTGTGGCCATAGCTTATTCTCTTCGGAGCTTGCTTCCCGGGAGTGAGCCTCTTCAAAGCGACTCAAGATCATCTCATCCACCTCCGAGATCCTGATCTTGAAGACCTCCGCCAGGATCTCCTTGGCGGCCTCCAGCTCCAGAGCTGCCGTATCCAACTTAGAAATGCTATGACTCACCAGACTCTTCTCGGGCCAAATTAGCTGATCAAGGACTCCTGCCATAATAAGCATATACTACGTATAAAGTTAAGTAGTTTTGCTGAGAAACAATATCTATAAACCATTTTTACATAATAGAAAGTATGAATAAGATACAAATGAATAAATGAAATAAGGGGAAAACATGGAGACATTGAGGCTTTCACACGGGCCCGCTTCTGGTATGCCGGCTTTTGCCTGATCGCCCCCTAGATATGGAAGTGACCCAAAGCTTTTTTTCATCAGATGATAGGAAGATGATAAGATATACAACCGTAAAAATAGGAGTGATAAAAATGGCGGACATTCCCAAATCAAACGCTGCAGAAAACAGCGCACCGAAGGTTGAGAGGCTGGCGGACTCGGTGATTTACCAGACGGACTCGATTGTGAGCCGGGAGATAATTCGCAAGAGCACAGGAACTGTAACCTTTTTCGCTTTTGACAAAGGTCAGGGGCTGAGTGAGCATACTGCACCTTTTGATGCACTTGTATATATTGCGGAGGGCGAGGCCGAAGTGACGATCTCAGGGAAGGCCTACCATTTGGAGCAGGGCCAGATGGTCATCCTGCCGGCCAATAAACCTCATGCTCTGGCAGCTTTGAGCCAATTCAAAATGCTGCTGGTGATGATAAGGTCTTAGATTACCAATTGCCTTCTTTCCTCATCAGATATTCAGAAAATAGATAAAGACTGAGATACCTTTTAGGCCCAAACCTTTTTAATTAGATATTCAAATCTTTAACTGGATAAGGTGGGTACAGGTTGTTGGCAAAAGCGACGGGGCTGGTTATCAAGAATTCAGAGCAACGTTTAGCTGATATAATCGACTTTTTTCCTGATGCAACCTTTGTTATAGATAAGGAAGGCCTGGTTATAGCCTGGAATCGGGCAATGGAGGTCTTGACTGGACTCAAGGCCGAAGAGATCCTGGGCAAAGGCGATCACGAATATGCCTTACCGTTTTACGGAATTAGAAGGCCGCTGTTAATCGATCTGGTCCTGAAGCGGTCCAATGAGGACGTGTCGGCGTACTACTCATGGCAAAGAGAAGGTGAGACCCTTGTTGCTGAGATTTACATACCCTCATTTAAGCCAGGTGGGATCTATCTCTGGGGTAAGGCTTCGCCCATCTATGATACCGAGGGCAACCTGGTAGGCGCGATAGAATCGATACGTGACATTACGAAACGCAAGACCGCAGAAATAGCCCTCCATGAGAACCTGCGTTTCCTCCAGCATTTGATCAATGCTATTCCCAGTCCGATTTTTTACAAGGATATTGACGGCATATATCGGGGCTGCAATTCGGCCTTTGAGAAGTATTTGGGCAAAAGACAAGATGAGATAATCGGAAAATCGGTGCATGATGTTTCCCCCCCGATCTGGCGGATAAATACAGAGAGATGGATCAAGCTCTTTTCGATAAGCCTGGCCTTCAGGTCTACGAGTCTTCTGTAAGGTACGCTGATGGAACACGGCATGATGTTATCTTCAACAAGTCAACCTACACCAATGCTAATAATGTGGTGTCCGGGCTGGTGGGGGTTATTCTGGATATTACTGATCGTAAGCGCATTGAAGATAACCTTCGGGCAAGTGAGGAGAAGTACCGGCTCCTGGTGGAGGGCCAGACGGACCTGGTAGTGAAAGTGGATACCCAGGGCAGGTTTCTCTTTGTCAGCCCGACTTACTGCGATATGTTCGGCAAGACAGAAGAGGAGCTGCTGGGCCGGACGTTTATGCCTCTCGTTAGTGAAGAAGATAGAGAAATGACGGCAAGGGAGATGGAAAAGCTTTACAGGCCGCCTTACACCTGCTATGTTGAGCAGAGAGCCATGACAAAAGATGGCTGGCGCTGGCTGGCCTGGGCAGACAAGTCGGTGCTTGACGATCAAAAGAATGTCATTGCCATCATTGGAGTTGGCCGGGACATCACCGAGAGCAAGCTGGTCGAACATGAGCTGTTGAGGGCAAAAGAAGCGGCTGAAGCTGCCGCCCAGGCTAAATCAGATTTCATGGCTAATATGAGCCATGAGATCCGCACACCCATGAACGCCGTCATTGGCATGACTTCAATTCTCCTGGACGATGAGGATCTAACCCCCGAACAGAAGGACTTCATAGAAACCATCAGGGTTAATGGAGATGCGCTGATGGTCATCATCAACGACATCCTCGACTTTTCGAAGATGGAGCGAGAAAATGCCGTGCTGGAGGAGCAACCCTTCGAGTTGCGATGCAATGTCGAGGAAGCTCTTGACCTGGTATCTGCAAGTGCAACCAGGAAGGGGCTAAACCTGGCATATACCATTAATAAGAATGTTCCTGAGTTCATCATCGGGGATCCGACCCGTCTGCGGCAGATTCTGGGCAATCTGCTGAATAACGCCGTAAAATTTACTGGACGGGGGGAGGTCAAGCTGACAGTTTCGACCCAGGAACTCAACGACACCCATGAGATTCATTTCGCTGTTCAGGATACAGGAATCGGCATCAGCCTCAGGATAGGATGAATCGTCTATTCCAGCCCTTCAGCCAGGTCGATGAGACTGTGACCTGCAAATACGGAGGAATAGGCCTGGGTCTGGCCATAAGCCGCAAACTTGTGGAGCTGATGGGAGGCAGGATTTGGGCGGAGAGCGAGGCGGGCATTGGTTCGACCTTCCATTTCACAATCAAAGCCTTGATTGCACCCTATAGACAAAAAACACTTGCAGGAGTCCAGCCCAGGCTGGTGGGCAAGAGCGTGCTGATAGTTGATGATAACAGGACCAACCGCCACATCCTGGGGGGCTACGCTTATTCCTGGGGTATGACGCCCCTTATTGCAGCATCTGGCAAGGATGCTCTCGGCTGGATTCAAAGAGGAGACACATTTGATCTTGCTATTCTGGACATCAATATGCCTGAGATGGACGGTGTAACTCTGGCAAGAAAGATCAGAAAATATGATAAGACAATGCCACTGGTCGTGTTAACAACTATTGGTCAGCGTGTCGACTCTGATCTATTCGATGCCTACCTGTTCAAGCCCATTAAGCCATCTCAATTGCTCAAAGTCCTGATGGACATCATCCAACCGGAGGCACGGGAGCTGGCACAGATAGCCAACGTCCATGAGGAAGCCCAGATAAATCCCATGAAAATACTTCTGGCTGAAGATAATGTATCAAGCCAAAAAGTAGCCTTGCAGATGCTCAAACGTCTGGGATACAGGGCAGATTTGGCAGCAAATGGCATTGAGGTGTGCCAGGCTCTGGAACGCCAGACTTATGATCTTGTGCTAATGGATGTCCGCATGCCCGAGATGGACGGGCTGGAAGCCACTCGGATCATCCAACAGCGATGGCCCGATAAAGGACCAAAAATAGTCGCCATCACTGCCTATGCTCTGGAAGGTGACAGGAAGAAGTGTCTTGAAGCTGGTATGGATGACTACATCAGCAAGCCTTTGAAGGTTGAAGAGCTGGCGAGGGTCCTGGAGAAGTATCGTATTAGGAAGAGTCAATCAGGATAATACGGCTTTACTCACAAGAACATATAGCATAATTTATTATTCACACTTTGTGCGATAGCCGCACAATTTGTGCCAAAGTTCTTTAATCTATAGGCGTGCAACATGTAAATGCATAATCCCAATCGATAAAATCGAAGAAGATGGCAGTGATGTTTATGGACACTTACATCATGATTTCATTGGCTACTGTATTCGGCCTGCTAGCTTGGTGGTTATATCTCGCCATTTCCGGGATAGAGGATGAATCTTCCATTCAGCGAGCGTGAAGCTTTACAAGGCAGAGTCCTGGCGGATTGGCGAACTCTCACATTCCTGCTTGAGAAGATGGTCCAGGGCCACATCATGGAGGAACGACGCTGTTTATATAAACTGTCAGCAAAAAAGTATTATGAGCAAAAGAGGGATTTCGATGAAAATATTAATTAGTTTATTAATTTTTTCGATGTATGTGCTCCCTGTGGCATCCGCGGAAGATGAAATTATGATTGGTACCTCTCATCCTGCTCCAGTCCATATAGGTCATGGCCTTATTGGGAACCTGAATCCTCATGAAACAGGTGCTATTGTTTTGGGTTCGTATTTCGATCCAAACCAGGGAGTTTATAACAACTATTGGAGCTTTGAATCTCGAATATTTGACTGCTGGCGGTTCATGTAAGGACATGGTATATTCAATTAATACTTGATTCGATTCCATTAGTTTGTTGTTTCGGTATGGCATTTGCGTTCCAGACCAAAAGTTCCATCAATCCCTTGCTTCATACTCTTGTCCATGTCTATTCATCCCATCGAATTCAGGTACGGCACCAAGGAGATGAAGGCTATCTGGGAAGAGGATTTCCGGCTGCGCTGTCTCTTCCGGGTGGAGGCGGCTCTCTCTTTGGCTGAAGAGGAGCTGGGCATGATTCCCAAAGGCGCTGCTGCAGAAATAGCTAAAGCGGCCGAGACCACCCGTCCGGAAAGAGCCAAGCAGATCGAGGACGAGATAGGCCACGACATGATGGCCACGGTTCTGGCCATGGCCGAGGAGAGCCCTAAATACGGAGAATGGATTCACCTGGGTGCGACCTCCAACGATATCCTGGATACGGCAACGGGTTTACAAATTAAGGCCTCTCTGGACATTCTGGAGCCCAAGCTGAAGGCCCTGCTGGCACTGCTTCTCGACCTGGCCATACAGAATCGGAATCTGGTCTGCGCTGGAAGGACTCACGGCCAGATTGCAGTGCCCACCACCTACGGCCTGAGATTCGCCATCTGGGCGTCGGAGATTGCGCGCCACATCGAACGGCTTTTAGAGTTGCGGCCCCGCGCGGCCGTGGGCAAAGTAAGCGGCGCTGTGGGCACCCAGGCAGCATTTGGAATGAACGGCATGGAGATCCAGACACGGGTCATGCTCCATCTTGGACTCACGGAAGTAGACGTCTCCAATCAGGTGGTGCAGCGCGACCGGCATGCAGAGATGGTCTGCTGGATGGCGCTCGTGGCGTCCACTCTGGACAAGATTTTCGTCGTGATGAGAACTCTGCAGCGCACTGAGATCGCCGAGGTCGAGGAGGGTTTCGGCAAAAAACAGGTTGGCTCCTCTACCATGCCTCACAAGAGGAATCCGATCAAGTCGGAGCAGATCTGCGGCCTGTCTCGCGTGGTGCGGGCTCAACTGCTGCCTGCTTTTGAGAATATCCCCCTCTGGGATGAGCGCGACCTGACCAACAGCAGCTGCGAGCGCATCGTCTTCCCGGAGGCCTTCATCTTCACCGACCATCTCATCACCCTGGCCACGCGCACCTTGGCCAACATGCGACTGCGGCCGGATAACATCGAACGCAATCTTACCCTTCTGCACGGCCTGAACATGGCCGAGAACGTGATGGTGGAGCTGGCAAAGAAGGGCGTGGGCCGCCAGCAGGCTCATGAGATAATGCGCCAGAGCAGCATGATGGCCTTCGAGCAGAAGCGAGAGCTGGCTGATGTGCTTCTGGAAAATGAGACGGTCATGAAGCATCTCAAGCCAGAAGAGATCCAGGCATTGCTCGATCCGCACCAGTACATCGGCACGGCGGTTTTGCAGGTGGAGAGGCTGAACGAGAAGCTACAAAAGCTCTACCTTGTATGATTGAAGGCATGTGAGTTAGGATCGTATGCCCAGAGTCTTCCTTCTCAAGCCAGGCTCGATCCTGAGGGATGAGTCAGGCAGAATTCTGGATGCCCGGTCTTCAGTGACGCTGATAATCAGTGGGTCGTGGAAGATTGTAGTGGACACCGGGCTGGAAGGTGAGGGCGAGGCAGAGCAGATACTGAAAGCTCTGGCCGGGCTTCGTCTAACGCCGGAGGAGATCGACTGCGTCATAAATACGCATTCACATCCCGATCACTGCGGGAACAACCTCCTCTTTAGCCGGGCAGAGATCCTGGCTCCCCAAGACAAGCAGATGATTGGCCCGGGCGTTTGGGCATTGGCCACTCCCGGCCATAGTCAGGACAGCCTTTCAGTTGTCATTGGGGCTATGCCTCCAGATAAGAAAACGGAGGATATGCCTCTGACAATAGTAATTGCAGGGGATGCCCTTCCTACATTCGGCAACTTCCGAAAGAATGTTCCTCCTGCGTCATATACCGATCGTGACCTTTCCATCTCCAGCATGGGAAAAATAGTTACACTTGCAGACATAGTAGTTCCTGGACACGATTTTCCCTTTTCTGTCAGGAAGGTATGTTAGAGCCAGTTCATCTCAAGAGAAAAGATATATAGTAATGCCGCGAAACTAGTAACATTTCTCTTTCAAATTATAGGGAATAATGATGTTATATTTTGGAGGGCGGAGGGGCATGAAGCACTATCATCATCTATTTAGGGCAAAACCCAAAAAGTTTCATGAAACACATTTGGAGAGGATTGTATCGTTGTCCCCGCTTCCCTATTACTGGACATGGTCAATTATTGGATTTATGTTCTTTTTAATCTCTGCTTTTATTTCATTATTTTATGAGAAATCTTTAACATTTGTCAGCGTATTCTTAGTGCTTTCCATTTTATTGGCCTGGCAAGGAACCGTGATAACCTGGGCGCATAATAAGATGATCTTGTTTAGGGATACTTTTATCGAAATTGTAGATGAAGATCACTTTGAGATAGCTTATAAATATGAAAAACAGTTGAGGATTATATTTAATGATAGGGGCATGTTCATTTCAGCAATCGCCTTGATTGCTTTGGCACATGGTACAAAGATAGATTATCATGAGTTTTCATTTCATTCGATCTTCATGATTACTTTTGTCAATCTATTTTATTATCTTACTGTTTATATACTTGGAGCGGGATTGTACGTTATGATCATGACTGCGTGGGGGGTGCACAAGATAGGCCATTATTCACTTCATGTCAACGCTTTATTCTCTACGACTATTCAGTCGCTGGGAATTTTATATTCAAAATTTACCATTCTTGCATGTATTGTATATATTATATGGGGAATCTTTCATGCGCTGGTCCCACCGCGGTTTTCTTCGTTAGAGTTGGTAATTTGGTTCGGGAGTTTTGCAATCCTATTAATAGCATACTTTGTCTTGCCGCAGTATAGCATTCACCAGATGATGGTGAGAACAAAAACAGAAAAGATCAAGACATTCTCACCCCTCCTGAGGAGTGCGGCCATTGCGGCTTTCCAGAGTCCAATTGACGAAAATGTCTCAACCTTGAAAGTCTTGTTGGATACTCAGCACCAGATAGATAAGATGAGCGATTGGCCATTCAGCTTCTATGAGATTTTGCACATTGCCTTGCTCATCACAATACCATTGGTCGTAGTAACCTTAGAAGTTCTCTTGGGTGTAGTGAAATGAACTCATATAGAACCCATCCGGAGAGATTCATATCGATAATTCCACTTCCCTATTACTGGAGTGGCATCACTATCGGCGCGATGCTTTTCCTGCTTTCAGCATCTATTACAATATTTTTTGAAAAGACTTCTCAGTACGTACTGCCATGCTTGGTTCTTTCGATACTAGTCGCTTTGCAGTGTATCATTATATTCTGGGCTCATAAAACCATCAGACTTTTAAGAGATGTTCTCGTTGAGATGATAGACTTACCCAAGGAGCAAACTCTGAAGTGGTATGAAGGGCAAGAAGCTGTTATATTCAATGATAAAATGATGATTTTTGCAGGAGTGGTTATCACAATAATAGCCCATGTGCTAAATTTAGATCATTTTGGTTTTTCATTTCATTCAATTTATTCAAATTTTATTCTTAAATTTGACTACTATTTCGCGCATTACCTCATGGGAGCTGGCTTATATGTGTTGATTGCCACGGCATTGATGGTATATAGAATGAGCGAACTTCCCCTGGACATCAGTATTTTGCTTTCGAAGAATATTCGATTTAAGGGAATAGTCTATTCAAAATTCACAATCTGTGCCACAATCATTTATCTTCTTTGGGGAATCTTCCACCTATCTACTCCCGCCAGTTTATCCACCTTTAGTAGCAAGCTTTGGTTTTCCAGTTTTGCTCTGATATTGCTGGCTTATTTTATAATACCTCAGTATAGTATTTACCGAATTATAGTGAAAACCAAAAAGGAAAGATTAAAAATATTTTCGTTGCATTTGCAGAACAGTGCAGAAAAGGCCTTGAGAAATCCAACGAAAGAGAGCTTATCATGCTTGAATAATCTGGTAGGTGTTGTAGAGCGATTAGATGAAATGTGCGAGTGGCCTTTCGGTTCCTATGAGGTTTTGCATATCATATTGATTGTAATAATACCTCTGATGGTGCTGGTATTTGAAGTAGTATTTGAAATTGTAAGAAATGCCGAATGAAATTGGCCGCAATGTGAGCTAAATTTCTCACTATTGCAGCGTAATTATCTTCTCAGAAAGCTATAAATATTTATTAGTTCAAACTATGTGATTGATTTTTTAATATGCTCTCTGCATCATCTGAGGGCATGATTTTCGTTAAAAAAATGCTCACAAGGTCAAAGGTGGATGGGAAATGGCAAGAAGAGTATATCTAGCGCTGGTAATTTATTTCCTTTTTCAAATGAGCTATGTGATAGTAGCCGAAGGTATAGATCTGACAGGAACCTGGGAATCTTCCTATAAGTTTGGTCCATTGGAGGAGTCGATGATCACAACCATCCAGCAGGTGGGAGATAACATTCTTGGCTCCTTCTTGGTCAAACCTCTAACAGGACCGGAGCGTTCAGGGATCCTTTTTGGGACCGTAGAAGGAGAGAATGTGAAGGTAAATCTCCTCTCTGTCAAAGATTCCGAAGAAAACAGCAAGCTTATGACGATAACCTTTATCGATGGAAGAATTGAGGACGAGGATACTCTGAAAGGCACCTATTATGTTCATGATAGCAAGGGAACTGCCTTGTCAGGATCGTATGAAGCGATCCGAATATAGGGATGAAATGCTTAATCATCGTGTCTGATCTACATCTAGCCGCGTTTGCCCATGATGATAATAACAAAGGACCAATAAAGAATGCTGATTAATTGGATAAAGGGATGCCTTCGTCAGTTCCGATTATTCTAGCCCCAACATGCTAAGGTAAGTGCCTCTATGACGCCAGACCTCGGCATATCTCGGGTCTATTATTTTCGCTTTTTCGATTTCTTTAGGCGTTAGGACCTCTTTCTCGGGGTGCGGGTATTCTGACTCAGGAAGCATGGCCGAGCTGTGGTGGGCAGGAGAATAATCCTTGACCATGTTTGTGGCTTTGGTAAAAGCCTTATGAGCATCAAAATTCCTTCCCATCCCTAAGAGAATATTTCCTTTTCCAGTCCAAGCTTTCGCTGATGATAATGAGGATATAAGCGGCATTAAGGCCGGGCCAACCCCTTTAGGCTCGCTGATCAAAACGGCCTTTTCGTAAGCCAGAAGGGCTTCTCGATATCGTCCCATCTTGAACATAACAAATCCTTTACCCGCCAGGGCATCGCTGTCCTTAGGAAACCTGTCCAAGATATCAATGGACCTCTTGTAGGCCTTGAAAGCTTTATCTTCATCTTTGAGCCTATCGGAAATATCCGCTTGAGATTCTGAAATCTTGGAATGAGCATCTCCTTTCCCCATCCAAATATGAGCAGCCAGCTTCCAAATCGCATCTCCTTTTCCTCTCCAGAGATTGGCATTTTGGAGATTGGTTAATTCCATGAGAAGCTCTAATGCTTTTTCGTAAGCGTTTAGGGCATCTTGGTACTTGATATGGTCCATGTATGCATCGCCCAGGTCGCTCCATATGAATGATACATTCTTTGTACCCAGTTCAATTAAGGATTCGTGATAGTTTTCAAGAATGGACTCGTCAAAGTCGTCTGGATTTTCTAAATAGTTTTGTTTAGATTTGGCATAGCCAATGCCCCATCTGGCGCTGGCAATCCAGGCTTTATCAGTTCCTTTTAATTGAGAACAGAACTCCGTTGCTTTGTCAAAACAATCAATAGCCTCTTTATATGAGTCCTTGTCCAAATTAACATCCGCCCGGTAGACCAGGGCGAGACCCTTGTAAACGCAGAGTTTTGCCTCTGTCGATGAGTAATTCTTGAAAAGAGCCAGAGATTTGTCATAATCGGCAAAACATTCGTCCGATCTTCCCAGCTGTTGCAGTGTTAGAGTCTTGTCCAGCAGGATATTCATATACATGCCGAGGGCTTGAGGGTTTGAATTTAGGGCTTGTGAGCAGGCGCTTAAGGCTTTATCATAAGATCTCAGAGCTTCTTCTGCCAACAGAACCTTTTGCTCTCTTATCTCCGATAATTCGTCTTTCTGTTCTTTTTCATCCCCCTTCCTTAATTCCTTCTCATCTTTTGCTTCTATACTCTTCTTAGGTCTGTCAAAGCCTTGCATTGCCAAGTTTTGCTGCGCAGCAGCCTTATGGTACAGGGCTTCTGTCATTTGAATTCCCGAGAAAGCTGGGTAAATATCAAGATATTGCTCAATGGCCTTATCGTAGGCCATGACGGATTTGGCAAAGTCGCCTAGGCTTGCAAGAGCCGTGCCCTTGCCATACCAGGCCTCTCCCAGGGCCAGCGGATCTTCAAGACACAGGGATTTAATTTCCTGCGAGCCGCTCCCTTCATTTTCATCTCTATCTTTGCAGGTGAGAAGATAGATGGCATTCTCATAGTGCGCAATGGCTGCACCATATTCTCCCTCCTCAGCCAGAGACTTGCCCTTGCGGACTACAGCCCTCGGATCTTTGCTGTCGAAGGTCTCATCCTTGACGAAGGCCTTACTCATATCTATTCCGAAGATCAGGGCCAGTCCACAAGCCGCCCAGGTATTGAGTGCCCAGGACAGGCTCACGAATATGGGCAGGTTTGCGAAGTCTTTGATGTTATGGTAGGACCAATAGCCGGAAAGAGCTCCAAAATACTCCATAAGGAATCCAAGACCTACTGCTACCATGACGAGAGCTATGTTCCAGTTCAATTCCTCTTTCTCATTGAAGTATAGGCCTAAAATAGCAAGGGCGGCATAGATCAAGATCATATCTTTGAGTGCTTCATCGTTCGGGGCAAGATAGCCCTCCATATACAAGAACAGGAAGAGAGCTGTCATTATGACAGCGTAGGGCACGAGCCTGAATCTCCGCCCCTTCAGGCTTGAAAGTACAGGAGCAAAGACGTGAGTCAAGCCAATGATAGAGATTATGAAGATAGGAACCGCCAAGAGCGGATAATGGGGTGGCAGGGGAAGACCAAACCATCCGGTCGAGAGCTCTTCACTTTCTTTTAGGTATTTCCACCATTCAACCTGAGGGGCGAAGCTCTCAACAAAGTATGCCACCACAATCGAGGAGAGAGTGATCGCCACCAGGTGTTTTGTCTGCATCATGCGGGAGAAGAAAGCCCCAAGAATTAGCGCCAATACAAAACCCAGGAGATAGCTAAGGGATTTGTTGAAGTCGGAGAGCCAGGTCTCATGTTGTGGGAGATAGCCGGCAAAGAAGTACAGGGATATAAGCGCAATGATGACGAAGATCGCCAGGTTGATCCGCTTTCGATTTACGTCCAGAGCACTCTCCTTGGTCTTCTTGATCCAGAACCGAGGGGAGAATAGGATCTGCATAAGAGTCGACTGCAAGATTTTCCAGTAGGGGAGTCTGGCAGTATCAAAAAGAATGAAATCGGCACCTATGCTGAACAGGGTTGCCATTCCCGGAAAACCTAGAAGGTTCTCCATGAAGCTCCAAGTCTCCTCCGCCACCTCGGGGATGGGCAGCTGCCATTTGCCGTCCTTGGAATTCGTAGGGAGATCGAGCATGTTTATGAGTTGCGCCGCCGTGTAGTGCATTTCTTTGGGAATGGCACTCAGAAGACTATTTGCATCGCCCATATGCTCCTTCACGAATCTCAGAAACTTGAGATCCTCAAATGGATGTTCAAATCCCATCAGTTTTGCGGCAATTGCGTCTGCATAGACCACATTGTTGGAGACTACAATAGTATTGAACTGGACGGAATGGGCCGCGAGCGGACCTTCGGCCTCGCCCCCCTCACTTCCATCTATTATTGTCAAAGTAGGAGTAAAAGCATGGTTGACCCAGTACAAGAGCTCCTCTACTCCACCTTTCTGATGATAGAAAGCCTTGTCCTCTTCTGGCAGGGTTCCATACATATTCTTCATGCCTAGGGTCACATTGGTGCCGAAATGCGTCTTCATCTTAGGAATGTTGATGATCACATCTGCGTCCAGAACCCTTGTGGAGACAACCTCTTGATTCGGCTTTTCGTTATTTGAGAAGAGCGTGCCTTCGCCGAAATCGAAGTACACCAGATTCGTCTCAGTGAGGTTTACCAATTCCACATTATTCTTTTTAGCCCACTTATCCCAGCCCTGGGCCTTGACCTGGACCCAAAACTTTGCCCATACCATATCGGCATCGCAGACAAAAGGTTTGCCGCCTGCCTCTCGAACCATGTCCACTACATATCCGACCACCTCCTGAGAGGTGTATGTTGCCGAAATATCTGGATTTCCTCCGCAAATATTCGCCTTTATCAGGACTATATCTCCTTTTTTGACGAAATTTTCCTTCATACCCCCGACATTGTCGATAGCCGCCTCTACAGCCTCCTTTAGGTTGTTAATTCCATGCTGTCCATCCGGATAACGCGTCACTGAAAAACGTGGTTCCTTAGCGACTCTTGTCCTGCTCTTGACATCCTCATAGGATCTTGATCCCAACAGCAATTTCCTGCTTCGCTTTTTCGAATACGAAAGTGACGTTGCATAACCCAGGAAAATTGCCACTGGATAGAGAAGGAAAAGAACAATTGCGAAGATAAAAGGGAAGTTATTTATTGGAATATAATTAGAATTATTAAATAAAATTGGGTTAGGTTTACGGGCCAGTTGATCATAAATTCTGAGCCATTCATATTTGGAATAATAGGACTGTTATAAATCATAGATATTTTAACCTCAGGAAAACGGAAGATATCGGCATAAAGCAATGTGCTGAATAGAATGAAGGTTAGCGCAATGAGACTGCCTATTGTGATCTTGGTGATTCTGTCCAGTTCATATTTCTTGCCAATGAAATAAAGTGCTACCCCCAGCATGTATAGAGCTAGCAGATCGAAGACGAAACTCATAATTTCTTACCTCTGGCTAGATTAGCATTCGATATTTAAATAACAAAAATTCATTAGTTTGAATAAATTTTTTGGCTAATCATTTTATCCACATCCCCCATAACCTGCAAGATCTCTTCTTTTGTGTTGCTGGCCAAAATTCAAACAACGGTATCATGAGCACCATCTAATCCCCCAGTTCATGAGGCTCATAGGACTGGCGCAGAACAGCAGTATGTTATGGCAATTAACGAAAATAGGTCCAATCATAAGGCTTTGTGCACTTCCCAATTCTAGATGCTCTGAATCAAATTCATTCAATGAAAATAGTTTGTTTGAATACCTCCACTCATCTCCGCCACAAACAGAACAGTCCTTAAACTGTTGACTCAGCCTGTTGATCTCATGCGGATCAATCGTCATGTTGACCTCTGAAAATTGGATTTACCTTAATTAAACATTAATGTTCCTTTCGGATATAAATTTTTCTGATTCATTGAAGGGAATTCATCTGGATTTCAGAGCCTCAACGTAAACATCCTCAACTTGATTCAGAAAGATCCTCGTTTGCAGATGATCCGGGTTCCGTTATCTTACTGAAAGCCATATCCAAAGCCATTCATGTGTTCCTGGAGAAGAAGTATATTGAGCTTCTCCAAGGCGATGTCTAAAGCTGCCAGCGGTGCCAGCATGGAAAA
This sequence comes from uncultured Methanosarcinales archaeon, assembly GCA_963702455.1. Classification (GTDB taxonomy): domain Archaea; phylum Halobacteriota; class Methanosarcinia; order Methanotrichales; family Methanotrichaceae; genus Methanothrix. The sequence goes on from CAVPCV010000018.1 coordinate 60,379, forward strand.
TGAACTAACGGAAAGATGCATTCCATATAGGCTGCCTCAGATCCCTAAATGCGGCAAATGCGCGAGATATCTCTCGCGAAGCTCCTTCTTATCGATGCGGTAGTCACTATCGATAGCCTTGTACCTATTTATTCGGGGAAGGCCCCTTCTACCTCTTGATGCCGCCTTCCACTCTATGATTAGTTCTTTGGAAAACAGAAATATCAAGAATTGAATTTGTAGGAATAGTTCGTATGTGCAGCTTCTGGTCCAACGACCTACAAATATTGAGTGGAGTGCAGCTCAGGGGCTCACGGATTAAATTCTGGCAAAATTGATCATGCGATCCCTTGTATATGCAGGACGGATATATTCGGAAATCTAAGAATAGGCAACCTATAAATACTTATAGACATCTATATGTTATGCGAATGCAGCTAAAATTGACATCAAAGGAGAGGTTAGTTCTTTACGGTCTTGCCAGATATCCGGGGTTCAGTGACATAGATCTCGCTTCTAACATAGGCGTTGATCGGTCAACAATATTCAAGAGCAAAAGAAAGTTTAGAGATTGGAAACTTATTAAGCTGTTGAATGTGCCTTCCGGAGAAGCTGTAGGTGCCGAAATCCTGACCTCAGTGTTCGTCAAATACAGTCCAACCGCGCCCTTTGAGGTGAGGAAGGGATCCCCATCCTACCAGAATTGGATCGATTACCCCAACTGCGTCTCGCACATTGCCACAGACACCGATTCAGTCTCTACGTTCTTCTCCAAAAGTCTGACCGACTTCCGGGTGAACTTCGATCCTATCATCGACGAATACTACCGGAACGATTTTGTGGAGGATATCCATTACTTCCATTATCCCTTCCAGGTCTCCAGCTACTCGGCTGATGCGGCCCTGGCTGTGAACGGCCTCTTTGATCTTGCCAGAGCGGATCTTCCTGGGGAGATAGTACCGCCCAAGGCCCGCCTTACAGAAGACTCCCGGCTCACCGAGAAGGACAAGCTGACGCTTTACGCCTTTGTGAAGTATCCCATGCTCTCGGACCTGGAGCTCTCCCGGAGAACAGGCATCTCCCGGCCCACCATCTCCGGAAAGCGGACCAAGTTCTTCCAGAGCGGCCTCTTGACCCGCGAGGCCTACGTCGACTGGCAGAAGATCTGCTGCGAGCTGATGTCCTTCTACCATGTGCGCATCAGGCACGGCCATGATCGCGAGGATCTCTCTCAGGTCTACCAGGCTTTCCGCAAGATTGGAGCGCCTCTTTTCAGCTATATGCAGCCGGGCGAGATCTTCGGCGCATTCCTGTCCACAGGCTATCCGGAGCTGAAGAGCCGCATGGATCAGGAGCTTCGCAATCTCTCTGCCCAGGGACTGATCAGGAGAGGCCCATGCTCGTGATCATGCCTCTCTCCGAGATCAAGGCCACCAAGATCGATTACGCACCCATGGTGGCGAAGATGCTGGGTGTGGGCAAGGAGATCTGAAGATTGCATTGTCAGGAGAGGTTGCCATAGTCTGCTCTCGGGCAGATCCGGCAAGCCTCAATATTTTCGAGCGTCTGCTGGAGCTGCTGCCCTGGCAGGAAGAGGAGGGCTACAGGTCTAAAGGTGCCTTTCGTCTGCTGATTCATGATGAAAGGCAGTCCACTCTATCCGGCCTGGACGATCGGCTGGCGGATTTGGGTCTGCATCCGGAGATGGTCGTCTTTCCCTGCCGGCATGAGGCCAAGGCGGCTTTGCCCTGGTTTGGAGGGCACTTCACGGGAACTCTGCAAGAACTGGAAGATGGCCATGGCCACAGCAAGGCCAGGCCAGCCAGCTTTCCGCGGCCGCGCCTGCAGGTCTCAGATCCTTCTTGCATAACATTGCGGCCTTGGCTCCCGGGCTACATGGTCTCTGCCGAAGCCACCCATCACGGGCCGGTGGATATGAAGACGCCCTGCTTCTTTGCCGAGATCGGCAGCACCAAAGAGCAATGGACCGATAAAAAGGCGGGCGAGGCGGTGGCCAGAGCAATCATGGCCCTGCAGCCGGAAGAGCTCCCTGTGTTCCTGGGCTTTGGCGGAGGGCATTATGTGCAGAGGCAGACGGAGCTCATCTTCGGGTCGGCAATCGCCTTTGGGCATCTCTTCTCCAATTACCAGGTCGGAGGGCTGAACCGGGATGTGGTGGATGACGCGCGCCGCAAATCGGGCGCTGTCTATGCCTATCTTGATCGCAAATCCCTGCGGTCAGCGGACCGGAAGAGGATTGAGGGAATTCTTGAGGAGCTGGATTTGCCCGTGCTGCGAAGCCGGGAGATTCGGGCCCAATTTCCCCTCATGAAAAAGGAGTAGAGACTCCGTGCCAGGAATGCCCGGGTTGGAAATCTCTGTGTGTCTCCTCGCCTTGTGGTTTAGTTGGAGTGGCTTGCGATAATTAAGTCCTCGATTTTAATTTTCCGGCTACGAATATTAACCGCAAAGAGCCCATGATCCTCAGGCAGGGATCATGCCCAAAGCATGAAAAACCAGTATGCCTTAAGAGTTTTTCATGTGGAGACGCAGAGTTCGCAGAGATGAAATTTACCTTATTTCCAGCCTTGCAAGATTAGCATATTTTATTCTGAGCAAGCTGTCGTCTCCGTTCGTTCGTCCTCGGTGCGCTCTGCGCCTCTGCGGTTTTCTTCCGTAACCCCCACGGTTTAATTATCCCACTACGAATATTGACCATAAGGGCGCAGAGCAAATAATGGATCAGATGAAATCGAATCGAAGCCTTGTTCACAATAATAGAGAAGTGCCGTATAATTTTAATAATTTTTTCCCCGTCGTGGCGATTTCGTTAGGATATATCGAATATCTCCTGAAATATTTGAATATAAATCTATGCAGGGAAAAATTAGCTGAATTCAGAATTTTTCTCAAGATTTTAAGACAAAAAGCTGTCTTAATACAAAAAAGATTTATACTATGAAAATTCATTACAGTATATCAAAATAAATTAAGTTTTAATAATGGTCCGTGGTTGCAATGCCAGAAAAGTCAGAGTATGCCCCGACAAATAGCATCTCCGTCCTGCAGGAGAGAGCACTTGATCTCATAGGCTCACGATCGGATGGCGTCTTTCAATCGGATCTGCGCCGGCTTTTGAGCATCGACAGCAGCAAGTGCTCGAAGGTAGTATCCAGGATGCAGAGCTCTGGGCTCATCTACAGAGAGAAGGTTCCTGCCAGCAGCACCTATCTGATAAAGCTCGTCCATGCCTCTGCCGCTCCCGCCTTCGATGAGGAAGATGCGGCCGCAGAAGTCCAGAGAGTCATATCGATAGTCATGTCAATAGCCTTCTCGATGGCAAAATCAATGGTCAAGTCGTTAGCTATTTCGACTGCAATATCGACGGCTATATCGACACCGATATCGGAAGCCAAATAGATAGCTATTTCGATAGCCAGAGATATACCGATAGTCACAGACATATCGATAGCTACTTAACTGAGATCTATCTGCTCTATCTGATACGCGGCATCTCTGGCTAGAGGCCGCAGGGGACCTGTAGCATTGAAGGCATTCTGGGAGATTTTGCGCCCTTTCAATTGCATGATGGCTGGCGTCGCAGCCATCATCGGTCTTGGCTATCGCCGGGGGCTTGGACCCTAAGGCGGCAGCACTTATTTTCTTCGCGGTTTTCCTGATTACAGGTGCCGGAAACGCCATCAATGATTACTATGATCGAGAGATCGATGCCATAAATAGACCCGAAGCGGCCTATTCCCAGCGGCCGCATCCTGCCCGGGGCGGCTTTTCGCTATTCTCTGGCGCTATTTGCGGCAGGCTGCATTCTGGCGGGCCTGGTGAACCAGATATGCCTCTTCGTCGCTGCCTTCAACTCTGTTCTCCTCTTCCTCTATGCCCGCAACCTCAAGGCCACTCCGCTGGCCGGAAACATCTCCGTCGCATTTCTGACCGGCTCGACCTTTCTCTTTGGGGGCGCAGCAGCCGGGCCTGCGGGCCTCGTCGCCAACCAGGTTCCCTTCTGGCTCTCCTTTCTGGCCAGCATGAGCCGGGAGATCGCGAAAGACATCGAGGATATGGCCGGCGACCGGCGGGCGGGGCCAGGACGCTGCCCATACTGGCGGGCGAGCGCGCTGTCTGCGGCCCTGGCGGCGGGCTTTGCCCTGGCGGCGGTGGCCCTGAGCTTTTTCGCTCCCTTCGGCAGGGTGTATCTGGCGATAGTAGCGGTGGCGGACCTGTTCCTTTTGCTCTCTGTGCTGAAGATTGCCAGAGGAGATGCTGCCGGGTCCCAGAAGGCGATAAAAAGGGGAATGGCAGTGGCGCTGGTGGCATTCCTGGCTGCGGCTCTAATCCACTAATCACATGCCTGTCAGGTAGAAAGCGGCCCAATAAAGGGGATGCCGAACTTTTCCGACTCACGCAGCTCCTTTTGGGCCTCTGTCAGGGCCTGGACAGGTGGCCTGACGCAGGCTATTGACCATCTGTCAATCGCGACTGAGAGTTAAGACCTCATTCTGGCCTTGATCTCCGTCACATCGCTCTCGATCCTCTGCAGCCTCTCTTCTGTGCGGCCCTTCAGATCCGAGCGCATGCCCTGAACCTCAGAGACTATCTCCCCACGGGCATCGTCTATCTTATCGATAATTTGATCCTGTTTACCTGAGATCTCTTCCAGCTTGGATCCTATGACATCGAGCTTTGAACCATTATCCTTGAATCCTTCTCTCACGGCAGATATGAGCTCTTTGAGATACTCTGCCGCCTGGTCCAGGCGGGCGTCGGTCTCCCTCTCTCCCGCAATTTTAAAAAATTCTTCGTAAGATCCTGTGGCATCAGAAAATTCCGCTTTAATCTCCGCCACATCGATCAGGGTGTTTTTGATCCTGACGGCTTCAATGAACCTCTCCAGATCGACATCAGGGCCGCGTCGAAGGCGAGGTCGGGCTGGACCATGTCGCCGTCGCCTGAATAGAGGCATCCGTCGACGGTCTGGCGGTCCCAGCCGGTCCCGTTCCGAATGGCATACTGGAGCCAGTCCTGACCAAAGACGACGGCAGGCGCTCCCGAAGGGCTGTACCTGAGCGCGCTCCGAGTGGAAGCTCGGCGGATCGAGCGTGGCGTAGCTCCACTGGGCCACCGCCGGGGTGGACGCCAGCAGGATCAGCGCGGCCAACGCACCGCTTCCGCTGCGAACGCCGATACCGTTCGGCATCGGACTGACCACCGCTCGGCCCGGCCGGGACGTGGTCACGGGCCGAACAACATCATTATACCTGGGAACATCGGAAGCGGAGGTCCGGCGCACCGTCGCCCGCATCCAAATCGCTTGTACGCCACCAAGCGGGTCGACGACGTCCTGCTCGAGTGGACCGACACCAGGCAGGCGAGCTACTCGTCCTGCGGGCCCGGACCCGCGGACTTCGGCTCGGCGGTGGAGATCTACGCCGGCCCCGACTCCCTGACCGCCGACAGCGGCGCGGTCAGGGCCGCCGGTCCGTTGTTCTATCGGGTAAAGTAGGACCCGGTCACCCGTCGATGGCCGCTCGCGGAGCTTCATCGTCTCCCGGATGTGGAGGAGGGCGAAGCGATCCTTCGCATCCGGTGACCGCTCCTTCAGGTCGGCGAGCTTTGTGAGGGTCAAAACACGCAGCGCGTGTCCTTCGAAATCAAGCACTTCGGTGTCGGCGAGGAGCCTGGCGTCTTAGCCCGCCTCGATTCGCTCCCAGGACATCGATATCGCCCTTGCTCGTGCGGAAGCGAGGGCCGGGTCCGAGGAGGAGGTCTCGTCTCGGTCCATAGCGCTCGTCCGGCGGGCGGCCGCGGTAGAGGCGTCGAGCCGGCCGAGGACCGCCAGCAGCCGGTCGACATTGACCTCGGTGCGCCGGTGGACGATGTCGGCGTCGTGGGTCATGACCGGGACGCCCTGGGCGACGGCGGCGAGCATGCCCACGAGAATGAACTCGACGCTGCCATCGAGGAGATCCAGCAGGAGATTCCGCAAGGTCATCGCCGGGTGGCGGCACGGAGCCTCCGGACGCCGCTGAGGACGCGGTCGTTGCACCGCACTCGCTCGGCTGGTGACAGTCGAAGCCGCTCGACGATGAGGGTGCGATCGACGCTCGTTTGCAGGCGGCCGTCCGCTTCGGCCGCGGCAGGTCGTCCGGCACCAGGACCTGCGGCCGTTCGGCCGTTACCGGCGCTTGCTCTTCCGCCATCGGGCAATATGAGCACCACTTGAGGCCCGGTGAGGCGAGGAGCGCCTCTGCCGGGGCGCCGGCGCCGGGCCCTGGCCTGCGGACTGGCGGGTGGGGCAACTCGGGTTGAAGAGCGGGATTGAGCGGCAGAGTGCTCAGGCCGGCGGATGCGTGCCCGTGCCCCCGGCCGGCGGCGATCCGGCGTCCGGCGTCGGTCCGCGGGCGATGAGCCGGGCGAGGAGCGCCAGCAACGTCAGCGCAGCGGCGATGAGCAAACCCCAGAAAACCTTGCTGTTGAGCGAGCGGCGGTCGGGCGTGACGGCGAGCTGGGTCTCGGCCTCGAGCCCGACCTCGTGGGCGGCGGCGCCGATGAGGCGCGGCGCCAGGAGCGTCAGGTCGTAGCGCGGCCGGCCGAGCGCCGGGTCCCCGTACAGGAGCGCCGGCTCGGATCCCGGGCGGTGGAAGAAGCGCAGGCGGTAGGACGGCAGGAGGAGCTGCGGCGGGGCGAGCGCGAGCGGCTGGTTGTCGCCGTCGTCCACCGTCAGCTCGAGCTCGGCGGCGCCGGCCGGCGGCAGGTCGAGGGTGAGCCGGGCGCCGGCGTCTCGGGGTCGGCGTGCAGCCAGCGCGCCTCGGCCAGGGTCTCGCGGTAGGGCCGGGCGCGGCGGTCGGCGGGCTGGTGCTCGACGACCACGCGGATGGTGCGCTCGAAGACCCGCGCCGTGGTCGCGAGGACGAGCCGGGCCCGGGGCAGGGTGTCGTGGGGGAGCCGGAACCGGTAGCGGGTCTGGCCCGGCTGAATGTGGGCTGACCGCGGCCGCTCTTCCCGGCAGCGGCGTCGATGGAGCGAGTGGCGGTAGATCCACCAGCAGCGGCTCGTCGCGGCTCTCAAGCAGGTACGGTAGCTGCCGCCCCTCTACGACGTCGACGAACTCACGGCCGAGCGCAAGGCGGAACTGGCATCAATCCTGCGGCCCACGATCGCGCCGTTCGCCGAGACCCGCGACCGCGCCCGCACCGCGTGGCTCCGCCGCCGCATGGCCTTCGCGCAATACGATCAGGCCGTGGACGCGCTCTGGCTCGCCGTGCGCAAGGCCTACACCACCGCCGGCGCCGCACTGCCGTCCGCGCTCGTCGAGAGCGTCTTCGCGCCGATGCTCGAGTCCTGCGGGGGCGCGACTCCGGCGGCCGGTGCCGCGACGAAGCCGGCCGCGGCGTAGATCCGCCTGCCGGCCGCGACCCCGAGCCCGACCGCGACCTCACAGTGCAGAAGGCCCCGCCTTGACGATTCGAACTCGGGCAACCTGACAATCGCCGGACAATGCCGTCCGGCGAGGGCGGGAAATCAGATCTCGAAGGCGGCCTGGAGCCAGATCTCGTGGCGCATGTCGCCCCATTCCTCGGCGCCAGGACGCGCAGATGTTGCCCGCGGCGTATTCCTCTCAACCGTGGCCGTGGCGCGCGCCTGAGGCGTCGCCTGCTGTCTGCCGACATCGCTCGGCGTTCCATTTTTTGGGCTGGCTGAAGGCTCAGGCGTGGGCGATGCCGTCTCGGCGGCAGAATGAGGAGAAGGCGTGCGTGAGGCGTCACAGCGCCGTGCGGTGTCGCGCTGGGCCTTCTCATAGGTTCATGCAGCGGCCCCGCCGGTTGTGGCGTAGGTGATCTGGCCCTGCCCCGGCGCGTTCAGCCGCGCGATAAGCTTGCCCGGATGCGGCCTGCAGTGCTTCGGCCTCCTGTGTGCGGTGTGCGGACTGTTTGAGTTGCCCCAGTAGCTCAGCCTGCTCTGCGACGCGAGCGGCGATCTCGGTCCGCTCTGGCTCGGACAGGGTCGTAGCCATATCCGCTGCCGCCTCTACGCTGATCAGCAGTGCGGAGACCGTCCGCTCGTCGAGTTCTTGATCCTGACTGCGCATGGTCCGGTCCAGGTCGGCCAGCCGCCGGCTGGCAATCCCCAACTCGGCGCGGGCCCGCGCTTCTGTACTGGGGGTCAGCCGTGCTGGGATCCGTTCCGCCGCGATCCGCAGCCCGTAGGCCAAGTCGCCAGGTTCGCTGGCTGCTACCATCCCGGCCATCAGGAGGACGCAAAGAGGGTGAACTGCCAGGCCGGCAGCCGCGCGTGGCATCAGGAACGAACCCGGACGCAGCCACCCCTTCGGAGCTTGCGCGCTGATAGCGCCGGGCGGCTTCCGCCCGGCGCAGTCGGCCTTTGCCTCGCAACCGCGCCGAGTCACTTACCTGGTACTGTCCCAGCGTCCCCAATTCACCGGCCATTGCCAGCAGCGGGCCCAGTTCAGCGGCGTGTTCGGGATGCCGCGCCATACAGGCGTCTGCGGTCTCCCCGCCGCGATCTCCTCCAGGCAGCGGTTCAGTATGCCAGCCAGTCTCTTCTCGTTCATCATCGCCCTACTTAGCGCCGAGCAGCCGGCTCAGGGTCCGCAGCGCCCGGTGCTGCAGCGCCTCGATCGCCCCCTCCGTCTTGCCCAGCCAGGCCGCAGCCTCCGCGTTGCTCATGCCTTCGCCGAATTTGCAGACAACCACCAGCCGTTGATCCTCGGTCAGTTTCTCCAGCGCGCCGGAGAGGTGCTCCAGCGCCTCCCGTCGTTCTGCCTGCTGGAAGGGTCCGGCGCGGCCGAGATCAGCGGCGCGTCTTCTTCGATGTTGACCGTCGGCCGGCGCTGCCGAAGCCGGTGATAATCCGCGACCAGGTTGGCTGCGATGCGATAGAGCCAGGCGCTGACGGATGATGCGGCCGCGTCGTGTCCAGCTTGAATCTGTATATGTGCTGGATCACCCGCAGGAACACTTCGGCCGTCAAGTCCTCGGCCGTGTTGACATCACCGGTCCGTGCCAGGGCATAGTGATAGATTCGGTCGGCGTAGAGGTCGTATAAACCTTCTATCGCCCCGGTATCACCGCGCTGGCAGGCGGGTATCAAGGTCAGAACCTGCGTGTCACTGATCGCTGTGTACATGGACTTGTACTTAGATAAACGCTGTTGTCATCAAGGCCATACGGGGTCGACCCTCGACTTGAGTTTACCACGAAAGAAGCAAAGACTCATGAAGGAAGAGT